>NZ_JAELTT010000047.1 GCF_016428975.1 Dyella sp. ASV21
CTTGGTGTGGAGCCGCTGGAATTTCTCGGCAACGAGTTCAATTACCTGGCCGTGCTGGACAGTGCGCGGACGGTACGCCGGTTGCAGCCGAACCTGGCGGCCATCGCGCTGTGGAACAGTCCGGGCCTGATCGTGACGGCGCCGGGCGATCAAGGCTATGACATGGTCAGTCGCTACTTTGCTCCAGCCAAGGGCATTCCCGAGGACCCGGTGACGGGAGGCGCGCATTGCATGCTGGCGCCGTACTGGGCGAGCAAGCTCGGTAAGCAGGCGTTGCTTGCCTATCAAGCCTCCTCGCGCGGCGGCGAGCTGCGTTGTCGTCTACGCGGTGAGCGCGTGGAGCTGGAAGGGGCTTGTGTGTTCTACCTGGAAGGCACGATTACGCTGTGAGGCGCAGGCCGCTCGTCGGCCCAGGCGATATGGCGCGGTGCCCGCCCGCCGCCCGCCGCCCGCCGCGTCGCGCATACGCCGGCGTGTGCTCCGGCTTGCGTCAGACCTAACGAAAATAAGCACTTGCAAGCGGTGGGTGGCGTGGATACTCTGCGCATCCCGTCAACCCAGCCACAAGGAGGAAATGAACCATGATTGTTGTAGAAACCTCCGCCGGGTCGTCGCGTCTCTGATCGTTTCGCCAGCTGGTTCGCTGGCGCACTGACATCTCCCGCTTCGCACCCTGGCGCTTCGTTCGGCCCCGATTCGCGTGGCCGCGCTTTCCAAGATTCCAGGGTTTCCCATGTCTGACAGGACGTTTTCGCTGCACCAGCTCGGCTGGCGGCCGGAGTTTGCGGCTTCTCTCACGCTGACCGATTTCGAGGCGGGTTACCCGGCGCGTGTCATGGCCGAGCACGCCGGTTTGCTGACTATGTATTCCTCGCGCGGTTGCCATGCGCTCGCCTGGCCAGAAGGCGATGCCGTGCCTGGCGATTGGTTGTTGTTGGATCGTTCCCGTGACCACGTGATGGCAAGGCTGCCAAGGCAGTCGCTGTATCACGACCCGTCGCATGACCTTCAGAACGGCGTTGCGGCGATCGCCAACCTGCGAACCCTATGCCTGGTGACAAGCTGCGCTGCCGACGTGAACAATGAGGCATTGGCGCGATGCATCGGCAGTGCAAAGCAGGCTCATGTCACGCCGGTGCTGGTGCTGGTAAGAGAGACAGCGCGGGTGGATGCATCCGTGACGATGGTGGTGGCGCGGCGTCGTTACCCGGGTGTGTCCGTGGTGAACCTGGCGATCGGAGATGTGGGGTCGCGCGCCGCGCTGGCTCCCTGGATAGAGGACGGCGGTGCTTTATTCGTGGCCGCGCCATCGCACGATGACGTCTCGATCCGTGGCGCACGCTGGCTCGAAACGCTATGCATGAACCGCCCCGATAACCCTCTGCGTGTCACCCCCAGCGCGGCCTGGGTGATTGCCGATGAAGGCAGCGCGGGTGTCGGCGACGCTGGCGCGGCCAGGGCGACACGATGGTCCCATCGCGAGATGGCCCTGACCTATTCCTGATCGGATGCTTGCCTGCTGTGTCAGCGCGGATTGAACGTGAGATCCGCGCGCACTGGGAAGTGATCGGATGGGTAGCGGCCATCCCGCTGCGTCGTGACGGTGATGAAGTCAGTCGGCGTGAAGCCGCGCTCCAGAATGAAATCGATGCGCTGGTCCGGCGTGCCGGTGAAGTTGTGGAACGTCTTCTCCGGGCCTTCCACCGTGGGCGCCACGGTGCGCGTATCCACCAATTGCTGGGTCAGTAGCGCATAGGTGGGGCTGCTGGTGTCGGTGTTCAGATCGCCGGTGAGCACAAAAGGCACCTGTTTGGGCAGCTGCGCGAGGCGACTAAGTATTTCCTTGGCACCCTTGACGCGTGCGGGTTCATCCTCGCTGCGATAGGGCATATGCGTGTTGTAGTAATAGAACGTGCGGCCGGTGGCTTTCACCTCGAACCGTGCCCACGTCACCATGCGCGGCAGCGGATGGCCCCAACTGATGCTGCCCGGTTGGTCTGGCGTGTCGGATAGCCAGAAGTTGCCCGATTCCTTCAGCACCAATACGTCCTTGCGGTAGAACACGCCCATGTGCTCGTCGCTGTGGCCGCCGCGACGGTCGATGCCAAACCACGTGTATTCAGGCAGCTTGGCCACGATGTAGTCGCCCTGTTCCTGGTGCAGCTCCTGCGTGCCCATGAGGTCGGGATGCTGTTCGCGGATGGTGCGCACCATCAAGTCGCGGCGTGCCTCCCAACGATTGGGGCCGTCAGCGGCGACGGGAACGCGTACGTTGAAGCTCATGACGCGCAGCGATTGCGCGGCGAGTGGCGAACTGACGGTGGCGGACAGTACCAGCAGGACGGCGGACAACCACGAAAAAAGGTGGCGCACAGTGGGGCTCCGTTGGTTGGGTGAGGCCCGACCGTAACACGTTGCGCCGATCCGCCTACCAGGGAATGCGCTAAGGTGCGCGGCTCGCTTACCATCCCATGCGGTGGATTTCGCTGGAGATCGTGTGAGCGCCGTGTTGACCATCCGTGACATCTCCACCGACGGAACCCATTTCATGCCGCAGCATGTTGCCACCTGCAGTTGCCGTCAGCTGATGCTGCGCGCCACCGACGATCCATTGCGCATCTCCATTTGCCATTGCCATGCCTGCCAGCGTCGTACCGGCAGCGTGTTCGGCGTGCAGGCGCGTTTTCGCGAAGAGAGCATCGTCATTCGCGGCAACGCCACGGCATACGTGCGTGAAGGTGATTCCGGCGGCAAGGCCACATTCCATTTCTGCCCGGTGTGCGGAGCCTCCGTGTACTACCGGCTGGACCAGGCGCCAGGCGTGATCGGCGTGCCGATAGGCGCGTTTGTGCGTCAGGATTTTCCGCCGCCGTCCATCTCCGTGTTCGAGGAATGCATGCACCCCTGGGTGCGTCTTCCCGATACCGTCGAGCACGTTTTCTGAGCCTCTGTCGCCGTTCGGCCCGGCGCGAAATATCAACCTCGATGCGACAGCCAGGGCGTGCGAACGGTGCGCCAGATCACGCAAACGCAAAATGTTGCTGGTCAAGGAAGCCCTGCGAAAGCCGATACCACCTTGGGGGGTGATCCACCCTTCCTTGGGGAGTCACAATGCGCTTTACCGTTCGCTTGAAAATTGTCGCCGCCATGGCCGTTGCCCTGGCCATTGCGGTGGTCGTGGGTCTGGTCGGTCTGTTCGGGGTGCGCAGCACTTATCGAATGGTCGACGATATGTATCGCACCAATGTACTGGCCATCGTCGCGGTGAGTGACGCGCGTTCGGCCATCGTGGATCAACGGTTGGGGCTCAACCGTTCGTTGATCGATCCCACCCAGCGTGGCGTGGCGGCACGGATCGCCGACGACGAAAAGCACATGGCGTCAGCGTGGAGCCGGTACTACCCGAGTATGGTGTCCTCGGATGCCGAACGTGTCGCCGCCCGGAAATTCGACGCCCTGCGTGGCGAGTTGGGCCCGCTGGTGAAGCAGGAGGCTGAGCTGCTCGATGCCGGCAAGATCGATGAAGCACGGCGCATGCATACGACCGTTGTCGCCGATGGCATGACCAAGGCCACTGCCATCATCGATGAGCTCATCACGGTGAACGAGAAGCAGGCCGCCGATGCGTCGGAGGATGCCGCGCGCAGCTTTGGCACGACCTGGAAGCTGTCCCTCGCCGTGCTGGTGATCGGCGTGCTGGTGTTGCTGGGTGTGGCGATTACGCTGATTCGCGCCATCATTCGTCCGCTGACGCAGGCCCGTGAACTGGCTGGCGCGATCCAGCAGGGTAAGCTCAACAACGCCACGGCCGTCAGCGGCAATGACGAGTTCAGTGACACCTTGCGCTCGCTCGGCGAGATGGACCGCCAGCTGACCAGTATCGTGACCCAGGTGCGCGATGTGGCGGAGCAGGTGACGTCGGCCGCGCGTGACTTGTCGCAGGGTAACGATGACTTGTCGCAGCGTACGCAGGAGCAGGCCAGTTCGCTGGAGGAAACGGCTGCCTCGATGGAAGAGCTGGCAGCCACCGTCAAGCAGAACGCCGAAGGCGCCAACCAGGCGCGCGATATGGCGCTGCGCATGCGCAAGCGCGCCGAGGAGGGACGCGAGATCGCCGGGTCCGCCGTGGGCGCGATGCAGGCGATTACCGCGGCAAGCAAGGAAGTGGGCGAGATTGTCGGCATGATCGATGAGATCGCCTTCCAGACCAACCTGCTCGCACTCAATGCCGCCGTGGAAGCGGCGCGTGCCGGCGAGCAGGGGCGAGGTTTTGCGGTGGTGGCAACCGAAGTGCGAAATCTGGCCCAGCGCAGCAGCGTGGCGGCCAAGAGCATCAAGACCTTGATCCAGGGTACCAGCGAGAAGGTGGCCGAAGGTGCGGAACTGGTGGAGCGCACGGGTGGCGCGCTCAATGACATTGCCGGCGACGTGCGTGAAGTCAGCACCATTATCGAGGTGTTTGCAGCGGCCTCCGAGGAACAGTCCGCGGGTATCGGCCAGGTCAACAATGCCGTGGTGACGCTGGACGAAGTAACGCAGCAGAATGCCGCCCTGGTGGAGGAGGCCAGTGCCGCCAGCCGCAATACGCTGGATCTGTCGCACGTGCTGATGAACCAGGTGGCCTACTTCACCGTACAGGGTGAGGCGGGCGAATCGCGCCCGGTCGCCAAGACGGTGTCCGCGCTGATCGAACGGTCGGCCCGGCAGGATCAGGGCGGACCGGCGCCTCGTCGCCGCCCCGAAGCGGAGCTGGTTACCGATGGGGATGCCTGGACCGAGTTCTAACGTTCAGACCCTGGCCATTCAACCCATGGGACGCTCATGCGTTCCATGGGTGACGTCCATAAGGACGCGGTTTCAGCGAGAGGATGCATGCGGGCGAAAGAATTTGATCGGTGGGCGAAGATCCGACAGCAGGGCATGTGGCGCTTTGTACTGCGCAGCGGGCTGTTGTTCTACGGCGTGCCGATGTTCCTCATCATGACCTTCCTGATTCCGCATCCGCGGCTGTCCCACGCGCAGTCGGCCGCGTTGTGGCTGCTGGCGGGCCTGGGCTATGGCATGGCCATGTGGGTGGTGCAGGAGCGTCGCTTTCGCAAGGTCAAGGCACCTGTGCACTAGCCGCCATGTGCGCGTGATGCCAACGACAAAGGCCGCCCTTGGGGCGGCCTTTGTCGTTGAGGCGCCCGTGGACTTACTTGCCGTTGGCTTTGTAAGTGAGTTCGGCGTTGTAGCTATCGATATGCGAGCTTTGGCTCGTGAGGGCATCGTTGAGCGATTTGCGCATCGCTTGCGCATCGGCTTTGCCGTAGACGCTTTCCACCATGGACCACAGCGGCGTGTCTGGGTCTTTGCCCAGGTCTGCCCAGGATTTGGCAGGGATCACCACGATGAAGTCGGGGGCCTCTTCACCCGCATTCAGTAGCTCGTGGACGATGTAATGGTTGGTCCATTTGGACTTCTCGGCGGCCGCCGCGATCTTCTTCAGTACATCGACAAACGTGTCGTGGGGCTCATGACCGGCCTTGAGCTTGAAGTAGATCACTTCGATCAGCGGCCAGTTGCCCGCCACGGCGCCGGGCATATAGCTGAGCTCGGGATGCTGTTCAAGGAAAGCGCTGGTTTCGCTTTTCAGGTGCGGATTGACGTTGCTGCGCAAGGATGGGTCGCAGGCTTTGCCGGCCGCCTGCATGGCGTCGAAGGCCGACCAGGGCAGCGGATCGCTGGTATAGGAGTAAGCGTAGGTATCGCCGGTTTCATGCGTCCAAGCGGTCCACGTGTATTTGAAGCCGTGCTGGCTCAGGCATTGATTGAAGGTTTTGATGCCGGCCTCGTAGGCCTCCTGGTCGGCAGGCGCCACGCTATCGGTGTAATCGCGGATCACCGTGGTCTTGGTGGTGTCGGCGGCGGAGGCGGCGAGGGCGCAGCCCAGCGCCATGGCTGCGGACAGCCAGAGCATGGTGTGCTTCATGGGAATCTCCTGTGCAGGATGTTCTGCGGAGTGATGGGTACGGTTGCGCTTCACCACGTGGAGTGACGCATCCGCCGCTTCATGGCGGCTGCGTGTGGCAAGCGACCGGCATGCGCAGGGGAGATTCCGCCAAACGCCGCCGACCATCGGTGGCAAGTCTGGGAGCAAGCATTGATGGGCGCATGACGTGTTCCGTTCCGGTCGTCGAGTAGCCGCCGATGCGACGTACCCATGGCCTGAGCCATGCGAGGGTCCATCTGAGCGGGTTGTCCGGGCGGTCCAGCGAATGTGGAGGGTATGCGCAGCGCTTGGAATAGACCAAAGGGGCTAGGGACGCCCGGATCAACGCCGCCCGGGCTGCCTCAGCGCGGCTGGGCTTCGTCTAGCCACCAGGTTTTCGCGAGAGGTGGCGCGCGGGCGGCGCGACGACGTTCGAACTGGGCGAGGGTGGCCTGAGCGGCCACGCCCAGTGCCGCCACCACAAGGCAGGCGCCCGGTGGCCACCACAGGTAGCCGAGGCGCAACAGCAGCAGGCTGCCCAGCGGAATGGCCAACAGCGTCACCGTTGCCAACCGCCAGCGTCGCTGGAACCACGGCCAGCCGAGCAAGGCTAGCGGCGCGGCGAGCAGCAATCCGCCAATGAGCAGTTGCGCGGGCAGGTTGAGTGGCGTGATCAGCCGATGGTTGCGCAGCGATTCGAGGATATTGGCCTGGTATTCCACGCCCGGCATGGGTGCGTTGATGCCGGAGGCGGAAGTGGCCAATTGATCGCCCAGGCCCGCGGCGGTCGCGCCCACCAGCACCCAGCGCCCCTTGAGCAAGGCATCGGGCACGCGTCCTTCCAGCACGTCGATATAGGACACCTGATTGAAGGCGCCGGCGGCGCTGGCGAAACGCAGCAGTACGTAGTTATCGCGCACCCACTGATAGGGCGAATAGCTTTCGCCATGGGGCCTGCGCAATCCGGGCAAGGCGATGGCTTGGCCCGCTTGATCCTGCGCGAACAGGGCAAGCGCCAGTGCGGGCCATTGTGCTTGCCCCAAACCCGCGTTCAGGTAGACGCCACGGGCGATGCCGTCCGGATCCTTGGAGGCATCCACGTGGCCCAGGGCGGAGGCTTCGCGGGCGATGTCGCTGGTGGGCAGCACTTCTTCCAGCACGCCGCCCAGCTCGGCGGCCTCGGCGAACACCGGCATCACCACGTGACCATTGCGGCGAATGGCCTCGGCGTAAGCGCGATCGTTCTCCGGATGGCTCACGTCAGGCTCGGCCATGGTCACATCCATGCCGATGCCGCGCACGCCCGCTTCCGTCAGGCGTTGCACCAGCCGGGCATGCACCGAGCGCGCCCAGGGCCAGTTGCCCAACTGGGCGAGACTCTGCGGATCGATGGCGACGATCACCACCTGATCGCCGGTGGCATACGACCAGGAGCGCATGTGCGCGTCGTACAGCGAGCGGTCCAGCGGTTCGGCGATGCCACTGGCGAGCAGCAGCACCAGGGCGGCAAAGCCCATCACCCATGCGAGCATGCGTTGGAGCAAGGGCAGGGCCACGGTCATCGCGTCAGCCGGCGTGCCGCGTCATTACAGCACCAGCCACAGCAGCACCACGCCGCCACCGGCCGCAGCCCAGCGACAGGCCGTGCATGGCACGCGGGTGCGTTGCACGGCACTCCAGGGGCCGGCGTAGCCGTCGGTCTCGATGGTCTGCACGCGTGCGTACCAGCGTCCGGAAGCGAGCTTGCGCAGGCTCAGCTCGGGTTTGTCCAGCGTTTCGTCGACGCCGACCTCGCTGAAGTCCGGTTTGCGTGCCAACTGGATGTGATAGCGCTGGCCCGGCGTTCCAGCCGGCCAACTCAGCACGAAATCGCCGTGCTGGTGCTGCGGCTCTCCCGGGGCGGGCGCGGGCGGTTCGGGTACCAGGTCGAAGGGCAGCGCGCTGGTGTACGGGCCTAGCTTGCCGTCCTTGTCACGGCTGGCGATGCGCCAGAAATAGTGGCCATAAGGCAGCGTTTCCGGAGCGCGTGTCTTGTTGCCGGTGAGTTGTGGCTGGCTGGCCAGCGGATGGCTGAAGCCCTCATCGCCGGCAAGTTCCCAAGCGTAGCTCACCGCCTCTTCGCTCTCGGTCCAGCGGAAGCTCGGGCGGGTGTCGCGTGCCTTGGCGCCGGGTTGCGGCTCCAGGATCAGTGGCGGTTGCGGGTGCGCGGCCACGGTGAACACGCAGGTGGCGTCCAGGCCTTCCAGGCGATCACCGTCGATGCCGCGCACGCGGAAGGCGTGCGGACCATCGGGCATGGCTGGCAGGTTGGCTTGTGGTGTATCGACCACCTGGTCGAGCACCAGCGCCTCGAAACGTTCGCTCGGCGCCACCTGGATGCGATAGTGCGCGGTCTGCTCCAGCGGCTTCCACTGGATGCTCGCCGGCAACTGGCCGAGTGGCTGGCGCGGACAATCCAGCACGGGCGCCGGCAACAGGCTGGCCGGCTGGCCAGGCGTGGCGTTGGCGGCGGTGGCGACCCCCTTGCCGCCGTCGACCATCACGTGTCGCTTGGCGTTGCCTACATCGACATGGCCGCCCACCACCTCGGTGCGCGCGGTGCCGTCGTTTTCGTCGGCGACCACGCGAAAGTGCGTGCCGCGCACGCTGGAGATGGTGTTGGGCGTGGACACGGTGAAGCGCGCGGCGCTGCCGTTAAGGGGCACCACATCGCTGCTCACGCGGCCGCGCTTGAGCCGCATGCGGGTGTCCACCATGCCGGTGCGGCCATAGGCGCTCAGGCGATCGAGCACGAGTTCGCTATCGCTTTGCATCAGCACGCGCGAGCCATCGGCCAGGTCTAGCGACAGGCTGGTATCGGCCTGCGTGATGAGCGTGCTGCCGTAACCCACCGACATGCCGGTGGTGACCGGCACGGTAGTGCCGGCGGCGTCCTGCGCCTGGGCGTGGCCGATCACCGCGATCACCCGGGCGGGGGCGGGGGCCTGACGCAGCCAGCCCACCGGGAAGCGCATGGTGGACCCGGGTGGCAGGTGCAATGGGTCGCCGACCTGGTTGTAGTCCTGCAGCTTCTGCCAAGGCACATCGGGCTTGAGGTAGCGCCCAGCCAGGTCCCACAGGTTGTCGCCTGGACGTACCCGGTAGTTCCAGTCGGCCGGTGCAGCAGGCGCGGATGGGGCAAAGGCGGCGGTTAGTGTCGCGAACAGCAGGGCAGCCAGCGCCAGATGGCGCGAAGTGCCCGACCCGAAGGTCCGGTATGACATGAAAACCTCGACATTCCTGTACCCCTTTACCGCGGTCACTCCATCCGTCGTCGGCGGCGGTGTCCCTTTCCCGTACCGACGCAGTGATCCACGGCTGCCCCATTGTCGTGGACGCCTCGAAGAATGCCAACTAGATCACAGGTTAGGGGTGGCGCAGGCTCGTAAGAAGTTGCTCTACGCGGTCGGCGAATCCGACCAGCGCGGGCAGCGCCGTGGCGGCCTGGGCAGGCTCGTGCAGGGCTTCGAACAACTGCTGTCCTTCGGCCAGCAGCGGGGTGTCGGCAAAGAGGGGGAGCACACCGAGCAGGCGGTGCATGGTCTGGGTGGCGGCTAGCAGATCCTGCTGGCCGGCGTGGTGGCGCAATTGGCGCAGGTCCCCCTCGCTGACGTCCGCAAACAGGTGGCGTAAATCCTCGCTGTCGTCGTTGGTGACGCCCGCGGGTGCGCGCGCGCCGAGCCAGCGACTGAGCGTTTCGCTGAGTGTCGCCAGCTGCAGTGGCTTGCTGAGTACGTCGTCCATGCCCGCCTGGCGAGCGCGCGTTGTTTCGCTGCTCAAGGCATTGGCGGTCATCGCCAGAATGGGCAGGCGGGTGGGCGCGCCGCTGGCCGCCTCGAAAGCGCGCCAGGCCTGGGCCAACTCGTAGCCGCTCATATGCGGCATGTTGCCGTCCGTGAGCAGCAGCGCGTAGCCGCCGCCGTGCAAGGCTTCCAGGGCATCGCGTCCGTTGTCGACGATGTCGCAATTGAGTCCGAGCAGGGCGAGCTGACGGGCGATGAGTCGCTGGCTGACCGGATGATCTTCGGCGACCAAGACATCGCCGCGCAGTTGCGGCAAGGTGGGTGCAGCGCTCGGCCCCGCTGGCGGCAACGCGTCGGC
This sequence comes from Dyella sp. ASV21, assembly GCF_016428975.1. Classification (GTDB taxonomy): domain Bacteria; phylum Pseudomonadota; class Gammaproteobacteria; order Xanthomonadales; family Rhodanobacteraceae; genus Dyella. The sequence continues at coordinate 10,112 of NZ_JAELTT010000047.1, forward strand.
GTCATCCAGCTCAAGCGCGCGCAAGCAGGCTCGCAGCATGGCGCGCCAACGCAGGGGTTGGGCTTCGAGCAGGGTCGGGCCTTCGCTATCAAGGCTGGCCACCACGGCATCGGTGACCTGCACCACATGCGAATCGATGCCCTCGGCGCTGGCTGCATCATTCGCGTCGATAAACAGCAGGCTGGCGGCCATGCCTGCGCGCAGCGGCTGGCGGGGGTCGATGCGTTCCACCGTCATGCCGGCGGCGCGCAGCTGCGATTCGAGGCTGTTGGCCGTGACCGCTGAGCTCACGCGCACAATGGCATGGCGGCCGCGCAATGCGGCAGGTGTCGATGTAGCGCGCTCGATCACCGGCAGCGGCAATTCGACGGTGACGGTGGTGCCGACTCCCAGTTCGCTATTCAACGCAATGCGGCCGTCCATCAGTTCCACCAACTGGCTGCAGATGGCCAGGCCCAGCCCGGTGCCGCCGTAGCGTTGACTGGTCCAGCTTTCGGCCTGAGCGAAGGGTTGGAACAGGGTGGCTTGCTTATCCGCGGCGATGCCGATGCCCGTGTCGGTAACGCTGAGCGCAAGCTGCTGCTGCGAGCCGCTGTCGCCGGTCACCCCCACGCGCACGGTGATGCTGCCGCGCTCGGTGAACTTGATGGCGTTGTTGGTGAGGTTGAGCAAGATCTGGCGCAGCCGCATGCTGTCGCCACGTAATTGGCCGGCCACTTCCGTCGCCACCGTAAAGCGCAGGGCAAGCCCCTTGTGGCGCGCGATGGGTCCCATGGCGCCTGCCACCTGGTCGAGCCAGCTGCGCACGTCGAACGGCGTGGGATCGAGGCGAAGATCCCCCGCTTCGAGCTTGGAGAAATCCAGGATGTCGTTGAGGATCTGCAACAGCGCGCTGGCGGAATCCTCCACCGAACGCAGTAGTTCGCGTTGCTCCGCGTCGATGGGCGTGCGGCCCAGCAGTTCCAGCATGCCGATCACGCCGTTCATGGGCGTGCGGATCTCATGGCTCATGCTGGCGAGGAAATCGGCCTTGGCCTTGGAGGCGCGCTCCGCCACGTCGCGCGCGATGCGCAACGCTTCGTTGCGGAGGTTCTGCTCGGTGGTATCGATGAAGTAGCCGAGCAAGCGCCCACCGCCGGCATCGTCTGGCAGCGAAGCCACGGTGGCGTGAATCCAGCGCTGTCCATGCGCGCCGAAGGTGCGGAAATCGAGCGTGCGCACGGGCGCCGCGTCGAAGGCGATGTCCAGCACGCGCATGAAAGCCGGCAGATCATCCGGATGCACGCGATCGCGCAAACTGTCCAGCCGCAGCAGGCCTTGGGCGTCGCGCAGTTCCGTGGCATCCAGGTGGAACAGTGCCACCGTGTCGCCGGTAACGAAGCGTAGCTGGCGTGCGCCGTCCGCATGGACCTGTAGCACCAGCGCGACGATGGGCATGCAGCGAGCGATATCCGCCAATTGCTGTTCGGTCTGCCGCGCATCTTGCTCGGCATCGCGGAACTCGCTGATGTCGAGCAGGGCGGTAGCGTAGCCGCGTGCCTGGCCGCCCTCGCGCAGGGCATGCACCCACAGATACGCTGCGTGGCTGCCGCCATCCGATGCGGGAATCTGCACTTCCTGGCGATAGTTCGCACCTTGCAACACCGCTGCCTTGGCGTCCGCAAAGGCGTCGCCGCGCAAGGCATCCGTCGCGCTCTGTTCGCTGCCGGCAAGCTCGATGCTGCGCCGGTTGCGTGTCATGACACGGCCATCAAGCGTACGTAGTGTCACTGGCAGCGGCAGTGCATCCAGTGTTTCCTGGTGCAGCATCGCCTGCGTCTGCGCGTGTTCCTGCAGTCGGCGGCTTTCGCGCAGCTGTGACCGCAGCAACCACGCCAACACAAACGCAGCGATGGCGGTGAGCATCAGCAGTGCCGCCAGGGCAAGCGTTACCGGCGACAGCGCCACCGCTTCGTTGTCGAACCAAGGCAGCGTCGCCAATGCCAGCGCACGACGGGCCGCTCGTGGGGGCCGCCGCAAGAACGGTCGCGTTAAGGTGTCAATGCGCATCATGCGAGCCCGCTGGGCGGAGCTGAGGTCCGGTTGGTCGTGGATTCCGGCGTTCATGCTACCTTTGGGCTGGCGCGGTCACAAACACCAGCGATAAGTCAAGCCGGCGAATAAGCTTTTAACGATAGGGCCTGCGCATTGATCGGCTGTAGGTAGGGGGTAGTGTGCGGATCGTAATTTCCGATGATCATCCGGTTGTCCTGATCGGACTGAAGACTTCGTTGCGGGAGTATGGACACGATTTGTCCGTGGTCGGCGAGGCCCGCAATGGGCCGGAGTTGCTGGATCTGCTTGCCCGCACGCCCTGCGATCTGCTTATCACCGATTTTTCGATGCCCGCCGATGTGGAAGGTTTCGATGGGCTGAGCTTGCTTCAGCTTGTGCGCGATCGCTACCCGGAACTGCCCATCCTGGTGCTCACCATGCTGCGCAACCCGGCCCTGGTGCAGAACATGATCAGCGTGGGTGTGCGCGCCGTGGTCGACAAGATGGCGATGGCCAAGGAGCTGTTGCTGGCTATCGACATGATTCGCGCCGGTCGCAGTTATCTCAGCGAGCGCATGCGCAGGCAGATCGAAGGCATGTATCCCAACGGTAACGAGCCGGTAGTGTCGCGGCGCGAGGTCGAGGTGATTCGCCTGCTGGCGCAAGGGTTGACCGTGTCGGAGATCGCTCGTCGGCTGGAGCGAAGCGTCAAGACCATCAGCCAGCAAAAGCGCGATGCCATGCGCAAGCTCAACCTCGAAAGCGACAAGCAACTCTACGACTACGCCCGCATGATCGGCCTGCTGTGAGTCGCCAGTCGCCTTAGTCGTATTAGATCGTGACGTCAGTAGGAATATTCTGATTCCACCGTCTCCGCATAACCCGTCAAATGCACTCCAAGGCCGTGTGGGGGAACGGCGCAGCGATCACGCTGTGCATTTTCCCGTCCACATCGCGGTTTCCCGCATGACAAGGATGGCATGTGTCGGCGAGCACGCTGGCGACAAACCGTTGTAACCCCTGATCGGTTTGTCGGGATCCATGTCGACCTCCTGAATAGCCATCCGCCGGCATGCCGGCAGCATGCAGCAGGCGGATGGCAATAAGCGCCGTAAGGCGTGGCCCGCCGCATCGCTGCGCGGGTGTACTTGGCTTGGATGTGACAGAGGGCGCGTCGGCGATGTGTGGATCGCCGCCGTTATCGACAAGTGCGGAGGGAGGCAACAAATCATGGCGGAACACAGCCTGCTGGTATGGCTGGTGATTGGCGCGCTGGCCGGTTGGTTGGCGGGTGTGCTGGTGCGGGGCGGTGGCTATGGTTTGGTCGTGGATATACTGATCGGTGTGCTGGGCGCCAGCCTGGGCGGCTGGTTGTCGCACCAGCTGGGTCTGGGTATGGGCGGCGGCTTTATGGCGTCGTTGTTGCTGGCGACGCTGGGCGCCGTGGTGCTGCTGGTGACCCTGCGCGCCTTTCAGCACCTGATGCGCTGAGCGGGCATGGGTGGATGGCGGTCGATGGCGCTGCGTTGTAGCCAGAGTGGATTTGTGCCTCGACCACCGGCGCAGGTGTTCGCCCGGATCGAAGACTTTTCCAGTGCGCATCAGTGGATGGATCGCTGTATCCGTGTGCAGAAATACGAGCGCGGCGAGAACGCCGTCGGTGACGGCTTGCGCTGCTTCTACCAAGGTTGGCTGCGCCATCGCGTGCTGCTTGGCTGCATTGTGGCGCGCGAGCCCGATGTGCGGCTGACCTGCGAGTATGCAGGTCGCCATGCGCGCATCGGCATCGACTTTACCCTGCGTCATCATGGCGCGGGCACCTATCTTACGCACACGCTGCAAGTGGTTCCTCGCGGTTGGCTGGGGCGGCTTGCGGCGCCGCTGGTGCGACGTGCGCTGGCGCGGCAGTCATCGGCCACGCTCGCATCGTTGCGGCGCTGCCTGCTTATGCCGAGCTAAGACGTCGCTGTCGCAGCCATCGAGTCGGATTTTTCCGATTCTTCTGCCGTGCGGTTCCGAGCACCATGCATGGAGGCGGCTGGCGAGGTTTCGCGGCATCTGGCATGCCATGCCTCGCCCGCCCGGATGTCCCCGCGGTGAGCCGTTTCGCCGCCATCCGTTCGCCGATCCCGCTGTCGCTTGCACGTAGGCGCCGGGTTTGAGGACGTGGTCATGAAGCGAAGTTTACGCAAGCTGTGGCGTCGCCTGTCGCGGGCGCGCACCGTGGTGGCCATGCCGCATGCACGCCGCCACGCGCTGGCGCGGCCGTTGATGCATGAGCATCCGGAGATCGCCGCACCGTTAGCCATCCGCCCACGTCCGGCCGCATTCGAGAATGCCGCAGGGTTGGGGGTCGACCTGAGCCTGTTCATTGGTCCGCTGGCCACTGCCTTGCAGCAGCTGCTGGATGCGATTCCGGCAGCGCTGGGTGTGTTCGATCGAGATGGCGTCTATCTGGCCGCGAATACGGCCTATGCGGCCATTCATGGGTTGACGCCGCAGGCGCTGGTCGGCGGCAATGTGTCGGATTACCTGCCGGAGTCCGAAGCCCAGCTGAGCGACGATCTCGCCCGCTTCGACGGCGGCATCGACAGTATCGAGCGCGAGGTGCAATGCCACGGGCGTTGTTACCTGGTGGCTCTGCAGCCTGTTCATGACTCGCGGGGAAGCGTGCAGGGCGTGGCCTCGGTGTTGGTGGACATCACCGCGCGCAAGCGCGAAGAGGATGCGCTGGAGCGTGCGCGTCGCCATTGGCAGTTCCATGCCAGCCACGATCACCTTACCGGCCTGCCCAATCGCCGTCGCATCGACGAGGTGCTGCTGGCGGAGGTGGGCCGTTGCGCGCGCGCTGGCGTGCCCTTGTCGGTGCTGATGATCGACGTGGACTATTTCAAGAAGTACAACGACGGCGTCGGCCATCAGCAGGGCGATGAATGCCTGCGTCGCGTTGCCTTGCAATTGCAGTCACGCATGCGCCGCCACGGCGATCTCGTGGGGCGTTACGGCGGCGAGGAATTCATTGCGATCCTGCCGGGCACCGACGCCGAAGGGGCGGTGCTGGTGGCGCAGGGCGTGCTTGATGACATGCGTGAGTTGGCTATCGAGCACCCGGCCAGCCCGTACTGCCGTGTGACCCTGAGCATCGGCGTGGCGACGCTGGGCGAGCGTGAGGGGCCGTCATCGCGCCGCTGCGATGTGTTGCTGGGCCACGCCGATCGCGCGCTGTATGCCGCCAAGGCCGGCGGTCGCAACACGCTGCGCACGCATCCACCGCTACCCTGAAACGACCAGGGCCGCCCGAAGGCGGCCCTGGCGAGATCCGAGTGTGGCGCGATCAGCGCTTCATCGAATTGAAGAACTCGTCGTTGGACTTGGTGTTCTTCATCTTGTCGAGCATGAACTCCATCGCGGCCAGCTCGTCCATGGGATGCAGCAGCTTGCGCAGGATCCAGATCTTGGAGAGCAGGTCCGGATCGATCAGCAGGTCCTCGCGGCGGGTGCCGGAGCGGTTGATGTCGATGGCCGGGTACACGCGCTTCTCGGAGATGCGGCGGCTCAGGTGCACTTCCATGTTGCCGGTGCCCTTGAACTCTTCGTAGATCACCTCGTCCATCTTGCTGCCGGTGTCGGTCAGCGCGGTGGCGATGATGGTGAGGCTGCCGCCTTCTTCCACGTTACGGGCCGCACCGAAGAAGCGCTTGGGACGCTGCAACGCGTTGGCATCCACACCACCGGTCAGCACCTTGCCGGAACTCGGCACCACGGTGTTGTAGGCGCGGGCCAGGCGGGTGATGGAGTCGAGCAGGATCACCACGTCCTTCTTGTGCTCAACCAGGCGCTTGGCGCGCTCGATCACCATTTCGGCGACCTGCACGTGGCGCACGGCCGGCTCGTCGAAGGTGGAGGAGATCACTTCGGCACGCACGGTGCGGGCGATTTCCGTCACTTCTTCCGGACGCTCGTCGATCAACAGCATGATCAGGTGGACGTCGGGGTGGTTGTACTGGATGGCCTGGGCGACGTTCTGCAGCATCATCGTCTTACCGGACTTCGGCTGGGACACGATGAGGCCACGCTGGCCGCGACCCACCGGTGCCACCAGGTCCAGAATGCGACCGGTGATGTCTTCGGTGGAGCCGTTGCCGCGCTCGAGCTTGAACGCCTTGCGCGGGAACAGCGGCGTCAGGTTCTCGAACAGCATCTTGTTCTTCGACGCCTCCGGCGGATCGCCGTTGATGTCGTCGACCTTGAGCATCGCGAAATAGCGCTCGCCTTCCTTCGGATGACGCACGCGGCCGGTGATGTAGTCGCCGGTGCGCAGGTTGAAGCGGCGGATCTGGCTGGGTGAGACGTAGATGTCGTCCGGACCGGCCAGGTAGGACTCGTCGGCCGAGCGCAGGAAGCCGAAGCCGTCCTGCAGGATTTCCAGCACACCCTCGGCCCAGATGCCGCCGCCGGAGCGGGCATGCGCCTTGAGGATGGAGAAGATCACGTCCTGCTTGCGGGCGCGGGCGACGCCTTCCTGGATGCCCAGCGATTCGGCGAATTCCAGCAACTGGATCGCGTTCTTGCGCTTGAGCTCGGTCAGGTTGATCAGGCGATCGTTGCTGCCGGCATCGGCGAACTCGTCGTCCACCGGCAGGCCGTTGTTGTTGCGCGGATGGTTGCCACCGCCGCCACCCGGGCCGCGCTGTTGCTGCTGCGGGTTGCGCTCGTGACGGCGACGACGGCCGCGACCATCACGGTCGTTGCGATCATTGCGGTTGTTGAAGCCCTGGTTGCCACCCTGCTGAGGCTGGCCGCCTTCGCGGGCCTCCTGCGGGGGGCGCTGGCCACCGTCGCCCTGGGGGGCGGAGTCGGCGGCTGGCGCCGGAGCTGGCGCGGGAGCGGGTGCTGGCGCCGCGGCCTCGGCCGGCGGTGCGGCACGTTCAGCGCGCTCGATCGGTGGCAGCGGAGGCATATTCAGCTGAGCCTGCTTTTCGGCCTTGCCTTCAGCGGCGGCCGCCGCGGCGGCAGCGGACCGGCGCGGAGCGCGGGTACGGGGCTCGGCCACAGGCTTGGCGTCGGCGCTCTTGGCGTCGTTGGTTTCTTTGCTTTCGATATCGGACACGGGCAAACCTCTGCGGGGCGCCGTTAGATGACAGGAGGGAGGGTGTGCTGCGCGAATGGCGCGGGGGACAGGACTGTCCCGACGGACCCGGGAAATCTAGCACCGGCTCCGCGGCGCCGTAAAGCGCCACGGACGGAAAAGTGGATGAAACTTAGATGGCCTTGTCGATCATCTGGGCCAACTGACCCTTGCTGACCGCGCCGATCTGGGTGGCTTCGACCTTGCCGTTCTTGAACACCATCAGGGTCGGGATGCCGCGTACGCCATAGGTCCGGGGCGTCTTCTGGTTGTGGTCAATGTTGATCTTGGCAATGCGCAGCTTGCCCTCGTACTGCTTGGCCAGCTCGTCGAGGATCGGTGCGATGGCCTTGCACGGGCCACACCACTCGGCCCAGAAGTCCAGCAGCACCGGGGTATCGGAATTGAGCACTTCCTGTTCGAAGGCGTCATCGCTCACGTGGGTAATCAGTTCGCTCACCGGGGTCTCCGAAGGTAGGCGGGAAGAGGGTTTCACGACCACGCGCCCAGCATCGGCTACACTGGGGCGCCCATGAAGCGCGGGGTCGTTCCGTAGAAGAAGGCTGATGCCGTTGCGGCAGGCCTCCATTCCAGCGTAACTCGGGGCACGATTCAAGCGATTCAAGGGCGGCCGCAGGCGGTTCCGTTGACATAGGTGAAAGGTTTTCCTTTGAGGATCATGGCGTTAGTCGCCAGAGTCCTTTGACCTATGCCAGCGGAGCTGCCGTAAATGCCGCTCCCTCCCGGCGCCAGCCAGGGACACGTGATGCCGGCACGCGCAATGCCTGATGAGATTGCGCCTGCCCCCACGTCCCGGTCCTGTGCCGATCATCCACCTGCTCCCGCACGCGTCTCAGCGCCGGGGAGCCGGGTAGCCCGCGTAGTGGCCACCCGCCCGACGACCTAATCCCACCCAAATGTCCCAAACCGTACTTACCGATACTTTCTTCACCAACTTTGATCTTCATCCGCTGCTGCAAAAGGGTCTCGACGAGGCCGGCTTCACCCGCTGCACGCCGATCCAGGCGCTGACCTTGCCGGTCGCGCTCGTGGGCCGCGACGTGGCGGGCCAGGCCCAGACCGGCACCGGCAAGACCTGCGCCTTCCTGGTCGCGATGATGAACCGCCTGCTCACCACGCCCGCCGTGGCCGAGCGCAAAGACAGCGACCCGCGCGCCCTGGTGATTGCACCCACCCGCGAGCTGGCCATCCAGATCGAGAAGGACGCCAAGGCGATCGGCCGCTACACCGGTCTGCGCACCGCGCTGATCTACGGCGGCGTCGACTATGACAAGCAGCGCCAGCAGCTCAAGGATGGCTGCGACATCATCATCGCCACGCCGGGCCGCCTGCTCGATTATTACAAGCAGCACGTGTTCGGCTTCGATGGCGTCGAAGTCATGGTGATCGACGAAGCGGACCGCATGTTCGACCTCGGCTTCATCAAGGACGTGCGCTTCATCTTCCGCCGCCTGCCGGCGCGCGAGCAGCGCCAGGTGCTGCTGTTCTCCGCCACGCTGAGTCATCGCGTGCTGGAACTGGCCTACGAGCACATGCACAACGCCGAGAAGCTGGAAGTGGAGACGGAAAACGTCACCGCCGACCGCGTGCGCCAGGTGGTGTACTTCCCGGCCAAGGAAGAAAAAATGCCGTTGCTGCTCAACCTGCTTGAGCGCACCAGCCCCACCCGCAGCATCATCTTCGTCAACACCAAGGCTGCCGCCGAGAAGATCACCGATCGCCTCAAGCGTCAGGGCTATCGTGTGGGCGCGCTGTCGGGCGACGTGCCGCAGCTCAAGCGTCAGAAGCTGCTGCAGCGGTTCCAGGAAGGTCAGCTCGACATCCTGGTCTGCACCGACGTGGCCGCGCGTGGCCTGCACATTCCGGCCGTGAGCCACGTGTTCAACTACGATTTGCCGCAGGACGCGGAAGACTACGTGCACCGCATCGGCCGCACCGCGCGCCTGGGCGCCGAGGGCGACGCGATCAGCTTTGCCTGCGACCTCTACGCGATGAGCCTGCCGGACATCGAGAGCTACATCAGCCAGCGTATTCCGGTAGCCACCATCGAGCCGGACATGCTGGTGATGCCGCAGCCGCGCGAGCAGGACGCCCAGTTCATGGCCGAAGCCGCCGCCGACAGCGCCGCCTTTGGTGACAAGGTGGAGAACCGCGAGAAGAAAGAAGGCGGCTCCTCGCGCAGTGGTTCGCGCAGCCGTAGCGGCGAGCGCACGCGTGGCGACAAGCCGCGTGAACCGCGCAAGCCGCGTGCTGAAGCCGTGGCCGCGGCTGAAACCGTGGTGGTGGAAACGCCGGCCGTGGTCGACGCCGAGGCCGCGCAGGGTGAGGCAGGCGACGCCGCTACGCGCAAGCGTCGCCGCCGTCGTGGTGGCCGCAACCGTCGTCGCGATGGCGAAGCGCCCGCCGCCGGCAGCGCACCGAACGCAGCCGCCGAGGGCGGTCGCGGTTCGCGCGGCGAGCGTCGTCAGCCGCACGAGCGTGGTGCGGCCGAGCCGGCTCATGCGCGTCCGTCGCGCCACGTGGCGATCACCTCGGGCAAGGCGGGTGCCGAGCCGGTGGCGCCCAAGCAGAAAGACGGTTTCTTCCGTCGCTTGAGCCGGTTCTTCACCGGTCGCTGAGCACATCGCCGCACGGCGTTGCAATGGCGTAAGGCTGTCGTGGGCTGAATCCCGGCAGCCTTATCAGAAATAAGCCCCTGACCTTCAAGCGTGCATCCCTTATCCTTGTCGGTATCTGGGATCGGGGATACGCGGTGATCCGCTTCGACCAAGTCAGTAAGCGCTATGAAGGCGGCCACGAGGCCTTGTCGCAGCTCTCTTTTGAAGTGGGGGCTGGCGAGATGGCGTTCGTCACCGGTCACTCCGGGGCCGGTAAAAGCACCCTGCTCAAACTCCTCGGGCTGATCGAGCGCCCCTCGCACGGCGTTATCACGCTGGACGGGCAGAACCTCGCCAAGGTGGGGCGCGCGGGCATTCCCAAGCTGCGCCGCCGGTTGGGCATGGTGTTCCAGGATCATCGCCTGTTGATGGACCGCACCGTGTTCGCCAATGTCGAACTGCCGCTGATGATCGGCGGCATGGCGCCCGTTGAGCGTGCCAGGCGCGTGCGCGCGGCGCTGGAAAAGGTGGGCTTGCTGGCCTATGAGCGCCAGTTGCCGGCCACGTTGTCCGCCGGTGAGCAGCAGCGCGTGGGTATCGCCCGGGCCATTGTCGCCAAGCCGATGCTGCTGATTGCCGATGAACCTACCGGCAATCTCGATCCCTCGCTGGCGGTGGAGATCATGGACCTGTTCGCCGAATTTCAGGCGATCGGCACCACCGTGTTGATCGCCAGCCACGATCTGCCGCTGATCAAGCGCATGAGAAAGCGCGTGGTGGTGCTCGATCACGGGCGCCTGGTTGCCGATGTGGCCGCACAGGAGGTGCTGTGAATACGCAGCCGGAGATTCCGCTCAACGAGAGCCCGTTGTTGTCCGAGCCGCATTCGCGCGGCGGTCGCCATCGCCCGCGCCCGGTGGCGAGCTGGCGCGAGCATCATGGCTGGAGTGCGGCCGCGAGCCTGCGCCGGTTGATGTCGCGCCCGGTCGGCACCTTGCTGACCGTGGCGGTGATGGCCATTGCGCTGGCGTTGCCGCTCACCTTCTATCTGTTGCTGGGCAACGTGCAGAAGATGGGCGAGGCGATGGGCCAGAACCAGACCATCAGCGTGTTCCTGCAGCCCGGACAGAGCGCCGCGTCGGCCCATCTCATGGCCAAGCAGCTGCGCGAGCGCCCGGAGGTGTCGGCCGTGGCGGTGAAAACCCCCGAGCAGGGCATGGACGAGCTGGCCAAGATGCAGGGCTTCTCCGGTGCGCTGCACACGCTGGACAGCAATCCGTTGCCCTATGTGCTGGAGGTACAGCCCAAGGCGGATGCCAGCGCCGACAGCGTGGATCGCCTGGTGAGCGACATGCATGGTCTTTCCGGCGTGGATCAGGTGCAGGATGCCGGCACCTGGCGTCAGCGCCTGGAGGCCTTGCTGGGCGTGGGCCAACGCGCGGTGCTTATTCTGGCCGCGCTGCTCGCCTTGGCGGTGCTGCTGGTGGTGGGCAATACGGTACGCGTGGACATTGCCAGCCGCAGCGAGGAGATCGGTGTGCTGATGCTGGTGGGCGCAAGCCGGGCATTCGTGCGCCGTCCTTATCTTTACGCCGGTATCTGGTATGGCCTGTTCAGCGGCGTGCTTGCCGCGGGCTTTGCCGTGCTGGTGGAGCTGGCACTGGCCGATCCGGTGGCGCGCCTGGGGCAGGTCTACGCCGGCAAGCTGCACATCGATGTGCTGCCGTTGTGGTTGCTCGGTGCGGTGCCCGTAGCAGCGGCCGTGCTTGGCTGGCTGGGCGCGCGCCTGGTCAGCGCCTGGCAGCTGCGCAAGGCGGCCTGAACCGTGCACCGGCGCACGCCTGCCCACGCGTGGTCGTGCGAGGGTGGGCGCGGTAAGCCGGCGTTGGGCTTCAAGGCGCAGGGAGGGTGCGCCGATACGAGCGCCGTCAGGGATGGCCGGCCTAGACGTGGATACAGGGGATGAGCGGAAGCTTCAGTAGTCGTGTGATCGGAACCGCGCCGCGTGTATTAGTGGTGGACGGTTCCAAAGTGGTGCGCCAGTTGATCGCGCGCGTGCTGAAGGCCGAGTTGCCTGAGGCCGAGGTGGTCGGCGCTGGCAGCGGTGCCCAGGCGCGTGAGCTGCTGGACGGCGGCGCCTTCGATTTCATTACCATCGCCCTGCGCCTGCCCGACGTGGACGGCCTTGAGCTGGCGCGTCACGTGCGCGAATCGGCGGCCCAGGCCTATGTGCCCATCGTGGTGGTGTCCGGCGACGTGGATGATCGCCTGCACAACCGCACGCTGGGCGAGCACGTTACCGATTACTTCGACAAGTCGCTGGGATTCCAGGCGCTGGCCGAGTTCATTCGCGGCTACGTGCGGCCGCAGGATTCGGCCGAAGGCGAAGTGCTCTATGTCGAGGACAGCCGGGTGGTTGCCCTGGCCACGCGGCGCATCCTGGAAAAGCACGGCCTCACCGTGCGCCACGTGATCAGCGCCGAGGACGCTCTGGCCCTGCTGGAAACGGCCAAGGAGCAGGGGCGGGTGGGGGCAGATATCGTGCTTACCGACGTTAGCCTGAAGGGCGAACTCACGGGCGGCGATCTGCTCGAGCGCATCCGCCGCGACTACGGCTACGGCAAGGGCCGACTGCCGGTGCTGGTGATGACGGGCGACGAGAACCCCGCCAACCAGGCCGCCCTGCTGCGCGCGGGCGCCAACGACCTGGTGGAAAAGCCCATTGAGGAAAAGTTATTGATGACCAAGCTGTTGTTCCAGTTGCGCGTGTCGCAGCACCTGCGTGAACACGGTGAAGCGGCATGACCGATGATCGCGTAAAGCTGGAGCCCTCCTGGAAGGAGCGCATCGGCGACTACCTGGCCCGCCCGGACATGCGCGCGCTGTCGGAATTTCTGCGTGAGGAGAAGCAGGCCGGCAAGGTGCTCTACCCCCAAGGCCCGGAAATCTTCGCCGCCTTCGACCACACCCCGTTCGAGGCGGTGCGCGTGGTCATGCTTGGTCAGGACCCGTATCACGGCCCGAACCAGGCGCACGGGTTGTGTTTCTCGGTAAGGCCCGGTGTGCCGGCTCCGCCATCGCTGCAGAACATCTTCAAGGAGATCAAGCGCGACCTGGGTTTCCCGGTGCCCGATCACGGCTGCCTCACCCCCTGGGCCGACCGCGGCGTGCTCCTGCTCAACGCCGTGCTCACCGTCCAGCAAGGCATGGCCGCCTCGCACCAGGGCAAGGGCTGGGAGGGTTTCACCGATGCAGCCATCGACGCCCTGAACCGGGAGCGGGAAGGGCTGGTGTTCATGCTCTGGGGCTCCTACGCCCAGCGCAAAGGCCAGCTGATCGATAGCGGCCGGCATTGCGTTTTGCGCTCGGTACACCCATCTCCTTTATCGGCACACCGCGGTTTTATCGGCTGCGGGCACTTCTCGGCGGCCAACCAGTACCTGGAAAGCCGCGGGCTGGCGCCCATCGATTGGTCGTTGCCGCCGCGGGCCGAGCTGGGCTGAACAGGCCTTTCACAGGACCTGAACCGCGGCCGGACCATAGTGCAACCTCCCCTGGGAAGCCCGCTGGACGGGCGGCCTAAATTCCTGTACTATTCAGTTCATCAAAGGCGCCGGAACTTGCCGGTGCCTTTAGCACTCTTAGTATCCGAGTGCTAAGCTGATCCCTCATTCAGGAGGTTCCACACATGTCTCAAGCTTTGGTGACCGCCAACCTGCCGGTGCCGAGTGTCGTCGGCAGTCTGGATGCCTATATCGCAGCGGTCCACCGGATTCCGGTGCTCAGCCAAGATGAAGAGCAGACGCTGTCGCGTCGCTACAACGAAGAAAACGACCTTGCCTCGGCTCGCCAGCTGGTGATGTCGCATCTGCGCTTCGTGGTTCACGTGGCCCGCGGCTACAGCGGCTACGGGTTGCAGATCGCCGACCTTATCCAGGAAGGCAATATCGGCCTGATGAAGGCCGTCAAGCGCTTCGACCCTGACCAGGGCGTGCGTCTGGTGAGCTTCGCGGTGCATTGGATCCGTGCCGAAATGCACGAGTTCATCCTGCGCAACTGGCGCATCGTCAAGGTCGCCACGACCAAGGCGCAGCGCAAGCTGTTCTTCAACCTGCGCAAGAGCAAGAAGCGCCTGGGCTGGATGAACGCTGAAGAAGTGCGCACCGTGGCCAAGGATCTGGGCGTGCCGGAAGCGACCGTGCGCGAAATGGAATCGCGTCTGTCCGGTCGCGACATTGGCTTCGAAGCCCCGGCCGATGCCGACGAAGATGCCAAGCCGGCGCCGGAAGCGTTCCTGATCGACGAAGGTGCCGACCCGTACGAGAACGTGGCCGACGCCGACCAGGCCGATAACCAGCTCGACACGCTGTCGAATGCGCTGCAGAAGCTGGACGAGCGTTCGCGCGACATCATCCAGCGCCGCTGGCTCAACGAAGATAAGGCCACGCTGCAGGATCTGGCCGATGAGTACGGCGTATCCGCCGAACGCATCCGTCAGGTCGAGGCCAATGCCATGAAGAAGATGCGCGGCCTCTTCGCCGCCTGATTCAAGCAAACGGCGTAACATGCCAACGGCCCCTTAGGGGCCGTTTGGCTTTATGCGGAACCAGGGCTGGCTCCGTACCCTTGGACCGGATTTGCCTGACCTTTCTGTCATGCCCCGAGTGCTGGTCATCGAAGACGACGAAACCACGGCGCGCGAAATCGTCGCCGAGCTCAACGTGCACGGCTTGCAGGCCGAGTGGGTGGGCGATGGCCGCCAGGGCCTGACCCTGGCGCTGCAGAACGACTACGACCTCATCACGCTCGATCGCATGCTGCCCGGTCTGGACGGCATCGACGTGGTTGCGGAGCTGCGTCGTGCACAGGTGGATACACCGGTGCTGATGATCAGCGCGCTCAGCGACGTTGACGAGCGCGTGCGCGGCCTGCGCGCCGGCGGCGACGACTACCTCACCAAACCGTTCGCGCCCGATGAAATGTCCGCGCGGGCGGAAGTCCTGCTGCGCCGTCGCCAGCCCCAGGCAGCACAGCGCTTGCGCGTGGCCGATCTGGAGCTGGACCTGGTCAGCCATGTGGCCTATCGCGGCGGCCAGCCGCTGACCCTGCTGCCCACCGAATACCGCCTGTTGGAATTTCTCATGCGCAACAGCGGCCAGGTGCTCACCCGCAGCATGATCTTCGAGACGGTGTGGGGTTTTCATTTCGATCCGGGTACCAACGTGATCGACGTGCACATCGCCCGCCTGCGCCGAAAGATCGATGGCGCCGGCCAGACGGCCCTGATCCATACGGTACGCGGCACCGGCTACATGCTGGCGGCCCGCGAGACGACGGTGACCTCATGAATACGCGACCGAACGCCTGGCATTCGGCCATCTCGCGGCTGATCCTGATCTATGGCGCGCTGTTCGCCTTTTGGGGCTTCGTGCTGGTCGGGGTGATCCAGTGGGAAACCACGCGCTACCTCAATACCGTGATCGACCAGATGCTGGTGCAGCGCATGCACTACATGGCCTCGACCGATCCCGAGCGCCTGCCCACAACCGTGGACGCCGCGGCGGCCATCGATCCGCACGGCATCATGTCGGTGGGCCTGTTCGATCGTGACCACCAGCCGCTGGCGGGCAACATCGATCACCTGCCCAGCTCATTGCCGCGCGACGGTCAGGTGCATTTGCTGCAACATGGGTTGCCGCGCCCCGATCGCGATGCCGAGCGCGTGCGGGCGCGCGGATTGGCGAACACGCTGCCCAATGGCGACATCCTGGTGATCGCCAAGGACACCAGCACCATCGATGGCATCGGCGCGATCATTCGTCGCGCCCTGCTGTGGGGTGTGTCATTGACCATCATTCCGGGCCTGCTGGGCGGCTTCCTGCTTCGCCGCGGGCCGGAGAAGCGCATTCGCACCCTTCAGGCAGCCACCGACCCGATTCGTCAAGGCGATCTGTCCAAGCGCCTGCCGGTCAGCCGGCGCGGCGACGAACTCGATCAGCTGGCGGGCATCGTCAATACCATGTTGGGCGAGATCGAGCGCCTGATGAATGAAGTGAAAGGCGTATGCGACAACATCGCCCACGACCTGCGTACGCCGCTCACGCGCCTGCGCGCTCGACTGTATCGGACGCAGCAGCAATTGGAGGGCCAGCCGGAGGCCGGGCTGGTGGAAGCCTGCCTGGTGGATATCGACGCCGTATTGCTGCGGTTCCGCGCCTTGCTGCGCGTATCGGAGCTGGAGGATCGCCATCGCGCAGCCTGCTTCGATGAAGTGGATATCGGCCAGGTACTGCGGCAGGTGCACGAGTTCTACGCACCGGTGGCGGAAGATCGCGGCCAGCCGTTCGAGCTGGAGCTGCAGTCGCTGGCGCCGGTGCGCGCCGATGCACATCTGCTGTTCGAGGCGTTGGCCAATCTGGTCGGTAACGCGATCAAGTTCACCCCGCCGGGTGGTGCGGTAAAGCTGCGCGCCAGCATGGACAAGCGCGGTCCGCGAGTGGACATCATCGATAGTGGCCCTGGTATTCCCGCCGACGAGCGCGACGCCGTGACGCGTCGCTTCTATCGCGGCGACAACACCCGCACCACGGCGGGCTCGGGGCTGGGCCTGAGTATCGTCAGTGCGATCGTGCGCCTGCACGGCTACGCGCTGGATATCGGTGAGGCAAGCAGTACCGGCGCACGCCTCACTTTGTATTGCTATGCGCTGGCGCCGGGCGAGAAGCCCGGCACCTGCCTGTCGCGTACCGTGCCGGAAGTCACGCCCGCCACGGCTTGACCGATCCGTCGGCCGTAACATGAAAATATCTTCATGCGCACGGATGATCTGCGCGCATCAAGCCCGTGCGAAAATTTGCCGCGACGCATCATTTCGCGCACGGAAATCCCCCGCATGCTTGGCATCGTCCGGATCGCGCTTACGCGGCCCTATACCTTTGTTGTTTTCGCGCTGTTGATCCTTATCGCCGGTGTCATGTCGGCGGTACGCACGCCCACGGACATCTTCCCGGAGATCAACATCCCGGTGATTGCGGTGTCCTGGCAGTTCACCGGCATGACGCCCGACCAGATGGCCGGACGCATGAACACGCCGTTCGAGCGCACGCTCACTACCACGGTCAACGACATCGAGCACATCGAGTCGGAATCGATCAATGGTATGGGCATCACCAAGATCTTCTTTCAGCCGGGCGTGAACATTGCCGTCGCCAATGCCCAGGTAACGGCCATTGCGCAGACCCTGCTCAAGCAGATGCCGGCCGGCGCGACGCCGCCGCTGATCGTCAACTACAACGCCTCGACGGTGCCGATCCTGCAGCTGGCGCTGTCGGGGAAGGGGCTGTCCGAGCAGCAGCTGAGCGATCTGGGTCTGAACCTGTTGCGCCCGCAATTGGTGACGGTGCCAGGGGCGGCTATTCCGTATCCGTTTGGCGGCAAGACGCGCCAGATCCAGTTCGACGTGGACCCGGCAGCGCTGCAGGCGCGCGGGTTGTCTGCGCAGGATGTGGCCAATGCGCTGGCCGCGCAGCAGCAGATAAGCCCGATCGGCACGCAGAAGATCGGCAAGTACGAATACGTGATGGAGCTGAACAACGCGGCCGTCCATGTGCAGGAACTGGAAGACCTGCCGATCAAGAGCGTCAACGGCACCACTATCTATATCCGCGACGTGGCGCATGTGCGCGACGGCAGCCCGCCGCAGACCAACGTGGTGCATGTGGACGGCGTGCGTTCCACGTTGCTCTCGGTGCTGAAGAATGGCTCCACGTCCACGCTTGCCATCGTGGCCGGCGTGCGCGAGAAGCTCGCCGGCATGAAGGAGGCTTTGCCGGATGAACTCACCGTGTCGCCGATTGGTGACCAATCGGTGTTCGTGCGCGCCTCCATCGATGGCGTGGTGCGCGAGGGCATCATCGCGGCGGCGCTGACCAGCTTGATGATTCTGCTGTTCCTCGGTAGCTGGCGTTCCACGCTGATCATCACCACATCGATCCCGCTGGCGGTGCTGGGCTCGGTGTTCACGCTGTCGGCCATCGGCCAGACGCTCAACATCATGACGCTGGGTGGTCTGGCGCTGGCGGTGGGCATCCTGGTGGACGAAGCCACCGTGACCATCGAGAACATCAACTGGCATCTGGAGCAGGGCAAGGACGTGGTGACCGCCATCGTCGACGGCTCGGCGCAGATCGTGGTGCCGGCCTTCGTCTCGCTGCTGTGCATCTGTATCGTGTTCGTGCCGATGTTCTTCCTGCCGGGCGTGGCACGCTTCCTGTTCGTGCCGATGGCCGAGGCGGTGATCTTTGCGATGATCTTCTCGTTCATCCTGTCGCGAACGCTGGTGCTGACGATGGCCAAGTACCTGCTGCATGCCTATCCGAAGACCACCGACGAGCATGGCCAGCATCTGCCGCTGCCGCCGCCGAAGACGGCGCTGGGCCGCTTCCAGCGCGGTTTCGTCGATCGCTTCGAGCGCATTCGTGCCGGCTATAGCGGCCTGCTGGACCTGGCCCTGCAGCATCGCAAAGTGTTCGTGATTGGCTTCCTGGGTTTTGTGCTGCTCTCGTTTGCCTTGTTGCCGGGCCTGGGCAGCAATTTCTTCCCTGATGTCGATGGCGGCCAGATCCTGGTGCACGCCCGCGCCCCGGTGGGTACGCGCGTGGAAGTGACCGCGGCCGAGTTCGCCGATATCGAAAAAGCCGTTCGTCAGGTGATTCCGCCGAACGAGCTCGAGGCGATGGTCGATAACATCGGCCTGTACAGCAGCTCGATCAACACCATCTACAACAACACCGGCGAAGTCGGCGAACAGGATGGAGATATCCAGATCTCGCTGAAGGAAGGCCACCGCCCCAGCGCCGAGTACGTACGCATCCTGCGCGAGAAGCTGCCCCGCCTGTTCCCGGGCACCACATTCTCGTTCCCGCCGGCGGACATCGTCAGCCAGATCCTGAACTTCGGCTCGCCCGCGCCGATCGATTTGCAGATACGCGGTTTCCACCTGAGCCAGAACTTCGACTACGCCAACCTGTTGCTCAACAAGATCCGCAAGATCCCGGGCGTGGCGGATGCGCGCATCCAGCAATCGCAGGCCGAGCCGGCGTTTCATATCAACGTGGATCGCACACGTGCGCAATTGCTGGGGCTGACCGAAGCGGACGTCACCAGCAGCCTGGTAGCCGATCTCTCCGGTACGGCGCAGGTGTCGCCCACGTACTGGCTGAATCCGGATAACGGCGTGACCTATCCCATCTCGGCGCAGGTGCCGCAGTACCGTCTCGACTCGCTGGCGTCGCTGAGCAATTTGCCCATCACCGCCAAGAGCGGCGGTAGTCCGCAGGTGTTGGGCGCACTGGCGGACATCACGCGCTCGCATAGCAACATCGTGGTCAGCCAGTACAACATCCAGTCGATGGTAGAGATTTTCGCCACCACGCAGGGGCGCGACCTCGGCGCGGTATCGGCGGATATCCAGAAGCTGCTCAAGGACACCGCTTCGGCCAAGCCCAAGGGCGCCAACGTGGCCTTGCTGGGCCAGGTTCAGACCATGAACGATGCCTACTCCGGTTTGCTTCTGGGGCTGCTCGGTTCGGGTGTACTGGTGTATCTGCTGATCGTGGTGAACTTCCAGTCGTGGTCCGATCCGTTCGTCATCGTCACCGCGCTGCCCGCGGCCTTGGCCGGCATTGTGTGGATGCTGTTCGTCACCGGTACCACCTTGTCGGTGCCCGCGCTGACGGGCGCCATCATGTGCATGGGCGTGGCAACCGCCAACTCGGTGCTGGTGGTGAGCTTCTGTCGCGAACGCCTGGATGTGCACGGCGATGCCACGCTGGCCGCGCGCGAAGCGGGCTTTGTGCGCTTCCGTCCGGTGTTGATGACCGCGCTCGCCATGATCATCGGCATGGTGCCGATGGCGCTGGGCCTGGGCGATGGCGGTGAGCAGAATGCGCCGCTGGGCCGCGCGGTGATCGGCGGCCTGCTGTTCGCCACCACCGCCACGTTGATCTTTGTTCCTGTCGTCTTTTCCATCGTGCATGCGCGGCGTGGCCGCGCGTCTGATTCGGCCGTCACTGCCGGAGAGCCTGTCCATGTCTGAGCATCTCACCCCGCTTCCGGAGACTTCGCTGTCGCCGCGTCGCCTGCGTCTGGCCGCCCTGATCGGTGCGGTCCTGTTCGGCTCCATCGTGGTGATTGGCGTGGGTGTGCGCATCTCCCATGCGCGCAACCTGCGACAGTGGACCGACGAGCAGGCCATTCCTTCCGTCGTGGTGTCGCACCCCGACGCCATCGACGGCAAGGCGCCGCTGGAGTTGCCGGCACAGATGGATGCGTTCACCAATGCACCCATCTATGCACGCACCAGCGGTTATCTGAAATCCTGGAACAAGGACATCGGTGCGCCGGTGAAGGCGGGCGACCTGCTTGCCGTCATCGATACGCCGGACCTCGACCAGCAGCTGCTGCAGGCCCAGGCGGATGTCGCCACTGCCCGCGCCAACGCCTCGCTTGCGGCCACCACCGCCAAGCGCTGGCAGGTGCTGCACGCGACGGATCCGGATTCGGTATCGCAGCAATCGGTGGATCAGTACAACGGTGATCTTGCCGCCAAACAGGCACAGGTCACCGCGGCGCAGGCCAATCTCGATCGCCTGAAGGCACTCAAGTCGTACGCTCGTATCGTGGCGCCGTTCGATGGGCGCCTCACCGCACGCAACACCGATGTGGGTGCTTTGGTGACGGCGGACAGCAGCGGCACGCCCATGTTCACCGTGGCGGACACCAGCAAGCTGCGCGTATATGTGCGTGTGCCGCAGGTCTATGCACCGGGCATCCATCGCGGTGACCAAGCCACGCTGACCGTGCCCGAATACCCGGGCAAAACCTTCACCGCCAAGGTTGAGGCGGATGCGCGCTCGATCACGCCAACCTCTGGCACCACCCTGGTGCAGCTGGTGGTGGATAATCCCGATGGGCGCCTGCTGCCGAGCAGCTACGCCAGCGTGAGCTTCAACCTGGTCGCCGATACGCAAGGCGTGCGCGTACCGGCCGAAGCGCTGATCTTCGACGACAAGGGGTTGCATGTGGCCACGCTCGATAGCGACGACCATGTGCAGTTCAAGACCGTCACGATCCGTCGCGATTACGGCAAAACCATCGAATTGGGCTCGGGTCTGAGCAGCAGCGATCGGGTGATCGTCAATCCGCCCGATGGTCTGGCCAGTGGCGATCAGGTGCGCATCGCCAAGAACCCGCAGCCGGCGGCGAAGCCCCATGAGAAAGTCTAAGACGCTCGCATTGCTGATCGGCTCGACGCTGGCGCTCGGCGCCTGCTCGATGGCCCCCGCATACAAACCGCCGCAAGCGCCGGTGGATGCCAGCTACCAGAACGCCGGCCCGTGGACCTCGGCCGCACCGGCGGATCAACTGCCGCGCGAAGGCTGGTGGAAACTCTATGGCGATACGCGGCTGGACGATCTGGAGCAGCAATTGCTCGCGCATAACGCCGATCTGGCCGCAGCGCTCGCAAGCTATGAGCAATCGCGCGACTTCCTCGCCCAGGTGCGCGCCGATCTCTTTCCGCAGGTCTCCCTGGGCGCGGGCGCGCAGCGCAATCGCCAATCCTTGAATGCGCCGTTGCATGGCGCGACCTCGCCGGAGTACTACAACCAGTACTCGCTGACGGGGCAGGCCTCGTATGAAGTGGACCTGTGGGGCCGCGTACACGACAACGTGGCAGCAGGGCGCGCTTCCATGCAGGCGTCGGCGGCGGATCTGGCCTCGGTGCGCTTAAGCCTGGAAGCCTCGCTGGCTGACAGCTATCTCGTGCTGCTGGGCCTGGATCGCCAGATCGATCTGCTGCAAAAGAGCGTGGACGCTTATGAGCGCGCGTTGCAGCTCACCAAGACGCTGCAAGCAGGTGGCGCGGTATCCGGCCTGGATGTGGATCGCGCACAGACGCAGCTCTCCTCCACGCGCTCGCAGCTCTCGCAGACCAAGGCGCAGCGCGATGTGTTGCAGCATGCCATTGCGGTGCTGGTGGGGCAGCCGGCGTCGAGCTTCGCGCTCGATCCCAAGACGGATCTGCCGAACTTGCCGGTGATTCCGGTGGGCTTGCCCTCCACGTTGCTGCAACGTCGCCCGGATATCGCCGCCGCCGAGCGGCGCACGGCGGAGGCCAATGCGCAGATCGGCGTGGCGCGCTCGGCTTTCTTTCCGTCGCTCAACTTGAGCGCGGGCAGCGGCTTTTCCAGCGGCGCGTGGGGCAACCTGCTCACGGCGCCCAGCCAGGTATGGGCATTGGGGCCGAGTCTATTGATGAATGTGTTCGATGGCGGTCGCCGCCGTGCTGAAGTCGCCGCCGCGCATGCCGCGTTCGACGAGGCCAGCGCGCACTATCGCGGCACCGTGCTCACCGCCTTCCAGCAGGTGGAAGACAACCAGTCGCAGTTGAAGAACTTCGGCAGCGCCCTGGTGGACCAGCAGGATGCGACCACGGCGGCCGACCGCACGCTCAAATTGTCGATGGCGCTCTACAAGCAGGGCGCCAACAGCTACCTCGACGTGGTGACGGCGCAGGTGGCGTCGCTCGATGCCCACCTCACCTTGCTCGGCCTGCAGACCAGCCAGCTGCGCGCCAGCGTGGGCCTGGTGCGCGCGTTGGGCGGCGGTTGGTCCAGCGATGACCTCGCGCCGGCGCATCTGGCGCAGCAAGCCAAATCGCAGGACATGAAGTAAAACGCCCCGGGGCCGAAGCCCCGGGCGCGCATATCCGGCGCGGCGATTGATGACCACGACAGCCCGGCCCAGGCCGGGTTGTTCGAGGGCGTTCGCATATGACCGGTATAGAGCCACGATGCCGTTGACCTTGGCGATGTTGCGCGCGTCCTTTTGAGGGCTACCGAAATTCACGGTTGCCGCCACTTGCCCGAAGGATTCGCAGCGTCAGTAGACGAGCACCGCGTTACTGACGATCTGGATTCACGGACTGCTCGATGAGCTAGCGGGTGTGGGCGTGTCGATGAACTCGATGCTCTCTAGCAACTTGATGACCTGCGGAAGCGTCGTTTCCTTGGGCCATTTGAGATAGGTCACGGTTTGTACCGAGCCGCACAGTGCGAGCTGTCCGTGGGGAATGCAGAAATTAAAAGACCGCGAACGCCTGTCTTCGTCCCCATTGATGTCGTCCTGGGTGACGCCGCCACCCTCCCATCCTTGGCCGTGCAAAGGGTAGAACGTTGTGTGTTGTTCTTTGATGCCGAGATTGTCTGGTGATGGATCGATGGTCCAGCCTTTGGGTGTCATTTGCATACCGGCGCGATCGGAGTACGTTTTCGCGGTCGCCGGATTCTGGCAACTGAACTGAATCCATGTCTCATAACGATGCTCAGCTTTGGGGCTGATGTTGGCAAAGTACGCGGCTCCATTGGGGCCTGTGGTTCTCCCGTGATAAGGGTCTTTCAATCGAAAATGGCAGGCGTCAAACGAGTATTCGATATCAATGGCATGAATGACGTCTTGCTGTTTAGCGCAGGCAGTCATTGACAAGCAATACAAGAGAGCCGCCCATATCGTTTTATCACTCATCACGATTTCCTCCGCTCATATCCCTCGGGCAATACTGACGATCTGGATTCACGGGCTGCTCGATGAGCTAGCGGGTACGGGCGTGTCAATGAACTCGATGCTCTCTAGCAACTTGATGACCTGCGGAAGCGTTGTTTCCTTGGGCCACATCAGGTAAGCCACGTTCTGGATCGAACCGCAAAGTGCGAGCTGCTCATGCGGAATGCAGAAATTGAAGGCGCGCGTACGCCTAGTCTCGTCGCCATCCGTATCGTCCTGCGTTGTTCCGGCGCCTTCCCAACCGCTTCCGTGTAGTGCGTAGAACGTTGTTCGGGGACTCGGGAAGGCAGGGTCCTCCTTGGACGTATCCAAGACCCATCCGCGAGGGGTCAACTTAATGCTGGCGCTTTCCAGGTACGTCTTCGCCGTCGCCGAATGCTCGCAACTGAATTGAATCCACGTATCAAACGGATGGTGCGCTTTGGGGTTGATGGTCCCGTGATAGTTTGCAATTCGTGGCGCCCCTCCATCGGTAGCCGCGCTGAGGCGGCCGTTG
The DNA here is from genome assembly GCF_016428975.1 of Dyella sp. ASV21. Lineage (GTDB taxonomy): Bacteria > Pseudomonadota > Gammaproteobacteria > Xanthomonadales > Rhodanobacteraceae > Dyella. The sequence continues at coordinate 34,011 of NZ_JAELTT010000047.1, forward strand.
TAGGTGTCACGCATTGTGAAATGGCACTTATCAAAAGCCACATCTCTCACCACTACCTGCGGTGCATCGGGCTGCTTGCTGCAGGCGATGGTCGAAACACAGACCAGCACGGTGGCTATCAGGGTACGTCTATTCATCACGGCTTTCTCCGTTCAAAACCCTCAGGGACAGTGGCCGTGAACCCTTCCGTATAGGGGAAGATCACGGTGTCATCCATCAGCACCACCAGGGCATTGGCGTATGCCTGGTAGCGCGCCACGATGCCGTTGACCTTGGCGATGTTGCGCGTGTCCTTTTGAGGGCTACCGAAATTCACGGTTGCCGCCACTTGCCCGAAGGATTCGCAGCGGTAGTAGACGTGCACCACGTTACTGACGATTTGGATTTCGCGCTGCATCACCGGCGATTCATCGGCAAACCTCGCGGCACCGGTCCAGGCCCAGTAGGCACCGGCACTTTGAGTTGGATCGTACTGTCCATCGGAAACTTGGCCGCGCCACTGAATGATCTCCGCCGTCAGCTCCGGATGTCTGGCATCCTGCAACGCATCGCTCTTGCGCTCGCTTCGTGCTTTGACCGCAGCGGCATTGAGCGCGGTCTTGAGTGCCTGGCTGATGGTGCGCCCACGAAAACGCCAGTACTTGATGTAGTTGTCGGGCAAGGTCAATTGCAGCAATCCGCGCCCATCCCACGGCTGATACCACGCGGTGGTATTTCCTTCGTAAAGCTTATCGAACCATTGCGTTTCTTGGGTCGCGTTGCCGAAGAACGCTGCCATCCGCAGGGGTGTGGAAGAAATGCCGAACTTGCGCAAGGCGTTATTGAGCTCAACGCGGTTCTCCTTTATCACCTTCTTTCGACGGTCTGTAAGCGTCACCGGCTCCGACACCCATCCATGGCCGCTGGGCCGCATCGCACTCATCGGCAACAACTGCGTCAACTCACTCTCGCTCAACCACCCACACTTCCTAAACACCTCCACGAACACTGCGGGATGGAAGTGGTAGTGGGTCTTGTCCAGCGTGAGCCCGTCGGCCTGGGCGTCTTCCCAGAAACTGAGGGCGGCGTGGTGGCGTTTGAGTTTGTCGTAGGCTTCGGGTGTGAAGCAGTTGCTCCATAGGACGTTCGGCGGCAGTTCGCCTTCGCCGCTTTTGATCCAGCCCCAGCGTTGATCGAAATC
>NZ_JAELTT010000344.1 GCF_016428975.1 Dyella sp. ASV21
GAAGCGCGTCGCGAAAGCGTGGGACGCGATCGCGCGCGCCTCGCAGGCGAGGCGCTCGATCGCTTCATGCTCACCATGGCCGGGGACCTGCCTGGTTACGAAGAAGCCGCTCGTGCGTTCTGGCGTCCTGTCTCTTATACACATCTGACGCTGCCGACGACAACGTTCGGGTGTAGATCTCGGTGGGCGCCGTGTCATTAAAAAGGGGGGGGGGGGGGGGGGGGGGGGGGGGGGGGGGGGGGGGGGGGGGGGGGGGGGGGGGGGGGGGGGGGGGGGGGGGGGGGGGGGGGGGGGGGGGGGGGGGGGGGGGGGGG
>NZ_JAELTT010000345.1 GCF_016428975.1 Dyella sp. ASV21
GAGTTTGTTGGGTGTCACCACGTGCATGCCGGCCGCCAGCCATTCGGCGTAGCGCGAGGCGACCGCTTCGTTTGCGCTGCAATCGATCAGCAACGCGTGGCGGCCGTCGTTACCGCGTACATGGGCCTGTCTCTTATACACATCTGACGCTGCCGACGACAACGTTCGGGTGTAGATCTCGGTGGTGGCCGGATCATTAAAAAGGGGGGGGGGGGGGGGGGGGGGGGGGGGGGGGGGGGGGGGGGGGGGGGGGGGGGGGGGGGGGGGGGGGGGGGGGGGGGGGGGGGGGGGGGGGGGGGGGGGGGGGGGGGGGG
>NZ_JAELTT010000346.1 GCF_016428975.1 Dyella sp. ASV21
GGTGGTCGGCTCCGGTTTGCCGGCGTGCGATACCGCGGTCCAACTGGTGATGGGTCCCGCCTCGCTGTCCTTGCGAGAGGAGGACGCTATCGCGCTAGCCCGGGCGTTGATGCAGGCAGTGCATGACCTGTCTCTTATACACATCTCCGAGCCCACGAGACCCGTGACCGAATCTCGGTTGGCGGGTTGGGGGTGGAAAGGGGGGGGGGGGGGGGGGGGGGGGGGGGGGGGGGGGGGGGGGGGGGGGGGGGGGGGGGGGGGGGGGGGGGGGGGGGGGGGGGGGGGGGGGGGGGGGGGGGGGGGGGGGGGGGGGG
>NZ_JAELTT010000347.1 GCF_016428975.1 Dyella sp. ASV21
GTTGGCCGGGTCGTAGTCGGTGACTTCGGCGGCGATGCCGCCGTTGCGCAACTGGCCGGGCAGGATGTGATGAATCGGGCCGATGCCGGAGCGTCCCTCGGTCATCGCTTTCCAGACGGAGCGAGCGCTGTCTCTTATACACATCTCCGAGCCCACGAGACCCGTGACCGAATCTCGGTTGGCGGGTTGTGGGTGGAAAAGGGGGGGGGGGGGGGGGGGGGGGGGGGGGGGGGGGGGGGGGGGGGGGGGGGGGGGGGGGGGGGGGGGGGGGGGGGGGGGGGGGGGGGGGGGGGGGGGGGGGGGGGGGGGGGGGG
>NZ_JAELTT010000348.1 GCF_016428975.1 Dyella sp. ASV21
CTTGGTGTGGAGCCGCTGGAATTTCTCGGCAACGAGTTCAATTACCTGGCCGTGCTGGACAGTGCGCGGACGGTACGCCGGTTGCAGCCGAACCTGGCGGCCATCGCGCTGTGGAACAGTCCGGGCCCTGTCTCTTATACACATCTGACGCTGCCGACGACAACGTTCGGGTGTAGATCTCGGTGGGCGCCGGATCATTAAAAAAGGGGGGGGGGGGGGGGGGGGGGGGGGGGGGGGGGGGGGGGGGGGGGGGGGGGGGGGGGGGGGGGGGGGGGGGGGGGGGGGGGGGGGGGGGGGGGGGGGGGGGGGGGGGG
>NZ_JAELTT010000349.1 GCF_016428975.1 Dyella sp. ASV21
TCGCACCTGCTGTTCGCCCTGCTGCGCCTGGAGGAGGACGCCGAGCGCGACCGCCTGGCCTTGCCGATGTCACGGCTGGCCCGTCACGGCCTGAGCCGCCATGACCTGCGCGCGGCCAGTCCGGCGCCTGTCTCTTATACACATCTGACGCTGCCGACGACAACGTTCGGGTGTAGATCTCGGTGGGCGCCGGAGCATTAAAGAGGGGGGGGGGGGGGGGGGGGGGGGGGGGGGGGGGGGGGGGGGGGGGGGGGGGGGGGGGGGGGGGGGGGGGGGGGGGGGGGGGGGGGGGGGGGGGGGGGGGGGGGGGGGGG
>NZ_JAELTT010000350.1 GCF_016428975.1 Dyella sp. ASV21
TGGTGATGCGCGGCGATAGGCTGGTAGGCATCGTTTCCGAACGCGACTACGCGCGCAAGGTGATCCTGCAAGGCCGATCGTCTGCCCAGACCGCAGTCTCAGAGATCATGAGCAGCCCGCCCTTGACCTGTCTCTTATACACATCTGACGCTGCCGACGACAACGTTCGGGTGTAGATCTCGGTGGGCGGCGGATCATTAAAAAGGGGGGGGGGGGGGGGGGGGGGGGGGGGGGGGGGGGGGGGGGGGGGGGGGGGGGGGGGGGGGGGGGGGGGGGGGGGGGGGGGGGGGGGGGGGGGGGGGGGGGGGGGGGGG
>NZ_JAELTT010000351.1 GCF_016428975.1 Dyella sp. ASV21
GGGTCGGAAGCGGTCACTTGCTGTACTTGTGTATCAGCCCACCCACGATACCAACGAGTGCCCCACCCATCCAAAGATCGCGCAGTTGGGATACCTCGTCCTCGGAGTAGTAGACGACCACCCCGTGATTGTTTCGAGGGATTACGTGCCCAGTCTGGGGCTCCGGCGAGCGCGGTAGCGACACTTGGTAGCTCCGCTCTAAGGCGAGCCCATAAAGCGGCCCGCAGAGCGCAACCACTATCAGGACATCCGCTAATGCCACCTTCCACCTCATGTGAACTCTCACAGCATTTCTACTCAAAATGTTGGGTGG
>NZ_JAELTT010000352.1 GCF_016428975.1 Dyella sp. ASV21
ATCGACGGCATTGAGCAGGTGATAGCGCGAGGAACCCACCGCATTCGGGTCTTCGCCAGCGCGGAAAGTGGATTTGGTGGAGATCAGCACGCGATCCCGCCGCCCCTTGATCGCCTGGCCCAGCACCTGTCTCTTATACACATCTGACGCTGCCGACGACAACGTTCGGGTGTAGATCTCGGTGGGCGCCGGAGCATTAAAAAGGGGGGGGGGGGGGGGGGGGGGGGGGGGGGGGGGGGGGGGGGGGGGGGGGGGGGGGGGGGGGGGGGGGGGGGGGGGGGGGGGGGGGGGGGGGGGGGGGGGGGGGGGGGGG
>NZ_JAELTT010000048.1 GCF_016428975.1 Dyella sp. ASV21
GTGCTGAAGACCAGCGGCAAGGCCCATCATCCTATCGATCGCCACACCGGCGCGGCCGACGCGCACGTGCACGGCACCGCGTTCGTCGTCAGCGAAGAGGAGCTGGCGCAGGCCGACGCCTATGAAGTGGCGGCCTATGTGCGTGTGCTGGCGCCGCTCGCTTCCGGCGACACCGCCTGGGTCTATGTCGACCGGCGCCATGCGCCGGTCGCATAAGCAGGCACCAGACGCATGATCCGCATGCGCGCCCCACGGCCAGGGCACGCACGCCGACACCTTAGGCAGCCGCCTTGATCAACCCTTCCGCCACCATCGCTGCCTGCACGTGCGGCCGTTCGGCCACGCGCTTCTGGAACGCAAGCAACGCGGGGAAGTCCGAAAGATCCAGCGCCACGTGCTTGGCCCAGTTGGTGACGGTGAAGAGATAGGCATCCGCCACGCTGAAGTGGTCACCTACCAGCCAGTCATGCGCAGCCAGGCGTTGCTCCAGCAATGCATAGCGCCTGCGCAGGTAGTCCTTGCGCTCCTGCCGCACGGCGTCGGGCGTATCCGGCTTGAATAGCGGCGAATAGCTCTTGTGCAGCTCGGAGTTGATGTAGCCGAGCATTTCCTGCAAGCGGTAGCGTGCCAGGGTGCCATGGGTGGGCGCCAATGCGCTGGCGGGTTTCTGGTCCGCCAGATACTGCACGATGGCGGTGCCTTCGGTCAGCAGTTCACCGTTGTCCAGCGCCAGCGCCGGCACATAGCCCTTGGGGTTGATCTGCCAGTAATCCGCACCACTCGCCGTGCGCTTTTCCTTGTTATCCACCTTTTCCAGCTCGAGCGCGATGCCCGCCTCCAGGGCAACGATGTGGGGCGACAGTGAACAGGTGCCGGGGGCGTAATAGAGCTTCATGGGCTTTCTCCAGTGGGGGAACCGTTGCCGGGACATCCCGTCGCGACGGAGAGCGCATGCTAGCCATACCAAGTTACTATTGGATACCACCTATCCGGTGATTACTCGTAAAATGCGGTAACCATCCAGTTACCAGAAGGCGCCATGGGCCTGCCCATCCGTAAAAGCAAAGTCGAGCCGCGGCCCACCTGCCCGCTCAGCGAAGTACTGCGGCTGCTGCGCGGCGCCTGGGCACACAACGTGGTGTGGTCGTTGAGCGGCGAACCGCGCCGCTTCGGTGAGTTGCGTCACGACCTGCCCAAAATTTCCGCCCGGGTGCTCAGCGCGCGGCTGCGTGAGCTGGAGACTCGCGGGCTGGTAACCCGACGCGTGCTGCACACCTCGCCGCCATCGGCGGAGTACGCCCTTACACCGCTAGGCCGGGAACTGTTGCCGGCCATCGACGCGCTGGCATCGGTGGGCCGAAAGCTCATCGCGGAATGGGAAACGCTGGGCCAACAACGCCCGGCAGGCTAAGGCGATGGTCGCGCCACTCGCGCGAACATCGCCTTGGCACGAGTTCATTCGATCTCGTCGGAGCCTTCGTTGACGCCTTCGAACAGGAAGGTGGAGAGATAACGCTCGCCGGTGTCAGGCAGCATCGCCAACAGCACGGAGCCTTCCGGTGCGTCCTTGGCGACCTGCAGGGCCGCGGCCACGGTGGCGCCCGCGGAAATGCCAACAAAAATGCCTTCCTTCTGCGCCAACGCGCGCGAGGTGTCGCGGGCCAGCACGTCGTCGATGGGCAGGATCTCATCGGCCACGCTGCGATTGAGCACGGCGGGTATGAAATCAGGCGTCCAACCCTGGATCTTATGCGGCTGCCACTCCTTGCCCGACAGCAATGCCGCGCCGGCGGGTTCGCTGGCAACGATCTTCACCTCCGGGCGCGCCACCTTGAGCACTTCACCCACGCCGGTGAGCGTGCCGCCGGTGCCCCAGCCCGTGACGAAGTAATCCAGCCGCTTGCCGGCGAAGTCGCGCAGGATCTCCGGCGCCGTGGTGTTGCGGTGATAGGCCGGGTTGGCCGGGTTCTCGAACTGGCTGGCCAGGAACCAGCCGTGCTTGTCGGCCAACTCCTTGGCTCTGCGCACCATGCCGCTGCCGCGCTCCGCGGCAGGGGTGAGGATGACCTTGGCGCCATACGCACGCATGAGTTTGCGGCGCTCGATGGAGAAGGTTTCGGTCATCACCGCCACAAAGGGATAGCCACGCGCCGCGCACACCGCCGCCAGCGCCACGCCGGTATTGCCCGAGGTGGCTTCCACCACCGTCTGGCCGGGCGTGAGCCGGCCCTTCTGCTCGGCGTCGATGATGATGGCGTAGGCCAGGCGATCCTTGACCGAGCCGGCGGGGTTGAACGCTTCGACCTTCGCATACAGCGTCACATGCTTGGGTGCCAGGCGATGGAGACGCACGATGGGCGTGTTGCCAATGGTGTCGAGAATGCTGTCGTAGATCATGGATGGCTCCGTGGCACGGTCATGGGGAACGGCGACGCGGACGATGGTGCGCCGGCCGAAGGGAAGTTTGTGTCAAGCCGTCAGCGCTGTAACCGGCGATACGGCAGATGACGCCAGCGGCGGACGTCCAAACCAGGCCAAGGACGACGCCAGACCCGCCACCTCCCCCAGGATAAGCAACGCCGGGGAGCGCACGGCGTACTGCTCGGCCCCTTTCACCAGGCCATCCAGCGTGCCGACCACCACCCGCTGCTCGGGACGCGAACCATTTTCCACCAGCGCGAACGGCGTGGATGCAGCACGACCATGCGCCAGCAAGTGCTCGCGCAACACGGCCAGTTCGCTGGTGCCCATGTAGACGACCAGCGTTTGGCGCTCCTGCGCCAGCGCCCGCCAGTCGAGCGTGTCCAGCGAGCCCTGGCAATGCGCGGTCACCAGGCGTACCGACTGGGCGTGATCGCGATGGGTCAGCGGGATGCCCGCATAGGCAGCGCAAGCCAGCGCAGCGGTAATGCCGGGCACAACCTCGTAGGGAATGTCGTGTGCGCGCAGGAATTCCAGCTCCTCGCCCCCGCGCCCGAAAACGAACGGATCGCCGCCTTTCAGCCGCAACACGCGGCGCCCGGCGCGCGCGTGCTGGAGCATCAGCGCATGGATCTGCTCCTGTGTGGTGTGATGGTTGCCGGCCTGCTTGGCGACCTCGACGCATTCCGCATCGCGCCGCGCCAGCGCGAGCACCTCGCGACTGACCAGTCGGTCGTAAAGGATCACGTCCGCCTCGTTCAATGCGCGCAGGCCACGCAGGGTCAGCAGGCCAGGATCACCGGGGCCCGCGCCCAGCAAAATCACCGAGCCTTGCAGCGGAGCATCGAAGGATTCCAGCAAGCGCTCGGTGGCGGCCTCTGCCAGAGCGCGTTGGCCGCGACGGAGCAAGCTCTGTATCGGCCCGCTCAACGCGCGATCATAGAAGCGGCGCCGCGCCGCCATATCGGGCAGTTTCCGACGAATGCCCGCACGCATATCGCCAAGGAGCGTCGCCAACGGTCCCGTCACCGGGTCGATCAACAGTTCCAGCCGCTCGCGCAACAGTCGCGCCAACATGGGCGCATGTCCGCCACTGGAAATGGCCACGGTGACTGGTGCGCGATCGATCACCGCCGGCACATGGAAGCTCGAACGCTCCGTGTCGTCCACCACGTTGAGCCATAGCCGCCGCGACTGGGCCAGCGCGGCGATCCGCGCATGCAGGTCGGCATCGCCGGTAGCGGCGATCACCAGCCATGGTTCGTCCAGCCAATCGTCGTCGAAACGCCCCTGCCGCCAGCGGATGCGTCCCGCCTCGGCCCATTGGCGCAATGTCGGCGTGATCTCGGGCGCACCCACGGTCACCACGGCCCCGGACTCCAGCAGACTCGCCGCCTTGCGCTCGCCCACACCGCCACCACCGACCACCAGCACCGGGCGGCCGGATACGTTGGCAAACAGCGGGTAGAGCTTGCTCGACACTCGGGCTCCGGCGGGATGAGGCGGCCACGCCGCGCTCCGCCACGCTAGGCAGATGCCGCCGCGGGGACAAATGATTTATGCGGCGAGCGATATGTCACGCGGTTATAAGCGTGGGCCGCCCCGCCGCCCCTTCGCGATTGACGCGACGCAGCAAGCGTTGTATAGACGTCCAATTAACGACTCTTTTGCGATTCCGCCCATGGCTAGCCATCGCCTTTCCTTGCATGCCAGCGCGCTCGCCGTTTGTCGCGGCGATACCGTGGCGCGCGGCGGGCGATGTATCCGCCCCGCAACCACGAGCACCCCTTTCCTCGCTCTCGCACGCTTGCGGAATCCACACCATGACGCTTACCCAACTTCGTTATCTCGTCGCCATCGCTGACGCCGGGCTCAATATCACCCTCGCCGCCGAGCGCGTTCACGCCACGCAGCCGGGCTTGAGCAAACTGCTGCGTCAACTGGAAGACGAACTGGGCTTCCAGCTGTTCCATCGCAAGGGCCGCAGCCTGCACGCCATTACCCACGCCGGCACGCACGTGCTGGAACGCGCGCGCATCATCCTGGCCGAGGCGGCCAACATCCGCTCCATCGCGGCGAACTTGCGCAACGAATCGCGCGGCACCCTGCGCATCGCCACCACGCATACCCAGGCGCGCTTTGCACTGCCGTCCGCCATCGCCGCGCTCAGTCGCAGCTATCCGCAGGTGAGCGTGCATCTGCAGCCGGTGAGCGATGCGGACGTGATCTCCCTTCTGGACAGCGGCCAGGTGGATCTGGCCATTGTGAGCACGGCCTCCGGCACACCGCCGCCGAACGGTATCGCCCTGCCCGCCTATCGCTGGAACCGCATCGTGCTGGCCCCACGGGATCATCCGCTGGCCAAGCAGAAACAGGCGCCCACGCTGGCGCAATTGGCGGCGCATCCGCTCATCAGCTACGACTCCTCGTTGAAACCCGAGTCGTCGCTGGCCCGCGCCTTCCACAACGCCAGCCTGCATCCGCAGATGGCGATGACCGCCAGCGATGCCGATCTCATCAAGACCTATGTCCGCGAGGGGCTGGGCATCGGCGTGCTGGCGGAGATGGCCTATCAACCCGAGCAGGACACCGACCTGCGCGAACTGAGCGCCGATCACCTGTTCTCGCTGTGCACCACCTGGATCGTGTTGCGGCGGGAAAGCGTGCTACGCGAGTACGCCCTGGATTTCATCAGCGTGTTCGCCCCCCACCTGGAGCGCCGCGCGGTCAGCCGCGCGTTGGCCACGGGGGGCGCGGGCGCGTCGCAATGGCCGGGCGTGCCGCATTGGCGCGAGCGCCAGATTCCGCTCAAGGTCGCCGAACCGCTGGTAGAAGCGCAATAAGCAGGCGATCCCGGCGCCTGCCGGGATCGCTCTATCTATCGCCTACCCTTCGGCGCCGGCCGCTACCATGCCTATCCCCGCAGCAGGCCGCGGTGTTCCAGCAAAGCCAGCACATGCCCGGCCAACGCGGTCGGGTCGGCCGCTCCGCCATCGATACGCAACTCCGGTTGCTGCGGTGTTTCGTATGGATCCGTGATACCGGTGAAGTGCGCTATCGCCCCCGCACGCGCCTGGGCGTAGAGCCCCTTGCGATCGCGTGCTTCGCAGACCTCCAACGGGGTCGCCACGTGAATCTCGATAAAGTCACCGTGTGCCTCGATCAAGGCGCGAGCCTGGGCGCGCGCATCCGCGTACGGGGCAATGGGCGCGCACACCGCAATGCCGCCATGACGTACAACCTCGCTGGCGACGTAACCGATACGCGTCACGTTGGCATCGCGGTCTTCGCGAGAGAAGCCAAGGCCGCGCGACAAATGCTTGCGCACCTCGTCGCCATCCAGCACGGTGACCGAGCGACTGCTGCGTTCCAGTAGTTGCGCCACCACCGCCTGCGCGATGGTGGATTTGCCGGCCCCGGAAAGGCCGGTGAAAAACAGCGCAAAGCCTCGCGTCGCTTGCGCCGGGTGACGTTGGCGAAGAATCTTCACCACCTCCGGAAAGCTAAACCACGAAGGAATCTCACTGCCTTCGTGCAGATGCTGGCGCAACTGCGTTCCCGAGATATCGCGCACATCGTCGTCGGGCGCCACCTCGGTGGAAGGCACGTAGGTATCGCGGTTGGCTACGTAGACCATGGCCGGAAACGGCACGATGCGAATGCCCAGCTCGTCCTGGTAGCGCTCCAGCAAATGCTGGGCATCGAACGGGCCGTAGAACGGCTGGCCGTCGGCACCGTTGCCCGGGCCGGCATGATCGCGCCCCACAATGAAATGACTCGCGCCGTAGTTCTTGCGGATGATCGCGTGCCACAGCGCTTCGCGCGGGCCGCCCATGCGCATGGCCAGCGGCAGCAGCGACAGCTTGGCGCTGTGCGCCGGATACTGCGGCAACAAGGCTTGGTAGCAGCGCACCCGTGTGTAGTGATCGATATCGCCCGGTTTGGTGCGCCCCACCGACGGCTGCACCAGTAGCTTGGCGCCCACCTGTTGGGCCGCCCGCAAGGTCAGCTCACGATGGGCGCGATGCATGGGATTGCGTGTCTGAAACGCCACGATGCGATGCCACCCGTGCTCGGCGAACCATGCGCGCAGGCCGCGCGGCGTATCGCGCAACGAGGCAAAGTCGTAATGGACCGGCGGCTGGATGCCACGCACGCGACCGCCCACATACATCGGGTGGGAGCGCTCCAGTAGTTCAAATACACCAGGATGCGTTCGGTCCGTCGTGCCGAAGACGTTGGCGGCCTCCCGCTCGCGGTCGGGGCGATAGATATCCTCCACCGTCAACACCGCCAGAGGCACGCCTTGTGGATCGCGCAGGGCGACCTCGCTACCCGGCACCAGTTTGGCCGCAAACGCCTCCGACACATCGAGCGTCACGGGAACCGGCCACAGGGTGCCGTCGGCCAGGCGCAGTTCGTTGACCACCTGGGCGTAGTCGCGCTGCGTCAGAAACCCTTCCAGGGGTGAGAACGCGCCATTCAAGAGCAGCTCCAGATCACATAACTGCCGCGTGGAAAGATCGATTCCCGGCAAGCCGGCGCTCTGCTGCTTGAGCTGCTCGGCCTCGTCCAATGGCAGGTATAACTCTTTGAGCTCGCCCCCATGAGGAGCGATCAGTGCAATGGCTTCGGGCGAATCAACGGGCGAGCGATCGGCTTTCTTGAGGGCAGTCAGACTCATGGTGGGTGCTTTTATGGTCGGGGCGGTGGCCAGCGTCAGGCGCTGGAAATAGAGGGATCGTGCATGCGCATCAGGTCAACCCATGCAGGCCGCATTCGCGCTTGAGACCGAAGAAGCGCGTAGATTCCGCATCCATGCCCGGCTCCCAGCGGCGCGTGGAATGCACGTCGCCGATGGAGATGAAACCCTGTTCCCATAGGGGGTGATAGGGCAAGTCGTACCGGCGCAGGTAATCGCCCACGTCCCAGTCGGACCAGTCGGCGATCGGGTGAAATTTCCAGCGGCCATCGCGGTGCTCCGCATAGCGGATCGCGGCGCGCGTGCGCGCCTGATCGCGACGCAGCCCGGCAAACCAGCAACCGGCGGACAGGTCCGCCAGTGCGCGCTGCATGGGCTCGACCTTGCGGATGTGGTTGTAGCGCTCGATACCGTCAAGGCCCTTCTCCCACAGCCTCCCCTCCTTGGCTTCCAGCCACGCCGGACTCTGATCGGCGGCGAATACCTTGAGATTCAGGCTAAGGCGCTCGCGAAGCATTTCGACAAAGCGATAGGTTTCGGGAAACAGGTAGCCGGTATCGATCAGCACCACCGGCATCTGTGGATGCTGGCGGGTCAGCATATGCAGGCATACGGCCGCCTGCGCACCAAAGCTCGATGACAGCACGTGGGTGCCCGGCGCGTGCTCCAGCGCCCAGGCAACGCGCTTTTCCGCAGTCAGCGTTTGCAGCCCCAGGTTGAGCGAGTCCATCGCCCTGGGATCGTGCTGTGCCTCTTCAATCAGCGAACGCTTCATGTCACTACCTCCATCGGGATCTGTCGTGATGACGAATCGATCACGTGGATCCGCTGCAGGAAGTCGCCAAAGTGTTCACCACTTTCTTGCTCCTTGGCGTAGCGGGCAAACAACGGCGCCAGGGCGTCGAGAATGCCTGCTTCATCCACGTTCTCTCGATAGAGACGGTTGAGACGCTGGCCGCGGAAGTCGGCGCCAAGGCGAAGGTCGTAACGACCGGGGCCACGGCCCACGAGTGCGATTTCACCCAGGTACGGCCGTGAGCACCCATTGGGGCAGCCCGACAGTCGCAACAGGATCGGCGCTTCGCGCAAACCGTAGGTTTCGAGCAAGTTTTCCAGCTTGGGCAGTAGCGCCGGCAGGTAGCGTTCGCTTTCGGCCATGGCCAGGCCACAGGTTGGCAGCGCCACGCAGGCCAACGCGTGGCGACGGATACCGCTGTCGAAGCGATAGGCATCCAGCCCATGCGCATGGACCACGGCATCGATGCGCTCGCGCTGCGCTGCCGGCACGTTCGCGACGATCACGTTCTGATTGCAGGTCAGGCGAAAGTCGCCCTGATGGATGCGGGCCAGCTCGCGCAAACCGGTGAGCCAGCGATGCGCCCCTTGATCGGCCAGCCGGCCCGATTCGATCTGCAGCGTGAGATGCCAGCGGCCATCGTCGCCCTCGATCCAGCCGTAGCGATCGCCGTTGTGGTCAAACTGGTAGGGGCGCTCCGGTGCCAGCGCAAAACCCAGGCGACGCTCCAACTCGGCCTTGACAACGTCCAGGCCGCGATGATCGATGGTGTACTTCAGGCGCGCATGCTTGCGCTCGCTGCGATTGCCCCAGTCCCGTTGCAGCGCCACGATGGCCTCGGCGGTCATGAGCAGTCGCTCGGGCACTACAAAGCCCATCACGCTACCCAGTCGCGGATAGGTGGTGGAATCGCCGTGGGTGGCCCCCATGCCGCCGCCAATCGCGACATTGAATCCCTTCAACTCGCCGTGCTCGACGATGGCGATCAGGCCCAGGTCCTGGGCAAACACATCGACGTCGTTGAGTGGAGGGATGGCAAGGCCGATCTTGAACTTGCGCGGCAGATAGGTCGTGCCGTACAGCGGTTCCTCGTCTTTGGGCTCGCCCACCAGCGGCTCGCCGTCCAGCCATATCTCATGATAGGCGCGTGTCCTTGGCGAAAGCTCCTCTGACAAGCGGGTGGCCCATGCGTAGGCCAGCGCATGCGCGGCGGACTCTAGCGGATGGGGCGTGCTCACCACGTTGCGTACCACATCGCCACAGGCGGCCATGGTGGTGGCCAGCGCATGGTGAATAGCGGCAATCGTCGGCTTGAGGTCGTGCTTGATGATGCCGTGCCACTGGAACGTCTGGCGCGTGGTGATGCGCAAGGTGCCGTTGGCGTATTCACGGGCCAATTGATCGAACACCAGCCACTGCGCCGGCGTCACCACACCGGATGGCAAGCGGGCCCGCAACATGAAGGAGTACGCCGGCTCCAGCTTCTGCTTGCGGCGTTCCTCGCGCAGGTCGCGGTCGTCCTGCTGATAGCTGCCATGGAACTTGAGCAGCTTATTGTCGTCCTCGCTGATGGCGCCGGTGACCGGGTCGCGCAGGCCTTCGGCGATGCCGCCGCGCAGCTGGCGACCCTGGGCCTTGATGCGTTCGAAGTCGGAAGGCGGCTTTGTCATGTCAGTACACATCGCGGGCATAACGCCCTTGCTGCAGAAGTTCGGAGAGCCATTCCTTTGCCTGCTCCGGCGTGCGACCGCCGTGCATCGCCGCAATGTCGATCAAGGCGGCGTGTACGTCCTTGGCCATGCGGCTGGCATCGCCGCATACGTAGAGATGCGCGCCTTCCTGCAGCCAGGCATACAGTTCGCGTCCCTGCTCGCGCAGGCGTTGCTGCACATAGACCTTGGCGGCGCTGTCGCGTGAAAACGCCAGGTCGAGACGATGCAGCGAACCCTCGCGCAGGGCCGCCTGCCATTCGACCTGATAGAGGAATTCGCTGTGGAAATGGCGATTGCCAAAGAACAGCCAGTTGCGACCACGCGCAGCGGTTTCCCGGCGCTCCTGCACAAAGGCGCGAAACGGTGCCACGCCGGTGCCTGGGCCGATCATGATGATGTCGCGCGCCTCGTCCGCGGGCAGGCGAAAGCGCTCGTTGGGCTCGATGAAGACCGGCACGCGCTGGTCGTCCACCGCTGCTGCGAGGAAGGTTGAGGCCGCACCCTGGTAACGCTCGCCATGGGCGTGGTAATCGACCACGGCCACGGTCAGGTGTACCTCCTCGCCGACCGCTTTGGCGCTGGAAGCAATGGAGTACAACCGTGGCGTCAGCGGTCTCAGCACGCCCACCAGCGCTTCCGCCGACCACGCCACCGGATGACGGCGCCACAGGTCGAGGGGTTGGTCGGTCGCAAGCAGCGCTGCCAGGCGGACGGATTGGTTGGGCCGCAGCACGTGCGCAAGGGCGTCATCGCCACTGGCTTCGGCCAACGCGGCAATGAGCGGGCGGCTCAAACGGGTGAGTTCGCGCTCGCGGCTGAGCCAATGGCGCAGCGGCCACTCCTTGCCATCGTGGCGCACCGATTGATCGCCATCGAGCTTGAGCAAGGTCAGCCAGGCGTCGACCAGGGCGGGCGGATTCTCTGGCCACACGCCTACCGCGTCGCCCGGTTCATAGCGCAGGCCCGAATGTTCCAGCGACAGTTCCAGGTGACGCACCTCCCGCGCGTGCCCGCTGGCCACGATGCGCTGGTTATCCAATACAGCCGCCGCAAAAGGATGCTCGCGCGAATGCGCGATGTGACTGGGCACCGACTGCAAGCTGGTCAACCGGGCCGGTGCCGCCACGCTGCCCAACGCCTGCCGCGCCTGCTCCAACGCCTGCTCGGTCCAGGGAGAGGCCACCGAATCCACATCGACATCGGCCTCACCCAGTGGCGCGAGGCGAGTGGCCCCCAGTTCGGCCAGGCGCGCATCCAGTTGACGACCGATTGCGCAGAACTGCGGATAGCTCGAATCACCTAGCCCCAGGACGGCGTAGCGCAACCCGGGCAGCCGTGGCGCGCGCTTGCCGAGGATAAACTCGACCAAACCACGCGCGTCATCGGGGGGCTCGGCATCGCCCTGGGTACTGATGACCACCAGAAGATGGGTTTCCTTGCTCCACTCCCGCGGTGGATAGCTGTCGGCACGCACCAGGCGTACCGACAGCCCCGCTGCCTCCGCGCCCTCGCTCAACTGGCGGGCAATGCGCTTGGCCTGCCCCGTCTGGCTGCCATACAGAACGGTCAGGCGCTCGCCACCGGGCCTGGCTACCGGCACCGGACCATGAGCCCGTTGCTCGGCGCGGGCGGCGCTCCAGGCAGCGATCCAGTACAGCTCGGCGGGCCCCAAGCCCTCCACCAGCTGTTCCAGTGACGCCAGCGTTTCGCCATTCACGCCCGCCAGTCCAGTTGCCGTTGCCGCTACCGCGTTCACCGTGACTTCCTTTGGACGTCTATACCGCCATCCTTGGAAAGTAGCCATGTCGCGCGACCATGGGAAAGGACGTGTCGACATATCCATATGCCCAGCCGCTCATTTCCCCTTTGTCGGATGAAGCCCTTACACTGGCCTCATCGATATGCTGTGACGGACCATGCCTACGGATTTCCTGACGTCTGCCGCGATCGGCGCGCTGGCCCAGCTCGTCGACGGTGCGCTGGGCATGGCCTATGGCGTTACCTCGGCCGCCCTGCTTCTGGCACTTGGCGCCCCTCCGGCCCTGGCCAGTGCCAGCGTGCATTACGCGGAGACCTTTACCTGCGGTGCCTCCGGCCTCAGCCATCTGGCCGCCGGCAATGTGCTGCGTCGGCTGTTCTGGTCGCTGGTCATACCGGGTGCCATCGGCGCCACGGCGGGCGCTTATGTGGTGAGCCATCTGCCCCCGCTGTGGATGAAGCTGGCGCTTGCGCCCTACCTGATCGGCATGGGCCTGTTCCTGTTGTTCCGGCCGATGCGTCGCCAGCGCCTGCATGAGGAAACGCCAAGACATACCCGTTGGCTGGGCCTGGGTGCGGGTTTCGCCGACGCGGTGGCCGGTGGTGGCTGGAGTGCGCTGACGGTGACTACCCTGGTGGCGCGCGGGGTGCGTCCACGCATGGCCATCGGCACGGTGCACCTGGCCAAATGCCTGGTCAGCGCAGTGGCCAGCATCAGTTTCTTTATCCAGGTGGGTCTACCGCATGGCGCGTCGGTACTTGGCTTGATCGCTGGCGGCGTAGTGGCCGCGCCCTTCAGCGCCTTGCTGGCCCGACGCATGCCGCCGCGCGTAGCCACCGTGCTGGCGGCCCTCGCGGTGCTGGCGATTGGGCTCAGCAACGTCGCCCACGCCCTCGCCTCGCCCTGATCGCGATCAAGCGGCACGGCCCTGGCATTCGCTTAGAATGCAGGAATGACCAAAGCTCACTCACTCCCGATCGAAGTCCGTGGCAGCGCCAAGCAGCCGCTGGGCATGACTCCCGCCCAATTCCTGCGCGATTACTGGCAGAAGCGGCCGCTGTTGATTCGCCAGGCGTTTCCCGATTTCGTCCCGCCGATCCAGCCCGACGACCTGGCTGGCCTGGCCCTGGAAGAAACCGCGCTGTCGCGCCTGATCGTCCACGATGAAAAGCGCGACCGCTGGAAGGTAAAGACCGGCCCGCTGAGCGAGAAAGACTTTGCCAGCACGCCCAACAGCAACTGGACGCTGTTGGTGCAAGACGTGGACAAGTGGGACGCGGACGTCGCCGCGCTGCTGGAGAGCTTCCGCTTTCTACCCAGCTGGCGCGTGGACGACATCATGATTTCCTATGCCGAGCCCGGCGGCGGCGTGGGCCCGCATGTGGACCAATACGACGTGTTCCTGCTGCAAGGCATTGGTCAGCGTCATTGGGCGATCAGCGACGACCCGAATGCCCCCAGCGATTTCCGCCTCGATGTGGAGCTCAAGCAGCTCAGCGTGTTCGAGCCCACCCACGAGTGGATGCTGGAACCGGGCGACATGCTGTACCTGCCGCCGGGCGTGCCGCATGACGGCGTGGCGTTCGGTGGCCCCTGCATGACCATTTCGGTGGGCATGCGTGCACCGTCGCAGGCAGAGCTCACCGGCGATCTGGCGGATTACCTTGCCGAGCGCATGTCCGACGAGCAGCGCTACAACGATCCCGACCTCGCCCCCGCCAAGGCCGTGGGCGAAATCGACCGCGCCGCGCTCGCTCGCCTCAAACAGACCCTGCCGTTCGCCGCCGGCCTGGATGACGCCACGCTGATCGACTGGTTCGGCCGCTTCATCAGTCGCTATCGCAACGCCCAGGCGCCGGTGCCGCCCGAGAAGGAGCTGACCGAGGCCGCCCTGGTCAAGCAATTGGCGGCGGGGGCGCGCCTGCTGCGCCACCCGTGGGCCCGCGTGGCCTGGGCCAAGGTCCGTGGCGGCGCCACCTTATTCGTCAACGGGCACGCCTTCCCGGCCACGGCCGCGCTGGCCGAGCTGATCTGTCGCGAACGCGAGTTGACCCCGGGCAAGCCCGCCTCGGCGGTGGAACTGGCGCTGTTGCTGGCCTTGGTCAACGAGGGCCACCTGGTTCTACGCAAAGCGCGCCGCCGGTGAAGCTGCAGCACTTCCACCTCGAACCCGCCGACTGGGCCCGCGCCGCCGAGCGCGAGGCCCTAAGCGAGATTCGTCTGGAAGTTTTCGTGCACGAACAGCACGTGCCCGAGCGCCTGGAATGGGATGAGCTGGATACCAGCTCGTTCCATGTACTGGCCCGCGCCGCGACGGGCGAATGGATTGGCTGCGCCCGCCTTACCCCGCAAGGCAAGATTGGCCGGGTCGCCGTGCGCCAGCCTTGGCGTGGCCAAGGAGTCGGTGCGGGGCTGGTGCGCCACCTGGTAGATCGCGCACGCGCCCAGGGCTGGGCCGAGGTGGCGCTGGATGCCCAGGTGGACGCCATCGCCTTCTATGAGCGCGAAGGGTTCACCGCTGATGGCGAAGTGTTTGAGGATGCCGGCATCCCGCACCAATCCATGCGCCGTTCGCTGCGAACGGAACACCCGCACGATGTACCCGCCGCCGCCGATCACCGCCTGCCCGCCGGCAACCGCAGCGCCGTGGCCGCCACGCGCCTGCAATTACTTGCCGAGGCACGCCATCGGCTGGCGATCTACCAGCCGCTGCTCACCACCGACGTCTTCAGTCATACGGAAGAGCTCGCTGAACTGCGGCGTCTGGCCACCTCCGGTCGCGGAGCCCAGATTCGTCTGATATTGCACGACCCTGCCGCAGCTCTGCGCGACAGCCACCGCCTGATCGCCCTGGCCCAACGCTTGCCCAGCGCCATCCAGGTGCGCACCCCGGCGGACGATCTCGACCTGGCCTACGCCTCCAGCTACCTGCTCAACGACCAGGGCGGCTACCTGTTCCTGCCGGACGCACAGCGCCCCAGCGGCCGGGCCGCATCGTGCGATCGCGCTGCCCAGGCACCGCTGGTGCAGCACTTTGATGACGTATGGGAACGTTCGCTGCCCGCCAGCGCGCTGCAATCGCTCCATCTTTAGCCAATGGCTGAACGGGACCACAGGCGCCAGATCGCGGCCTTCCTGTCACGAATAACGCACTTACCCTTGCGAAAACCGTCACGTACGACGATGGTCGGTACCCCCAGGGTCGAAAAAACCTTCATTGACCCTATCTTGAGTGGACCTTTTGGGTTGCCGCGTCGCAGCACCTCGCGGCTATAATTAACAGGATTTTTCCCAGCCACTGGCCAACCCCGGCCGGACCGGCTGTAAGCCTCCCTTCCTCACCGGTGGTGACGTGAGCACTAATCTGATCCGCGAGTTCTTCGAATCGTCCCAACTCGCCGGCGGCAACGCCGATTATGTCGAACAGCTCTATGAATCGTGGTTGGCAGACCCTTCTTCGGTCTCTGCCGACTGGAGCAAATATTTCGAAACGCTCAAAGGCCGCGAGTCGGGGGACGTACCCCACTCTGCGGCCATTGCGCGTATAGAGGCCGCACAAAAGCAGCGCCGCACCGCGGTCGCCGCCGGCCCGGTGGACGACGCCCATGCCCGCAAACAGGCGGGCGTGCTGCGCATCCTCACCGCCTATCGCTCGCGCGGCCACCTGGCGTCCAACCTGGACCCGCTGGGCCTCGCCGAGAAGCTGCCGGCCCCGGATCTGGAGCCCGCCTTCCACGGCCTGTCCGACGCCGATCTCGACACCGAGTTCGATTGCGGCAACTTCGCCGGCGGCGGTCACCGCCTGAAGCTGCGTGAGCTGATCGCGCGCCTGAAGAAGGTGTACACCAGCACCCTCGGCGTCGAGTTCATGCATATCAGCAACCATGAACAGCGCAACTGGATCTACACCCGCCTGGAGCAGGCCAACGGCAACGCCGGCCTGGACGCCCTGGGCAAGAAGCGCGTGCTGGCCGAGCTCACCGCGGCCGAAGGCCTGGAGCGCTACCTGCACACCAAGTATGTCGGCCAGAAGCGCTTCTCGCTGGAAGGCGGCGACAGCCTGATCCCGATGGTGGACGACGTGGTCCGCGCCGCCGGCGACAACGGCATCAAGGAAGTGGTGATCGGCATGGCCCATCGCGGCCGCCTCAACATGCTGGTCAACATCCTGGGCAAGCCGCCGCGCACTCTGTTCAACGAATTCGAAGGCAAGTGGGACCACCCGGATGACCCGGCCCACTCCGGCGACGTGAAGTACCACATGGGCTTCTCCGCCGACGTCAAGACGCCCAACGGTGGCACCCACGTCGCGCTGGCGTTCAACCCGTCGCACCTGGAAATCGTCAACCCGGTGGTAGCCGGTTCGGTACACTCGCGCCAGATCCGTCGCCGCGACACCGAGCGCAAGCAGTCGATGGCCGTGATCGTGCATGGCGACTCGGCGCTGGCCGGCCAGGGCGTGAACATGGAACTGTTCAACATGTCCCAGGCGCGCGGCTTCAAGATCGGCGGCAGCCTGCACATCGTGGTGAACAACCAGGTGGGCTTCACCACCTCCAACCCGCAGGACACCCGCTCCACGCTGTACTGCACCGACCTGGCCAAGATGGTCAATGCGCCGGTGTTCCACGTGAACGGCGACGACCCGGAAGCCGTGATCCAGGCCACCCGCCTCGCCTACGACTTCCGCAAGCAGTTCCGCAAGGACGTGGTGATCGACCTGGTGTGCTACCGCCGCCATGGTCACAACGAGGCCGACGAACCGTCCGCCACCCAGCCGGTGATGTACCAGATCATCCGCAAGCGTCCGACCACCCGCGACCTGTACGCACAGCAGCTGGTGAAGGAAGGCGTGATCGCCGAAGGCGATGGCCAGAAGATGTTCGAGGACTATCGCAGCCGCCTCGAGGCGGGCGAGCCGATGACCGAGCTGACCACGGCCCTGGTCAAGGACATCGAGGTGGACTGGGACAAGTTCATCGGCGGCAAGCTGACGAACGACACCAACACGGGCTACGCCAAGCAGCGCCTGGTGGAACTGGCCAACCAGATCCTCAAGCTGCCGCAGGACCTTACCCTGCAGTCGCGCGTGGCCAAGATCTATGAAGACCGCGCCAAAATGGCCGCCGGCGAGCTGCCGGGCGACTGGGGCTTCGCCGAGAACCTGGCCTACGCCACGCTCATCGACGAAAACTACAACCTGCGCCTGGTCGGCCAGGACGTGGGCCGCGGCACCTTCTTCCATCGTCATGCCGTGCTGCATGACCAGAAGACCGGCTACACCTATATGCCGCTGGCCGACGTGCGCTCCGGCGCCGACGTCGAAGTGATCGACTCGCTGCTCAGCGAAGAAGCGGTCATGGCGTTCGAGTACGGCAGCGCCACCACCGACCCCTACACCCTGCACATCTGGGAGGGTCAGTTCGGCGACTTCGCCAACGGCGCTCAGGTGGTCATCGACCAGTTCATCAGCTCGGGCGAGTCCAAGTGGAACCGCCTGTGCGGCCTGGCGCTGTTCCTGCCCCACGGCTACGAAGGCCAGGGCCCGGAGCACTCCTCCGCTCGCCTGGAGCGCTTCCTGCAGCTGTGCGCGCTGGACAACATGCAGGTCTGTGTGCCGACCACGCCGGCCCAGGCGTTCCATATGATCCGTCGCCAGATGGTGCGCCCGACGCGCAAGCCGCTGGTGGTGATGACGCCCAAGTCGCTGCTGCGCCACAAGCTGGCCGTGTCGACCCTGGACGAACTGGCCACGGGCAGCTTCCAGCTGGTGATCCCGGAGCATCGCGAACTGGCCGCCAAGAAGGTCAAGCGCGTGGTGCTGTGCTCGGGCAAGGTCTACTACGACCTGCTCGAAGACGCCGAGAAGCGCAATCTCGCCGATGTGGCCATCGTGCGCGTGGAACAGCTCTATCCGTTCCCGCGCCCGCAGGTCACCGCGGAACTGGAGAAGTACGCTTCCGCCAAGGAAGTGGTGTGGTGCCAGGAAGAGCCGATGAACCAGGGCGCCTGGTTCCAGATCCGTCATCACCTGCAGGCCTGCGTGGGCAGCAAGCAGAGCCTGTCCTATGCCGGACGCGCTCGCTCGCCGGCCCCGGCCGCCGGCCACCTCAACACGCACGTCGCCGAACAGGCGGCACTCGTTGAGCAGGCGCTGGTCGCACCGATCGGCACCGATCACTCCGCGGAATAAAGACACTGAAAAGTGCGGCCACGGATGGCCGCTTTTTGACCTAAGCGTTCAGGGATGGACGCACTAATCAAAGGAATTCATATGTCCATCGAAGTCAAAGTTCCCGTCCTGCCCGAGTCCGTCTCCGACGCTACCATCGCCACCTGGCACAAGAAGGCCGGTGAAGCGGTCAAGCGCGACGAAAACCTGGTCGACCTGGAAACCGACAAGGTCGTGCTCGAAGTGCCGTCCCCGGTCGACGGCGTGTTGAAGGAAATCAAGTTTCAGTCCGGCGACACCGTAACCAGCCAGCAGGTTATCGCGGTGATCGAGGAAGGCGCCGTGGCTGCCGCTCCCGCCGCTGCTCCCGCCGCTGCCGCCCCAGCTCCCGCCGCCGCTGCTCCGGCCGCCCCCGCTGGCGCCAAGGGTGCTAACGCCGACCTGTCGCCGGCCGGCCTGCGCGTGGCCACCGAGCAGAACATCGACGCCTCCAAGGTGGCCGGCACCGGCCGCGACGGCCGCGTGACCAAGGAAGACCTGGTCAACTACGGCAAGGGTGGCAGCGCCCCGGCCGCCGCCGCGCCCGCCGCCAAGCCGACCCCGGGCGCGCGTCCGGAAGAACGCGTGCCGATGACCCGCATGCGCGCACGCATCGCCGAGCGCCTGATGCAGTCGAAGAACTCCATCGCCATGCTCACCTCGTTCAACGAAGTGAACCTGGCCGAAGTGGTGAAGATGCGCAAGGCGCTGGGCGAGTCGTTCGAGAAGGCCAACGGCGTCAAGCTCGGCTTCATGAGCTTCTTCGTCAAGGCCGCCGCCGAAGCGCTGAAGCGTCATCCGATCGTCAACGCCTCGGTCGACGGCAACGACATCATCTATCACGGCTACCAGGACATCTCCATCGCCGTGTCCACCGAGAAGGGTCTGGTGACCCCGGTGCTGCGCGACGTGCAGGACCTGAGCTTCGCCGACGTCGAGCGCGGCATCGTCGATTACGCCAAGAAGGCGCGCGACGGCAAGCTGGGCCTGGACGACCTGCAGGGCGGCACCTTCACCATCACCAACGGCGGCACCTTTGGCTCGCTGCTGTCGACCCCGATTGTGAACCCGCCGCAGAGCGCCATCCTGGGCATGCACGCCATCAAGGAGCGCGCCATCGTCGAGAACGGCCAGGTGATCGCCGCCCCGATGATGTACCTGGCGCTGTCCTACGACCACCGCATCATCGATGGCAAGGACGCGGTGCTGTTCCTGGTCGACATCAAGAACCAGCTCGAGAACCCGCAGCGCATGCTGCTCGGCATCTGAGCGCGCATGTGAGCGCCCGCTCGCATGCACACAGGTAACGAAGCTCTGGCGGCGAGTGTTGATGTTGAATCTGCACTCGCCGCACACATATCCCGCTTCACATGTGACGCGCTCCGCTAGCGCGTCACGCAGCAAGGAACCATCATGAGCGAAAAATTCGACGTTATCGTCATCGGCGCCGGTCCCGCCGGCTATGTGGCCGCGATCCGCGCCGCACAGCTGGGCCTTAAGACCGCCTGCATCGACGCCTTTGTCGGCAAGGACGGCAAGCAGGCCCTCGGCGGCACCTGCCTCAACGTGGGCTGCATTCCTTCCAAGGCACTGCTCGATTCGTCCAAGCAGTACTACAACATCGCCCACAACCTGCCGGTGCACGGCATCACGGTGGACGGCGCCAAGGTGGATCTTGCGACTTTCATCGGCCGCAAGGACAAGATCGTCAAGCAGTTCACCGGCGGCATCGGCCAGCTGTTCAAGGCCAACAAGGTCACGCCGTTCTTTGGCAAGGGCAAGCTGCTCAAGAACAATGAAGTGGAGATCACCGGCAACGATGGCTCCAAGCAGACCATTAGCGCCACCAACGTGATCCTCGCCACCGGCTCCGTGCCGATCGAGCTGCCGTTTGCCAAGTTCGACAACAAGTTCATCGTCGACAACGCCGGCGCGCTGGACTTCACCGAAGTGCCCAAGCGCCTTGGCGTGATCGGCGCGGGCGTGATCGGCCTGGAGCTGGGCAGCGTGTGGCGTCGCCTGGGCTCGGAAGTGACCGTGCTGGAAGCGTTGCCGGATTTCCTTGGCGCCGCCGACGCGGACATCGCCAAGATCGCGCTGAAAGAATTCACCAAGCTCGGCCTCGACATCAAGTTGGGCGCCAAGTTGGCCAAGGCCGAGGTGAAGGGCAACGAAGTGCACCTTACCTATAACGACAAGGACGGCGACCATAGCCTGGTGGTCGACAAGCTGCTGGTCGCCGTGGGCCGCCGCGCCTACAGCGACGGCCTGCTGGCCGACGACACTGGCGTGAAGCTGGACGAGCGCGGCCGCGTGGTGGTCGACGAACACAATCACACCGGCGTGAACGGCGTGTGGGCCATCGGTGATGCCGTGCGCGGCCCGATGCTGGCGCACAAGGGTTCCGAGGAAGGCGTGGCCGTGGCCGAGTGGATCGCCGGCAAGGCCGGTCACATCAACCTCGACACTGTGCCGTGGGTGATCTACACCGAGCCGGAAATCGCCTGGGCCGGCAAAACCGAGAAGCAGCTGAAGGAAGAAGGCATCCCCTATAAGGTGGGCACCTTCCCATTCGCCGCCATCGGCCGCGCCGTGGCCATGAACGAGGCCATCGGCCAGGTGAAGATGCTGGCTCACGCGGAAACCGACCGCATCCTGGGCGTGCACATGGTGGGCCCGGGCGTGTCCGAGCTGATCGCCGAGTGCGTGGTCGCGATGGAGTTCAAGGGTTCCGCCGAAGACCTGGCACGCATCGTCCATGCGCACCCGACGCTGTCGGAAGCCGTGCACGAGGCCGCCCTGTCGGTCGACAAGCGCGCTATCCACAAGGGCAACTAAGCCCCGGCTGCAAGGCCACAAACGGCCCGCTCGTGGCGACATGAGCGGGCCGTTGCTTTTATGGCCCCACGCGACGCACCCTAGCCCTTCAGGCCGGCCGGCCCCATGCCGGTTGCAGGCCTGACGGCCCTCCCCCCCCTCACGCACGACGAGTCCATGTCCCAACCCACCGCCCTTTGCGTCTACTGCGGCTCCAGCAGCGGCAAGTACCCTCAATACGTCGAACAAGCCCGCGCCTTCGGCACGGAAATGGCCCGCCGTGGCATCGCCCTGGTCTATGGCGGCGGCAAGGTCGGCCTGATGGGCACCGTGGCCGACGCGGTACTGGCCGCCGGGGGCAAGGTGATCGGCGTGATTCCACGCCAGCTGGTCGAGCGCGAGGTGGCGCATACCGGCCTCAGCGAGCTGGTGGTGGTGGACACCATGCATCAGCGCAAGACCCGCATGTTCGAGCTATCCGATGCCTTTGTCGCCCTGCCCGGCGGCTTCGGCACCCTGGACGAGATGTTCGAGATGCTCACCTGGGCCCAGTTGGGCCTGCATCGCTACCCCTGCGCCTTCCTGAATGTGCGCGGGTACTACGACCGCCTGCGGGGAATGGTGGACCATATGGCCGACGAAGGTTTCATTACGTCGGGCCAGCACGAAAGTGTATGGTTTGGTGACGACATGACCGCCCTGTTCGACTGGATGCCCACCTACAAGGGTGAGCGCGCCTCGCGCCTGGTCGACAAACGCATCGTCGACGCCTGAACCTCTCGTACGGCTCGCCGCAAAGGAAACCCCATGAGCTCCCCCTCCGCCTTTCGCGCCTTCCGCATCCATCAAGACGACGCGGGCTATCACAGCGGCATCGACACCATGACCGCCGACGCGCTGAGCGCGGGCGAAGTGCTGGTGAAGGTGGCCTACTCCTCGGTCAACTACAAAGACGCGCTGGCCGGCACCGGCAAGGGCAAGATCCTTCGCCACTACCCGCTTAACGGCGGCATTGATGTCGCCGGCCACGTGGTCGCCTCCACCGATCCCGCCTTCAAGGAAGGCGATGCCGTGCTGTGCACGGGCAGCGGCCTGTCCGAGACGCGCGATGGCGGCTATGGCGAATACGCGCGCCTGTCCTCCGCCTGGACCATTCGCCTGCCGCAAGGGCTGAGCCTGCGCGAGAGCATGATCATCGGCACCGCGGGCTTCACCGCCGCGCTGGCGTTGTTGCGCATGCAGGACAACCGCCAGACGCCAGCCCTCGGCCCCATTGCCGTGACCGGCGCCACGGGCGGCGTCGGCATGCTCGCCATCGACATCTTCTCGCGGGCCGGCTATGCGGTGCATGCGATCAGCGGCAAGGCCGCGCATTTCGATTTCCTGCGCGACCTGGGCGCAGCCGAATGCCTCGACCGCCACCAGCTCGCCTTCAGCGGCAAGCCCATGGATTCGGTGCGCTTTGGCGGCGCGCTGGACAACGTGGGTGGCGCTACCTTGGCCGGCCTGCTGCCGCTGATGGCGCCTTACGGTAATGTGGCCCTGTGTGGCAATGCTGGCGGCTTCGCCTTTGAAAGCACCGTGATGCCCTTCATCATTCGCGGCGTGAGCCTGCTCGGCGTTGCCTCCGCAGGCACCGCCCGGGACATCCGCGACCGCGTGTGGGAGCAATTGGCCGGCGCATGGAAGCCCCAGCACCTGGAGCGCATCGCCACCCGTGAGGTCACCCTGGAGCAGCTACCAGAGGTCTTTACGCGCATGCTGGACGGCGACTCGTTCGGGCGTACGCTGGTGCGCATCGGCGCGGCGGCTTGAGCGACGTGCTTGGAAGCGCCGCGACAGCGCCTTAGAATCCAACGAAACAACAAGGGGAATTCCACCTTATGGCACGCATCCTGATCGTCGACGATTCGCCGTCGCAGTTGTTGGGCATCAAGCGCATCGTCGAAAAGCTCGGGCACGAGGCCCTGACTGCGGAGGATGGCGCAGCGGGCGTGGAGGCAGCCAGGCGCGAACGCCCCGACCTGATCCTGATGGATGTGGTGATGCCCAACCTCAACGGTTTCCAGGCCACCCGCACGATCAGCAAGGATCCCGACACCTCCCATATTCCGGTCGTGCTGGTCACCACCAAGGACCAGGAGACGGACAAAGTGTGGGGTTTGCGTCAGGGCGCCAAGGCCTATGTCACCAAGCCGATCAAAGAAGAAGAGCTGGTGACCACGCTGAAAGAGCTGCTGCCCGCCTGATCGACGCTGGCACTCGCAAGAAAAACGGCGCCCGCGGGCGCCGTTTTTTTGGATCGTTTGGATGGCTATCAGCGGCGGGGATCGTAATCCTCGAACTGCTCACGCAGCGCCTCGTAGGCCTTGTGCTGCTTGTCCGTCTCGGCCACCGGCACCCGGATCGACAACTCCACCAACTGGTCACCCGGATGGGCGCCCGGCAGGCCACGCCCCTTCAGGCGCAGCTTGCGACCCGACTGCGAGCCGGCCGGAATACGCAGGTCCACCGCACCCGCCAGGGTCGGCACCGGCACCGTCGCGCCCAGCGCGGCCTCCCACGGAGCGATCGGCAGCACGTGAATTACGTTGCGCCCATCCAGCTTGAAGCGTGCGTCGTCGCGAATGCCCACTTCCAGCAGCAGGTCGCCATTCGGCCCCCCGCCCATGCCTGAATGTCCCTGGCCGGCAAGACGGATCACCTGACCCGGCTGGATGCCGGCGGGAATCTTTACCTCCAGCACGCGCTCGTCACCGTGGCTGCCCTGCAGGGCGAGCCGCGTGCGACCGCCGTCGAAGGCCGTCTGCAAGTCGATCTGTACGCTGGCGTGCACGTCGCCACCGCGACGCGCGCGCGGCGCACCGCGTGGACCACCGCCAGTACGTCCGAACAGGCTCTCGAAGAAGTCGCTGAAGTCGCCGTTGCCGTCTCCGCTATGCTCAAAGCCATGACCTTGCCCCCAGCCCGGCGGCGGACGGAATTGCTCGCCACCACGATAGCCACCCGCGCGTACCTCGTCGTACGCACGTCGCTTCTCGGTATCGCGGAGCACTTCATTGGCTTCGTTGATCGCCTTGAATTTCTCTTCCGCACCGGCGTCCTTGTTCCGGTCCGGATGGTACTTCTTGGCCAGCTTGCGGTAGGCCGCCTTGATCTCGGCTTCCGTCGCCTCGGGCTTGACGCCCAGAATGTCGTAATAGTCTTTGAATTCCACTGCCGCTCCCCGACGATCAGCCCGCCTCAACCGGCTACCCGGAATCATGCGTCCCGTGATGCCCGCCAGCAAGGCGAGGTCCGCCCGACTCGATATGCTGATGTGTGGCGATGCCCGCCACTCGCGCTATGGTCGGTCACATGGGTGCGAATGCCGCGTGATTCAAGGCGACAGGGCCGGCCACTAGCGCTAGCATCCGCTTTCTCTCCCAGCTATGCAGGCAACCCGCCATGAGTATCCAGGTCGGCCAGACCTTGCCCGATGTCGACATCCAGGCGATTGGCGGCGAGATCCAGAAAACCACCACCGGCGCGCTGTTCGAGGGACGCAAGGTGGTGATGTTCGCGGTACCCGGTGCATTCACGCCCACCTGCTCCAACCGCCATCTGCCTGGTTACGTGGCACGCTTTGACGCGTTCACCTCGCGCGGCGTCGAGGTGATGTGCCTGGCGGTGAACGATGCCTATGTCATGCAGGCCTGGGCCCAAGCCCAGAAGGTTCCGGCCGGGTTGCTCATGCTTGCCGACGGCAATGGCGCCTTTACCCGCGCGCTGGGTCTGGAGTTGGACGGCAGCGCCTACGGCATGGGGCTGCGCGCCAAGCGCTTTGCCCTGTATGCGGAAAATGGTGTGGTGAAGTTGCTGCAGGTGGAGGCGCCTGGCGAGTTCCGCGTGTCCACCGCCGAGGCGATGCTGGAAGCGCTGGCCTGATGTCCGCGCCCGCTCCGGGCGAAGTTCCCATCGTCAGGCGCACGCACGCCGCGTTCGGTGTGAGCGTCTTCGTCGTCGTGCACGAGGCCCAGCGCATCCTGCTACTGCAACGGGCCGGTACCGGCTGGATGGACGGCTATCTGAGTCTGCCCGCGGGTCGGCACGATGGCGGCGAAACACTGCACGCCGCCGCCGCGCGCGAACTGCGCGAGGAAACCGGGCTCGAGGCCGATACACAGCGCCTTCGCCTGATTCACCTCCTGCACTGCGAGGCAGGCGATCACGGCAAGGAATGGATGGGAGCGTTCTTTCTCGCTGAGCGCTGGCGCGGTACGCCGCGCATCGCCGAGCCGGAAAAGCACGATCAACTAATCTGGTCGGCACCCGACGCGTTGCCTGCCAACACTATCCCTTACGTGCGCCAGGCGCTCGAACAGGGGCTCGCCGGCCTCCCCTATTCGCACTATGGCTGGACATAGCCCCGCCCCTGGACCGTTCCTGCACATGGATGGAACACATGGCGGCGTACTGTCGTGCGCTGGCGACGGAGACACCCTCATGACAAGCAGAGAACACCGTATTCCCGGCCCCGGGCACCCCATTACGATCAGCCCCTACCACGGCCGCGTGGTGGTGCGCGCGGGCGGGCGCATGCTGGCCGACACCCGGGCTGCACTCACGCTACAGGAAGCATCGTACCCACCGGTGCGCTACATACCTCGCGCGGATGTGGATATGCATCAACTGGCGCGGACCGACCATCACACCTATTGCCCCTACAAAGGCGACTGCGACTACTTCAGCATCCCCGCGGCAGGCGAGCGTGGCATCGATGCGGTATGGACCTATGAGCATCCCTATGACGCCGTGGCTGCGATCGGCCATTACCTGGCGTTCTACGGCACGCGTGTAGACGCCATCGAAGAAACGCCGGAATAGCCTTCCAATGACGCAAAAAAGAAGCCCGGCCATGCCGGGCTTCTTTTTATGAGAAAGGGGTTTCAGCCGCGCCGGCCCTACGGGTGGTGTCGGCCCTTCATGCCATATCGCAGCATTCCCACTCGGGATCGTCTCCATCGAATCGGTAGCACATCACGCCGTATCGGCTCCTTCTGGCCATTGAAACTGATCAAGGCCAACGAAAACTGTTTCCGCAGCGGGGATCGGCCAGAGGCGCTTTGCATACCGGCACGCACTTGAACGACATGCTTTTGGTCCGTGCCCGATAGGTGTGCACTTACCGCCGACGTAGATTTGCGGCGCACTACCTATGCCTTTAGTTAACTGGCGTCCAACGTCTCCGACATAGAGGAAAGAAATTGAACATGGATCGGACCTATCGAAGGAAACGCGTGGCCCTTACCGGTCTCGCGTTTACCGCCCTACTCACCATCGCACCGGTGGCGAGCGCTTCGCAGATCTTCGGCGGCAATGCCTTTTTCGACTGGCAGATCGTCTCCGCCCCTCTATCGGGCCTATCCGACATCACGTTTCCCGAAACATTCGGCGCATTGACTCAGCGCACATCCGGAACGTACGTAGCCTACCAGTTCAATTTCAAGGGTCAGCCGGACGTTGGCTATATAGGCATCCAGCCACGCCCGGACAAGAACGGCCGCGCAAAGCTGCATGCCGCCTTCTCGAGCTTCATCAGTGGCACGATGTCGACTGACGCCGAACACTGCACCAATGGCGCCGAAGGCGGCCCAGGCGTGAGCTGCTCCGTCGAATTCGATGCGGTCTATGGCCATACGTACGCCCTCAAGGTATCCAGGGTAAGCGCCGACACCTGGACGGGCACGGTCACGGATACGGTAACCGGCGCCACGACCCGTATCGGTACCTACGCACTACCTCCCGGCAGCGGGCTATTGAAGCCGACGCAGACCGGCTTCCTGGATTACTACTCGGCAAGCAGTTCTTCCTGCGATTCGATGCAAAAGATCGACGTCCAGTTGGGCCTCCCAACGACAAGCACCGGCCTCATGGGCAAAATGGGGGTGCCCTATGAATACGGGGCGTGCGCAGGAAAGGCGGGCTTCTCGGCCAAGGCTCTGCCAGGGGGCTATCGGATCCAGCGGGGTTCCGTAAGCCCGGCTCAGTCACTATCTCCATCCATCCGGGTCAACGGAACGACGGTCATTGTCACGGACAACGCCTCCGTGCTCTCGGCATCGAACCGCATCGTCGTGGATGTGGATGGCAAGCAAGTGATGGAGAACTATTCGGGCTCCACGTATGGCGGCACCCGCTCGACGGCCGGGACGGTTACGACGATCTCGACGACCGTACCAACGATCAGGGCAGGCAGTGTTGTCTCCGTCTACCTCGCCCCCAACCTTCCCGGCGAGTCTCGCACGGACGAGACCCTCATCCGCAGCTTGACCTACGCTGGCGCTGGCGGCCCGAACATCTCCAATGGCGTCCATTCGATTCGAGTGACGGGCACCGATGTGAACGTTGACCTCGACGCGGCATTTGCTGCGGGCCCGAACCGCGTCATCGTGGACGTGGATGCCACGTACACGATGGAGAACTACGCGGGCACTCCTTACTACAGCCATAGTTCGACGTCGGGAACAACCACGACGATCTCGACCAGCGTACCGACGATCAAGCCCGGTAGCTACATTTCAGTCTACCTTGCGCCGTCCAAGCCGAGCAGCCCGCGCACCGGTCAAACCCTGATCAGCAGTTGGACCTATGCCAGCGGCGTCAACGCGATCCGAATCACGGGCACCGATGTAAACGTTGACCTCGACAAGGCCTTTGCCGCCGGCAAGAACCGAGTCATCGTGGACGTGGATGGCCAGTACTTGATGGAGAACTACGAGGGCAGCGCTTACTACAGCTATAGGTCGACGGTTGGCGCGACCACGACGATCTCGGGCAGCGCACCAACGCTCAAGCCCGGTAGCGTCGTTTCCGTCTACCTTGCACCGTACACGCCGGGCAGCGTGCGCACCGGTCAGACCCTGCTCAGCACTTGGACCATGAGGTAGTTTCGTCCCGCCGCATCTGTCGCTGCGGAGCGCTGTGTTCACGAATCATCCTGATCGTGGCCACTCCCCGCGGATTGAGTAAAAAAAACCCGGCTTAAGCCGGGTTTTTTTACCGTGAACGTTCCCGATTACTCGTTGCCGGCGGGTGCGTCCGGAGCCGTGTCGAGCGAGCCCTCTTCGCCTTCAGCGTTCTCCGCCTCCGCATCCAGACACACCACGCTCACCAGCTTCTCATCCGCAGGCAGACGGATAAGCGTGACACCCTGGGTGTTGCGGCTGAGCTGGGAGACCTCCGCCACGCGGGTACGCACCAGCGTGCCCTGATCGGAAATCAGCATCATCTCGTGCGCCTCGGTAACCTGCGTGGCCGCCACCAGCGCACCATTTCGGTCGGAGCACTGAATGCCGATCACACCCTGCGTGCCGCGGCCCTTCTTGGGGAACTCGTCCAACACCGTGCGCTTGCCATAGCCACGCTCGGTCGCGGTGAGGATGTCGCCTTCGGCAGCCACGATCAGCGAGACCACTTCGGCACCCTCAGCCAGCTTCATGCCGCGCACGCCGGTGGCGGTACGTCCCATGGAGCGCACTTCCGACTCATCGAAGCGCACGGTCTTGCCGTTGGATGCGAACAGCAGCACATCGCTATTGCCATCGGTAAGCGCCACGTTGACCAGCGCATCGCCCTCATCGAGGTTGATGGCGATCTTGCCCTTCTGCAGCTGGAACGCAAACTCGGTCAGCGGCGTCTTCTTCACCGTGCCCTGCTTGGTAGCGAAGAACACGAAACGATCTTCCGTGTACTCGCGTACCGGCAGCACGGCCTGCACCTTCTCACCCTCGCCCAGCGGCAACAGGTTCACCATGGGCTTGCCGCGCGCGTTGGGGCCCGACTCGGGCATCTGGTACACGTTGAGCCAGTACACGCGACCCGTGCTGGTGAAGGTGAGCAACGTGTCATGGGTATTGACCACCCACAACTGCTCGACGAAATCCTCGTCCTTCAGTGCCGACGCGGAACGACCCTTGCCACCACGACGCTGCGCGCGATACGTGCTGGCCGGCTGGCGCTTGACGTAACCGGTGTGCGACAGGGTGACCACCACGTCTTCGGACGCGATAAGGTCGAGGACGTTAAGGTCTTCCTGCGAATGCTGAATCTCGGTGCGACGCTTGTCGCCGAACTCTTCCTTGACAGCTTCCAGTTCCTCGCGAATCACCGAGAGCAGACGGATGGGATCTTCCAGGATCTCGATCAGGCCGCGAATGACTTCGAGCACCTGACGATACTCGTCCGAGAGCTTTTCCTGCTCCAGACCGGTGAGTCGATGCAGGCGCATGGCCAGGATTTCCTGGGCCTGCACTTCGGATAGCTGATAGCCCTCGGCCTTGAGGCCATCGCGCGGGTCCATGTCCTCCGGACGCGATGCCTCGGCACCAGCGGCCTGGAGCAAGGTTGCCACCATGCCCGGCTGCCACTTGCGCTGCACCATGCGTTCACGCGCTTCCTGCGGCGAGGCAGAGCTGCGAATCAGCTCGATCATCTCGTCGATGTTGGCCAACGCAACGGTAAGGCCTTCGAGGATGTGCGCGCGTGCGCGTGCCTTGCGCAGATCGAAAATGGTACGACGCGTCACCACTTCGCGGCGGTGACGGATGAACGCCTCAAGGATGTCCTTGAGGTTCAGCAAACGCGGCTGGCCGTCCAACAGGGCGACCATGTTGATACCGAAGGTAACCTGCAGCTGGGTTTGCTGGAACAGGTTGTTCAGCACCACATCGGCCATCGAATCACGACGGATTTCGATGACCATGCGCATGCCGTCCTTATCGGACTCATCGCGCAGCTCGCTGATGCCTTCGAGCTTCTTTTCCTTGACAAGCTCGGCGATCTTCTCGATCAGGCGAGCCTTGTTCACCTGATACGGCAGCTCGTGGACGATGATCGTCTCGCGGCCATTCGACTCGGTTTCGATCTCGGTACGCGCACGCACCAGAATGCGGCCGCGACCGGTGCGATAGGCCTCGATGATGCCGGACGAACCGTTGATGATGCCTGCGGTCGGGAAATCCGGGCCGGGGATGTACTGCATCAGGTCATCGATCGACAGCGTCGGCTCATCGATCAGGGCGATCGTCGCCGACACCACCTCGGTGAGGTTATGCGGCGGCACATTGGTAGCCATGCCCACGGCGATACCGGCCGAACCGTTGATCAAGAGGTTGGGCACGCGGGTGGGCAGCACCAGCGGTTCGTGTTCGCTTTCGTCGTAGTTAGGACCGAAATCGACCGTGTCCTTGTCGATGTCGGCAAGCAGCTCCTGCGTGAGGCGCGACATACGCACTTCGGTGTAACGCATGGCCGCGGCGTTATCGCCGTCGACCGAACCGAAGTTACCCTGACCGTCGACCAGCATGTAGCGCAGCGAGAACGGTTGGGCCATACGAACGATGGCGTCGTAAACCGACGAGTCGCCGTGCGGGTGGTATTTACCGATGACGTCACCGACCACGCGGGCCGATTTCTTATAGGGCTTGTTCCATGCGTTGCCCAGTTCGTTCATGGCGAACAGGACACGGCGATGTACCGGCTTCAAGCCATCGCGGACATCCGGAAGGGCGCGGCCCACGATCACGCTCATGGCGTAATCGAGATAGCTCTGGCGCATCTCGTCTTCGATGTTGACGCGAATGACTTCTTTGGCGAGTTCTGCCATCAATCGGCTTCCCTGATGAATAAAAGGGTCTCACTGCACGCGCGTTATCGGCGCACAGCCTGGACCTGAAGACAACCTACGAACTGTAACACATTCGCGGTCGAATTGACAGTATTTTTGCTTTAAAAATCAATCACTTACGTTGACGTCTTGGCGCGCTTGAAAAGCACGCCGCGGGCTGTCGCGAAATTGACCAAAGACGCCGCAGCGGAGCTGGCTGCCACCGCCACCGCCGGCCAGCGATGCAGCCATGGATAGAACAGCAAAATGGCGGCGTAAGCGGCGTAATTGACCACCGCGCCCACGCTCATCAGGGCAATCCAATGGGCCCATTCGGTCGCCAGCGAGCGCCCGCTGTGGCGCTGCGCAAAGGTATAGCGGCGGTTCCAGAGCCAGGTCGCCGTGGCCGCCGCCAGAAAGGACACCACGCGTGCGAGATAGGGGTTCCAGTGCCCCCAACTCACCAAGGCCTGCACCACGCCCGCATCGACCACCAGGCCAATGGCACCACCGACGCCAAACAGCAGCACCTGACGACGCAGACTCATCGCCCGAACATGGCCTGCATGGCGAGCGTCGTCGGGCGCTCAATCACGCCACGCTCCGTCACGATGGCATCGATTAGGTCCGCGGGCGTCACGTCGAACACCGGGTTCCAGGCGTCAGCGCCCTCCACCACCGTACGGCGCCCCGCGACAGCCAGTAGTTCGGCGGAGTCACGCAGCTCGATCTCGATGTCTCCGCCGGAAGCCGTCGCCATATCCACCGTGGAGGAAGGCGCCACCACCATGAACTTTACGCCGTGGTGGCGCGCGGCAATGGCCAGCTGATAGGTACCGATCTTGTTCGCGGTATCGCCATTGGCGGCAATACGGTCGGCGCCCACGATGACCCACTGCACCGCACCCGACCGCATCAGGTGCGAGGCGGCGGAATCGGCGATGAGTTTGGCGGGAATGCCGTCGCGCACCAATTCCCACATGGTAAGGCGCGCGCCTTGTTGCCACGGCCGCGTCTCGCCTGCGAAAACCTGCTCGATGCGACCGCTGGCCACGCCCGCGCGAA
Organism: Dyella sp. ASV21; assembly: GCF_016428975.1. Classification (GTDB taxonomy): domain Bacteria; phylum Pseudomonadota; class Gammaproteobacteria; order Xanthomonadales; family Rhodanobacteraceae; genus Dyella. Next base: position 31,130 of record NZ_JAELTT010000048.1, read on the forward strand.
TCACGCCGAGCGCCGTGCCAAAACCTGCGGTCGCCAGCGAACCCGTATTGCAATGGGTCAGCACGCCCGAATGAGGAGCGATCAACGACGCGCCCAATTCGCCCATATGGCGATTGGCCGCGAGATCTTCATCCTGGATGCGCTGGGCTTCGCGCTCCAGCGCGGTGGCATCCGCTCCCGCCACGATGCGCGCCTTCATGCGATCCAACGCCCACATCAGGTTCACTGCGGTAGGCCGGGCAGCCCGCAGCATGGTCAGCGCAGGGTCCAGCGGCTCGCCCTGGCGTGCGGCCAACGCCACACCCCACGCAGCGGCAATGCCGATGGCTGGCGCGCCGCGCACGGCGAGGTCCTTGATGGCCTGAGTTACCTGGGCCGCGTTGGCGCAATCGATCCAGCGCTCCTCCTGCGGCAGCAGGCGCTGATCGAGCAAACGCAGGTGATCGCCTAGCCACTGCACGGCGCGAATGCGGTCGTAACGGTCGTAATCCATAAACTGTCTTGCCAAACGTTGAATAACAACAGCGCGGCTCACGCCGCGCCACGAAACCTCAGGGACCTTCGGGCATGACGATCCAGAGGATCAGATAGGCCACGATGCCGGAGCCGCCAAGCAGGGTGAAAACCACCCATAGCAGGCGCACCAAGGTGGGGTCCCAGCCTAGATAGTCGGCAATGCCGGCGCAGATACCGGCGACCTTTCTGTCGCTGAGCGATCGATGCAGACGCTTTTCCATGACGCTTCCCCTCCCTCGTAAACAGCTCAGTTTCGCGTACTAAGCCACTGATGGATAGCCGGGGGTACTTCGCGCTGGGCGCGGCCCGACACGTAGATGCCGATATGCCCACCCTTGAAAGCGAGCTGGGTGTAGTCGGCCGTACCCACATGGCGCTCCAGCACGCGCGAGGCATCGGGCGGTACCAAGTGATCCTGCTCGGCAAAGATGTTGAGTACCGGCTGCGTAATCATGCCCAGGTCCACCGGTTTTCCACCGATCACCACATCACCCTTGATGAGCTTGTTCTGCTGGTAGAAATCTTTGATGAACTCACGAAACGCCTCGCCCGCCTGATCGGGCGAATCGAAGATCCAGCGCTCCATGCGCAGGAAATTCGTCAGCTCCTTGGGGTTATCCAGGATGTCGACCAGGCCCACGTACTTCTGCTGATTGAGCCGCACCGGCTTGAGCGTGAGATACACCCAGTTGAGCAGTTCGGCGGGGATATTGCCCATGGTGTCGACAAACAAATCGACGTCCATATCGCGGGCCCAGCTCGACAGCATGTTGTCCGGCGTGTGGAAGTCCACCGGCGTCACCATGGTGATCAGGTTCTTCACCTTCTCGCCGTGCGTGGCTGTATAGCAAAGCGAGAACGTACCTCCCTGGCAAATACCCAGCAGGTTGATCGCGCCGACCTCGGCATGCTTGCGCACGGCATCGACGCAACGATCGAGATAACCGTTGATGTAGTCGTCCAGCGATAGCCAACGATCGGCGCCATCTGGATAGCCCCAGTCCAGCAGGTACACGTCCTCGCCTTGCTCAAGCAGGTTGCGAACCAGCGAGCGATCGGCTTGCAGATCGGTCATCCACACGGTGTTGACCAGCGCGTAGACGATCAGCGTGGGCGTTTTGGCGGAAGGGGTGCCCTGCCCCTTCATGCGCCACACCGACAGCTTATCCTCGCGATAGACCAGCTCGCGCGGCGTGTTGGCGTATTCGGGTTCGGGCTGGTGGGCGAGCTGACTCAGTCCCGCGGACAGCTTTCGCTGGAAAGCGGAGATTTCGCCAAGCAACGATGCCGGATCGAGACGAAACGGAGCGAACATGGACGTTCCTTACTTACGCGTGCGCGTTGCGCCGCGCACCACGGACTTGCGGGCCGCGACCGCCGCAGCGGGTTTGACTCGACGCACGCTGGCCTCTTCCTCTTCAGCCACGCGCTTGTTGCTGCGCGTGGCCGGCTTCTTGGCGGTGGCCTTGGTGGCGGCACTGGGTGGATCACCGGCCTTGCCGGCCAGCTCTCGCTTGAGCGCAGCCACCTCGGCCCGCAGCGCAGTCACTTCGTCGGACGCCTGCCCCGCCGCGCCGGCACGCAATTCGCGGCGCAACTCATGCAAGCGCTTGCTGATAGCGGTGACTTCGCTGCGCGTAGGCATGCCCAGCTCGCGACACACGGCGTCGAGCTGCTGCTGTTGCAGCTGACGCACACGGCCCTGCGCGTTGACCATCTCGCCATAGACATGGCGAAACTCTTCCGACAGCGCGATCTGCGCATAGGCGTCTTCGGCACCGTCTACCCACAGGTCGTAGAGGGCCTTGAGCGACTCGACCTGGCGCGCCGAATCGCCGAACTCGTTCAACCTGGCCTGCAGCTTCTCCAGACCTTCGGTATTGGCACGCTGGATCAACACTTGATACTTGCCGGCCCAATCCAGGTACTCACGCATGGCAGCGGCCAGCGCCTGTTGCTGCAGTTGACGCTCGCGCGTGTAACCAAACGCAGCGAAATGCTCCAGGTCGATGCCGCCAAGGTTCGGCGAACCGGCCTGCGTGGCCTGCCACCAGGCTTGCCATTGCTGGGCAAAGCCACGCGCGGCATCACTCTCGATACCGGCAAAGGCCTGTGCGAAGGGCTGCCCGCCCAGGCTGGCGAACAGTTGTTGCATGGATTGCTGCCAGTCACCCGGGGCCTGCCCCAAGCCGCTGCCTGCCGCTCCCTGCAACCAATCGCCGTAACTTTTGAGAGCGGCCATGCTGCGCGCAAGGACATCCGCGCCCGCCCCGGGGTGTGCGCCCGGCGCCGCAGCGCCCCCCAGCGGATTCGCCGTGGCGGCTTGCTGCAGGTAACGGGTCCAGGCATTCCAGGATTGCTGCGCCATCGCCTGGTAATCCTTCAACAAATCACTTGCCGGGTCGGCCATGCCCACATCCTCAGTACGCTCCAGCCATCCTAGCAAAAGCGGGTTGCAGCAGACGCAAAAAGCCCATTAGTTGCGACATCGATGCATGTTGCGGCGCACGAAAAACGAAAGCCCGGCACAGGGCCGGGCTTTCGCGACTTCTTACTGCCGTAAGGCTTAGGCGTTGGCGCCTTCGTCCTCGGCCACGGCCTTCATGGACAGGCGGATACGGCCCTGCTTATCCACTTCCAGCACCTTGACCTTGACGATGTCGCCTTCCTTCAGCTTGTCCGACACCTTCTCCACACGCTCGCTGGAAATCTGCGAGACGTGCACCAGGCCGTCCTTGCCCGGCATGATGGTGACGAATGCGCCGAAGTCCATCAGCTTGGCGACCTTGCCCTCATAGATGCGGCCCGGCTCGACGTCGGACACGATCTGCTCGATGCGTGCCTTGGCAGCGTTGGCAGCCTCACGGTTCACCGACGCGATGACCACGGTGCCGTCGTCGCTGATGTCGATGGTGGTACCGGTTTCTTCGGTAATCGAGCGGATGGTGGCGCCGCCCTTGCCGATAACTTCGCGGATCTTGTCCGGATGGATCTTGATGGTGAGCAGGCGCGGGGCGTACTCGCTCATCTCCGAACGGGCGGTGGTGATGACCTTGGCCATCTCGCCGAGGATATGCAGACGACCCTGCTTGGCCTGGGCCAGCGCGGTACGCATGATTTCTTCGGTGATACCGTCGATCTTGATATCCATCTGCAGCGCGGAAATGCCGTCGGCACTGCCGGCCACCTTGAAGTCCATGTCGCCCAGGTGATCTTCATCACCCAGGATGTCCGACAGCACGACAAAGTCGTTGCCTTCCTTCACCAGGCCCATGGCGATACCCGCCACCGGAGCCTTGAGCGGAATGCCCGCGTCCATCATGGCC
>NZ_JAELTT010000353.1 GCF_016428975.1 Dyella sp. ASV21
CGGCCAGACGCTTCATCACTTCGTTCTGGCCAAAGGTTACCAGCGACAGGTTGACGTTGATCGCGGCGGCGAGCATTTCGCGCATGGCGCTGATCGATTCGTTGACGCGGAATACGTGGTCATAGACCTGTCTCTTATACACATCTCCGAGCCCACGAGACCCGTGACCGAATCTCGGTTGGCGGGGTGTGGGTGGAAAGGGGGGGGGGGGGGGGGGGGGGGGGGGGGGGGGGGGGGGGGGGGGGGGGGGGGGGGGGGGGGGGGGGGGGGGGGGGGGGGGGGGGGGGGGGGGGGGGGGGGGGGGGGGGGGGGG
>NZ_JAELTT010000354.1 GCF_016428975.1 Dyella sp. ASV21
GCCACCGGTGATGTGGGCCATGCCATGCACCGGCTGGTTCTTCAGCAGGTCCAGCATCGGCTTGACGTAGATGGTGGTCGGCGCCATCAGGGCATCGGCCAGCGTGACGCCGCCAAGGTCCAGATCCTGTCTCTTATACACATCTGACGCTGCCGACGACAACGTTCGGGTGTAGATCTCGGTGGGCGCCGGATCAGTAAAAAGGGGGGGGGGGGGGGGGGGGGGGGGGGGGGGGGGGGGGGGGGGGGGGGGGGGGGGGGGGGGGGGGGGGGGGGGGGGGGGGGGGGGGGGGGGGGGGGGGGGGGGGGGGGGG
>NZ_JAELTT010000355.1 GCF_016428975.1 Dyella sp. ASV21
AGTGGAGAGTCTGCCATGAGCGCGGAAGTCGCCCAAAGCAGTGGCCGCATCTCTGCCGCATGGCCATGCACCGTGATTGCCGTCCCGGCGGTTCTCCCCGGTAGGTACGAGCGGGTCACCAGGGAAGCTGTCTCTTATACACATCTCCGAGCCCACGAGACCCGTGACCGAATCTCGGTTGGCGGGTTGGGGGTGGAAAAGGGGGGGGGGGGGGGGGGGGGGGGGGGGGGGGGGGGGGGGGGGGGGGGGGGGGGGGGGGGGGGGGGGGGGGGGGGGGGGGGGGGGGGGGGGGGGGGGGGGGGGGGGGGGGGGG
>NZ_JAELTT010000356.1 GCF_016428975.1 Dyella sp. ASV21
CCCCCCCCCCCCCCCCCCCCCCCCCCCCCCCCCCCCCCCCCCCCCCCCCCCCCCCCCCCCCCCCCCCCCCCCCCCCCCCCCCCCCCCCCCCCCCCCCCCCCCCCCCCCCCCCCTTTTACACCCACAAGCCGCCACCCGAGATTCGGTCACGGGTCTCGTGGGCTCGGAGATGTGTATAAGAGACAGGCGTTGGACTGCGCGTCCTGCGCGAAAGCCGCGGTGCCGTAGGCGCTCGCTGCGAGCATGCCCAGCGACAGCGCCAGGCGAACCGACGTACACAGTTTGTTTTCCCCGAACTTCATGAGACACCCTC
>NZ_JAELTT010000357.1 GCF_016428975.1 Dyella sp. ASV21
CGCGAGCACGCTGAGGAACCTGCCCTCCTCCGACCGATCATCCTCACGCACGTCGCACTCGGTGTTGTCCGGGCCGCTGAGGTGGAACATCGTGGGGTCACTGACCCATCGTGACGCGGTCCACCACCTGTCTCTTATACACATCTCCGAGCCCACGAGACCCGTGACCGAATCTCGGTTTGCGGCTTGGGGGTGTAAAAGGGGGGGGGGGGGGGGGGGGGGGGGGGGGGGGGGGGGGGGGGGGGGGGGGGGGGGGGGGGGGGGGGGGGGGGGGGGGGGGGGGGGGGGGGGGGGGGGGGGGGGGGGGGGGGGG
>NZ_JAELTT010000358.1 GCF_016428975.1 Dyella sp. ASV21
CGCGGATCTTGCCGTGCACTCGCTCAAGGACGTGCCGGCCGAACTGGAACCAGGCTTTGCGCTGCCGGCGATCCTGCCGCGAGCCGATGCCGCCGATGCGTTCGTGAGCAACGACTACGCCCACCTCCTGTCTCTTATACACATCTCCGAGCCCACGAGACCCGTGACCGAATCTCGGTTGGCGGCGTGTGGGTGGAAAGGGGGGGGGGGGGGGGGGGGGGGGGGGGGGGGGGGGGGGGGGGGGGGGGGGGGGGGGGGGGGGGGGGGGGGGGGGGGGGGGGGGGGGGGGGGGGGGGGGGGGGGGGGGGGGGGG
>NZ_JAELTT010000359.1 GCF_016428975.1 Dyella sp. ASV21
CCCCCCCCCCCCCCCCCCCCCCCCCCCCCCCCCCCCCCCCCCCCCCCCCCCCCCCCCCCCCCCCCCCCCCCCCCCCCCCCCCCCCCCCCCCCCCCCCCCCCCCCCCCCCCCCCCTTTACACCCACACGCCGCCAACCGAGATTCGGTCACGGGTCTCGTGGGCTCGGAGATGTGTATAAGAGACAGCCCACGAACTGCTCGGCCACATGCGGCTGGTACATCTGGGCCACGCCCAGGCCCACGCCCAGGGTGTTGTCCAGGAACTTGCCCTGCCACGCCGCGCTCACGCGGTAGCCGTTGGAGTTGGCGCCCG
>NZ_JAELTT010000360.1 GCF_016428975.1 Dyella sp. ASV21
CTCGACTTGGGGCATTCCCGTGGCGACATCGCCCTATACATGGGCTTGCGCGCGGATTTCCACCTGGACGACGCCCTGCGTCACGCTGGCCGTATCGATGCCACCCTGGTACGCACTGCCCTGCCCCTGTCTCTTATACACATCTGACGCTGCCGACGACAACGTTCGGGTGTAGATCTCGGTGGGCGGCGTATCATTAAAAAGGGGGGGGGGGGGGGGGGGGGGGGGGGGGGGGGGGGGGGGGGGGGGGGGGGGGGGGGGGGGGGGGGGGGGGGGGGGGGGGGGGGGGGGGGGGGGGGGGGGGGGGGGGGGG
>NZ_JAELTT010000361.1 GCF_016428975.1 Dyella sp. ASV21
GTGGTCGCGGTAGCGTTGTGCAAGCTGCGCCCGCTGTTGCAGCGGCTGCCATGGCAACTGCCGTATGCGGGCGTATGGCTGGTGATGGTGTTGATCGTCGCCAGCGCCAGCGCCATCGTCCATTGGCCTGTCTCTTATACACATCTCCGAGCCCACGAGACCCGTGACCGAATCTCGGTTTGCGGCTTGGGGGTGGAAAAGGGGGGGGGGGGGGGGGGGGGGGGGGGGGGGGGGGGGGGGGGGGGGGGGGGGGGGGGGGGGGGGGGGGGGGGGGGGGGGGGGGGGGGGGGGGGGGGGGGGGGGGGGGGGGGGG
>NZ_JAELTT010000362.1 GCF_016428975.1 Dyella sp. ASV21
TTCGCCATGCACGCCGGCTTCGCCCCGGGCAGCGACTCGCTATTCGCGCAGCACGTCGCCGGCTGGGCCACCGAATGGCAGGGCGTCGAGTCGGGTCTCGCTGGGGTGATTGAAGACGCGTTGTGGACTGTCTCTTATACACATCTCCGAGCCCACGAGACCCGTGACCGAATCTCGGTTTGCGGGGTGGGGGTGTAAAAGGGGGGGGGGGGGGGGGGGGGGGGGGGGGGGGGGGGGGGGGGGGGGGGGGGGGGGGGGGGGGGGGGGGGGGGGGGGGGGGGGGGGGGGGGGGGGGGGGGGGGGGGGGGGGGG
>NZ_JAELTT010000049.1 GCF_016428975.1 Dyella sp. ASV21
GGTGGATCAGTGCGTGCAAGGCGGCGAAACGCTGTTCGCCAACGCCGCGCGCAGCGACATGGCCACCCTCGATATCCAGCAAGGACGCGCCGCCGATGCCGTGCACCTGCTGGAGAGCTACTACGCCGAGGTGCAGGGCTACCAATATCCCGCGCTGATGCAGTATTTCAACGTGCTGCTGGCCAAGGGGCACTTTGTGCTCGGCGACCTGATCAAGGCGCGCCAGTACGCACTCGCCACCATCACCGGCGCCGTGCAGGACGAATACAGCGAGCCGCTGAGCATGGCGTATCAACTGCTGTACCAGATCGAGAACCTGCAAGGCCATGCGCGCGAAGCGCTGAACTACCACGAAAAATACATGGCGGCGGACAAGGGCTACCTCAGCGATGTCAGCGCCGGCGCCTTGGCGTATCAAACCATCAAGCAGCAGGTGCAAGCCAAGAAAACCCAGGTCGATGCGCTGAATCGCCAAAACCAGATCCTGCAATTGCAGCGCGCGCTGGATCACAAGGCGATGGAAACCAGTCGAGCCTACATCGCCCTGCTGCTCACCATCCTCGCCTCAATCGCGTTCTGGCTGCTGCGCATCAAGCGCTCGCAGATGCGCTTCAAGCGCCTGGCCACGCAGGACAGCCTTACCCACATCTGCAGCCGCCAGCACTTCGTCGATGAGACCGAGCAGGCCTTGCGGCACGCCGCGCGCTCCACCCGCAGCGCCTGCCTGGTGCTGTTGGATCTGGACCACTTCAAGCAGGTGAACGACACCCACGGCCATGTCACCGGCGACCTGGTGCTCAAGCGTGCGGTGGCCGCCTGCCAGCACCACCTGCAAACGCGCGATATCTTCGGCCGGTTGGGCGGCGAGGAATTCGCCGTGTTCATGCCCGACTGCACCGCGGCCCAGGCACGTGAGCGCTGCGAACGCGTGCGCCAGGCCATTTCCGCCACGCCGCTATGGGGCGACACGCGTCAGGTCGTTATCTCGGCGAGTTTCGGTGTGGCGTCCACCGATCGCAGCGGCTACGAACTGCGCCAGCTGATGATCGATGCGGACAACGCCCTCTATCGCGCCAAGCGCGAGGGACGCAATCGGGTGATTTACGGCGAAGGGGAGCCTCTGGTTCCTGGTGGCCACGCCGACGCCTTGGCCGCCGGCCACGCCGCCGGCATGCCGCGCTGATTGCGGCGGCGTAAGAGCGGCCCTAATCCTCGGCGGGTGTCGACCAGCGGCTGATGGTCTCTGGATGCGCCAGCACCGCTTCCGAGCTCATCAGGCTCACCCAGCCATTAGCCAAGCGCACGCTGAGGTCCGCATCCGTGGGTATGCCACCGCGACCGCCGTACACCAGCACGCGAGCGTCCGGGTGCTCCCTGGCCCACTTCGCCAAGTCATCGGTGCGCGGCAGCGGCTGGGGCAATCGGGCCAGAAAGGTGATCAAGCCCGGCTCGTTTTCGGTACGTATGACTGGCACGCCCTTGGCTCGCAGCTCCACCACGCGATAGGCGAGATCACGCATATCCAGCGCACCCAGTGCCTGCAAGCGGATCAGCGGCAACAGGGCCAGCACCAGCAGCAGGGCGGTGAATCCGGCGCGATGCTCCACCGCAGGTGCGCGCCGCATCCACAGGTACAGCGCCCCCAATAGCAACAGCGCGCCGCTCACGGCATAGAGGCCCAGCGCCGTGCCGCGCTGCATGCTGCCGCGCCCCAGCGGTTCGGCGCCAAACATGGCCCACACCAACACGCCGACCAGCACCGCCCACAGTACCCACAGGCGACGAATGGACAGCAGCTGCGCATCGCTGCGCAACCACGCCGTCAGCAGCATCGCCACACCGGGCAGCAAGGGGAGCAGGTAATGCAACTGCTTGCCGCTCACCACGCAGAACGCGAGAAAGGCCGGCAGCGATGCGGCCGTGCCGAAGCGCGCCTCGCGCGAGTGTCGCCACACGCCCGCCGCGCGGCGCACATGACGCCAGCGCAGCAAGAGCGTCCACGGCAACAGCAGCAGCGGTAGCCAGGGCAGGTACCACCATAGCGAGCGATTGTGCGCAAAGCTCTGCACCACGCGGCCGGCCGTCTGGCGCAACAACAACTCGTTGGCATCGGCCTCGCTGAGGTAGTGCACCGCCGCCTGCGCCCAGGCCAGCGCGGGCAAACCACCCAGCAGCGCCACCACCAGCATGGCCAGCACCGATTTCCAGCTCACGCGGCGTTCGCCAACGGCAGACCACCAGGGTGCGAGCAGGATGGGTCCGGCCAGATGCAGCAGCGCTACCGGCCCCTTGGCCAGCACGCCCAGGGCCGCGGCGGCGAACAGGCCCAGCAGCGCGAGCCGGTTTCCGCTACGCACATAGCTGGCCATGGAGACAAACCCCAGCAGCACGCACAGGCACAGCAATACATCGAACATCACCACGCTGGAGAACAGCACGAGGAACAGCGAGCCCAGCAAGAACCACCCGGCGCGCGGTGCATCGCCGGGCGCGAGCAGGCGATCCAGCCACTGGCACAAAGCCACGCAGCCCACGCCGCACAGCACCACCATCAGTCGCGCCGCCCACAACGACACCCCAAACAGGCTCCAGCTCGCATTGATAAGCCAGAACAACAGCGGCGGCTTGTCGAAGTAAGGCACGCCATTGAGATGCAAGGTGACCCAGCTGCCGGTCTGACGCATCTCCCACGCCACGCTCAGGTACCGGGTCTCGTCGATCGGCACGGGGGGCAGGATGGTCAGCAGCGGAATCAGCAGCAGCATCCAGAATGCCGGCGGAATCTGCAGCCAGGGTTGGCGTACGGGCAACAAGGGCATGCTGGGATCTTGCTCGGCTTGGCTTACGGAAATCTTAGGCTTCCGATGTTGACGGGGCGTAGAGCGCCCCGTCCCCCTATGCCGCCGCCCCCGCCGCGCTCTTGCGCAAGTGCAGTCCGATCAGCGTGGGCATCACCAGCAACACCAGCGGGTACTGCAGCATCAGCCCGGCAATGATGGCGATGGCCAGCGGCTGCTGGATACCCGCGCCGGCCCCCAGCGCCAGGGCCAGCGGCAACAGGGTCAGGATGGCCGCCAGCGTGGTCATGGTGATCGGCCGCAGACGGTTGCGGCTGGCCTCGCGCAGCGCCTGCGCAGCCGGCATGTCGGCCGCCAGCGCCACGTATTCGGAGACATAGAAGATCGCCATCTCCGTGCCCATGCCGATGATCATGGTCATGCCCATCATCGCGGTGATGTTGAGGTCCACCCCGCACAGCCATAGCGCGATGAACACGGCCGTGGCCGAGAACAGCGAGCAGCCCATCATGATCAGCGCCAGCCCCGGCCGGCCGTACAGGAACAACAACAGCACGAACTCAGCGACCAGCGCCAACAGGAATACCTTGCTGAGACCCACGAAGGCGATCTGCTGCTGCTGGTAGAGGCCGCCCAATTCATAACGGACGTCGGCATCGAGCATGCCTGGCTGCGCCAGCAGTTTCTTGACGTCGGCCACCGCCGCCCCCATGCCGCGCCCGTCGATGCGCGCGGTTACCGCCACCATCTGCTCCAGGTTTTCGCGCGAGATTTGTGGCTGGCCCGTTTCGGCCGTGAGGCTGGCGACGCGACTGAGCGGGAACACGTGACCGTCGGGCGCGCGGATCGGTAACGTGGCGAGCTGCGGCTGGCGCCATTGCATGGCATCGGGCATGCGCACGCGCACACCCACGCTCTTGGTCGCCTGCGGCAACTCGGTCGCCACCACGCCGGTGAGCGCGTTGTTCACGGCCTGTGTCACCGCCCCCACCGTCATGCCCTCCTGCATGGCCTTGTCGGCGTCGACCTTGAGGTTCAATGCGTCGCCGGCCAACTGCACGCCGTCCTTGATCTCCACCACGCCCGCAATGGCGGCAATGGCCTTGGCGACCTTCTGCGCCTGCGGCACCAGTTGCTCCGGATGCGCGGCGTAGAGTTTGATCTCGATGGGCTGCGGCACCGCGGTGAGGTCGCCGATCAGGTCTTCCATCAATTGCGCCAGCTCCACTTCCACGCCGGGTACTTCGTGCTCGACGCGCTCGCGCACTTCGCTCATCACCTCTTCGGTGGCGCGCGCGTGATCGGGCTTCAGCCTGATAAAGAAGTCGCCGTGATAGGACTGCCCCAGATCGCCGCCCAGCCCCGTGCCCAAGCGGCGGGAGAAGGTATCCACCTCGGGCATGTCGTGCAGGATGGCCTCCACCTGCGCCACTTGCCGCGCGGTTTCCGGGAGCGAGGTCCCAGGCTTGGTGTAGTAATCCATCACAAAGCCGCCTTCATCCACCGCAGGCATAAAGCCGGTGGCGACGTGCGTGTACGCCACCGCCCCGATGGCCAGCAGAGGCAGCGCCACCAGCAATAGCCAGATCGGGCGGCGCGACAAGCCATCAAGCAGGCGCGTGTGCACGCGCGACAAGCGGCTTTCGTGGCCGACATCCGGATCATGCCAGCGCTGGAAATCCACCAGCCAACGCAGCAGCGGCGGCACCACCCAGGCCGTGACCAGCCACGACACGGTGAGCGCGCACGCCATGGTCACCGACAGCGCCTTGGAAAACGCACCGGTGACGCCGCTCAGCAAACCCAGCGGAATGAACACGATCAAGGTGGCCATGCTCGAACCGGTGAGCGGCGGCAGGAATTCCCTCGCCGCCGGCAGCACCGCGTGAGGGCCACCGTTGTCGGCATCGCCGGCACGCCTGGCCACGTGCTCCACCATCACGATCACATCGTCGATGACCAAACCCACGGCCGCCGCGATGCCGCCCAGCGTCATGATGTTGAAGCTCATGCCCAGCACGTGCAGCAGCAACACCGTCACCGCCAGCGTGACCGGCACCACCAGCATGGCGATCAGGGTGACACGCAGGTTGCGCAGGAACAGCAACAGCACCGCCGCCGCCAGCAGCAAACCGATCAGCACCGCGTCGCGCACGCTATGCGCCGACTCCACCACCAGTTCGCTCTGGTCATACCAGTTCTTCAGCGTAACGCCCGCGGGAAGGCGGAACGCCGCGAGGCGCGCGCGCACCTGCGCGGCGATCTGTACGGCATTGCCGTCCGGCTGCTCATAGACGTTGAACAGCACGGCGGGCTTGCCGTCTTCGCTGACCTTGATCCATTGCGGCGTATAACCGTCATGCACGGTGGCCACGTCGCCCAGGCGTACCCAGCCGTGCGCATCGTTCTTCACCACGATGTGACGGATGGCGTCCAGCTGCTGCAGCGAATGATCGGCCACCACCAGATAGAGCTTGTTGCGATCCTGCAGGCGACCGACCGCTTGCAACTGGTTGGCGCCGGCCAACGCGGTGGCGAGGTCGTCCAGGCTCAAGCCGTACTGCGCGAGCTTGCGCGTGTCGGCATCCACCTGCACCTCGGCGGTTTCGCCACCCTGCACATCCACATGCGACAACCCTTGCACCGCAGCCAGCAGCGGAACGATCTGGTACTGCGCCAGGTCGCGCAGCGCCACCGGCGACAAGCTGTCCGATTGCAGCGCGTAGGAGATGATGGGATAGACCGTGGGGTCCATGCGGCGCACGTTGTAACTGGCACCGGGCGGCAGGCTGGGAAGCACGCGTGCAATGGCCGAGTCCACCTGCAGGGTGGACGCGATCATGTCGCGTCCCCAGCCAAAGTCCACGGAGATCTGCGCCGAACCGCGCGTGGTTTCCGAGCGCACGCCTTCCACGCCGGGCACGTTGCGAATGGCTTCCTCCACCGGCCGCGTCAGCAGCAGCGAGGTCTGGTCGGCGGGGCGATCCCCGGCATCGAGATCCACCACCACACGCGGGAACGATACCTGCGGAAACAAGCCCACCGGCAGCGTGAACGAACTGGCCAACCCCGCGATAGCCAGCGCGAACGCCACAATCACCACGGCCCGGGCATGCCGGGCGAGCCAACCACCTGCACTCATGGCTTGGCGTCCGGCTTGGCGTGGGTCGTGTCCTCAGGCTCCGCCACGCGCACCGCCATGGCATCGTCGAGCTGGGTCGCGCCTTCGGTCACCAATGGGCGCTTGGCATCGAGCGCACCGCTGACCACGCTGAGCGTATCGGACTCGCCCAGCACCTTCACCGGCACGCGCACGGCCTTGCCATCCGCCACCTGGAACACCGAGCGCGCGGCCTCGTCGCCTTGCAACGCGTCGCGCGGCACCAACCAGCCCTGCCATTGGCCCACCACGATATCGGCGCGGAAACCTTCGCCGTTCACCAGGCTGCCATCGGGCACGATCTCCACATCCAGCTGATGCGTATGCGGATTGAGCGCACGCGCCACGCGACGCACCGTGCCATGCATGGCCGCGCCGCCGTCGAGCGGCACCAGATCGGCCTCGGCGCCCACGGTTACCTGACGCAAGGCCACACGTTCGATGCCCACCGTCACTACCAGGCCGTCGCCACGCTGCAACGAGAGCAATGGCGCACCCGGCTGCAAGACATCGCCCTGCGCGGCATCCACCGTCACCACGGTGCCATCGAACGGCGCGGTCACGTCCAGGCGCGCGGTCTTGCCTTGCTGCTGGGTCAGCGCGTCCAGGTTGGATTGCGCATCGCCCAGCGCCTTGTCCGCTTGCGCCAGCTGATCGCGCGTCGCCAGTTGCTGGGCCAGCAACTCGGCGGTGTGCGCACGCGCCGCCTGGGCCACGCTCAGCGCGCTCTGCGCCTGCGCATAGGCGGCCACGGCTGCGGGAGCGAGCTCGAAACTCAGCATGCGCTGGCCGCGCTTGACCGACGCACCCGGCGTCACCGCCCACTGCGTGACACGACCCGCCGCCTGCACACTCACCACCTGCGCGGCATCGGCGGCCGGGCCGGCCGAACCGTACGCGCTGACCAGCGCGGGCACGCTGCCTTGGTGCACCGGCACCGTGCTCACGGCGGCGCTCACCGCCGTGCCATCGGGCGCTTCCTCGCCGCCACAACCGCACAGCGCCAGAACGACTGCGCTCGCCAACATCCATCGCCATGCAGACATCATGGGGTTATCACTTCCTGATCGAGTGAAGTGGGCATGCCGCGGCCCACCAAGAGTTCCAGCGCTGCCTGCTGTTCGAGCATGGCTTGTTCGATGGCGATGGCCGCCATCGCGCGATTGATCGCCGCCACCGTGAGGTCGGCATAGCCGCGCAGGTCGAGCTGGCCCGCGCGCCACGCACGCTCGGCTTGTGCGGCGGTACGCGCGGCGTCCGCCGCGGCCGGCGCCTGCGCCTGGTATTGCTGATGCAACTGCACGTACAGCGCCAGCAACGCGTCGACCTCGTCGCGTGAGGTCGCCAGTCGCGTGGTGTATTCGATATGCAGCTGCTCGCGGGTGGCGCGTGCCACCGCCACGTTGCCCTGGTTGCGATCGAACACGGGCAACGCCATCGTCACCGCCGGGCCGCCGCTGCGCACGCGGCTGTTGTCCTGTGCGGCGTCGTAGCCCAAGGAGAGCGCCGGAAACTGCGCCAGCACGGCGGCACGCAGGCTGGCATCCTGGGCTTGATAGCCCAGCTGCAGCGCCACCATGTCCGGTCGGCGACGGCGGATGCTGTCGGCATCGCGCGTGATCGCCGCCGCATCCAGCGCCGGCGCGGGCAGCGTGGCCACCAGCGGTAGCGAAACGTCAGGCTTGAGGCCCAACAACGCGGCCAGTTGTTGACGCTGATCGAGTTGACGCCGCTGCAGGTCGTTCAAGTTCGCGCGCGCATCGGCGGCGGCGGCGAGATCGGGCGCGAGCGTCAAGCGTTCCAGCGTACCTGCCGCAATCGCCTGGGTTTCCCGCGCTTCCCGCTGGGCCAGCAGATCCAGCGCCTGCTGCTGCAACTGCATCAGGCGCGCGCCCTCGACCAGGTCGATCGCCAGCAGGCGTGCCTTGCCGGCGGTCTGCCACTGTTCCCACAACAAGCTGGCATCCACCGCCCCGGCGTTGGCGCGCGCGGCCTCGCGGCGCGGCCGCAAGGTAATCAGCGAGGTGATGTCCTGGCTGATCGATGCGGTCCAGGCGGTGCTGTCGCCCACGCCCGATAACAGATAGCCCGCACTGCCGCCCAGCACCGGGTTGGGCAGCACGCTGTCCTGCACGCGCTGCGCTTGCGCCGCTGCGTGGCGCGCCTGCACGGTACGCAGATCGGGATTATTGAGCAGCACCAGCCGCTGCACGGCGGCTTCGTCCAGCGGCAACGGCACCGCGTCGTAGCCGCGCAACGCGGTCAGCGACGAGGCCGATTCGGCCTGCTCGGGCAACGGCTTGGACTGGTAGGTAGCGCAACCGGCCAGGCAGGTGAGCGCCAGCGCGATGGCCACAGGGCCACGATGCCGATGCGTTGCCAGGCCGCGCCGTGTCTTGGATAACGACACCGGGAGTTCCATACGCGGTGGGGGAGTTCACACCTTACCGGGCTTCCCTTAGCGTTGACTTTGGGCGCCCGGCGCCGTGCCCAACGGCAGGCGCACGCGCACCCGCAAGCCCTGCCCCAGCGGCGAATCGAGCAGCTCGATAGCGGCATCGTGCAATTGCGCGGCGCGCTGCACGATGGATAAGCCGAGGCCGTATCCCTCGCCCCGGCTGCCCACTTCGCGATGGAAGCGCGCGAACACGGCGGCGCGGCGCTCGGGCGGGATGCCCTCGCCGTTGTCGATCACCTCGATCACCGCGTGCGCAGGCTCCCGCATGACCACCAACTGCACCATGCCCTGCCCGCCCGGCACGTGGCGCAAGGCATTTTCCAGCAGGTTACGCATCAGCGCCGCAAGCGCTGCCTCGTGGCCGCTGACCCAGAGCGGCTCGCGTGGCAGGGTCACGTCCAGCTCGGCATCGCTATCGGCAATCACCGATGACAGCTCCACGATGACCGTGCGCGCCACCGCCAGCAAATCCACCTCGCTGCGCTGACTGGCGCGCGAACTGCTTTCCAGGCGCGCCAGCGACAGCAGTTGTTCTACCCGCCGCGCCAGCGCCGCGAGGCTTTCGCGCGCGTCGGCCAGGGCGGCGTCGGCCTCGCGCGTGTCGCGGCTCGCCTCGGCGTTTTCCAGGTTGATCATGGTGGAGGCCAGTGGCGTACGCAGTTCGTGCGCCACATCGGCGCTGAAGCGCCGCTCACGCTCCAGCGCATCCTCCAACTGATGAAACTGATCGTTCAGCGCCGCCAGCACCGGCTCCAGTTCGCGCGGCGCTTCCGCCACCTCCAGCGTGTCATGGCTGCCGGGCTGGCGTGCGGCCAACTTGGCCGCCAATGCATCCAGCGGACGCAGCCCGCGACGCACGGCCCATCCCACCAGCAAGGCCAGCACGGGCAGGGCGATCAATGGCGGCAAGACATGTTCCAGCCACAAGGCGCGACTGATATCCCGGCGACTGTCGTAACGCTCGGCCGCGCGCACCACCACGCCATCGGCACCGGGCGGCAAGGTAAAGAGGCGCCAGCGATAGTGGCCGAAATGTTGGTCCACGAAACCCACCTGCCCCGCGGCCGGAGGCGGCAGATCGGCCAGGTTACCGGTGACCATCAAGGCATGGCCTTGGCGGTCGAACACCTGAAAGCCCACTTCGGACTCGTAGGTGTGCCCATGCAACACAAGCTTCTGCATCGACGAGTTGCTCACCGGCACCATCACGCCCTCGCCATCGTGCCCTTGCAGCGCGGCGGGGCCGATGTTGCCGATCATCACCTGCAAGGTGCGCGCCGACTGCGCCAGGCGACCATCGGACAACTCATCCACTTCGTGCATGGTGCGGCGCATGCTGAATACGCCCAGCGGCAACAGCACCAGGGCGATAACGCCAAGGATCAACCAACGCAGCCGCGAACGCAGGCTGGCCGCGCTCACTGGGGATCTCGCGGAATCATGTAGCCGAAGCCGCGCACGTTGCGGATCGTTTCAAAGCTGAGCTTGCGGCGCAGCGCGTGCACCAGCACCTCCAGCGCGTTGTTGCCGACCACGTGATCCAGCCCGTACAACGAATTCTCCAGGCTCTCGCGCCGCACCAGCTTGCCCGCGCTCTCCATCAGCGCCTGCAACAGCGCGAACTCGCGCCGCGTGAGTTCCACGGGCTGCCCCCGAAAGGTCACCTCGGACGTGCCCATGTCCAGCGTGAGCGCACCCACGTCGATGCGGTTCACCGCCAAGCCACGCGTGCGTCGGCTGAGCGAGCGGATACGCGCGGCCAGTTCTTCGACGTGGAACGGCTTGGTGAGGTAGTCGTCGGCGCCGGCATCCAGGCCGTCCACGCGAGCCGACAAGGTATCGCGCGCGGTCATTACCAGCACTGGCGTCTCCACATGCGCACGGCGCGCCTCCACCAGCACGTCGATGCCGTCGCGCCCGGGCAGGCCTAGATCGAGCAGGATCACATCGGCGGTGCGGTCGCGAATGGCATGCAAGGCGCTGCGCCCGTCGCGCAACCACGACACGGTGTAGCCCAGCCGCTCCAGCGCCCGCTGGATGGCGGTGCCGAGTTGCGCGTCGTCTTCGACCAGAAGGATGTGCACGTGCTGGGGGGTCCGTTGCCGAGGCGGGTGGGGAGGATTATCGGGGATGGGACTTATGAAACGCTTAATGGGATAAGGGAGGGTGTTTCTTTGCTCTTCCTGCTTGGTCATCCCCGCGAACGCGTGAGGCGCTTTTCAACCGCTGAAGGGTTGGTCGCTGGTGTCTTTCGCTCTTGTGATGCCTTGCGGTAATGGGGCTCGCCTGCCGCGGGCTTCCGTCCTCCTGCCGGAGGCCGGGTCACGTTCTCTTGCGTGCCCAAGAGAAAGTAACCAAAGAGAAGGGCACCCCCGGTATGGCGCTTGCCGAGCTATTCGCTCGGCAAGTCCGTGAGGGGCGGCCGATCGCCCTGCGGGCCTTTCCGTCCACCCCTCACCGCCACACAGGGGGCCCACCATCCGCCAGGCTCGTGCCGCGAAGCGGCACATCGCACTTCATAGAGCGCATACACAGAGCATGCGCATTCGCGGTGTCGCGTGATGGGGCAAAAGCCAAGTTCAACTTGTGCAAGTTTGGCTTGGGTTTGCTTTGGCTCTGGCCTTGGCTCCGCTTCGGGCGCGCAACGCGCCGCCGTGGCTCTTGACCTCCCCTCCCCTTGGGCGCGACATCGGGGGTGGCCTCTCTTTGGGTGACTTTTCTCTGGCCACTCGGAGAAAAGTCACCCGCTGGCCGGCAGGACAGCGGAAGCCCGCCGCAGGCGAGCACGCTGGCCATAACGCCAGATCAAAAGCGAAAGACACCAGCTGACCAACCCTTCAGCGGTTGACGACTTGCATAAGAGAGAAAAACACGCAGTCAATCACCGAGGCCCACGGCCAAACCACCACCCATACCGCCCAAAGTCCGCATCCGCCTCGATCCAAATGTTCGAATTTCGTCAAATGAACACCCGCTAACCAAAACCGAACCGCTCCGTGCAACTTTTGCCGATCCGCGCGTTCTCATTAATCGGATGCACGCAACGGCATCCACTGACTCGCCACCTCCCTGGACGAGTCAACCCGGTCAGCAAACCTCTCCCCTGGGTTTGCTGCCACCCCGGCCCCGAGGATTCCCCCCTAATCCTCGGGGCTCTTTTTTTCCCGAAGCCCGGCCACGGCGGCACGAAAGGACAGCGAGCACACAACTCGCTAGGATTTGCGACATTCATTGTCAGGCCACACGGAACAGGCCGACTCAGACTCAAAGGCCGTGGCTGCGTGCAGATCAAGGGAAAAGTCACCTCGTTCGATATTGCCCACTTGGCTGGCGTATCCCAGTCCACGGTGTCGCGTGCGCTGCGCGGCAGCCCGCTGGTCAACGAGGAAACGCGCCGTCGCATCCAGGCGGCGGTGGACGAGCTCAACTACAAGGTGGACAAGAACGCCTCCAGCCTGCGCGCCCGCCATACGGGCACGCTGGCGCTGCTGCTGTTCGAAGACCCCACCGCGGACGAGTCGCACATCAACCCGTTCTTTCTATCGATGCTCGGCTCGATCACCCGCGCCAGCGCGCAGCGCGGCTACGACCTGCTGATCTCCTTCCAACAATTCTCACGCGATTGGCATGCCGACTATGCCGACAGCAAGAAGGCCGACGGCATCATCCTGCTCGGTTACGGCGACTACCTGGCCATTCGCGACAAGCTGCAAAAGCTGGTGGACCAGGGCACCAAGTGCGTGCGCTGGGGTGCGGTGCTGCCGGATCAGCCGGACGTGTCGGTGGGCTGCGACAATCTCGCTGGCGGATACGCGGTGACCCAGCACCTGATCGAACAGGGCTGCCGCCGCATCGCTTTCCTTGGCGACGCCTCCAGTCACTACCCGGAATTCTTTGATCGCTACCGTGGCCACGTCCGCGCACTGGAAGCGGCCGGCCTGCAAGTGGAGCCGGTGCTGCAGGTGAATGGCGAGAGCACGGAGCGCTCGGGCTATGACGCCCTTGAGACGCTACTGGCGCGCGACGTGAGTTTCGACGCGGTATTCGCCGCCAGCGACCTCATCGCCATCGGTGCCATGCGTGCACTGGATGACCACGACCTCAACGTACCGGACGACGTGGCGCTGGCCGGCTTTGACGATATCCCCATGGCGAGCTTCGCCAATCCGCCGCTCACCACGGTATTGCAGGACACCAAACTTGCCGGCGAGATTCTGGTGGACAACCTGCTCAAGCTGATCCGCGAGGAGCCGGCGGAAAGCGCCATGCTCCCCGCCAAGCTCATCGTGCGCAAATCCAGCGTACGCACACGCGCCTAGACGCCCCGCATCAACCGCCACGACACCCGCCGCCCTTGCAAGCGGGGCATCGGAACGCTGAAAGCCACCGTCTGCGGGCCTAGCGTGAGGTCATCCAGACACTGCCACACCCCCGGATACGGACACGGCTCGTCGGACCACACGCGTATGCCGCCGCGCAGCTCCTCCGGCTCCGGCGCCACCCGCGTGGGATCGGGTTGCTGGAACACGTAGCCGCTCTCCTCCTCCGGGATGCTGCCGTCTTCGTAGCGGTCGTCGCGCCACAGGAGGCGCCACGTTGTCGGCGTTCCCTGGGCCTTGCCATAAGCCGCGCAGTTCGGTGCGGGCGAACCTGCGTGCAGATAGGCCATGGTGCCTGCCAGCGCTAGCGGCCCCTCCGGGGGGGACGGCTTGGTGAACAACTGAAGGCCCTTGCGCTTGGGTATATCTACCGGCTCCCAAATGCCCGAATACGGCGTCGTTGTTCCTGAAGCGACCAAGGTGTGCTCGATCGGATCAGGAACATCCGGCAGCGGTGTTGGGAACACCATGGCTTGCAGCTCTGCTTTCAAATAGTCATTGAAGAACGTGTAGGACGCGGCATCGAGCCGCCGTGGCTCGATGACATCGGGGGAACATTCGGCCCATACATCGCTTAGCTGCATCAGTGCAAAGCAAAACTCGTCCCAATGCGGGGTGTGCTCTTGATCGATGGTGTTCTCGCCAATTTCGATGCGGTCGAGCAGGGTATCCCAATAGGACTTGGTTCTGTCCGCCATCACGAACTCACCATGTGCGTTGTATTGAAACACGCGCTTGTCGCCGAGCCGGAGACGGCGCACGCCTTCCTCGGCGTGCGCCAAACCCTGGAAAATGCGAACCAGGCCGCTTTCGCCCAGCGCGCTTCCCGTGTATTCGTCGTATTGATCGCCTTTTACGTCACAGACCTTACGCCCGGTGGGCACACCACCGACCACCTTTCCGTTCTCGTATAGGCGAAGCCATCCTCGATCATTGGCTACGCCAACGCTCTTCTCTGATATGGACGCCCAGGCACGATAGAACTCCAGAACACGATGCCATGCGGTGTAGGAGCTGATGCGCTTGAGCCAGTAGAAGAGTTGGCGACGCTCCTGTGCGCTGGCAAGCATCACGCCATTTGGGCAACTGCTTACCAAGCTAGACACCCCTCATCAACCGCCACAACACCCGCCGCCCTTGCAAGCGGGGCATCGGAACGCTGAAAGCCACCGTCTGCGGGCCTAGCGTGAGGTCATCCAGACACTGCCACACCCCCGGATACGGACACGGCTCGTCGGACCACACGCGTATGCCGCCGCGCAGCTCCTCCGGCTCCGGCGCCACCCGCGTGGGATCGGGTTGCTGGAACACGTAGCCGCTCTCCTCCTCCGGGATGCTGCCGTCTTCGTAGCGGTCGTCGCGCCACAGGAGGCGCCACGTTGTCGGCGTTCCCTGGGCCTTGCCATAAGCCGCGCAGTTCGGTGCGGGCGAACCTGCGTGCAGATAGGCCATGGTGCCTGCCAGCGCTAGCGGCCCCTCCGGGGGGGACGGCTTGGTGAACAACTGAAGGCCCTTGCGCTTGGGTATATCTACCGGCTCCCAAATGCCCGAATACGGCGTCGTTGTTCCTGAAGCGACCAAGGTGTGCTCGATCGGATCAGGAACATCCGGCAGCGGTGTTGGGAACACCATGGCTTGCAGCTTTGCTTTCAAATAGTCATTGAAGAACGTGTAGGACGCGTCATCGAGCCGCCTTGGCTCGATGACATCGGGGGAACATTCGGCCCATGCATCGCTTAGCTGCATCAGCGCAAAGCAAAACTCGTCCCAATGCGGGGTGTGCTCTTGATCGATGGTGTTCTCGCCGATTTCGATGCGGTTGAGCAGGGCAACCCAATAAGATGGGTCCCTATACGCGATTACGAACTCGCCATGCGCGTTGTACTGAAACACGCGCTTGTCACCGAGCCGGAGACGGCGCACGCCTTCCTCGGCGTGCGCTAAGGCCTTGAGGATATGGACTAAGCCGGTCTCGCTGATCTGGCTACCAAGAAACTCTTCGTATCGCTCCCCGGTACCGCCATCGTATAAGTACTTTCCCGTGCGAACTCCGGAAATGGGATAGCCCGCCTTGCCGTACACCTGAAGCCAGCCGCGCTCACTGGCGGCCTGAACACTTTTTTCCGTAACTTTGGCCCACGCTTGGTAATAGCCGAGGATTCGGCTCCACGCGGTGTAGGAGCTGATGCGCTTGAGCCAATAGAAGAGTTGGCGGCGCTCCAAAGCGGTGGGCAACATAATGCTAGATGCGGAAGCGCTCATTGGGTTTCCTCAGTGGTACGGGTCTGCTCACGCGCGCCCAGCTTGACCGTTTGAACGGTTCCTTGGCTGGGCAAGTGCAGGTAGCCATGAATGCCATAGGCATCGTTCCAGCCGGTGGGGCGAATGTCGAACAACATGCCAGACACGGGGTCGAGCCAGCGTGCGGGCTTTTGGGTAGCCATCACCTCCTTGCCTAGGCGGGCCAATTCTTCGGCGGAGGCGCGGTCTAAATAGAACGCTGCTTGAATACCGCCACCCGGCAAATACTGGCCTGGGATATTGCTGCCCAATTGCTCGGATACGGTACCTACGGCTGCCTTGGGACCAGCGTCACCCGTAACGTGTCCAATCACCAAAAAGCCGTCGCTGTTGAACTCGTCAAGTACGGCAGCCTCACTACGCCATGCCTTGGCTGTATTGGGCGGCTCACCGATACCCCACCACATGCCGGAGGCGGAAGTGGTGGGCACTTTGTCGTAGCCTAGCGTTCGCCGACCAGTGCCGAAAAATCGGTAAACGCGCTCTCCCTTGGCAAGTCGACGCTGCACGATGCGCCCACTATATGCAGCGAGATACGGGTAATGATTACCCTCAACGGTTGCTATCAGTTTCGGGTATCCATCCTCGTGCTTGTAATAGCTTTCATAGATGTCTTGGCGCCCTTCTGGTGCCTTGTTCTGTAGCCACCCACCCCGCGCCGATCTCGCCGGCAGCGGCCCGTTTTCCACTATCCGCGCCTCATCCGTATACGTATGCGCCTTCTCGCCTGTCGCCACCTCAAAACGCATCGTGCGACTGGTGGTTTCGCCGCCGCTGCGGATATAGGCCTGCACCTCGCGCAGCTTTTGGTCCAGCTCTTTCACCGCCTCGGGAATGCGCTTGCCGCCCTCTTGCTTGAGCCAGGACATGCCGCGTGATACTTGATCCAGGCGCTGCCCCAGGCTTTCCGGCATGCGTATCTTTTGGCGTATGACGGTGATGTCCTCCACGATGATGGCGGTGTAGCGGTTGAGCGCATCGACCATGGATGCCTGGTAGTCGGCAAAGCGCAGTTTGATCAACCATTGCTCGGCATTGCCGCGACCGATGTGGTTGAGCACTTCCACGATGCTCTTGGCGAGCTTGGCCGTGCCTTCGCCGGTGCGTACGGCACTGACGATCAAGCGGCCCACGCCCTTGGCAACGCCACCCATGACGGGTATCAGCGCCAGCAGCAGCACGAAGAGCAACACCCACTCCCACGTGTCGTTGCGTTTCTCCGGCTCGTCGATCAGCCCCATGGATACGGCAATGAGATCGCGCACGGCGGTGGCGTCGCCCAGCAAGGGCACCATGCCGATCACCGCGTCCACGATGATCTGCGATACGGTGGCCTTGGTATTGAACGCCCCTTGTGCGGTGCCCCAGATCCACTGGCCGCTCTCCACCGCCATGGCCTTGAAGCCGGCCCAGCTCATGCCGCCTGGGGCTGCGTTGTCCTGGGTCGCCTGATCCTGTGCGATGGCATTCATGCGTCGTCCTTGGTTCGGTGCGCGTACTCGCGCCCCGAAGGCAGTGAAAGGAACTGGCAAGAATGCGGTAAAGATTGTGCGGTCGCCCACGCCGCCATGGCAGCATGTGATGTCAGCCTGGGCCTAGTTTCGCGCCGGTGCTGCACCTACTTGCAGGGCTACCGACCTCACGGTTCTGTACCGGCGGCCCCCATTGCGCTACCGGTCGGAGCCGTGAAGTTTGCTGCCGGCTCGGCGTCATTCCCGGGTAGCTCACCGACACGCAACCCACCGCTGCCCTTGGACGGGGCAACCATGGCAACCCACGCGGGCGTGATGAACCGGCGGTCAGGCGCCCGGATGTCCCTTCTCGTCCATCAGGCGATCGAGCTGTTCAATCAAGTCCGCGCGCGTGGCGTTGGCGTCGAGCAGATATACCTGCACGTCGTGCGCCGGCACGGTGCTGTGCAGGCTACCACCCTCGACCACGGTGAGTGCCTTGCCGCCCAGGGCCGGCGTCCAGCGACCGGCCTGCACATACTGCGACACCTCGAACGCGGCCGGCGCATCGCCTTTGTTGAGCAATACCAGGGCGATCTGGTGCGTGCTGCCCTTTTGGTAGACGCGATAGAACGCCGCCTGGTCGCCCTGGAAACGCAGGGGCAACATCAGGCCCTTCTGCAAGGCGGGTGTCTTCTCGCGCAACGTGGCGATGCGCACCAGCTGCTGGTAGATGCGGCTGGTGGGCGCCGCATCGATGCGCGCCTGCCCGAAGTAGTTGCGATTGCCCTGGTGCTCGGCTCGGCCGCGCATAAAGCCCACTTCCGAACCGTAGTAGATGGCCGGAATGCCACGCGCCGTGAACAGCCAGTTGTGCGCGTCGATGAAGCCCTCGTCGCTGGCGTTGAGGCGCGCCATGTCGTGGTTATCGTAGAAGGTCACCAACTCGTACGGGTTCGCATACGGCCCGTTGCGCAGGTAAAGCCGCTGGGCGATGCGTGCGTAATCGCTGTGCGGATGCTCGAACACATCCGCCATGCGCTGGCGCAGGGGGAAATCCAGCACGCTGATACCGCCGTTACGCGCCCAGGTGTACTGGCCGAGGTTGTCCGGGTCGTAATCGAACGCCTCGCCGAACATAAAGAAGCCCGGATGCCTGGCACGGATGCGTTGGGCGAACTGCTTCCAGAACGCCGTCGGCATGTGGCTGATGGTATCGATGCGAAACGCATCGGCGCCCTGATCGGCCCATTGCAGATAGGCGCCGACGAAATAGTCCAGCACCGCCGGATTCTCGTCGTTGTTGTTGGACAGCTGCGCCAGGTCGTCGTACGCGTGATAAAAGCGATGCAGCGGGTTGTGCACCGGGTCGAGCTCGGACGGGTCCAGGTTCTGGTGATCGGCGATCAGCCTGCCGTCCTTGTCGTAGATCTGCCCGAACTGCGGCTGCGCCACCGGCATGCTGAAGGCCGGCGAGCCGTGGTTGACCACGATGTCGAGCACGGTCTTGAGGCCTTGCGCGCGCATCTTGCCGGTGAACTGGGCGAAGTCCAGGCCCTTGCTGGGCAGGTGCTCGTCCAGCTTGTAGAAGTTCACGCCCCAGTAGCCGTGATAACCGGCCTTGCCACGGTCGGTGAGCATGCTGCCCCAGGTCACCGGATCGCCGCCGGTAAAGGCTTCGTCCGGGTTGTCCACGATGGGCGTGATCCACACGGCGCCAAAACCCATGCCGCGGATATAACGCGCGTTGTCGAGCACGCCTTTGAAGTCGCCGCCAAGGTAGCCGATGTTGTCGGTCTCGCCGTTCGGCCCGTGGATGGGAATATCGAAGGTGCGATGCGCACCGCCCTGGTCGCGATGATCGTTGGAGGGATCGCCGTTGACGAAGCGATCGGTCATGACGAAGTAGATCGCATTGGCAGCGAATGGCTCATCGGTGCCATAGAACTCGCGCCCCGGCGCATCGACGGCGAGTGCGCCGAACGTGGCGAACGACAAGCCAAGGAACGCAGCGAGGGAATGACGGTGCATCAGCATGAGATCAATGGTGTCCGGCGCCCGCGGGCGCGCTGGAGAAATCCGAGGAGGGCTCGTTCACACGCAGCGTGCACAAGCCGGCGATGAACAGGCTGGCGCCACCCATGGCCAGCGCCCAGATCGGCTGACCATGGAAGAACAGACGCAGCAGCAGGCCCAGTACGCTGGCGGCCAGCAATTGCGGAATCACGATGAAGAAATTGAAGATGCCCATGTACACGCCCATCTTCGCCGCCGGCAGGTTGTCCGACAGCAGCGCATAGGGCAGCGACAGAATCGAGGCCCACGCAAACCCCACGCCCACCATGGAGAGCAACAGCCATTGCGGGTCGCGGATCACCAGGAACGACAGCAAGCCCGCACCACCCAACAGCAGGTTGAGCAGATGGCTGGTGCGCAAGCCCCAGCGACGCACCATCAGCGGAATCACCGCCGCCGCCACGGCGGCGAACGCGTTGTAGGCGGCAAACAGCACACCCACCCAGTTGGCGCCTTCGTTATAGGCGGCCGAATGAGGATCGGCGCTGCCAAAGTGCGTGGCCGCCACGGCGGGGGTGGTGTCGATCCACAGCGCGAACAGCGCGAACCACGAAAAGAACTGCACCAGCGCCAGGCGTCGCATGGGGCCGGGCATGCCGTAAAGGTCACCCATCACCTGGCGCACCATGCCCTGGCTGCCGGTACGCGACAGCCAGGCGAACAGCAGGCCGAATACGGCCAAGCCACCGGCCAGCAGGTACAGCTCCTTCTCCAGCGCGTAGTGATAGATCGCCGGCAACAGCAGCACACCGAGCACCAGCAGCACCACGCCCACGCGCCACGCGCCGGTAACGTCGGTGATGGATTTTTCCGCCCGCGCATCGTCGAACGATCCCAAGCGCTCGGGCGGGTATTCGCGCGTGCTCAATACCGTCCACAACACCGAACCCAGCAGCACGGCGCCACCGAGATAGAACGCGTACTTCACCGTGTCGGGGATGGCGCCCTCGCCCGCCACGTTGCTCACGCCCAGCTTGGCCAGCAGCCAGGGCAGCAGGGAGGCCACCACCGAACCCACGCCGATGAAGAAACTCTGCATGGCGTACCCGGAGGGCCGCTGGCGCGGCGGCAACTGATCGCCCACGAAAGCACGGAACGGCTCCATCGAAATATTGATGGACGCATCCATTACCCACAGCAGGCCGGCCGCCACCCACAGCTTGGGCGAATTGGGCATGCACAGCAGCGCCAGCGTGGTGGCGATCGCACCGATCAGGAAATACGGGCGACGACGCCCCAACCGTGTCCAGGTGCGATCGGACAGATAGCCGATGATGGGTTGCACGATCAGCCCGGTGAAGGGCGCGGCGATCCACAGCGCGGGAATGTCGCCCACCTCCGCGCCCAAGGTCTGGAAGATGCGGCTGACATTGGCGTTCTGCAGGGCAAAGCCGAACTGGATGCCCAGGAACCCGAAGCACATGTTCCAGACCTGCCAGAACGACAGCTCAGGCTTGCGTGTCATGGCGTGCGCGTTCCGGCCGGCGACAGCAGCAGGGCTTCCACCGTCGCGTCGTTGACGGCACCGGAGGCACCGCCCTGCTCGCCGGTGTAATGCGCGTTATGACTCAAATAGCTCATGTTGAAGCCCTGCTCCAGGCTGAAATGGCACGGCGCACCCGCCGACGCGGTAAAGCTCGCCGACGTGGAACGCTGACTGCCCACGCTATGCGGCATCGTCACCGGCACGCGCTGGGCTGCCGCGCCTTCGCACTGCACGACGAGCTGCTTTACGGCAGCGCTGACGCCGGTATTGATCGGGCCATGGTCGTTCACATAGGCAAACGCGGCCTGATAGACGCCCGACGCCGGTGCACGCCAGGTCCAGCCGCTGGCGCCGGCCACGCGGGTTTCCTCGCCGTGGCAGCTGTCGGGGCTGGGCAGCGACTCCAGGCCGCCTTCGCCCACCTGGGTGAGCTGGAAGCAGCCGCGCGTGGCGGACACCGGCACGCTCAATGCGCCATCGATCGGGCCGATACGGCGACCATCCCGATACAACACGCCCTTGCCCGGCGCCGTTACGCGCCATGACGAGCCCTGCTGCGTGACCACGGGCGCGGCCGGCATGTCCGGACCGTACAGCGGTGCATCGGTGCGCAGTGCCTTGGCACCGGAGCGAATCGCCTTGAGCTGCACGATGGTTTCATCACCTTCGCGCTGCCGCGATGCGGCCACCAGCAGATCGCCATCCAGCGTGGCCGGACGCACCAGGGTGATGCGCTTGCCCGATACCGTGAGCGTGATGCGCGACTGTTCGCCAAACAACGGCGCCAGCCAGGCGGCGGGCAGCTTGGGCTCCACGCGCCCATCCTCGCCCAGGCCGAACACACCGCCCATCACCATGTCGAGGTAGCCGGCCACCGACCACAGCTGACGCGGCGAATTCACCACCGGGCCGCTCAACGCGCCTTCGTCCACGTGCACGGCCTGCGTGACCAGCTCGTAGTTCTCCATGTTGGATGCCGCCAGCGCGGCGCCACGGAGGATGGAATCCATCTCGTGCGCGATGCGCGGCGCATCGTTCACCGTGCGCGCCGCACGCAACGCGTAGGCGCTGACAAACGGCCAGATCGCGCGGTTGTGGTAGACCGGCTGGTCCTTGCGTTCGGGCCAGATCACCGGGCTGCCCGCAGGCCATGCGGGATAGTTGGCGAGCGTCTGCGTGGCCTTGACGGGATCGGCCACGCCGCTGGTCACCGCCAGCGCGATGCCGAGCAGATCGTAGCTATCGACCGGCATGGCGTTGGGGCCGACGTAGCTCATGTACATGCCGCGATCGGCGCGCCAGAACCGCGCGTTGATGGCGCGCTTGAGCGATGCCGCCTGGGCGCGGTAATCCGCGGCGGCCGCATCGTGACGCTGCTCGGCCAATTGGGCCGCCAATTGCAGCGCCTGGTAATGCAACACATTGGTGGAGAGCGCAAACGACTCGCCGATAAAGCGCACGTCCTTCTCGGTCCACGCCGGATAAGTCTGCTCGCGCCAATCGAGGAACGAGGTCTCGCCACGATAAAGGCCTACAGAGGCGTCGAAGACGTACAGGCGATCCTGCGCCAGCGTGTCCTGCAGGGCGCGCCAGGTGTCCGCGGCAAACGACGGGTCATCGAGCAGATGGCGCGCGGCGAGGAACCACACCACCCGATCGGTGCTGATGGGCCAGCTACCGCCAGAGCCAGTGTCTTGCATCACATACAGGCCCTGCGTCGCGCTGGATTCGCGCACGTCGGACAGTTTGAAGCGCAGCGACTGTCGCGCACGCGCAGGATCCAGTCGCCACAACACCAGATCGATCGAGTAGGACAGATCGCGCGTCCACACGTACGGCCATTTGGCGCCGGTGGCATAGCAGTCGCAGGGAATCTCGGCGCCGTGGTCGTAGGCGCCATCGCGAATGGCCGACACCGAATCCTGGCGCAGATCGTCCTGGGCCATGGCGAACAGGCCGTCGAACAGCGGGCTGGCGGTATGCACCGTCATCGGCTGCTTGCCGATCGCGCGATCGCCCTGGGGCGAATGCAGCACAAAACTGCCATCGGCGTTGGCGCTCATGCTCGCGCTCTGTCCACGCCAGCTCACCTCGCCCTTGGCCCCCACCGTCCCGGCTTGCACGGCGCCCGCGCACAACCACGCGGCGCACAACCATGCCAGCGGACGACGCCGCCACACCCGTACGGGCCGGCTCATGGCTGCACCGCCGCAGCGTTCAATCGAATGTCCCGCAGCTTGCCTGCTTCCAGCTTCACGTAGGTCACCTCGCCGAATCGATCCCTGCCCTGCGCCCAGCCCTCGCCTTGCGAGGCGCGCAAGGCCTCGATGGTGCCCAGCTTTGGCAGCGGCGTGCCAGCGCTGTCTACCGCTTGCGCGCTGTCGCCGTGGATGGCGAATACGTAGTCGTGCAACGCCGGCGTGATGTTGCCGGTAGGCGCCGCCGTACGCAGGTGCACGCCATGGCCCTCACGCCGCGCCGTCAGCGCTTGCAGGAAGTACGCGCCTTTCTCGTAGCCGTAGGTTTCGCCATCGTCGTCGTAGATGTCGAAACGCGTCTCGGTGTTCGAGGGAAATACCTGCACATCCAACGCGGTCACCGGATGCTGTCCCACATAGTCCATCACCGGCTGCTGCGGGATGATCGCGCCTTCGCGGATGAACAGCGGAATATCGCTCCAGCCCTTGGCGTCGATTGCCAGCACGAGATCGCCGCCCCCTTCATAGGTCTTGCCATCGAACCAGCCGAACCAGCGACCGGGTGGCAACGAAAGATGCTTGACCGTCTGCCCCTGCTCCACCACCGGCGATACCAGGAGGTATTCGCCGAACATCCAGGCGTCGATGCGATCCCGCTGCGCGGGGTCGTTGGGGTAAGCGAACTGCAATGGCCGCACCAGGCCCACGCCGCTGACGTGGTTCTGGTACTCGTAGCCGTAGATATAGGGAATCAACGAGTAGCGCAGGCGAATGGCATCCGTGGCCGCCTGCTCCGCCACCGGGCCATATACCCAGGGCTGGCGCTTCTGGCCGAAGTCGCCGTGCACGCGGAACACCGGCGTAAACGCGCCGAATTGGATCCACCGCGCGAAGTTTTCATCGGAGGGACGCGGCGCCTTGAAACCGCCGCCATCCATGCCCCAGTGCATCGCACCCACGTCGAACGCGGCGAGCATGCGTTGGCGCTGCGCCGCCATGCTGGCGAAGCCGCTCTGGATGTCGCCCGACCACACGCCGTAGGCGTAACGCTGGGAACCGAGGTAGAAGTTGCGGTTCACCGACCACACCCGCTGATCGCTGTGCGCGCGCTGGCCGTCGTACATGGCGCGCTGCATGTTGAGGAACTGGGTATCGATGCCGCTGTCGTCGGCCTCGTCGTTCCACCAGCCCACGATGCCGGTATCGAAGGAGTGCTTGAGCGCGTCGTTGAAAAACCATTCGCGCACGGCTGGCTGGTCGAAATCCACATCGCGCACGGTCTTGTGGGAGAAGTAGTCGGGCGCGGCCTTGGATGGGGCCAGCCAGTAGCCGTGCGCGGTGGCATCGCGACCTTCCACCGTATCCGTGTGCACGCGCGGCTTCATGATGCCGGTCATGCGCATGCCGCGCTCGTCCATCCACGCCTTGAGCTTGCCGTTCGGACCATCGGGAAACGTGTCGGTGTTCCAGCGGAACTCGCCCATGTCTTCGCCCCACGCCTTCCAGTCGAAGTCGAAGGTGAAGTTGTCGATGGGAATGTGCTTGGCGCGGTAGGTTTCCACCAGCGACTGCGCCTCCTTCTGATCGATGCCCCACTGGCTGTTGGTAAAGCCCATGGCCCACTTGGGGAACATCGGCGCCGCACCGCTGAGCTGGCGCACCTGGGCGAACAATTGGGCGGGCGTGCCCACCAGCAGATAAATCGTGCGCACCGGGCTGTTGGCCTGGATGCTGATCTCCGTTGCCGAAAGGTCGAAATGTGCCGGCTCCGCATCGGCCAGCACACCGTAGCCGGCCGTGCTCCATACGAAGGGCGCGCCGGTATGGCCTTGCTTACCCGCCGTGGCAAGCTGCTTGCCCTGTCGCTCCAGGTTGCCGGTCGCCGCGTCGAATGCGTTGAGGCCGCCGATGCCGTACTGCGGCTCGCCCTTGGCGTGACGCAGCCACCAGCGGCCATCCAGCGCACGGGACAGATCGCCGCTGAGCAGCAGGCGGCCATCGGGCGACTCCAGCCGCAACGCATGACTGCGCGGATTCCAGCGCACGGTGAGCGCCGCCGAGCGCAGCACCTGCACCTCGCCCTCATCGCTGCGCTGCACGTCCACCGGATCGAAGCTGGCCTGCGCGTCGATCACCGGCGTGGCCGGTTCACGCACGCCATCGGCACGCAACTGCACCACGCCCGGGGCGAGCAGGCGCAGTTCCAGGCGCCCCTTGGGCAGCGTCAGCTCCAGGCGATCGGCCTGGGCGTCGCTACGTGCCGCCAGGGCGGCGGGTGCCACGGTGAATGCAGCAAGCAGCGCGAGCGCCAGCAGCCGCGTCCGCATCAGTGCAGCACCACGGTGCTATAGGCGGGCAGCTTGAGCCCCGCGTCGGTGAGGGTGGCTTGGGCTTGGGTGGTAAGCATCACGGCGGCGTCCCTGGGCAGTACGGTCCCCCTAGGCTTCCACATCACGTCCTTTCCGGAAAGGTTGTGCACCACCAGCAGGCGCTGCTTACCGTCGTCGCGCCAGAAGGCGAACAGGTGCGGATCGTCGGTGGCGATCAGCTCCAGCTTGCCGTCGCGCAGTGCGCTCTGCTGCGCGCGCCAGCCGATCAAGGTGCGATAGGTGTTGAGCAGGGAATGCGGATCGTCCTGTTCGGCCTGTACCGACACGGCCGGACCCTGGTTCACGCTGGAGGGCTTCCAGCGCGAATCGCCCGGCGCACTGTCGCGCTGCCAGCGCATGGGTTCGCGCAGGTTGGGGTCGGGCTTTTTGCCTTCCATGCCCAACTCCTCGCCGTAGTACAGATACGGGCGACCGGGCAGGGTCAGCAGCATCGCTGCCGCCATGCGCATGTGATCGAAGTCGCCGCCGAGGCGACTCATCACGCGCTCCTGATCGTGGTTGGACAGAAAAGTAGAGTCGATGAATGGCACGTCGCCCGCGCTGGCGTAAGCGGCGTAGGTGGCCTTGAGCAGTTGCGCCAGATCGCCCGCGCGCTCGCTCTTGGCGCTGACGATAAGCTGCTCGGCCAGCGGAAAATCGAAGATCGAGCCCAGCGGCTTGAGATAGGGCGCCAATTGCGTGGGCGACTCGGCGGTGACCTCGCCGACCAGCGTCGCCTTGGGATTGATCTGTGCGATGGCGTCATGGAACTCGGTCCACCACTGCACGTTCTTGGCGATGATCTCCGGATCGTGCTGGCGTGCCTTGAAGTCATCGTAGATGTGCTTGGCCGCATCCAGGCGATAACCGTCGACGCCCTTGGCGATCCAGTAGCGTCCGACCTTGATCATCTCCGCGCGCACGGCCGGGTTGTCGTAGTTGAGATCGGGCATGCCGCCACCGAAATCGCCCAGGTAATGGGCATTGCCCAGCGTGTGCCAGATCTTTTCGTCGGAGGCGGTGCTAAGCGCTTTGAGGTCGGCCTGCTTATCCGCCCAGGTGTACCAGGCGTGATGCGGATCGGCGGGGTCACGCGCCGCCAGGAACCACGGATGCACTTCGCTGGTGTGGTTGATCACCATGTCCATGGTGACGGCGATACCGCGCTTGTGCGCCTCGTCCAGCAGGTGCTGCAGATCCTGCTCGGTGCCGTACTGCGGGTTGATCCCGTAGTAATCGGTGATGTCGTAACCGTGATAGCTGGGCGAGCGGTTGATCGGCATCAACCAGATGCCGCTGATGCCCAGCGACTTGAGGTAGTCGAGCTTGGCGGTGACGCCGTTGAGGTCACCGATGCCATCACCATTGGTGTCGTACCAGGCGCGCACGAAGATTTCGTAGTAGACGCCCGAGTCGCCGTGCGTCGCGGTGCTGGGCGGCGGCGCCTCGTCCGCGTGGGCCAGCGTCGGCTGGGCCGAGCCAAGGGCAAGGGCGATAAGAAAAGCCAGAGGGCTGAACAAGCGACTGCGCGACATAACCGTGCTCCATTCGATGGCCGCAGGCCCTCGTCGGAACGGTAACACCGGAAACGCCGCGCATCGCTTCGGACCGGTGACCGCCACGCCGGGCCTCGCGGTTGGCAGGAAGCTGGCGCGCCGCCTGGCGCGCCGCCCCGGAAAGCATCGCGCCGGCCTTCTTGCGAAAGGCCGGCGCGATCGTGGCTTATAGCTTGAAGTTGACGCCGAGGTAGGTGGTACGACCGAAGTACTGAATCGTGCCGGTCTGCGACGGGTCCGAACCGAAGTAAGTGCGGGTGGGCTGGTTACTGAGGTTCAGCATCTGGAACACCACGCCCCACTGCTTGGTGATGTCGTACGAGGCCTGGAAGTCGTACACCGTTTCCGAGGCGAAGGTGACCATCTGATTGGTCACCGACATCTGCGTGTCGGAAGCGAAGCTCGAACGATAGTTACCCGACAGACGCGCCGAGAACGGGCCGTAGTCGTAGAACACCGCCGCGCTGGCCACCCGCTTGGACAGGCCCGGCAGGCCGATGTACGAGGTCGGGCCGCCCAGCGTGGTGGGGTTGCTCACCGTGCTGGAGGTCAACGCAAAGTTGGTCTGCACACCCAGGCCTTCCCAGATGCCCGGGAAAATGTGGTTCTTGGCGAACGACACTTCCAGGCCGCGCACTTCGCCGCCCTTGGCGTTGAAGGCGGTCTGGTACTGACCGTTGAGATAGGGCTTGCCGGTGTTCGGATCGGTCGGTACCGGGATGCCGGCTGCAGCGAAGTCGAAGTTGTTGTACGTCACCGCCTGCACGAACGACTTGATGTCCTTGTAGAACACGCCGCCGCTGATCAGGCCGCTGGAGTCTTCGAAATAATGCTCGAAGGTCAGGTCGTACTGGGTGGCGCGCAGCGGATCGAGCAGCGGGCTGGTGCCGCCCCACACGTTGTACTGGCCGCTGGACACCCAGGAACCGGAACCGGCCAGCATCTGGTTGATCGGCGGACGCGCCAGCACCTTGGCGGCGGAGAAGCGCGCCTGGTCGTTGTCGGTAAGGTGGTAAGCCAGGTTCAGCGACGGCAGCCAGTCGGCATAGGTCTTGCCAACGGTGAGCGGTGCGTAGTCCAGGCTGGTGACGCCGAGGCCGTCGGTGATCGGCACACCGGCTCCATTGCCCACCTGCTGCAGGCCGTTGCTGTACTGCTTCTGGTGCGAGTAGCGGAAGCCCACGTTACCGGTCAGCTCGTGGCCAAACACGTCCTGCGCATCGATGTCCGCCATCAGGAACAGATCACGGGTCTGCTCGTTCACCTGGCCGCTCTGGATCAGCGTCCAGTTGTTGGCGAAGCTCTGCACCGGGTTGGCGGTGAGGCCATGCGCGGCAAGGATGGCCGGACCATTGAGCTGCATGAAGCAGGGCAGGCCCGAGAATTTGCCCTTCCAGCAGGTCAGCGTGGCGGCGCTGGCGGGAATGCTCAGCGCGGGCTGGTTGTAGCCGGCCGCACCCTTGTTGGTATTGTCGGTGCCCCACTCGGAACCGTAGACATACGCCTCGCGGTCGGCATTGTAGGTGTGGTTGTTCAGATACACGCCGGCTTCCAGCGCGGACAGCCACGAACTGTTGGGCATGTCGTACTTCACGCTGGTACGGAACGCCTTCATCTTGTCGTGATAGATGTAGGGGTACACGCCGTAACGCGACAGGCCCAGGTCATTGAGGTTGGTGTACAGGCCTGGGTTGGCGAAGGACACCGTGCCGATGCTGCGACCCGCCAGCTGATAGGTGGTGGACTGCGGCATCAGGGTTGGTGTGGCCGAACCCAGGTTGCTGTACGGATCGGCCGTGGTGTCCACGTTGATCTCGTTGCTGGTGGCGCGCGACAACGACAGGTCGGCGTCCACGTGCCAACGATCGTGGTTCCACTTCATGTTCAGGCCGCCGGAGAACACGCTGGTGTTGGTCGTGTAGTTGTCGGCGGTGGTTTCGTTGGAGAACTGCTGCGAGCCACCGGTGCCGCTCACCGTGCCGCCGGTCATCGTGCCGTTCGGGCCGAATACCGGGTTGGTGATGGTGACGCCGCTCTGGTAGATGTTCTGCGTACGGAAGCCGTAGCCGAACGACTCGTTCTTGAACTTGGAGTAGAACGCATCGCCCGACACCTGCAGCTCGTCGGTCGGCTTCCACACGATGGTGGCGATTTCGCCGGTGCGACGCTCGGTACCGCCGTTCTGCTGCAACTGCAGACCCTGGGTGAGGTAGCCCTGGCGACCGCCCACGTTGTAGAGCGAACCATCGGAGGCTTCACCCACGAACTGCTCGGCCACATGCGGCTGGTACATCTGGGCCACGCCCAGGCCCACGCCCAGGGTGTTGTCCAGGAACTTGCCCTGCCACGCCGCGCTCACGCGGTAGCCGTTGGAGTTGGCGCCCGCCACGTCGTTGGCCTGGCTGTTGTAGCTGCCGCGCACGTCGACGTTGAGGTTCTGCTCCTTCGGGGCGTTCAACGGGTTCGCCGTTTCCATGCCGATGGTGCCGCCCACGCCGCCGGTAATCAGCGATGCCTGGGACGACTTGTACACCGTCGCCATGTTGATCAGCTCGGAGGGGTACTGATCGAACTGGATGTAGTTGCTGCCGCTGGTGGAAGGCTGCTCGCGACCATTGAGCGTGGTCTGGATGAAGTTGCCCGACAGGCCGCGGATGTTGATCTGCGATGCCTGGCCGGCGATGCGCTCGGCGGACACGCCCGGCAGGCGGGTCAGTGCGTCGGCGATGGACTGATCCGGCAGGCCACCGATGTCGGCCGGCGTGATCACGTTCTGGATGGTATCGGCGTAACGCTGGTAGTCGATCGCCTTTTCCATGCCCTGGTTGTAGCCCGTCACCGTGATGGCGGAGAGGCTCTTGGCCAACTGCTGGTCCTGCGTCTGCTTGGTCGCGTCGCCAGTGGTGTTCTGGTCGGCCTGTTGTGCGTTCGCAGGCGCCGCCTGCGGATCGCTGGTCGCGCCATTGCCAGCGGCATTGCCGCCCGCGTTCGCACCCGTATCCGTCGGCGTCGCCTGAATGCCGGCGGTGAAACACAGTCCGGAAGCCAGCGCCAGGGCCAGCACATTACGCTTGAGAATCACCGTCTTCCCCTCCCACGGGTTTGCACTTCTAGTTTTGGTTTTGTAGTTACCGCAGCCGTCCCCACAGACCGCTGCGGGCTACGCGCCAGTGCATGCCGAAAACTTCGGAGGGCCCCGTCGCGTGGCGGCCATGGTAGGGCTGCGCCAAAGGGCGAACAGGTCTATGCATACGTATTCATGACCGCGTTTTTTTGTGCACCTTTGACAAAATGCTAAGGGATTGGCGTCGCGCGACCGCTGCGATTGGCACGCCGAAAAAATGCTTCTGGTACGTGCAGATGCGCGCAGTGGTGCGGTTCTTAGCGGCAAGAGGTCTTATCGCAGCGCTGCATATTCGCGTGCAAGAATGTTCTTGCTGCACTGCAAAAACTGCATTTTTTGAATACGTATGCAGCGGCCGCCTTGCATCGGCGCTCTGCCTTTAAGCTGCCCCCCGCGCCTCGCTCAAGCCTCGGCTTACGCGATGCATGCATTGGCGGACACGGGACATGCAAGATGAGTGATGCACCTTGGTGGCGAGGAGCCGTCACCTACCAGATCTACCCGCGCAGCTTTATGGACACCAACGGCGATGGCGTGGGTGACCTGCCGGGCATCATCGACAAGCTCGACTACGTGGCGAGCCTGGGCGTGGACGCGATCTGGGTCGCGCCATTCTTCCGTTCGCCCATGGCCGACTTCGGTTACGACATTGCCGACTATCGGCAGGTGGACCCGCTGTTCGGCAGCAATGACGACTTCGATCGCTTGCTGTCCAAGGCCCATCGCCTGGGCCTGAAGGTGATGATCGACCAGGTGCTCAGCCACACCTCGGCGGAGCACGCCTGGTTCAAGGAAAGCCGCGAAAGCCGAGACAACCCCAAGGCCGACTGGTACGTGTGGGCCGATGCGCGCGACGACGGCACGCCGCCCAACAACTGGTTGTCGCTGTTTGGCGGTTGCGCCTGGCAGTGGGAGCCGCGTCGCGGCCAGTACTACCTGCACAACTTCCTCACCTCGCAGCCGGACCTCAACTTCCATCATCCGGACGTGCGCCACGCCGTGCTGGACGAAGTGAAGTACTGGCTGGACAAGGGCGTGGACGGCCTGCGCCTGGACGCCATCAACTTCTGCTTCCACGACCAGGCGCTGCGCGACAACCCGCCCAAGCCGGAAGAAAAGCGCGTCGGCCGCGGTTTCAGTCCGGACAACCCGTACGCGTTTCAGTACCACTACTACAACAACACGCGACCGGAAAACCTGGGCTTCCTGGAAGACCTGCGCGCCTTGCTGGACCGCTATCCGGACGTAGCCGCGCTGGGCGAAATTTCCGCGGAGGATTCGCTCGCCACCACCGCCGAATACACCAGCGGCCGCCGCCTGCACATGGGCTACAGCTTCGAATTGCTCACCGACGACTACAGCGCGGGCTACATCCGCGGCACGGTGCAGAACCTTGAAGCGCAGATGCGCGAAGGCTGGCCGTGCTGGGCCATTTCCAACCACGACGTGGCACGCGTGGTCAGCCGCTGGGGCAACGGCCACGCATCGCCGCGCCTGGCCAATATGCTGAGCGCGATGGTGTGCTCGCTGCGCGGTTCGGTGTGCGTCTACCAGGGCGAAGAGTTGGGCCTCACCGAAGCGTATGTGCCTTACGAGTCGCTGCAGGATCCCTACGGCATCACCTTCTGGCCAACCTTCAAGGGTCGCGATGGCTGCCGCACGCCGATGCCGTGGAACGGTGGCGTCAACGCCGGTTTCAGCGTGGGCGAGCCATGGCTGCCGGTGCCGCCGGAACACCAATCCCTGGCGGTGACGCTGCAGGAGGGCGACGCGCACTCCGCGCTCAACGGCTTCCGCTCGTTCATGACCTGGCGCAAGGCGCAACCGGCGCTGCGCTGGGGCGACATCCAGTTCCTGGATACGCCCGAGCCCGTGCTGGCCTTTACCCGTCGCCACGACGGGCAGCGGGTGCTGGCCGCCTTCAACCTCTCCGACGCACCGGTGCAGCTGACCTTGCCGGACATCGCCCAGGCCACGCCGATCAACGGCCACGGCCTCGCCCATGGCGAACTCCACGGCCAGCAATTGAGCCTGCCGGCGCACGGTCTGCTGTTCGCTCGATTGGACTAAACCCTTTCTCCCCTCGACGGCGGACGCGGCCCATCGCGCCGCCGTCGACTTTTCCTGCACTCTGCACGCACTTATGATCGGGGCTCCGTTTTCGCTGGAGTAGCCCATGCGTGCACTATTGATCGTGGTTGGTCTTGCCCTGCTGGCTGGCGGTATCTGGGCCATCTTTGGCCACGGCAGCTACCAGGACACCGATACCCTGGTGCAGATCGGTTCGGCCAAGGTCACGGCCACCCACGACAAGGCCATTCCGCAATGGATGGGCATCGCCGGCATCGTGGTCGGTGCGGTGCTGACGCTGGGCGGTTTCCTCAAAAAAGGCTGAGTCGCGACCGCGGTTTGCCAGCCCGTGCGCCGCCGCCCGTCATGCGGCGGCGCCACGCTACCCCGTCGCTCCCGCTTTCGCGGAAAGGATGGTCGGTTCTCCCCTTGATGCACGCGTCAGTCGCCCGTTCGCGCGCCCATGGCGTTAGGATCACCGGTTCCGCACCCAACCCGTCAGGCCACGCAGTGAAGGACAACGGCATGCAGCGACGTCAATTCCTCTGCCAGGCCGGCGCCACGCTGGCAGCGGCCTCGACAGTCGGCCTTGTCGGCTGCACACCGGCAACCACGCGCCCCGGCGGCAGCGCCGCCGCAGCGGTGGGCACGCACCTGCAGACGGACGATCGCCAGCTCGCACCGATCCATGCGCAGATCGATCGCATCACCGGCGTGTACGTATGCACCCGCCCGTTTCGCGCGGCCGGTCCGCGCATCGAAATGGAGCGATTGGGCGAAAAGACCGTCGTGCACAACTACGGCCACGGTGGCAGCGGCTGGTCGCTGTCGTGGGGCTCGGGCACGTTGGCCTTGCACATGGCGCAAAGCACCGGCGCCACCGAACTGGGCGTGATCGGCTGCGGCGCCATCGGCCTCACCACGGCACTGCTGGCACAACGCGCAGGGCTCGCTGTGCGCATCTACGCCAAGGAATTGCCGCCGGATGTGTTTTCCATGCGCGCGTCCGGCTTGTGGACGCCAGACTCGCGCATCTGCCAAGCCACGCACGCGCCCGCACTCGCCGAACGCTGGGAAATGATGACGCGCCTTTCCTATGCGCGCTACCAAAGCCTGCTCGGCCTGCCCGGCCAGCCGGTCGAATGGATCGAAGGCTATTCGCTCTCCGATGCACCGTTCGGCAAATTCCACGGTGACGTGCCCGATGAACCTGAGTACGGTGACTTCAGCGATCGCGTAGGTGACCTCACACCGCGCTCGGTGGAGCTGGCGCCCGGCAGTCATCCGTTCCCCGAGCCCTACGTACGCCGCTACACCACGCTGATGTTCAACATCAGCAGCTATGCCAATTACCTGCTGAACGAATTTCGCGCTGCCGGCGGCCACATCGAGGTGCGCGAGTTCCACCAGCCCAGCGACCTGCACGCCCTGCCCGAGCGCACCCTGGTCAACGCCACGGGCTATGGCGCCCGTGCCCTGTTCAAGGACGACTCGGTGATTCCCGTGCGTGGCCAGACGGCGCGACTTATCCCCCAACCGGAAGTCCGCTATGGCTTGCGCAGCGGTAACATCAGCGTAGTACCGCGCAGCGACGGCATCCTGGTGCAAGTGATCGGCGACGCCGGCAATTTCAACAATCCCGATACCACCCCGCACCGCGAAGCCTCCGAAGCCGCCGTACGCGAGCTGGCGGACCTGATGAGTCAAATGCGACGCGGCTGACATGTCGTCGCTGCACACCGCGCTGCGATAGAACGATCGACCTTCGCGGAGTTGGGTTTACGGCACCATGCAACGCGCATCGCCCTGCTCCAGCACGCCCCCGTGATCCGTGCTATCGCCTTGCCGCGCCACCGCCCTGCCGCGAATGGAAGCGCTTGGCGAACCGCTGATGATCTTGGCGCCACAACTGGTTTCATCGCCCACGCACGCCACCTTCTCGCCGCGCACCAGGCCGCTTTCGGTACCGGTGGTGACATGGCCTGGGCCATGCAGGGGGCAGGAGTGCGTGTGTCCAACGAGAACCACAGGGCGTGACATAAGGGCGTTGCTCCATCTGCGAGGCGAGCGGTTAAGGCAGGTTAGCCACGGATCGTGAGCGAGCGGCTACTACGCACCGATCCACGTCCACACAACCTGGTTTTCCTGCGCCGCGCTGGGCAAGCCGAACTTGAGTACGGGCCGCCCGGCCTCCATGCGCGTGGGCCGCACCTGCGCATGGAAGTACTCGGGCGCCCCCAGCGGCAACGTGGGCAGCCAAG
>NZ_JAELTT010000004.1 GCF_016428975.1 Dyella sp. ASV21
ACGGTCGCGCTAAGGCGCGCGCCATCGTGAAGCTGCTTTGCCGTGAGGATATTCAAAGCGACAGCACATATCAGCGATCCTTGATCTCTGATGCACCCTCCGGCTTTTCCCTTCATTGCACTCGCAACGGGCAGACCCTAGACAAGAGCGGCTCGTTCTGGCTGATGCCGCGCCCCCTATTCAACGAACTCGGTGACTTATTCGTACCTTTGGAGCGTTGGGTGCATACCCATGGTCGCAAGTTGGTAAAGCTGGATGTGGCCGTCGTCAATGTGCAACCACAGCCGCATAACTTTCTGGTGACCGTGCGATTCATCAATACTGGCGAGCGAACCATTCGATTTAGAGATCCCAGCCTATGGTCAGGGGAAATCTTTGACGAAACGCTCGGTGTTGGCGCTTCGTACCCTGGGGATGAGGGATTGGCGGTGGAACCATTCTTGTCACGAGGCATCGGCTTCCAGCTCGCCGGCGCAGCTCGTATGCCGCTAGGGACCTTAATAAATCAAGGAATCGAACTGGGGCCTGCTGAGGCTCGAGATTTTGTCTATCTGACGGCGCCCACGGGCAGGACTTATCCCGGAACGTTTCAGTTTGGTGTCCTGACACACATGCATATCACAGTGGATAACTCTCCATGGGCGCGAGGTGCTCACGTCGATTTTGCATCGGATGATCACGGCGACCCAAAAGTCAATATCGCTCGGGGTTACCCGTCTACGCCTCAAGAGTTGGAAGAGTACGAAACAGCTCAACGTAAGCTCATGCTGAAATGGCCGGTCCAAATCGGCGGAAAAGCCAAG
Source organism: Dyella sp. ASV21 (assembly GCF_016428975.1). GTDB lineage: Bacteria > Pseudomonadota > Gammaproteobacteria > Xanthomonadales > Rhodanobacteraceae > Dyella. The sequence goes on from NZ_JAELTT010000004.1 coordinate 804, forward strand.
TTGGAAGGCTATTATCGTCCCTACGACACTCGTGCACGCTCCGACGTGCAAGGTCGTTTTGTGGTGCGTCTGGAGCGGGGGCAGGTTGCTCCCGATCCTGCCGGCCAGTTGGATGTGAGTGGACGCCCGCTAGGCCCTGGTTCCTATAAGTGGCTATGGCAAGCCGATATCGACAGCGTGGTGGAAGCCTCATCTCGCATGCCGTGCCCCAAGAGCGGCCGCTGGCTCGCCAAACTTCCCGAAGGAAGCGCGCGCGTAGGGTATAGCCCGAACGCCGACACCATCGTCACCTGTCAGCGCGGCGAACTACTGCCTGCCGTGGGCTATGCCAATCCTCACGAAGAAGCACGTGTACGTTGGGTGTGGCTGTCTCCATGAGGGGACGCAAGCTGCATTTCCTGCTCGCCCGCATCCCCCCTCAACGCTGCTGGACCCAAGCCCTGCTCGACGCCTGTGATAACGCGTGGGATGGACGACCTGACTAACGGCGGCCGCACGTCCATGTCTCGACTCCCCGTACCCGATAGCGAAAGCAGCGTCTTTCATGGGCGAGTGAAGGGACGGCGCGGGGATGATCCGTGGTGGTGCCGCTTTCGACTATGAGGTTAGCCGGTGGGTGCGGCACATCGACGCCATGTCGATTGCGTTCCCCCTTGCTCGTCGGATAGGTAGGACCAAGTCAAGCTAGTCACTGTGGCTGGCGGCCTGATCCGGCCCATAGAGAGATCCTCATGACCATCGATACCAAGTTTGCGACTCAACGGTACTTGATTTCGTTTGATGACGGCTCGATGGACCATATTCCTCAGGATGATTTTCCATCCGTGGGCGAGGAAGCACATAAGGTGCTTCGTGCGGCAAAGGCCGCCGGCGTCTGGATTTTCGGGTGCGGTGTAGCACGCCAACAGTCGACCATTGTTGCGACAGACGGGACGATCACGGCCGGGCCGGCGCCGGAGGTAAAGGCAGTTATCGGCGGGTTTTCGATCATTGAGGTTTCTTCACGCGAAGAGGCCCATATTTGGGCTGCCAGATTCGCCGCGGCGTGTCGCTGCGCGCAGGAGGTTCGCGAGATCATGTTTGATCCGGAGTCTTGATAGGGGTTTGCCAGGCTGCGCGGCCCAACCATTCAGTCAAGCTCACGCCGCTTTGCGGCACGCTTTAATTCAGGCATTGGGTATCCGCTTTCGACTGGCACGTTAGCCGGTCGATGTAATCCATGGCTGGAATCGTTGGCCAGTCTTCCGAAGCTGAATGTCTGCGCAGGGCATTCATTCAAAACCTGGCTGCAAGCAGCGGTGGCGTCAGGTTCCCTTGCCGCAACTGGTTGGATGGGTGCGGCTATGCTTCGGGGTGGCGGTCGGTCGCGGTGCTGGCCTGAATATACTTCTCGATTTGAGGGAGCATGTTGTGTCCAAGAACTCAAAGGCTAAGCGTGACGCGAAAAGGAAGAAGCTCCCTGCGCGTGCTCATGGCGGCCATACAAGCCGTCAGATTGAGCCTCACGGTGAGATGAAAGACGCGGATGGTCGGGTGATTGCGGGTATTGGGCGCCAGGGCAGCGATTGGGTGTTGGTCATCGGCAATCAGGTCATCGGCGGCGGCGCTAGCGCGGCGGAAGTGATGGCCATGTTCCATTGCCTTGCCGACATTCAGCAGAAGGATGGGGGAGGTGTTTTCAATTCCTACACCGAAACATTCAAGGCTGAGGCCGAGCGTGATGCGCTTGAGCAAGGCATGACGCTTGATGCGTACGTTGAACGTGCGCGCGCGGAAATGGCTGAGCCAGGGACGGAAAGCGCGGATGAGGTCTAAGTGTGGCGCGAGCGGTACGCTCGACCCTGGGTGAGGTAGCCTGGCGAGGCCAGCCGTTGTGCAGGTCGAGAGGGTGGACTCAAGCCATTTCGCCCGAAGCACCGTTGGATTGCGGATGGTTCACGTGGAGGGCGTCGTCGCTGGGGCAGGGGGCGCTCCGCTGAGGCCCTGCCGTGCTGAGTGAACGGCGGCCCTCGGTTTCCCCGGCCCAAAAGAAAAGGGCCTGCATCGCTGCAAGCCCTTGGAATCATGGTGGCCGGGGACGGAATCGAACCGCCGACACGGGGATTTTCAATCCCCTGCTCTACCAACTGAGCTACCCGGCCAAAATGTCTACGCGCATCGATGATGCCGCGTGGAGCCGTGCATTAAATCCGAAGCGAGGGAGTTCGTCAAGCCTTGGCGTCGGGCGGCACGAAACCTTCGGGTGCCTGCACGTCGCCGCCGAACAGGAATTTCTCCATCTCGGTGCTCAGGAACTGGCGCGACTTGGGGTCCAGCGGGTTTAGCCGGTATTCGTTGAGCAGCATGGTCTGATGAGCCAGCCACTGTTGCCACGCTTCCTTGGAAATATCCGCGTAGATGCGCTGGCCGAGCGCGCCCGGCCAGGGGGCGAAATCCAGTCCTTCGGCGTCGCGGCCAAGTTTGGCGCAGTGAACGATACGGCTCATGAGGTGTGGCTCTTTGATGATGGTGTTCTACAAATCGTGGAGCAGGCTGCGCACCGGAGCGGGCAGCCCGAGGGCTGCGCGTTCGGTGGCGTCGCACCAACGCAGGTGGGCATTGTCGCCGATGCGTCGGTGCGCTGTCGCCTGATCGAACAGCAAGGGCTCGATCTTGAGGCGGTAGTGGCTGAACACGTGTACGAATGCGGGAAGGGCCTGTGCGTCGTCGATGCGCGCCAGTGCCTGCGCGGCGCGCCACGCGTGGTCGTGGTCGCTGGCTTCCGGCAGGCTCCACAGGCCCGACCACACGCCTTGCGCGCCACGCCGTTCCAGCAATACGCGCCCATGTGCGTCGCGCAGGATCAGCATCACAGTTTCGCGCGTCGGCACGGCCTTGCTGGGCTTTGCACTGGGCAGCTGTGCGGTGAGGTCATCGCGTTTGGCGACGCATGAGGCGGCCAAGGGACAGGCATTACAGTCGGGGCGCGTGCGCGTACATAGCGTGGCGCCCAGGTCCATGATGGCCTGCGTGTAATCGGCGGTGCGCGTGTCGGGTGTGAACGCCTGCGCGTGCAGCCATAGCTGCTTTTCGATGGCGCTCTGGCCGGGGTGCCCGTGAATGCCCAGGTAGCGGGTAAGCACGCGCTTGACGTTGCCATCGAGAATGGCGAATGGAAGTCCATACGCCTGCGCGAGAATGGCGCCAGCGGTGGAGCGGCCGATGCCTGGCAGTTCGGCCAGGGCGTCGAAATCGCGCGGAAGTTCGCCCTGGTGTCGTTCCACGCAGATCTGCGCGGCGCGTTGCAGGAAGCGGGCGCGGCGGTAATAGCCCAGGCCCGACCACAGTGCCAGCACGGTGTCCTCGTCCGCGGCGGCGAGGGCGCGCAGGGTAGGTAGCGCTTCCACAAAACGCTGGAAATACGGAATCACCGTGGCTACCTGCGTTTGCTGCAGCATCACCTCGGACAGCCACACGCGGTAGGCGTCGCGTGGATGTTGCCAGGGCAGGTCCTTGCGGCCGTGTTCGTCGAACCAGGCCAGCAGAGCGGAGGCGAACGGATTCATGGTGACTTGCGCGTGGTAGCCGGTTTGGCCGGGGTGTTCTTGGCCGGTGCGGGCGTTGCGGCGGTGGATGCGGGGGCAGGCACGTCGTTGCCTGCCTGGATGCTTAGCCCTTCGATACTTATGTCGCCCAGGTCGAGCTTGGCGATTTCGGCGTGGCCACTGCCGGGCGGCACGGCCAGGCGCGGGCCTTCGTCGTGATCGAGCTGGCCCCACCAACTGGCCAGCGTCAGCGGCGGCAGGCGCAGGTCGGCGTGGTTGTCCGGGCCGTCGAGTTTCAGTGCCAGCATAAGCGGGTTGCTTTCGTCCGCCGGGGTCAGCTCGATCGCCATGGTGTATTCGCCGCTGTCGGCATGATCGAGCTTGCCCGCCAGGTGCGCGGAGGCATCGGCGGCGCCGCGCCAGCGCGCGTCACCCAGCAGGTGCAGCGTGAGCGTATTGCTGTGCGAGAGCTGCAGCGCAATGTTGTCCAGCTGCAATGCCTGGCCTTTGATGCGTGGCGTCAGTGTGAGGCGAAGCTGGGTGGGCGTGCCTTGTGAATCCTTGGCCGATGCGGTGAGTGCGAACACGTGCTCGGCAGCAAGACGCCCGGTCAGCAGATCCACATCGCTGAGCAGCAGTTGATTACCGCGCACCAAGGTGCCGCGCGTAATGTGCACGCCGGCATCGATGCTTGGAATGCTGGTGGGTGCGGCGTTGGGGCCCGAGGGCAGGTCGGCGAACCACGACTGCAGGGCATCCAGATCCACGCGCGGGGAATCGATCTGCATTTGCGAGATGATCGTTTCGCCGCGAAACAGCGTGCGCCAAGGCAGTGCAAGTGAGCCGCGCGCGGCCAGCAGGATCGGCATGCTCGCGCCCTGCGCATTGAGCGTGATGCCTTCCAGTTCCAGTGCGGGGCGAGGAAACAGCGCGGGCGTGGCGGGGCTGGACAGGCTCAGCTCCAGCCCCGCGGCGCGAGCCTGCGATTGCAGCATGGCGGTGATGCGCTCGGGCTGCAGCAGTACATGCACGGCCACCAGGGCGGCGGCGACCAGCGCCAGCGTGACGCTGCTGGCGATCAGCAAGCTTAGTCGGAGCCAGCGCGGCACCGGTCGGCGCCCCTCAGCCCTGGCCCAGGCTGGCGGGCAGCAAGCCGTCGACGTAGGCCTCCGCGTCGAATACGCGCAGGTCGGTGGCGGTTTCGCCCAGGCCGACATAACGGATCGGCAGGCCGAACTCTCGCGCCAATGCAAACACGACGCCGCCCTTGGCGGTGCCGTCGAGCTTGGTCACGACCAGGCCGGAGACGCCCACGATCTGGCGGAACTGGCGTACCTGGTTCACGGCGTTCTGGCCGGTGGTGCCGTCGATCACCATGAGCACTTCGTGCGGCGAGTCGACATCGATTTTCTTGAGCACGCGGGCGATCTTGCCCAGTTCGTCCATCAGGCCCGCCTGGGTATGCAGACGTCCGGCGGTATCGGCGATCAGCACGTCCACCTGTCGCGAGCGCGCGGCCTGCAGTGCATCGAAGATCACGCTGGCGGCATCGGCGTCCTGGCCCTGGGCGATCACCGGTACCTGGTTGCGCGCGCCCCAGGTCTTGAGCTGCTCTACGGCGGCGGCACGGAAGGTGTCGCCAGCGGCGAGGATCACCTGACGGCCTTCGTCGCGATAGCGGCGCGCCAGCTTGCCGATGGTGGTGGTCTTGCCTACGCCGTTGATGCCCACCGTGAGGATGACGAACGGCTTTTGGCCGCCGATCGACAAGGGAAGTTCTACCGGGCGCAGCATGCTGATGAGCGACTGGCGCAGCGCGGCGAGCAAGGCGCCCGCATCGGCGAACTCGCGCTTGTGCATGCGCTTGCGCAAATCCTCCACCAGCGCGGTGCTGGCTTCGACGCCCACATCGGCGGTGATCAACGTGGTTTCCAGTTCATCCAGCAAGTCGTCGTCGAGCTTGGGGTGGCGGACGAACAGCGAGCTGAGGCCTCGCGCAAAGGCGCTGCCGGCCAAACGATCGCGCCAGCTGCGCTTGGTCGGCGCTGCGGCTTCGGCAATGGCCGCGCGTTCAAACGCTTCGTCTTCGGCGGGGGCATCGGGCGACGGCGGGGTTTCGGCCAGCACCTCGTCCAGGGCGGGCGTGGCATGTTCCAGCGAAGCGGCATCCGTGTCGTGCGGCAACCCGGCCGGCGGAGCGGGCTCGGCCGCAGGCGCGGCAGGCGGGACCGGAGGCGTTTCAGCGGGTTTCTTCTTCCAGAACTTGAGCATTGCGGCGAGGATTCAAAGACAATGGGCGGCATGCTACCACCCCGACCCATACTCACCGCTGAGCCGTGCCCGCCGTGAAGAGTGCGCCTGGGCGCATCCGCATCATCGGCGGCCAACTGCGCAACTCCCGTCTCGATGTCCCTGAACTGCCCGGCCTGCGTCCCACGGCCGAGCGGGTGCGGGAGACGCTGTTCAACTGGCTGACCCCGGTGATTTCCGGGGCGCGCTGCCTGGACCTGTGCGCCGGCACGGGCGCGCTGGGTGTGGAGGCGTTGTCACGCGGCGCGGCGGCGGTGCATTTCGTGGAGCGCGATGCACGCGCGGCCCAAGCCCTGCGCGACAACCTGGCGCGGCTCAAGGCCAGCGGCGGCGAGGTGACGGCGGCGGATGCACAGGCTTTTCTGCAAGGGGCGGCCCAGTCGTTCGGGTTGGTGTTTCTCGATCCCCCCTTTGCGCAGAACCTGTGGACGCCGCTGGCCGAGGGCCTGGAGCAGGGCGGCTGGTTAGCGCCAAGCGCGTGGATCTATGTGGAGAGCCCGAAGGGTTTGCCGCCGGTACTACCTGTTGCGTGGAGCCTGCATCGTGAAGGAGCCGCCGGTGAGGTGCGCTATGCGCTGTATCGCCGTACGGCGGCGGTTTCCTGACCTTGGCGTATGGTCCGGGCGAAGGCTAGGCGAGGATCGCGAACAAGCCTAAGCTAGCCGCCCCTGCTCCCCAGTGGTTCATCACGTGAACAAGCCGCCGGTCAATACGCGTCTCGCTGTCTACCCTGGCACTTTCGACCCTATCACCAATGGCCACGCGGACCTGGTGGCGCGCGCCGCGCCGTTGTTCGAGCGGATCATCGTGGCGGTGGCCGAGAGTCCCAACAAGGGGCCGGGCTTCAGCCTCAACGAGCGCATTACATTGGCGCGCCTGGCACTGGCGGACCTCAAGAACGTGGAAGTGCGCGGCTTCGATGGTTTGCTCGCGCATTTCGTCGACGAGGTGGGGGCGGGCGTGATCATTCGCGGCCTGCGCGCGGTGTCCGATTTCGAGTACGAGTTCCAGCTCGCCAGCATGAACCGCCACCTGATTCCGCAGGCCGAGACGCTGTTCCTTACCCCGGCCGAGCAGTACAGCTTCATTTCCTCCACGCTGGTGCGCGAAATCGGCCGTCTGGGCGGGGATATCTCCGGGTTCGTTCACCCGGCGGTGCAGCAGGCCATGCGCCAGCGCTGGCAGCGGAGCTGATTTTCGCGTCGCACTGCAGCACGGCCAACGGTGTCGGGCCGGCTCGCCGTCGTGTATCCTCGCCCGCATCCTGCGGACAGGACAGTCACTCGCCGCGGACCAGGGGCCGAAGGGTTTGGCGCGCGCGCCGCAACCGGCACTTCCCCCGGGTTTTCCGGTGCAGTCGCGTGACGGCTGGATGGTCCAGTCATCCAATGGATCCATAGCCCCAGATTCCACCATCCAAGGTGACACACATGTACAAGTACGCCCTCATCGCCGCCATCGCGCTCGCTGGCACCCTGTCCATCACGGCCTGCAGCCAGCAGGAAGAAGCCCAGCAGCCCACCGAGCAGGTTCAGGCCGTGTCCAAGCCGACCGACCCGAACGACTCCAAGGCGTGGAACGCCTACCTGGGTTCGATCGTGCAGAAGAACATGCAGGGCATGACGGCCGACCGTCCGTTCCCGTACCTGGTGCCGGCCGGTGACAGCGACGACGCCAACGCCCTGCGCCAGCGTCAGCTCGACCAGGTGCAGGACACCGTGGCCCGCGGCGTGCTGCCGGGCAACATGCTGGTGTTTGCCGGTCCGGATTCGGGCAAGACCGCCGAGTTTGTGACCGAGGCCTTCAAGGACGCCAAGCCGGGCGCGTTCAAGGACGTGATCGTGCTGGTGATCGGCGACGCCGCCGATAAGGATCGCGTCTCCACCGTGCTGCAGCCGACCGGCGCCACGGTGCGCTACGTGAACATGTAAGCGCGGGGTTTCCTCGCTGAAAACAGGCCCGCGATGCGTCAGCGTCGCGGGCTTTTTCGTTTTTGGTGGCAGGCACTTAGGTTCTTGCGGCGGGTTTGGTCGGCCGCAGCGGACGGGACTAGCGTGTAAACTGAGCCAATGTCCCTGAAAATCCTCGATACCTGCGTCAACTGCGACGTCTGTGAACCGGCTTGTCCGAACAAGGCTATCTCGCTGGGCGAGGAGTACTACGTGATCGATCCGTCGTTGTGCACCGAATGCATCGGGCATTACGACCAGCCGCAATGCGTGGAGGTGTGTCCGGTCGAATGCATCATCGTCGACCCCCAACACACCGAGACGCATGAACAGCTCGAACTGAAGTACCACCACCTGATGGCCGTGGCCGGCGATGCCGCCGGGGCAGCGTCGGGCGCTTCTGCAAAGGACAAGGCATGACGTTTTCGTTCAACTGGCGCGCAGCGCTGCTTGGTTTGCTGGTTGCCACCAGCGCTGCATACGCCGCCGATGGCCGCCCACCTGTTACCCCCGCCGCCGCGCCTGCGGCCCTGGCCCAGCGCCCCGGCCATGCCGGTATCGCCAGCGCCAATTTCCACGCCACGGAAGCCGGCCTGGAAGTATTGGCCAAGGGCGGCAATGCATTCGATGCCGCTATTGCCGTAGCGGCCACCTTGTCGGTGGTGGAGCCGGAGAGTTCCGGTATCGGCGGTGGCTTTATGGCGGTGCTTCATCGCGCCGACGGCCGTGAGGTGTTCATCGATGCGCGCGAAACCGCGCCGGCCGCGGTGAACCCCAAGGATTACCTCGACAAGAACGGCGAGCCCAATCGCGACACCGCGCTCAATGGCCCGCTATCCGCGGGCATTCCCGGTGAGCCGGCTGGCCTGGCATGGCTTGCCACGCATTACGGCAAGCTGCCGTTGAAGGATTCGCTGGCACCTGCCGTGCGCGTGGCGCGCGATGGCTTTGTGCCGGATGGCCGCCTGATTAACGCCATTGCCGAGCGTGAGCAGGACATCCGCCGCTGGCCCGCCTCGGTGGCCAAGTATCTGCCAAGCGGCAAGCCGCCGGTGGCCGGGCAGACCTGGAAGGATCCCGATCAGGCGCGCACGCTCGAACTGCTGGGCGAGCATGGCTTCGATGGTTTCTATCGCGGCGAAATCGGCAAGAAGCTGGTGGACGCCGTGCGCGCCGCCGGTGGCAACTGGACGGCCAAGGATCTGGAGAGCTACCAGATCAAGGAGCGCACCCCGATCAGCGTGGATTACCGCGGCTATCGCGTGGTCACCGCGCCGCCTGCCTCGTCGGGCGGCGTGGCCGTGGCCGAGATCCTCAACATTCTTTCCGGCTACGACCTCACCAAGCTGGACGAGCCGCACCGCCTGCACCTGGTGATCGAGGCCATGCGTCGCGCCTTCCGCGACCACAACGATTATCTGGGCGATCCGGACTTTGTGAAGATGCCGCTGGATATGCTGCTGTCGCCGTATTACGCGGCCGGCTTGCGCCAGACCATCCTGATGGACAAGGCCACGCCGTCCTCGATGCTGCCGGCCAGCACGGGCATCGATCCGGGCATGCACACCACGCATTTCTCCGTGATCGACAAGGACGGCAATATCGCCTCGATCACGCTCACGGTGAACTACACCATGGGCTCCACGTTTGTGGCCGAGGGCACTGGCGTGCTTCTCAACGATGAGATGGACGACTTCGCGCTGGTGCCGAACAAGCCCAACGTGTACGGCCTGCTGGGCAGCGCGGCCAATGCGCCGGCTCCGGGCAAGCGCATGCTGTCGTCGATGACGCCGAGCATTGTGTTCGGCGCCGATCGCGTGGGCGTGATCGGCTCGCCGGGCGGTTCCACCATCATCACGCAGGTGCTCGAAGGCATCCTGGCCTTTATCGATGGCAAGGACGCCAAGGGCATCGTGGCGCAGAAGCGCTTCCACCATCAGTACATGCCTGACCGCGTGGACGTGGAGCCGGGCGCGTTCTCTCCGGCCACGGCCGAAGCGCTGACCCGCATGGGTTATACGCTGAAGGACCGCAACCCCTGGGGCTACATGAACGTGGTCACGTGGGATCTCAAGACCAACACGCTCGACGCCGCCAGCGATCCGCGTCGCGAATCGGGTCTGGGCAAGGTGCAGTAGCGATGGAGCTTTGGTCGCTTATCGGTAATTCCCAGAAGCTCGATGGCGGGGCCATGTTTGGCAATGCGCCTCGGGCGCTCTGGTCGCGCTGGATTGCGCCGGATGCGGAGAACCGCATTCCGTTGGCCTGCCGCTGCCTGCTGGTGAAGAATCTGGACGGCAAGAACGTGCTGTTCGAAACCGGCATCGGCGCGTTCTTCGAGCCCTCGCTGCGTGAGCGCTACGGCGTGGTGGAAGACCGGCACGTGTTGCTTGATTCGCTGGCGCAGGTCGGCCTGCGCCACGAAGACATCGATGTGGTGGTGCTGTCGCATTTGCACTTCGACCACGCTGGCGGCCTGCTTGCCGCATGGGAAGAAGGCCAGCCGGCGCGGCTGTTGTTTCCCAAGGCAACCTATGTGGTCGGCGCCGAGCATTGGCGCCGAGCGCTGGCGCCGCATCCGCGCGATCGCGCGTCGTTCGTGCCAGAACTCCAGCCGCTGCTGGAAGCCAGTAACCGGTTGGAACTGGTGGAGGGCGAGCATGCCGCGGCCTTGGGTAGGGCGGTACGCTTCAGCTATTCGGACGGCCATACGCCGGGCCTCATGCTGTCGGAAGTCGGTGGCGTGGTGTTCTGCGCGGACCTGATTCCGGGGCGGTTCTGGGTGCATCTGCCCATTACGATGGGCTATGACCGCTACCCCGAGGCGCTGATCGATGAAAAGCGGCGTTTCCTGGATGACAAGCTGGCGCGGGGCGTGCGGTTGTTCTTCACGCACGATCACGATTGCGCAGTGGCGCGCGTAGTGCGTGACGAGCGGGGGCGTTACGGCACGACGGACGAACAGCGCGAACTGCGAGGCTGAACGGACTGACACGGTCGACACGGGGGAAGACCGCTATGCAACGATGGCTACGACGTGTGCTGGGTGCCCTGCTATTGCTCGGCGGCGCCGGACTGGTGGCGATGACCGAGCAGGGTTTGCTCGATCACCAGCGCGCTGCTGAGCGCCATGGTGGACAGATTCTCGACCTGGGCGCGGGCGGCACGCCGGAGTCCGGCCAGCATGGCTACCTCGCGCGTATCACCGGTCCAGTCCGCGTGGTGGAGGAGCCCTACGATCCGGAGTTCGGACAGCGCGCATCGACGCCACTGTTGATCCGTCACGTGGAGATGTTCCAGTGGCGCGAAGTGCGGGTGAGCGGCGAAGTCCACTATGAGCTGGATTGGGTCGACCGTCCGCTGGATTCCCGTCGTTTTGCGCAACCCGGCGGTCACCTCAATCCTTCACGCTTCCCGATCCAGGGCAAGCAGTTCGATGCAGGCCAGGTGCGTGTCGGCGGTTATGCGCTGGCGCCCGCGTTGCTGCATGCTTTGCCGGGCAGTGACATGCTCACGCCCAACCCCAAGTCGTTGCCGCCCAACCTGGCGGCCAGCTTCGCGCTTTACGACCACTACTTCACCACCAGCGCCAAGCCGGAGCAGCCACGCTTGGGGGATGTGCGGGTGAGTTGGGAAATCGTGCCGATTCAGCCGGTAACGGTGTTTGCGCAGATCGACGGTGATCAACTGGTGCCGGCCGCGCATGCAGCCGACGGCAAGGGATTCGATGTGCAGGTGGGCGAGCGCACGCTGAGCGATCTGGCACCCGACGTGCCGCAACCCCCGAATTTCGTGTGGCTGCGTCGTTTGGCTGCTTTGCTGTTGGGCGCTTTGGGCGTGCTGTTGTTGCTGCCGGACCGCCAGCGCACGCATCACGATGGCCTGCTCGCGCTGGGCACCAGTTCGCTGCTGATCGGCGCAGTCGCCAGCGTGATGTGGCTGGGGACGGATCTGGCCCTGGGCGGTGCATGGTTCTTGCTAGCCCTGGTCGGACTGGGCCTGGCGGTGTGGCGGATGCGCGCGATACCCCACTGACGGCCGGGGGCGTCATCCCGGCAGGCACCGGGATGAGCGCCAGCTCATGTGCTTAGTTGGGGCGCTGGTCCGCAAAGGCGTACACGTGATCGGCCCACTGGGTGGCCTCCAGGTAAATCGCCGCCATTCGACGGATCACCTGCGGCTGTACTTCGCCGCTGCGCAGGTCGCCGGCTTCCCAGGCACGAATCTGTTCGAGCAACGGTGCGAAGGGCCCCTTGTTCTCCAGCAGCGCGCTGCTGATCTCGCGTGCCAGCGGCAGATGCCACAGCACGAAATCCATGGGTGCCTCCATCAGCGTATCCAGCAGCGAGAACAGGCCGGCGGTGAACGCCATTTCGCGCTGCTCGGGCGCCATGTGTTGCGCGAGCTTCTCGGACATGTGGGCACGGATCAGCGCGGCGCGCAGCAGTTCCGGCGGCCGATCGCCCATGCCACTGAGCGCCATGATGTAGATCCAATTGCGCATGCGTGCGGCGCCGAAGAAGATCGCGGCTTGCTGCACGGATTTGAGCTGACGGGGCAGGGCGAAGTATGCGGAGTTCACGCAGCCCAGCAGCTTGTAGCTGAGGATGGCGTCGTCGCGCACGATCTGGCCCAGCTCGACCGGACCCGGGTTGCCCTCCTGCAAGGCCTTCATCAGGCGCAGCAGGCTCAGGCGATTGGCGGTGAGCACCGGCACTTCGACCGGTTCTGGCTTGAGCAGGAACTGGCCTTGCACCGCCTGCACCGGTAACTCTTCGCAACGGCGGTAGGTAGAGTGATCGTCCACGTGGCCAGCGACCACATGCGTGCCGCGTGCGTGCAAGTACTCGCTGCGCGTGCGCAGCGTGGCCGGATCGAGCTTGCTGGCGTCCAGTCGAACGAACTGCACCACCTTGAGCAGCGGCTCCACGGCGGCGTTGAATTCCAGTTCTACATCGCCGGCATCGAGCATCAACGGACAGCCGCGCTGCGCCATGCGGGTGAGGCGCTCCACCAGGGCGGTATCCGCGGCAGCCTGCGGGTCCAGCAGCACGCCAAAGCGCGGCTGATGCTGCAGCACGTCGGTTTCTTCCATCAACAGGTCGCGGGTCAGGCGCAGAAAGGTGCGGTTGCCGCGCACCAGGCGCGCGAGCGCGCCATCGGTGATGGTGGCAAGCGCCCGGCGCATGAGCGCAGCCTCGTCCTCGTCGTCGTTCTGGAACACGATCTCATAGGCGAACAGTTCGCGCTTGGTGTCCAGCATCGGCAGCCGTATGACCGGCAGCGGTTGCTCGCTGGCGGAGGCGGCAGACGCGTCGAGGGCGGAGGGGATGGCCGCAGCTTCGCTCATGGTCGGTCGATCAAGTGGAAGTGGGAGAAAGGGGCGACGTTGGCCGCCTGTTGTTGCATGCGCCGCGAGTCAACTTTCGCGTGCACCATGAAATCAAGCCTCAGCCAGGGGTTGCGAGCGCAGGCTCGTGCGCAGTTCGCCTGCGCGGCCGTACACGCTTGCTTCGACATCATCGGTGCCCGTCAGCACGGCCAGCGCCTTGCGCACCTGCTGCAGACGGATACCCACCAAGTTGCCGTTGCGCTGGTTGAGCTGCTGGCAGGAGCGCAACGACTGCAGGATCTGCTGCCATACCGGGGCAAGTGCGCGGCTGGCTTCGGGGGCGCCCTGGCTGAGCTGCACGCGTTCGCTGTCGAGCTGCTCCAGGCGGAGCATCAATGCATGCTTGCTGGCGCCGGCGCGGTTGAGCGCATCGACATCGGCCGTTTCCAGCGCGAGGCGCTCGGTTTGCAACGTATCGGACAATTGCTCCACTGCCAGCCGCATCTCCTCGACCGCGGCCATCAGGGCATGGTCCAGTTCGGCTTGCAGTGCGTAGTTCATGATTTACCGCTGATCTGGCTGTCCAGCGACATCATGCGATCGGCGATGCGGCTGGGGTCGATCTTGTAGGTACCGTTGGCCAGGGCCTGGCGCACCTGCTCTACCTTTTTGGTGTCGACAGTGGCGCCGCTGTGGGTACGGGCGGCTTCCTGGAGGGCGCGCGCGGAGTCAGTCAGCTGCACACGGTCATCTCCGCTGTTGCTGCCGGTGGTGGCTTCGGTGCCGGGGGCGCTGGTGGCACCCTGCGTCGAAGCACTGCCCTGGCCGGAAGGGGCCTGGGGGAGCTTGGGCAAGCCATTGTTGGAAATTGTGGTGTTCATGGGTCCGTTCTCAAAGTACGTAGGTTTGGCCCTGTTGATCTCAGGATCGGCCGGATGGCCGCAAACTTTAGTGGTCTATGCCGCCACAAGCTATGGGAGGGCGAGTACCTCGCCCGGTGCCATCACCATGGCGTCGATGACTTTGCCGGAACTGCCATTGCGCACGCGCAGGCGCGAACCGCTGTCCCCGCTGCCCAGGGCAATGCCGCTGGCGCGCACCTCGATGCCATTGAGGCGGGATATCAGCTGTACCTGATCGCCGGCCTTGACCGCCGTGCGGCCGCCGAGCGCGTTGGGGGTAAGCACGGTGCCGGCGCCTATGGCGCGCGAGAGGGTACGCCCCTCGACCTCGCCCATGTCGCTGACATAGCCGTAGCCCAGGCGGGTGATATCGCGTTCTTCACTGTGTACGTCGTCCGGGCGCACGCCATCGCCACGCTGCAAGGGGCGGGCAATCACCAGCACCTGGCGGAACACCTGCAGCTGTACGGGCACGCGCACCGTCCAGCCGTCCGGCTGGGGGCAGCGCACGGTGACATTCATGCGCGGCATCAGGCGGGTGCCTTCCTGCAGGCTGGCGTTGAGCGCCGCCGGGCAAGGGGACAGCTGCAAGCGCGGGTCCAGCGCGGCGGCCTGGGCCACCACGCGGCTACCAGGCGTGTCGTACTGGCCGCGCAGCCATTGCTCCGCCGTCGCGCGTGCCGCCTGCACCGTATCCACGGCGTAGGCAGGCAGCGCGGCAGCGCATAGCAGCAGGGCGGCCAGCGGGCGACAGGTCATAGGTCGGCCAGCAGCACGTTGAGCTGGGCCAACATCACTTCGCGTTCGCTTTCCAACTGTTCGACCATCTGGCTGGCCTGATCGAGCTGGCCGTCGGTAAGCAGGGTGGCGAAGGTGCTCCCCTGTTCACGCAGGCGCTCGCCGGAGGCCGTGATCGCGTGAGCGGCCGGATGGCTGCCACGAGCCTCTGCCAGGCGCTGCAGCGTGCGCGAGAGCGCCTGGGTATCGAACCAGCGGCGATCGAGCGCAGCCGGCTCCTGCAGGGCGAGTTCCATGGCCTGGCGCAGACTCTGGGCCGCTTCGCGCACGGTCAGGCTGAGGCTGGCCGGGTCGTGGCCGCTTTCGCTCTCCAGCCAATCCAGCGAGAGGCGGTGCGAAAGCAGGGCAGCGCGGCTAAGCGCCTCGGCCTGGCGGCTGGCCTCGGCCGCACGACGGTGCCAGGCGCCCAGGGCGGCCTGCGCGGCGACCGCGCGGGCGTGGTGGGCGTCCTGATTCTTATGCATGGTGGTGATGCGCTCGCCGACCTGGCGCAGTGCTTCGCCGCTGTCCTGCAAGGTGGTGCCGGTCTGGGCCACGCCGTCCTGGGCGCGCTCCAGGCGCTGCAAGCCTTGTTGCACGTCGCCATCCAACTGCAGTGAGAAGTCGCCGATGGAGCCGGTGACCTGTTCGATCTCGGCGGTGGCCTGGCTGGTCTTCTCGGCCAGCTGCTTCACTT
Organism: Dyella sp. ASV21; assembly: GCF_016428975.1. Taxonomy (GTDB): domain Bacteria; phylum Pseudomonadota; class Gammaproteobacteria; order Xanthomonadales; family Rhodanobacteraceae; genus Dyella. The sequence continues at coordinate 16,295 of NZ_JAELTT010000004.1, forward strand.
CGTCGGCCACCACGGCAAAGCCGCGGCCCGCCTCGCCTGCGCGCGCGGCCTCGATGGCGGCGTTGAGCGCCACTAGGTTGGTCTGGTGCGCGATTTCCTGCACCACGCCGGTGAGCTTGCGGATCTGCGCCACCTGTTCGGCCAGGCGGCTCTGGTTGCGGTTCATGGTGGAAAGGGCGGTGCGCAGCAGGCGGAGCTGACCGTCGAGCTCGCTTACGCTGCGCTCGCTCGCCTCGCCGGTCTGGCGGGCGTAATCCAGGCCGGTGGTGATCTGCTGCAGGGCCGTCGAGATTCCGGCACTGCCATCCGTCAAGCGACCGACACCATCGCGGCTCTCCTCGGCGGACTGGCGCATGCCGGCCTGCTCCCGCACCAGGGCTTGCGAGGCGCTGAGCACCAGGCCTTGCTGCTCCAACGTTTGCAAGGCCACCGCAGCCGGCGGGGGCACGGTGGACACCGCTTTGAGCAGCGGCGCCAACGCCTGCGCGGCGCGGGGGTGGCGGGCGGACAGCTGTGCCACGCGCGCCCGATCACCTGCGGCGGCGGCGCGTGCAAGCTCGGTGAGGTGCTGGCTCCAGATCAGACTCATGGGCGAATCGTTCCTTCCTTAAAAGGTCGTCCCGGCATCGGCGGGACAGCTCGGAACTTGAGAAAGCAAGCGACGTGCCATGCCTGGAGGGGCGGCGCCTCAAGCGGTCGCCTTTTTGGCCGATACGCGACCTGTAACCCGCGGCTATGGCCGCATCGCGAGGAGTCCGCATGAGCGGCGCGTGGATGGAAAAGGTGGAGCAGCAGACCCGGCTGGCCGGTCACAATCGGGTGGCCATGCTGCTGTTCCGGATGGGCGACGAGCAACTGTTCGGCATCAATGTATTCAAGGTGCGCGAAGTGATGCGCCGCCCGCCGATGGAGCGCATGCCCGACGCCGTGCCGCTGGTGGCCGGTAGCTGTGACTACCGCGGCCAGACCATCCCGGTGATCGACCTGGCCGTGGCCTTGGGTTACCCGCCGCTGCGTTCGGAGCCTTTGGCCCACCTGATGGTGACCGAGTTCAGCCGTACGGTGCAGGGCTTCCTGGTGGCCGAGCCGCAACGCCTGGTGCATTGCGCGGGCGAATCCCTGGCGACGCCGCCGCCCGCGCTGGGCTTTGGCACGCGGGTCAATGCGGTTACCCGCATCGATGGCGCCCTGATCGCCATCGTGGATGTGGAGCATGTGCTTGCCAGCCTCAACGCTACCGCAACCGAGCTATCGGGGCCGATGCAGCGCATTGCCCGCGTGCATGATCTGCAGCCGCGGCGCGTGATGGTGGTGGACGATTCGCTGGTGGCCCGCAACCAGTTGGTGAACCTGTTTCGCCAGATGGACGTGGAGTGCCTGGTCGCCCAGGACGGTCGCGAAGCGTTGGAGCGCCTGACTGAGCTGGCCAAGGCGCCGGACGAGAAGCATGTGACTCTGGTGGTGTCGGATATCGAGATGCCGCGCCTGGACGGCTATGCGTTGACGCGGGCGATCCGCGAGACGCCGGAGCTGCGTTCGCTGAAGGTGGTGCTGCACAGCTCGATCAGCGGCATCTTCAACGAAGCGATGGTGCGCGAGGTGAATGCCGATCGCTTTGTGGCGAAGTTCCAGCCGGATGTGTTGGCGCAGACGGTGTTGGATCTGATGCCGGAGAACTTGGGCTCGTTCTGAGTTCTTGGGTTCGCTCGAGTTTTGGGCTGCGCACACGATTGCTCATGCCGAATGCCGAGGCATCATCCCTGCGAAAGCAGGGGGTGCTTTTCAACAGCCGAAGGGCTGGCAACCCAGTGCCTTTGGCTTCTTGTTGCGGTGATGCGCAGACCTGGCCGCCTGCGCGGCGGGCGTTTCGATCGCCTGCGGGCTCGGCGAGGGTGCTCCCGCATACAACCCTGCCGCGCGCGCTCCATCCACCAATCCGCCCGTCAAAACCCTGGCGACGGGAAGCCGCTATCCCCCCTGTCGAAAAGCTGACACCCGCTCGGATCAACGCTGATAAATCATCGCCCCGTATCGCGCAAACCCAGTAACCGCGCGGCCTGCGGTGACATCGTCAAAGCGTGGCACGCAAATTGCTGAAATCCTCCCGCGGTCATCCCCGCAGGAGTGAGTGATGAGTTCGATCAACGACAACTTGTTCGGTTTGCACACCCAGGCGCTCGACCTATGGCAGCGTCGTAGCGAAGTGCTGGCAAGTAACCTGGCCAATGCCGACACCCCCGGCTATCTCGCGCGCGATGTCGATTTCAAGAAGGCGCTATCGCAGGCCAGCGGTAACAGCGAACAGTTGCCGATGACCATTACTCAGCAGGGGCAGATCAATCCTCAGGCCCAGGCCCAGCAAAAGCTCGCCTATCGCGTGCCGAGCCAGCCGTCGATGGACGGCAACACCGTCGACACCCAAACCGAGCAGGCCAACTTCGCCGCCAACGGCGTGCATTACCAGGCCAGCCTTTCCTTCATCACCGCGCAGATTCACATGTTGCGCACCGCCATCACCGGAGGCCAGAGCTAATGTCGATGTTCAAGATCTTCGATGTGGCCGGCTCGGGCATGGCAGCGCAATCGCTGCGCTTGAATACCGTCGCCAGCAACCTCGCCAACGCGGACAGCGTATCGGGCACACCCGAAGGCGCGTATCGCGCCAAACAGCCGTTGTTCGCCGCCGTACAGCGCGCCATGGGCGGCGCCAGCAGCGCCGACGCCGATAGCGCGGTGGGCGTGCAGGTGAAGGGCGTAACCGAAAGCCAGGCCGATGTGCAGAGCCGCTACGAGCCAGGCAATCCCATGGCCGATGCCAACGGCTACGTGTACGGCAGCAACGTCAATCCCATCGACGAGCTGGTGAACATGATTACCGCGTCGCGTTCGTACCAGAACAACGTCGAAGCGATGAACACCACCAAGCAGCTCATGCTCAAGACCCTCGACCTCGGTAAGTAAGCCGGGAGGATTCCTACGTGTCGACCATTCCCAGCACCAACAACGCCGCCAGCTCCAGTAGCTCCAGCAACGCGGCCAACCAGAGCAACTCGTCCAACGTAAGCCAGGCGCTGTCGGGCACGATGACGCAGGCCGACTTCCTCAAGTTGATGACGGCCCAGCTGCAGGCGCAGGACCCCACCAATCCGGTGGATAACTCGCAATTCGTGTCGCAGATGGCGCAATTCAGCACGCTATCGGCCACGCAGCAGCTGGACACGGATCTGCAGAGCTTCAGCAGCAACATGAACGCTGCCGTGCAGACCTCGCAAGTACTCAGTTCGTCCAACCTGGTGAACCGCTCGGTGCTGGTGCCTGCCAGCAGTGTGAGTTTCGACGGCAGCGATGCGGTGAAGGGCGCGGTGAATGTCACGAGCACTGGACCGGTGACGGTGCAGGTGCAGGACGCCTCGGGCAATGTGCTGCGCACCATGTCATTGGGTACGCAAGGCGCGGGTCTTTCGCAGTTCACCTGGGACGGCAAGGACGACAGCGGCAATGTGCTGCCGGCCGGCAGCTACACGCTCGCCGCCAGCAGCGGCAGCACCACTCTCAATACGTATGTGGCGGGCACGGTTACCGGCGTTGGTTACGGTGGCAGCTCGCTGGGTACCTACCTGCAGGTCTCCGGCGTGGGCGGTGTATCGCTCAGCCAGGTCGCGCAGATCCTGTGACGCTCAACGCAACACTCTAGAACGAGGATCCAAACATGGCTCTCAGTACGGCGCTCAGTGGCATCAACGCGGCGCAGTCCGACCTCAATGTCATCGCCAACAACATCGCCAACGCCAACACCACCGGCTTCAAGGGTTCGCGTGCGGAGTTCGCGGACATCTACGCGGTGACCGGACTCAACCTCAACTCCACCGTGGTGGGTTCGGGTACCTACCTGCAGGACGTGGCCCAGCAGTTCAGCCAGGGCGACATCCAGACCACCAACAACAGCCTTGACCTGGCGATCAACGGCAACGGCTTCTTCGTCATCAACAATGGCAACGGTGCGACCTATACGCGCGCCGGTGATTTCATGCAGAACTCCAACGGTTTCGTCACCACGCCGGACGGTTCGCGCCTGCAGATCTATCCGTCCAACGGCGCCGGTGGTTTCGACCAGAGCCGCCTGACGGATTTCAGCTGGATGACCGCGCAAAGCAACGCCACGGCCACCTCCACGGTGACCATGGCATCCAACCTGCCGGCCAGCGCCACGGTGCCGACCAATCCGTTCAGCCCCAGCGATTCCACCAGCTACAACGCTCCCGCGCCGGTGACGGTGTACGACTCGCAGGGCGGTTCGCATCAGGCCACGATCTATTACGTCAAGACCGGTACCAACACCTGGGACGCCAACCTGTACGTGGACGGCCAGAGCGCCGGCACGCAGCCGATGACCTTCAACAGCACCGGTCAGCTCACCGCGCCGTCCAACGGCGTGCTGGCATTCAACAGCGTGAACCTCAACAACGGTTCCTCGCCGCTGCAGCTGTCGATCAACGTGGCCAACACCACTCAATATGGCACCGCTTACTCGGCGGGCTCGATCACCCAGAACGGTTTCCAGGCTGGCACGCTCAGCTCGCTCAACATCGACGGCAGCGGCGTGATCACCGCCAACTACTCCAATAACCAGAGCGCACAGATCGGCAAGGTGGCGATTGCCAACTTTGCCAACGTGCAGGGTTTGGATCAGTTGGGCAACGTGAACTGGGCCGCCAGCACGCAATCGGGTCCGGCGGTGCTGGGCACGGCGGGCGTGGGTCAGTTCGGCAACATCCAGTCGGGTGCGTTGGAAAGCTCCAACACGGCTGACACCACCTCCCAGCTGGTGAACATGATCCAGGCGCAGCGCAACTACCAGGCCAATGCGCAGGTGTTGTCCACCGACAACACGCTGGCGTCGGCGCTGTTCAACGCCGTTTCGCGCTGATAAGCCGCCATGGATCGTTCCGTCTATGTAGCGATGACCGGGGCCACGCAGATCATGCGCGCCCAGGACGCGGTGAGCCACAACCTGGCGAACGCTTCCACGGTCGGCTTCAAAAGCGAGCTGTCCGCGTTCCAGAGCGTACCGGTGCTTGGCACCGGTACGCCCTCGCGCATCAACGCGGTGACGCAGGGCATCGGGCAGAGCGCGACGCAGGGTTCGTCCATCAACACCGGTCGTTCGCTGGATATTTCAGTGCGCGGCAACGGGTGGATCGCGGTGCAGGCGCCGGACGGTAGCGAAGCCTACACGCGTGCCGGTGACCTTCAGCTCACCGCCGATGGTGGGCTGACGGACTCGCGCGGCAATCCGGTGCTGGGTAGCTCCGGCCCCATCACCATTCCGCCCGCGGCCGAGATCAATGTCGGCGCCGACGGCACCATTTCCAGCGTGCCGCTGGGGCAGGGGCCCAATTCGGTGACCACGCTGGATCGCATCAAGCTGGTCAACCCGGATGCGACGCAGCTCGCGCAGGGTAGTGACGGGCTGATGCACATGACCGACGGCAGCACCGCCGAGCAGGACAACAACGTGATCGTGTCCTCGGGCGTGCTGGAGGGCAGCAACGTCAACCCGTCCGCCGAGCTGGTGAAGATGATCGCGTTGTCGCGTCAGTACGACATGCAGGTGAAGTCCATCAAGACCGCCGAGGACGACGCCGACTCCAGCCTCAAGCTGATGCAGTCGAGCTGACCGCCCAACTTATTCATGGAGTGACCGATGTTTTCCTCATTGTGGATTGCCAAGACCGGCCTCGATGCGCAGCAGACGCGCATGGACGTAATCTCCAACAACCTGGCCAACGCCAACACCACTGCGTTCAAGAGTTCGCGTGCGGCGTTCCAGGACCTGATGTACCAGAACAAGGCGCAGCCCGGTGGACAAACCACCGAGCAGACGCTGTCGCCCTCCGGCCTGATGTTGGGTACCGGCGTGCGCGTGGTGGGCAACGAAAAATTGTTCACCGAAGGCAACCTCACCCAAACCGGCAACTCGCTGGACGTCGCCATCCAGGGGCGTGGCTTCCTGCAGGTGAGCATGCCCGATGGCAGCGTCGCCTATACCCGCGATGGCTCGCTGCACACCGATGCCAATGGCCAGTTGGTTACCGCCGATGGCTATCCGTTGGAGCCGGCGATCACGCTGCCGCCGAATGTGCAGAGCGTCACCATCGGTGCGGACGGCACGGTGTCGGCGACGACCACGGCTTCGGCTGCGCCTGCGACGCTGGGCACGCTGCAGCTGGCTGACTTCATCAACCCCGCCGGCCTGCAGCCGATGGGCCAGAACCTCTACCTGGAAACCGCTTCCAGCGGTGCGCCGCAGACCGGCCAGCCGTCCCTCAACGGCATGGGCTCGCTGACTCAGGGTTCGCTGGAGTCCTCCAACGTGAACGTGGTGGAGGAAATGGTGAACATGATCGAGACGCAGCGCACTTACGAAATGAACTCCAAGGCCATCAGCAGCACCGACCAGATGCTGCAGGACCTGACCGACAAGATGTGAGCATTGCCATGGTGTCTTTCCGCGTATTGCCTCGCCTTTCCCTCGTGCTGGTGTTCTCCGCGCTGGCGGGCTGCGTCATGCCGCAGCCGCGCGACGACCACCAGTGGGCAGCCACCATGCCGGCGGAGCCGACGGCGCCGCCGCCGACGGATGGCTCCATCTATCACGCCGAACAGGGCATGGAGCTGTTCAACGATGCGCGTGCGCATCGCGTGGGCGACATCCTCACCATCACGCTGGTGGAAAGCACGCAGGCGTCCAAGAAAGCCACCACCAACACCAGCAAGAAGGACACCAGCACCATCGCCGCGCCCAGCATCCTTGGGCATACGCTGAAAGTGGCCGGTTCCACGGCCGATACCAGCCTCAACGGCAATCGGGCGTTCGATGGAAGCGGCGACAGCAGCCAGAGCAACCAGCTTTCCGGTTCCATCACGGTGACGGTGGCGCAGCGGCTGTCCAACGGAAACTTGTTGGTACGTGGCGAGAAGATGGTCACCATCAACCAAGGGCAGGAGCAGATCCGCATTTCCGGCATCGTGCGTCCGCAGGACATCCTGCAGGACAACAGCGTGCCGTCCACGCGCGTGGCCGACGCGCAGATCGGTTACACCGGCAAGGGGGCGCTGGCCGATGCGAATACGCAAGGCTGGCTGTCACGCTTCTTCAGCTCCAAGTGGATGCCCTACTGATGAACGCTCAGACCAGCTTTGATCGTTCCACGCTGCGTCGCCTTGCAGGTCGCGCCTTGTCGGCATGGCGTGGCGTGGCCATCGTGCTGTGTGCCAGCCTGTCGGTGAACCAGCCGGTGCATGCCGACAAGATTCGCGATCTGGCCCAGGTGGCCGGCGTGCGCACCAATCAGCTCATCGGCTACGGCCTGGTGGTGGGTTTGGATGGCAGCGGCGACCAGACCACGCAGGCGCCGTTCACCACGCAAAGCCTGGAAAACATGCTGGTGCAGTTCGGCATTACGGTGCCGGCCAACGTGCGCCCGCAGCTTAAGAACGCCGCCGCGGTGACCGTGACGGCGCAGTTGCCGGCGTTCGCCAAGCCGGGCCAGATGATCGATGTCACCGTGGCTTCCATCGGCAACGCCAAGAGCATTCGTGGCGGCGAACTGTTGATGACCCCGCTGCGCGGCGCCGATGGCAACGTCTACGCCATGGCGCAGGGCAGTGTGGTGGTGGGTGGTATCACCGCATCGGGCAAGAGCGGCTCCAGCGTGCAGGTGAACATCTCCGCCAGCGGTCGCGTGCCCAACGGCGCGACGGTGGAGCGGGCGGTGGCGTCCTCCTTCACCAATGGCGGCGATCTGGTGCTCAACCTCAACACTGCCGACTTCACTACGGCCACGCGCATTGCCGAGGCGATCAACCGCACCTATGGCGCGGGCACGGCCAGCGCGATGGACGGCGGTTCGGTCAGCGTGCGCGGCCCGCTTGACCCTGCCCAGCGCGTGGCCTGGATGGGCGCGATCCAGGGGCTGGAAGTCGCCCCCGGCGATGCACCCGCCCGCGTGGTGGTCAATTCGCGCACCGGCACCGTGGTCATCGGCTCGGAAGTGCGCGTGACGCCTGCCGCCGTTGCGCACGGCTCCATCCAGGTCACCATCACCGAGACGCCGCAAGTGAGCCAGCCCGGCCCCTTCAGCAAGGGCGGCCAGACCGTGGTGGTGCCGCAGAGCGACATACAAGTCAGCGAAGACGGGGCGCACATGTTCAAGTTCGGCCCGGGAACCAACCTCGACACCATCGTGCGCGCGGTGAACCAGGTCGGCGCATCGCCCACCGATCTCATTTCGATCCTGCAGGCGCTAAAGCAGGCCGGCGCACTGCATGCCGAGCTTGTGGTGATCTGATGGCGATCAGCGGCGACGCCAGCAATAGCCTGAACACCTGGACGGATCTGTCCGGGTTTCAGGCGCTGCGCAGCAGTGCGCAGAGCGACGCGAAAGCGGCGTTGCCTGCAGTCGCCAAGCAGTTCGAGTCGATCTTCACCCAGATGATGCTCAAGTCCATGCGCGAGGCCAGCCCTGGCGATGGAATGTTCGACAGCGACGCCGGCAATGCCTGGCGTGACATGTTCGACCAGCAGCTGTCGATCGAGCTGTCGCAGCATGGCAATGGCCTGGGCATTGCCCAGATGCTGGTGCGTCAGCTGGGGGGCGCCAGCACCAATGGCGCCGACGCGGCCTCCACTGTGGCGACGAGTGATGACTGGCAACAGCGCTTGCGCTCAGTCATGGGCGCCGCGCGTTCGGCCGGCGACAAGGTGCTCAAATGGCTGCCCCAGGACGCTCAGGAGTTCGTGCAGCAGCTTGCGCCGTACGCGGAAAAGGCCGCCCAGAAGCTGGGCGTGTCGGTGCGGGCAGTGCTGGCGCAGGCGGCGCTGGAGACCCAATGGGGCCAGCACATGCCATCCCATTCCAATGGCAATACCAGCAACAACCTGTTCGGCATGAAGGCGGGCAGCAGCTGGGACGGGGACAAGGTGAGCGTGCCTACCCTGGAGTTCGAGGACGGCGTGGCGGTGCGCAAGCGCGCCCAGTTCCGCGCCTATGACAATCCTGGCCAGTCGTTCGACGACTATGCCCAGCTGGTTTCCGACAATCCGCGCTACGCCAAGGCGCTTAATCACGGTGACGACGTTGTGGGCTTTGCCCGCGGCCTGGTCAATGGTGGCTACGCCACCGACCCGGGCTACGTGCAGAAAGTAGTCGCCATCGCCAACAGCCCGGCCATGCGCGAAGCGCTGGAAGCGCTCAAGAAATTGGGCAACGGGCCGAATTCCTCCGAGTGATCTGTTCAGGACTGAACCATGGCTAATCTCCTCACCATCGGTGCGTCGGGGCTGAATGCAGCGCAAGTGGCGCTCAGCACCGTCGGCAACAACATCAGCAACGTCAATACGACGGGCTACAGCCGGCAGACCGTGCTCCAAGTGCAGGCCGTGACGGCCCATGGTGCGAACTACACCATCGGCAGCGGCGTGAATGTGCAGTCCGTGCAGCGCGCCTACAGCGCCTACCTGACCGCCGCCGTGTGGAATGCCAATTCCAGCATGCAGAGCGCGACCACCACCAATAACCTGGCCACCACGCTGAACAGCTCGCTGGCCAACAGTGGCAGCCTGCAGACCGCCTTGGACAACTTCTACGGTGGCTTCAGCACGGTGGCCAACACGCCGGGTGTGGCGTCCAGCCGTCAGGCACTGCTGGGCAATGCCAGCTCGTTGGTGACCACGTTCAACACGCTGGGTCAGCAGTTGCAGTCGCAGCAAAGCCAGATCAACAGCCAGATCAGCACCACGGTCAATAGCATCAACACGGTGGCGGCCAACATCGCCAGCCTGAACAGCCAGATCCAGCAGGCCGGCAACAATCCGCCGAACCAGTTGCTGGATCAGCGCGACAGCCTGGTGCAGACGCTCTCCGGCTACATCGGCGTAACCGCCACCAACCAGCCCGACGGCTCCATCAGCGTGTACTCCAGCAATGGGCAATCGTTGGTGAGCGGCGGCAATTCGTATGCGCTGTCCTCGGGGGCCAACGCCTACAACGCGAGCCGTACCGACGTGTTCGACAGCACCGGCAACGACGTCAGCAACCGCATCAGTGGTGGTTCGCTGGGCGCTTTGCTCAACTATCGCAGCAGCGTGCTGGACAATGCGCAGAGTCAGCTGGGCCTGCAGGCCGTGGGCCTGGCTTCCAGCGTCAACGCGCAGCAGGCCAAGGGCCTCACCGCGAATGGCCAGCAGGGTGGCCCCATGTTCAGCGTGCCTACGCCGACCGTGCAGGGCAGTAGCGCCAACCAGGGTAGTGCGTCGGTGGGTGCCACGATCAGTAACGTGGGGCAGCTCACCGGTTCCAACTACGTGATGAGCTACAACGGCAGCGCGTGGAGCCTGCAGACCACCAGCGGCCAGAACGTGGCGCTGACCAGCAACCCGGATGGCTCCTACTCCGCCGATGGCATGACGTTCAGCGTATCGGGCACCGCGCAGGCGGGTGACAGCTTCCAGATTCAGCCCACGGCGCAAGCCTCCACCGGCATCGCCGTGAGCATGACCGACCCCAACAACATCGCGTCCGCCGCGCTGCTCTCCGCCTCGCCGGCCACCGGCAACACCGGTACCGGCAAGATCGGTTCGGTGACGGCGCAGAACACCGCCAATGCGGCGCTTACCAATGGCGTCACGCTGAGCTTCCCCACCACGGGCAGTTACCAGGTGACCGACAGCACGGGCAACGTGCTGTCCAGCGGCGCCTATACCGCCGGCCAGACCATCAGCGCCAACGGCTGGAGCGTCACGCCCTCGGGTTCGCCCGCGGCCGGCGACAGTTTCAGCATCGGCTTGAACAGCAACGGCCTGAAGGACACCAGCAATGCGCTGGCGATGGCGTCGCTGTCCAACACGGGCGTGCTCAACGGCGGTACGCAGTCCATCGTGGCGGCCTACAGCCAGCTCACGACCACCATCGGTACGGCCGGCAGCCAGGCGGCGAGCAACCTCACCACCCAGACCAGCCTCTACAACCAGGCCGTGTCGGCCCAGCAGAGCGTGTCGGGCGTGAACCTGGATGAAGAAGCCGCCAACCTGGTCAATTACCAGCAGGCCTACCAGGCTTCGGCCCAGGTGATTTCCACGGCGCAGACCATCTTCGCCAGTCTGCTCACCGCGGTCCAGACCGCCTAAGGAACTCAGCCATGCGCCTCTCCACCAGTTGGATGTTCCAGCAGTCGGTCAACCAGATGCTCAGCCAGCAGAGCGCGTTGGCGCAGTCGCAGAACCAGGTATCCAGCGGCCAGCGCATCAACGTGGCCTCGGACGACCCGGCCGGCGCTGGCCAGGTGGTGAGCCTGAACCACGTCATCGCGCAGAACAACCAGTACACCAGCAATATCAACGCGGCGACGACCAGCCTCAATACCGAGGCGAGCACGCTCAGTTCCGTCTACAGCGTGCTCGACAACGCGCGGACGCTGGCGTTGCAAGCGGTGAACGGCACGTTGTCCAGCAGCGACCAGCAAAGCATCGCCAGCCAGTTGCAACAGATGCGTGGTCAGTTGGTGCAGTTGGCCAACAGCACGGACAACAATGGCAATCCGCTGTTCGCCGGTACCAGCAGCGTGGCGACGCCGTTCCAGGTGAGTGGCACCGGCGCGGTGACCTATGCGGGTAACAACGGTCAGCAGTCCACCCTGATTGGTTCGGGCCTGCAGGTGGTGACGGGCGATGCCGGCGCGGGCCTGTTCATGAACATTCCCACTGGCAATGGCTCGTTCGCCGCCAGTGCAGGCGCGGGCAACACCGGAACGCTGCTGGTCGGTTCCAACAGCGTGACGGACATCGCCGCGTGGAACAGTGGGCTTGCCAGCAATGGCGGCAGCTACACCATCACGTTTGGCGCCAACGGTACCTGGGCGGCCACCAATGCCAGTGGCGCGGCGGTGCTCGACAGCAGCGGCAACCCGGTGACGGGCACGTATACGGATGGCGGTTCGATCAGCTTCAATGGCATGACCATCGCCATGAGCGGTACCCCGGCCACCGGCGATACGGTGTCAGTGCAAACCGGCGGCAAGCAAGACGTCTTCAGCACGCTGGACAACATGATCTCGGCGTTGCAGTCGGGTGGCTCCAACGTGCAAGTCACCAACGTGCTCAGCCGCCAGATCGAATCGCTGGACCAGACCCAGTCGGCGATCAGCGCTACGCAGGTGTCGGTGGGCGGCCGGCTCAGCACGCTGCAGTCGCAGCAGACCACCTATGCCGACCTCAATGTGACCTACCAGGCGGCGCTGTCGGATGTGCAAAGTGCCGACCCGTATACAGCCATCAGTAACCTTAGCCTGCAGCAGACGGCCTTGCAGGCCTCGCAGCAGCTGTTCGCGCAGGTGAAGTCGATGAGCCTGTTCAACTACATCAAATAAGACGCGCGCCCGCTTTGCGGGCGTGCCCTGACTTGGCCATTCCTCGGGCCGGGTCTGTCAGGCCACCAGGCGGTGTGTTCGCCCGGTGGCCTGACAGGCCCGGCCCGATGCGTTTGCGCGGGCGGGCAGGGCTGTAGGTCAGGCCGTGCAAGGCGAGACTCGGCGACGGTTCTTGCGAGATAAATAAATAATTGCGGTCCGCCCTCAAGAAGATGCGGCGTAGGCCGAAATAACTTTCGAGGCGGGCGAAGTCCTACGAAATCTTGCCGCCGGTTAGAACAAGCCCATGACCGCACACCGGTTTCGCAGGAGACATCCATGTCACTCGTCATCAACACCAATATCTCGTCGCTGTCGGCGCAGAACAACCTGACCAAGTCGCAGAGCGCGCTGTCCAGCGCTACCCAGCGCCTGTCCTCGGGTCTGAAGATCAACAGTGCGGCCGACAATGCCGCCGGCTTTGCCATCTCGCAGCGCTATACCACGCAGATCGGTGGCCTCAAGCAGGCCAGCGCCAACGCGTCGGATGCGATCAACCTTGCCCAGACCGCGGGCTCCGCGCTGGATCAGGTCACCTCCAACCTGCAGGCCATCCGCGACCTGGCCGTGCAGTCGGCCAACGGCACCTACACCGCCTCGGACCGCGCCTCGATCAACCAGGAAGTGCAGCAGCGCCTGGCGGAAATCACCCGCATCGCCAACCAGACCACGTTCAACGGTTCGAACGTGCTGAATGGCTCGCTGGGTACCAAGAGCTTCCAGATCGGCGCCGACGTGGGCCAGACCATCAGCGTGAACCTGAGCACCAACGTGAAGGCCAGCGCGATGGGCCAGGTGGCTTCGGTGTCCACCGGTTCGCTGAACCTCAGCGGCGTTACCACCGGCACCGCCGCCCCGGCCTCCACCGATTTCTCGACGACCTCGGCGACGTTCACGGTCGACGGCAAGACCGTCAAGCTCGACCAGGCCTACACCGACAAGACCGCCATGGCCAAGGCGGTGCAGTCGCAGCTGGACGGCGCCGCACCGAATACCTACTCGGTCGGTTTCGACGCCACCACCGGTGGCCTGCAGATCACCAACAAGGCGGTCGGTTCGTCTGCGCCGGTCGTGGCAGGCGTTGCCGCTGACCTTACCGCTGCGTTCGGCGGCACCCCGACCACCTCGGATCTGTCGAGCACCAACCTGTCGATCAATGGCAAGTCGGTGAGCCTGGCGGGCGTGAAGAGCATGCAGGACGTGTCCGACGCCATCAACGCGGCCGGCATCACCGGTGTCACCGCGGCGGTCAACGGCAATGGCGATGGTGTCAATTTCTACTCCAATGGTGCGCTGAGCATCGATGACACCAGCGGCAAGATCATTGGCACCAATGCCACCGATGGCAACACGGGCAAGACCTATGTGCAGGGCACGGCAGCCCAGGCCGATGGCAACCTCGCCAACGGCAACGTGAACTCGGTGGATTCGGCCAACGACCTGATCTCCCGTATCGACGTGGCGCTGCAGACGGTGAGCAATTTCGCCGCGCAGCTGGGCGCGGTGCAGAACCGTTTCCAGTCCACCATCTCCACGGTGGCGGCGCAGACCACCAACCTGCAGGCCTCGCAGTCGACCATTCAGGACGCGGACTTCGCGGCTGAAACGGCCAACCTGAGCAAGGCCCAGGTGCTGCAGCAGGCGGGTATCTCGGTGCTGGCCCAGGCCAACTCCAACCCGCAACAGGTGCTCAAGCTCCTGCAGTAACAGGTAAAAGGCATGCCACGGCCCGCTAGGGCCGTGGCATGACACATCGCCCGGAGCGTGCGCCTCGTAACGAGCCCACGGAGGGCGTACATCTCGAAATGAACGCAAGAACACACGATCAGGGATGATCGGGTGATTTACTGCTGCGTGATGTCTCAAGTATTGCCTCGGCGAGTCGACATGCTTTTCGAGGCAGGCCGTATTTCTTGCGAGAACGGGCCGCCGGCAGGAGCAGAGCTAATCAGCCGGCTATCCGCTACCGGCTACCGGTTTCGCAGGAGACATCCATGTCACTCGTTATCAATTCCAACATCTCGTCGCTGATGGCGCAGAACAACCTGACCAAGTCGCAGAGCGCCTTGTCGCAGGCCACCGAGCGTCTTTCTTCGGGTCTGAAGATCAACAGCGCGGCCGACAACGCCGCCGGCTTCGCCATCTCCCAGCGCTACACCACGCAGATCGGTGGCCTGAATCAGGCCAGCGCCAATGCATCGGATGCGATCAACCTTGCCCAGACCGCGGGCTCCGCGCTGGATCAGGTCACCTCCAACCTGCAGGCCATCCGTGACCTGGCCGTGCAGTCGGCCAACGGCACCTACACCGCCTCGGACCGCGCCTCCATCAACCAGGAAGTGCAGCAGCGCCTGGCGGAAATCACCCGCATCGCCAACCAGACCACGTTCAACGGTTCGAACGTGCTGAATGGCTCGCTGGGTACCAAGAGCTTCCAGATCGGTGCGGAAGTGGGCCAGACCATCAGCGTGAACCTGAGCACCGACGTGAAGGCCAGCGCGATGGGCCAGGTGGCCGAAGTGTCCACGGGCGCCATCAACCTGGGTGGTACGGCCACCGGCACGGCCGCTGCCGCCAGTTTCAACTTCACCGCGGGCAACGCTGGCGTGCAGACCTTCACGGTCGACGGCAACGCCGTCACCCTGAACAGCAATGTCACCAACGAAGCGGGCCTTGCGTCGGCGGTGCAGAGTCAGTTGAACTCGGCATCGGCCGGCACCTATACGGTCAGCGTCAACAGCACCACCGGTGGTCTGGAAATCGCCAACAACACCGTCGGCTCGGCCGCTCCGGTGGTGGCGGGTGCGGCAGCCGATCTGACCGCCGTGTTCGGCGGCACGCCGACCACCTCCACGGTGGCCAACGAAGGTCTGTCGATCAATGGCACCACGGTGTCGCTGAGCGGCGCGCAAAGCATGCAGGACGTGTCCGACGCCATCAACGCGGCCGGTATCACGGGCGTCACCGCGGCGGTGAACGGCAACGGTAACGGTATCAATTTCTACTCCAGCGGCGCGCTGAGCGTCACCGATACCGGCGGCAACGTGATCGGCGCCAATGCCACCAACGCCAACACCGGTGCCGCCTATACCTCGGGCAGCTCGGCTTCGGCGTCTGGCTCGCTGGCCAACGGCAACGTGAACTCGGTGGATTCGGCCAACGACCTGATCTCCCGTATCGACGTGGCGCTGCAGACGGTGAGCAACTTCGCCGCGCAGCTGGGCGCGGTGCAGAACCGCTTCCAGTCCACCATTTCCACGGTGGCGGCGCAGACCACCAACCTGCAGGCCTCGCAGTCGACCATTCAGGACGCGGACTTCGCGGCTGAAACGGCCAACCTGAGCAAGGCCCAGGTGCTGCAGCAGGCGGGTATCTCGGTGCTGGCCCAGGCCAACTCCAACCCGCAACAGGTGCTCAAGCTCCTGCAGTAACGCGCTGCCTTGCGCAAGATCGTGACGCTTATCCGTCGCGGTTTCGCCGGGGAAATGACGGAACGGGCGGGGCCTTGGCCCCGCCCGTTTTTGTTGGGACCGTGGTTAGCGTGGCGCATGGCATCGCGCACATGCTCGAAAGGTGAGCTGCGTCACGAAGATGGTGCTTATTCGCTCAAGTAAAGCCCCGGCAGGCCGAAAAGCTCTTCGAGGCGGATGGCATCCAGACGAATCCTTGCCGCCGGTATTTACAGAGCCAACGCCGGTTACTGCAAAGCGGTCATCGGATTCGTAGGAGACTTCCATGTCACTCGTCATCAATAGCAATATCTCGTCCCTGATGGCTCAGAACAATCTGAGCAAGTCGCAGAGCGCCTTGTCGCAGGCCACCGAGCGCCTTTCTTCGGGTCTGAAGATCAACAGCGCGGCCGACAACGCCGCCGGCTTCGCCATCTCCCAGCGCTACACCACGCAGATCGGTGGCCTGAACCAGGCCAGTGCCAATGCATCGGACGCGATCAACCTTGCCCAGACCGCGGGCTCCGCGCTGGATCAGGTCACCTCCAACCTGCAGGCCATCCGCGACTTGGCCGTGCAGTCGGCCAACGGCACCTACACCGCCTCGGACCGCGCCTCGATCAACCAGGAAGTGCAGCAGCGCCTGGCGGAAATCACCCGCATCGCCAACCAGACCACGTTCAACGGTTCGAACGTGCTGAACGGCTCGCTGGGTACCAAGAGCTTCCAGGTCGGCGCTGACGTTGGCCAGACCATCAGCGTGAACCTGAGCACCGACGTGAAGGCCAGCGCCATGGGCCAGGTAGCCGAAGTGTCCTCCGGCGCCCTGGTGCTGGGCGGTACCGCCACCGGCACGGCCGCTGCCGCCAGCTTCAACTTCTCCGGTGCCAATGCCGAGACGTTCTCGGTGGATGGCAATACCGTCACCCTCAACAGCAACGTCACCAACGAAGCGGGTCTCGCGTCGGCGGTGCAGAGCCAGTTGAATGCCGCGTCGCCGGGCACCTATACCGTCAGCGTGAACAGCGGCACCGGCGGCCTGGAAATCGCCAACAACTCGGTGGGTGGTGCGGCACCGGCCATCACCGGCGCGGCGGCGGGCCTGACCGCGGTGTTCGGCGGCACGCCGACCACGGCGGCCGCCCCGAACCTGTCTTCGGAAGGTCTGTCGATCAATGGCACCGCAGTATCGCTGAGCGGTGCGCAGAGCATGCAGGACATCTCCGACGCCATCAACGCGGCCGGCATCACCGGCGTCACCGCGGCAGTGAACGGCAACGGCAACGGCATCAACTTCTACTCCAGCGGTGCGCTGACCATCGCCGATACCGGCGGCAATATGATCGGTGCCAACGCCACCAACGGCAACACCGGCGCCGCCTATACCGCAGGCAGCTCGGTGTCGGCGTCTGGCTCGCTGGCCAACGGCAACGTGAACTCGGTGGATTCGGCCAACGACCTGATCTCCCGTATCGACGTGGCCCTGCAGTCGGTGAGCAATTTCGCCGCGCAGCTGGGCGCGGTGCAGAACCGTTTCCAGTCCACCATCTCCACGGTGGCGGCGCAGACCACCAACCTGCAGGCCTCGCAGTCGACCATTCAGGACGCGGACTTCGCGGCCGAAACGGCCAACCTGAGCAAGGCCCAGGTGCTGCAGCAGGCGGGTATCTCGGTGCTGGCCCAGGCCAACTCCAACCCGCAACAGGTGCTCAAGCTCCTGCAGTAACAGGCGACGACCCGGCCGTGATGCGTGTGCATTGCGGCCTTCGTTGCGTGCATAGGGGCAGGCGGCGTTTCGGCGTCGCCTGCCATGAGCGAGGCCGCTGGCAAAGTCTTTGCATGACGAAGGCTTTGCCAGGGACTCGGACCCGGCGAAAGCCCGTCGGGACCAACGAAAAACTCTACAAGGCCGTGCCATGACCACCACCAGTGCCACCTCCAGCAACAGCCTCAGTTCGCTGCTGAGCTCGCTCACGGGTAACACCGCTACGGGTTCGAACAGCTCATCGAGCAGCTCATCGAGCGGCTCCTCGAGCAGTTCTTCCAGTTCCTCGACGGGGTCGTCGAGCAGCACGAGTGGCCTGATCAGCTCACTGGGCATTGGCTCGGGCCTGAACGTGACCTCGATCGTAACGGCGCTGGTCAATGCGCGCAGCGCCGCTCCGCAGCAGCAAATCACCACGCAGACCAACCAGATCAATGCCACGCTGGGAGGCCTCAGCAGCCTGAACCAGGCGCTGACCCAGTTGCAGAGCGCGCTCACCACGCTCACCACCGCCAGCACCTATGCCAGCTACAACGCCACGCTCACCCAGCTCAACGGAACCAACAGCATCGGTACGGCCACCACCATGGCCAGCGCGCAGCCGGGTAACTACACGGTAGCGGTGTCGCAGCTCGCCACGGCGCAGCAGCGCGCCAGTGCGGCCGTCAGTTCCACGGCGGCCGTTGGCGCCGGAACTTTGACGATCGGCGTCGGTGCCAATTCGATGAACATCACGGTGTCGGCGACCAACACGCTGTCGGACATCGCGGCAGCCATCAATAGTTCCTCGTCCAACCCGGGCGTCACGGCCACCATCATCAACGGCACCAATGGTCAGCAGTTGATGCTGAGCTCGAGCAAAACCGGCGTTTCCAACGGTTTCACCATCAGCGCGTCAGGTTCCAGCAGCGCGGGCCTGCAATCGTTGGCGACCGGACTCAATACGCCCGGCAGCAACGAAGCGGTGGACGCCAAGCTCACCATCAACGGCATCGCGGTAAGCAGCCCCACCAATACCGTGACCGGCGCGATGGATGGCGTCACCCTCAATCTCACCTCTACCGGCACCAACGCGCTCAGCGTGGCACAGAACCCGGCCACGGCGCAGACGGCGATCCAGTCGTTCGTGACGGCTTACAACAGCTATGTGAGCACCGTATCGTCGCTTTCCAGCTACAACCAGAGCAGTGGCACCGCCGGCGTATTGCTGGGCGATGCCACGCTCACCTCGGTCAACAACCAGATCAACTCGGTGCTTAGCGGGGCGGTGAAGGGCAATGCCATTGGCACGCTGGCCATGCTGGGCATCACACGCCAGGCCGACGGCACGCTGAGCGTTGATTCCACCAAGCTCAACAACGGCCTCAATTCCAACATGAATGCGGTGCAGAACCTGTTCATGGGCGCCAATGGCTATGCGACCAAGCTCAACGCCACGGTAAACACCTTCACCTCCACGGGCGGCATCATTGCCACGCGTACCACCAACCTCAACAACCAGCTGACCCAGTTGGGCCAGCAGCAGACCGCACTCAACAGTCGCATGGCGGTCTATCAGTCGCAGCTGCAGCAACAGTACACCGCGCTGGATACCTTGATGTCCACGCTCAATAACACCAGTACCTACCTCACCACGGCGCTGGCGCAGCTGACCAATTCGAACTCCAAGAATTGATCGTAGGAGAGCCGGATGAGCTACGGATACATGAGTAACGCCAGCGCGATCTACCAGGACACCAGTGCGCGTGGCAGTGTGGAAGGCGCCGATCGCCACCAGTTGACCGGGATGCTTTACGACGGTGTGATCGATCGCATCAATCAGGCCCGTGGTGCGATGCGCCGCGGCGACATTCCTGCCAAGGGCACCCATTTCGCGCGCGCGTTCGGCATCCTTGCCGAGCTGCGCATCAGCCTGGATCATGACACCGGCGGCAAACTGGCGGCGCGGCTGGATGGCCTGTACGGCTATAGCGAGCGCCGCCTGTTGCAGGCGCAGCTCAACGACGATGAGGCGGCCATGGACGAAGTGATCCGTCTGCTAACCCCCATCCGAGACGCCTGGCGTCAAATCCGCGACACCTATCTGGCGTCGCAGCCGGCCCGCTCCGCCGACGCGGCGGCCTGAGGCTCTGGTGACCCACGTGCACGTTGTTCTTGAAGCCAGTGAGCGGATGCTGTGTTCGGCCAAGTCCGGCGACTGGAGCGAAGTATCGCAGCACGCTGCCGAGCGCGATCGCCTGCTGCACTCCCTGCCGGTGCAGGATCCTTCCATGCGCGAACTGCTGACGGCCTTGCAGGCGCATAACGAGCAAGTCATCGCCCTCGTGACCCAGGCCCGTGAGGAAGCCGGCGCCGCCATGGAACAGCACCACCGGACGCACCGGGCGTTGACCACCTACCTGGACGCGGCGGCCGAGTGATTCGGGCGCGGCGACGCGCAGGGCGCCGGCGCGCATAATCCCCTCCGCTCCGACTATACGCGCGGCCCGTCCGCTGACCCGACGAGGGCATTATGCAAAGCGACACCTGGCAAGCTTTTAACGATCATGTGATGTACGAGGATGCGCTGCACGTAGCCTGCGTGGCGCAGCCGCAGCCGTTGGCCGATCTGGAGCTGCTGGCGTTGCGCGAGCGCAATCTCAGTGTGCTGAGCACGCTCGCTACGTTTGCGGAACGTCGCAGTGAACCGACGGATGAGGACAATCCGGCGGCCATCGAACTGCAGCGCCTGGACAGCAAGCTCAACGTGCTGATGGCCATGCTCGATCAGCTGCTTCGTCGCAACGTGGAGCTGCCGCCGCGCCATTCGGTGTGCTTCAACGCGGTGGGGGCGGTGTTGCCACGGGTGATCTGGCCCGAGGGCAGTGATTTCGCCGTGGTGCATTTGCATATCGACGGTTGTCTGGCGCTTCCACTCGAGCTTCCGGCACGACTCCTGCAAGAACGTGATAAGGATCACGTTTTCGTTGCGTTCGAAACGATGGACGAAGTGACGCGTGACGCGCTTGAGCGCCTCGTATTCCGACATCACCGACGCAAAGTGGCAGGTCGTCGCCTCGCGGCCGGTTAGACGTCTAATTTCAGTGGCGCCGGTTATGTGACTCGCATCACGCTACGAAAGGTTGGCACGAAAGTTCTTTGACGCACATCTCGCCACGGTGCCGTTTTGGGTCACCTTCTTGCGATCCGGTAGACCCTTGAATTGTCCAATGAATTCAGCGCTCTAAGGCATCCCGTGACGTACGTTTCACGGAGCTTCCAGCCCAGGTGACGCGATGTGGCACGCAGGCTCGCCGTAAGGCGACGGAAAAGCGTGCCAAGCTGGCCTTCTTCTTGCTGAACACCCCCTGTAGCGGAGACGGATTGTCGACGCGAGCAACAAGTCAGGGTTCGGGGGTCCACAGATGAAGCAGCAAGCAGAAGATCAAGGCATGAGTAAGTTCGACGTACTGGTGATCGAGTCGGATCAGCAGAAAGCGGAATCGGTTGTCTCAGCACTTCAGTTTCTCGGTTATCGCCCGCAGCGCGGCCAGGACGTGACAGAAGTGGATGTAGCGACACATGCCTGGCGTGCGGTCTATGTGGGTTCGGTATCGGAAGACGAAGAAGCAGAGCAGCAATTCGCCCTGCTGGGAGCGGATGCATCCCATGTGATGGTGCTGTTGTCCGCCGACTCGGCCTGGACCGCGCGCCTGGGGGCGGCCAGTTCGCCGTTCGCCGCGCGCGTAGGCATCGTCGAGTTTCCTTTGCGTTATGAACAGCTCACCGAAGCGATGCGGGGCAAGCCCGTGCCGGAGCAGATTACGGTGCGTCGCCCCGAGTTGCGCCTCGTTGGCAGCTCCGGGCCGATGGCGCGCGTGAATGCGCTGGTGCGCCAGGTCGCCCCGTTCGATTCCAGCGTGCTGGTGCTGGGCGAGTCGGGTACCGGCAAGGAAATGGTGGCGCGCAGCATTCATGAGTGCTCGGACCGCCGGGACAAGCCGTTCGTCGCCATCAATTGCGGCGCGATTCCGGCGGAATTGCTCGAAAGCGAATTGTTCGGTCACGAAAAGGGCGCTTTTACCGGTGCCATCAGCACGCGCAAGGGCCGTTTCGAGATGGCCGAGGGCGGCACGCTGTTTCTCGATGAAATCGGCGACATGAGCCTGCCCATGCAGGTGAAGCTGTTGCGTGTGCTGCAGGAGCGCGTGTTCGAGCGCGTGGGCAGCAATCGCACGCAGCGCTGCGACGTGCGCATCATCGCCGCGACGCATCGCAATCTGGAGCTGGCCATCTCCGAAGGCCGCTTCCGCGAAGATCTGTATTACCGCCTCAGCGTATTCCCGCTGGAAATGCCCGCCCTGCGCGAGCATCTGGACGATCTGCACGAGCTGGTGGGGGAGTTCAACCAGCGCCTGGCACGCCGGGGACTGGCCAGTGTGCGCTTCAGCGCCGGTGCGCTGCACGCGCTGCATGGCTACAGCTGGCCGGGCAACGTGCGCGAGCTGTACAACCTCGTTGAACGACTCTCCATCCTCTATCCGCACAGCGAAGTGCGTGTGAGCGACCTGCCGGAGAAATATCGCGGCCAGCAGGTGATCGAAGAGGTGCGTGGCGCGGCCTTGCTGTCGCTGATGACCGGCCAGCCGAGCGTATTGGCTGAGCCGATGACGGTGGCGTCCAGCGATTCGCTGGTGATGTTGCCCGAAGGTGGTCTCGACCTGAAGGATCATCTCGCCGACATCGAGGTGGGTTTGATCCGTCAAGCGCTTGACGTTACCGGCGGCGTGGTGGCGCATGCAGCGAAACTGCTGCGCATGCAACGCACCACCTTGGTGGAAAAGCTGCGCAAGTACGGTTTGCAGCCGATGCAGGCTTGAAGAAACGCATCGCACGCGATGGCTCTTGCTCACAAAAGTGCTGTTTTTAAGCTGTTTTTTGTGACAAGAGCTACGCTTGCGACGCTTCTTTCGACGGTGGCACGTCTTGTGCTTCTACACACCTGTAACCCGTCACGCGTTGGATTTCCGTCATGAGCCAGATCGACGTAAACAGTGTGCTGTCGCAGATGCGCCAGCTTTCCTTGCAGACCAAGCCGGCCGAGCAATCCTTTACGGCGGCCGCCACCGATACGCCGGATTTCGCCGGTCTGCTCAAGCAATCGATCTCCTCCGTGGCCGATCGCCAGGTGGACGCCGGTCGCGAAGCGGCCAGCTTTGAACGAGGCGATGCCGGCGCCGATCTGGGCCGCACCATGGTGGCGGTGCAAAAGGCCGACCTGTCGTTGAATGCACTTACCCAAGTGCGCAACAAGTTGGTCGATGCCTACAACAACATCATGAACATGCCGGTTTGACCGGCGTGTTGCTGATGCCCTCGCATCCTCAAAGCACGAGCTGTCTTCATGGCCGATAACGCCCTCGCGACCACCGACGAAAAGTCCGGTTCTCGCCTGGACCTCAAGCAACTCGCCCGTACACCGGCGACGCGGCAACTGCTGTTGCTGATCGGTGTGGCGGCGGCTGTCGCACTCGGTGTCGCCGTGGTGCTTTGGTCGCGCGGCCCCAACTACGGCCTGCTGTACGCCGGCCTGGAACAAAAGGATGCCGCCGCCGTTACGCAGGCGCTGCAGACGGCGAATGTGCCTTATACGCTGGGTGCCGACGGCACCTCGATCATGGTGCCCGCGTCCGATCTGGCCGCGGTACGCCTCAAGCTCGCCGCCCAAGGTCTGCCGCAAGGCAGTGTCAGCACCACCACGGCCGCGGGCGGCGATTCGCCGTTCGGCATGAGTGACCTTGCCGAGCGCACGCGTTACCAGCAGATGCTGGAAACCGATCTGGGTAACACCATTTCCGGTTTGCAATCGGTGCGCGCCGCGCGCGTGCACCTGGCGCTTCCGAAGCCCTCGGCCTTTATTCGCGACAACCGCGAGGCCAGCGCTTCCGTGCTGGTGACGCTGTATCCGGGCCGCCAGCTCGATGCCAGCCAGGTGGCCGCCATCGTGCACTTGGTGGCCTCCAGCGTGCCCAGCCTTGACCCCAAGCAAGTGTCGGTGGTCGATCAGCAAGGGCAACTGCTGACCAACGCCGATCCCGCCAGTGCCAGTTCGGTGGGCGATGCGCGCCTGCGCCTCGCTACCCGTATCGAAAACACCTATGCGCAGCGCATCGAAGAATTGCTGACGCCGTTGGTGGGTCCGGGCAAGGTGCGCGCCCAGGTGTATGCCGATCTTGATTTCAGCGAGACCGAGAAGGCCACCGAAACCTACGGTCATGAGCATCCCGCGCTGCGCAGCGAACAGACCAGCAGCGAACAGCGTGTGGGCGAATCCAGCGATGGTGCCGTGCCGGGTGCACTGAGCAACCAGCCGCCCAACACCGTGGCCCAGCCTACGGCGGCGCGTCCTGCGGCAGGCAAGGCGCCAGGCAAGGGCGCCACCACGGCGCAGGCGGCACCGCCGGGCGAAACCACCAGCAGCGCCACGCGCAACTACGAGCTCGATCGCACCGTCAGTCACGTGAGCGATCCGGCCGGGCGGCTCGCTCGCCTCACCGTGGCGGTGGTGGTGGACAACAAATCCGTGGCGGGTGACAAAGGCGGCAGCAAGAGCGTGCCGTTCACGCCGCAGGAACTGGAACACCTCACTACCTTGACCCGCAATGCGGTTGGCTTCAGCGAAACGCGCGGCGACAACGTGAGCGTGATCAACCAGCCGTTCCACCAGGACGCCACGGGCGATGTCACGCCCACCTCCGTGCCGTTCTGGGAGCGCCCCGGCATGATCGACCTGATCAAGCAGGCGGCCGGCATCCTGGTGGCCCTGCTGGTGGCGTTTGGTCTGCTGCGCCCACTGTTGCGCGGCTTGGCCCGCAGTCCCTTGCCCGGTCAGGAGCTGGCGCTGGCTGGTGCCGGCATGGCGGCGCCGACCATGTCCGTTCGCATCGACGATAAAGACGACGTCCAGGACGACGTGGCGCGCATCAGCACCGTCACGCCGGCGATGGCCTACGAGCAGCGCATTTCCATGGCGCGCCGCATGGTCAACGACAACCCCAAGCAGGTGGCGCAGGTGGTCAAGAGCTGGGTGGGCGAGGATGGCGGCTAAGCGCGCCCTTGCCAGTGGCTGCCCGCGACCGTTCTGGTGCGCGGTGGAGGCGCCGATACATAACCGGCCGACCGCGCACGCGGCGGCACTACGAGCAGATACGCGAACCCTTGCGGTCGGGCGAGACAGGACATGAAGGCAGAACTACAACTGGGCGGCGCGCAGCGCGCGGCCATTCTGCTGCTCACCTTGGGTGAGCAGGACGCGGCGGAGGTGCTCAAGCACCTCAACGCTCGCGACGTGCAGGCCGTGGGTTCGGCCATGGCCAGCCTCAGCAACGTGTCGCGCGAACAGGTGGAGCAGGTGCTGGATCGTCTCAACGACGACATGGGACACCACACCGCGCTGGGCATGGGCACCGAGGAATACATCCGCAAGATCCTGGTCAACGCGCTGGGCGAGAACAAGGCAGGCGGCCTGATCGATCGCATCCTGCTCGGTCGCACCAGCAAGGGCCTGGAATCGCTCAAGTGGATGGAAAGTCGCGCCATCGCCGAAATGATCAACCAGGAGCATCCGCAGATCATCGCGCTGGTGCTCGCGCACCTGGAGCCGGATCAGGCCGCCGAAGTCATCGGCTACCTGCCCCCACGCACGCGCAGCGATGCGGTGATGCGCATCGCCACGCTGGACGGCGTCCAGCCGCACGCGCTCAATGAACTGGACGAGATCATGGAGCGCCAGTTCTCCGGGGGCACCAAGAAACTCAAATCGGCCAGCGTCGGTGGCCTCAAGGCCGCGGCGGATATTCTCAATGCCATGGAAACCAGCCGCGAGACCGAGCTGATGACTTCCATCCGCCAGCACGACGCGGGCCTGGGTGGGCGCATCGAAGAACTCATGTTCGTGTTCGAGGATCTGGCCGAGCTGGACGATCGCAGCATGCAGACCTTGCTGCGCGAAGTACCCACCGCGCGCCTGGTCACGGCCCTCAAGGGCGCCGAGCCGGGGGTGCGCGAACGCATCTTTGCCAACATGTCCAAGCGCGCCGCCGACATGCTGCGCGACGATCTGGAAGTGTCCGGTCCGGTGCGCCTGAGCGAAGTGGATTCGGCCCAGAAGGAAGTGCTGGGCATTGCGCGCAAGCTGGCTGACGCCGGCCAGATCAATCTTTCCGGTACCGGCGACGAGATGGTGTCATGAGCGCCGTACTCGACCGCGAGCACTTTTCGGTGTTTGAGCGCTGGCAGCCGCCCGAAGTGGGCAAGGCCGCCGAAACGCCCGCGTCGACGCCAAGCGCCGAGCCAGCGGTGCAGCCCACGCTGCGCGAGTTGGAGTCGATCGAGCAGCAGGCGCGCGACGAAGGCTATGCCGCCGGCCACGCCGAAGGCATGGCGGCCGCGCGTGATCTCATCAACGGCCGTTTGGGGCGCCTGGATCTTTTGCTGGACGCCGCGGCTCGACCGCTGCGTTCGATGGACGAATTGGTCGAGCTGGAACTGGCCCGCCTGGCCATGACCGTGGCGCGGCAAGTGTTGGCGCACGAACTGCGCACCGCGCCGGATCTGGTGGTGGAAGCGGTGCGCCGCGCCGCGCTGGCGCTGCCGTCGGCCACCGGCACGCTGCGCGTACGCCTGCATGCCGACGATCTGGCGCTGTTGCGCAGCCTGCAGGTCGCCGAACCGCACTGGCAATTGGTGGCGGACCCCGCGTTGAACCCGGGCGACTGCGTGCTTGAAAGCGAACGTTCTCGCCTGGATGCGCGGGTGGAAACCCGTCTGGCCGCCGTGGTGGATGCCGTGCTCGGCGCCGAGGCGGACGACGCGGATGCTACCCAGGGTGAGGTGCGCGGATGAGCGATCCGGCCGGCCACTCGCCCGCGAGCTTGTGGCAAGAGCGGCTGGCGCGGCGTCGCCAGCGCGCCCTGGCCGCGCGCACGCTCACCGTGGAAGGTCGCCTGCGCCGTGTGGTTGGCCTGACCCTGGAAGCCGAAGGCTGCGAGGCGCCGCTAGGCGCGCGTTGCCTGGTCTCCACCGCCAATGGCAGTGAACTGGATACCGAAGTGGTGGGCTTTGCCGATGAGCGCCTGCTGCTGATGCCCGTGACCGAAATGCATGGCGTGCTGCCCAACGCGCGCGTGCGGCCCTGCGCGCACACCACCGGTCTGCCGGTGGGGCCGGCCTTGCTGGGGCGCGTGGTGGGTGCCGATGGCGTGCCGCTGGATGGCATGGGTCCGCTGGATGTGGATGAGCACGCCAATCTCAAGGGCGCGCCGATCAATCCCATGGCGCGCAAGCCCATCGATACGCCGCTGGATACCGGCGTACGCGCCATCAACGCCTTGCTCAGCGTCGGCCGTGGCCAGCGCCTTGGTCTCTTTGCCGGCTCCGGCGTGGGCAAATCCACGCTGCTTGGCATGATGACGCGCTACACCAACGCCGACGTGGTGGTGGTGGGCCTGATCGGCGAGCGCGGCCGCGAAGTGAAGGAGTTCGTAGAGCACACGCTGGGGCCGGAAGGTCGCGTACGCGCCGTCATCGTGGCGGCTCCCGCCGATGCGCCGCCGCTGCAGCGCCTGCGCGGTGCGCAGTACGCCACCGCCATCGCCGAATGGTTCCGCGACCGTGGTCAGCGCGTGCTGTTGCTGATGGACTCCATTACCCGTTATGCCCAGGCCCAGCGCGAGATCGCGCTGGCCATCGGTGAGCCGCCGGCCACCAAGGGTTATCCGCCGTCGGTGTTCGCCATGTTGCCCGCCCTGGTCGAACGCGCCGGCAACGACGCCGAAGGGCGCGGCTCCATCACCGCCTTCTATACCGTGCTCACCGAAGGCGACGACTACCGCCACGATCCCATCGCCGATGCGTCGCGCGCCATTCTGGACGGCCACATCGTGCTCTCGCGTGATCTGGCCGAAGCTGGCCATTACCCGGCCATCGATATCGAGGCATCCATCAGTCGCGTAATGCCGGCGGTAGTGACGCGCGAGCATCTGCGTGCCGCGCAGCGCTTCCGTCAGGTCTATTCGGCGTATCGCCAGCAACGCGACCTGATTGCGGTGGGTGCCTATCAAAAGGGTTCTGACCCGCAGGTGGATCACGCCATCGCCATGTGGCCACGCCTGCGCGAGTTCCTGCAGCAGGAAGTGGATGACCCCACCAACCTCGCCGACGCCATCGGCGCGCTCGAACAGATCACCAGCGGAGGCGCTCCGTGACATCGCGAGCAACGCGCTTGCAGCCGGCCGCGGACCTGGCGCGTGAGCGCCAGGAAACCGCCATGCAGCGGCTCGCCGAGCAGCAACAACGCTTGGCCAAGGCCGAGCAACAGCTTTCCGATTTGTGCCGTTATCGCGAGGAATACGCCGAAACCTCCGGCGGCGTCACCGTGACGGCATTACTCAACCGGCGCCAGTTCGTGGAGCGCATCGATCAGGTGATTGCCCAGCAAGGCACCGAAGTGGCGCGCCTGAACCGACAGCTCGATCATGTGCGCGGGCAGTGGCGCGAGGCGCATGCGCGCGAGCAGGCTTTGAGCCAGGTGATCGATCGCTATCGCGAGCAGGAACGCAAGAGCGAAGAGCGTCGCGAACAAGCGGAAATCGACGAGCGCATGCAGCATCGTCGCCCTGCGCGGGAGTGGTCGCGATGACCGCGCCGCGCTGTCCAATTCAGGAGACAGGCCGATGACGCCTCCCGTTGCCCTTGCCGTCCCCACGCCCAGTCCGGCGCCCGCCGCGTCCAACAGCTACCTGTCCTCGGACAGCGATAGCGCCGCAGACTTCGCCCAGCCCCTGCAGCAGGCGCGCCAGCAGCAGGCCAGCCAAGCGACCAATAATCCAGCGCGCGCATCGGCGCCTGCGCCCGCGACGCGAGCCACGGGTTCGTCGGCCACATCGAACAAACCCGGCGCGGCCTCCCCTGTCTCGCGCGCATCGGCGGCGGCCAGCGCGACGGCCTCGCCCCCGGCCAGCGCAACGGCCGCAACGTCCAGCGGAGCTGCGGCTGCATCGGCGGCCCCTTCCGCCAGCGGCGGACAGAGCAAGGACGAGGACACCGCAGCCACCACGCCTACGCCGGACGCCGCTGCCGCCATGCTCGCCCTGCTGGGCCAGAGCATTCCCGCCACGGCAGCGCCCGCGCCGGTGCCCAGCGGCGATGCCGCAGGCAAGCTGGGCGCCACGGTGTCGGCAGCCTCGGCCCAGGCGGCGCTGCCGGCCACGGCGCAGACGGGCTTGGCAGCCATGCAGCTCGCTCAGACTTATTCCAGCAGCGCTCAAGCCACGGCAGCGCAGGGCGACGACGGCGATGCCGAGGACTTCTCCGACTCGGCCAAATCCCTCGACGCGCTCGCCAACAAGACCCTCGCCAGCGCCGCCGACGATGCGGACGACACCGCCACCCCAGCCATATCCACGGGGTTCGCCGCAGTGGCCAAGGCGATGTCCGCCGTGTCGGGCGCATCGTCGTCCGGTGGAACCACCCAGGACAACCGAAGCAGCTCGCTCGACGCATTGAATGCGTTGGTGTCGGCCCCGTTGCCGCAGCCTCAGCCGCCAGCGACTGCGACGCCGCATGCGTTGACCATGCAGTCCAGCGTGGGTACGCCGGCCTTTGCGCAGGAGCTTGGCCAGCAGGTGGCCTGGCTGGGCGGACAGGACGTCAAGGAAGCCCGCATTCGCTTGCATCCGGAGGACCTCGGCACCATCGACGTGAAAGTAAGCGTGCTGCACGACCACGTGGACGTGAGTTTCGTCGCGCAGCATCCACAGGCTGTGCATGCCGTGCAGCAGACCCTGAGCCAGCTCGACAGCATGTTGGCCAATCACGGTCTCACCCTGGGGCAGGCCCAGGTAGGGCAGGGCGGCCAGGGCAACGCCTCCGCCGGCCAAGGCCAGAACGCCGCCGGCACGGACGGCGATGCCAACGGCAGCGATGGCGGCAGCGTGGCATCCGTTACCGCGCCAGTAATGAAGGCCGTCGGCCTGCTGGATATGTTCGCCTGATCCATCCCCACGGCCGCCCGCCATCGCGGCGGGCGTGTGGTCGCGTCACCGTCACGACCACCTGCCACTCCTGATTGTCCCCGCACGCTGGCGCATACGACGCGTCTCGATCCCGTGGCTGGGCGCGTGCCCACCGCGACGAGCTTTCGACGATCGCCATGGCAGCGTCGCGCGCATTCCCCGTCGCGCGTCAAGAAAGCAACGCAGGCGTCCCGCCTGAGCGCGCAAACCCGCTGAATACAAGGCTTTTCGTCGATGGCATGGCGTTTGCTACCAACCGGCAGGGGCGGCCGCTGGTGGCCGTCGACGCATCGACGAATGATAGGGATCGGGATCGCATGGCTCAGAACGAGCAGGTAACGGAAGGCAGCAGCGGCAGCGCCCCCAAGAAGGGGTCCTCCAAGATGGTGTTGATCATGGGCGTGGCTTTGCTGGCGATGGCCGGCGTATGCGCTTATGTGTTGCTTGGCACGCGCCACGCACCCGCCGGCAACGCCCCGGAGGAACCCAAGGTGGTGATGTCGGCGCAGGAGCAGTTCCTGCCGCTGGACCCGCCCTTCGTGGTGAACTTCAAAGACGATCAGTCCATGCGCTACCTGCAGGTCGGCGTAAGCCTGATGTCGCACGACACTGCGGCCCTGGCCGCGGCCAAGGACGCCGAACCAGTCATTCGCAATGCGCTGGTCATGCTGTTCAGCAGTCAGGACTACACCATTCTCAGCGACGCCGCCGGCAAGCAGAAGTTGCAGGCACAGGCGTTGGACGCCGTGCGCAAGATCATTGAAAAGCGCGTGGGTCGACCCGGTGTGGAAGCGCTGTATTTCACCAGTTTCGTGATGCAGTAACGGGCAACGCCAATGAGCGATCTGCTTTCCCAGGAAGAAATCGACGCCCTCTTGGATGGCGTGGAAGGTGGTGCGGTGGAGACCGGCAGCGACGAGCCGATATCTTCCGATGCCATCATCACCTACGACTTCACCCAGCAGGACCGCATCGTGCGCGGCCGCCTGCCGACGCTGGAAATGGTCAATGACCGCTTCGCGCGTTTCTTCCGCAGCGCCGTGTTCGGCGTGCTGCGCAAGACCTGCGAGGTCTCGGTGCTCGGCGTCAAGATGATCAAGTTTGCTGAGTACGTGCACGCGCTTACCGTACCCACCAATCTCAACCTGGTACGCATCAAGCCGCTGCGCGGCACCGCGCTGGTGGTGATGGAGCCACGCCTGGTGTTCACCATCATCGACAACTTCTTCGGTGGTGACGGGCGCTTCCATGCGCGTATTGAGGGCCGCGATTTCACGCCCACCGAAAACCGCGTTATCCAGATCGTGCTGACCGAGCTGTTCGCCGCGATGGTGGAGGCATGGGCGCCGGTGATTCCCCTGAACTTCGAATACATGAACTCGGAGATCAACCCGCAGTTCGCCAACATCGTGAGTCCGACCGAAACGGTGGTGGTGTCCAAGTTCCATTGCGAACTGGACGGTGGCGGCGGCGAGATTCACCTCACGATGCCCTACGCCATGATCGAGCCCATTCGCACCCTGCTCGACGCGGGCGTGCAAAGCGATCGCGTGGATCGCGACCATCGCTGGGCCGAAACCTTGCAGGACGAAGTGCTGGATGCGGAAGTGGAGCTGAGCTCGCTGCTGCTGGAAAAGCGCCTGACCATTCGCGAATTTCTACGCCTTCGCCCCGGCGACATCATCCCGATCAACCTGCCGGAGCTGGCTACCGTCTTCGCCGAAGACGTGCCGATCTTCCGCGCGCGCTATGGCCAGAACAACAACCGTAACGCCGTTCGATTTCAAGAGCAGGCCGGCCGGCGCGAAGTGCGTCTGCCTTCCGAAAATCCCCTGGAGAGCCTCACCGCATGAGCACCACCACTGAAGCCATTGGCAGCGCGACGCAGCGCGTCGAATTCGATCCCATCACCGCCGCAGGGGGCGAGGGTGCGGACGTCAACCTGGACATGATCCTCGATGTGCCGGTGACCTTGGCGATGGAGGTCGGTCGCACCCGCATCAGCATTCGCAACCTGCTGCAGCTCAATCAGGGCTCGGTGGTGGAACTGGACCGCTCCGCGGGCGAGCCGCTGGATGTGTTCGTCAATGGCACGCTGGTGGCGCATGGCGAAGTGGTCGTGATCAACGAGCGCTTCGGTATCCGCCTTACCGACGTGATCAGCCCGGCCGAACGCGTGCGTAAGCTGCGGTGAGTTCGATGCTGCTTGCCCTTGCCCTCCCTGTCGCCAGCGCGCCCGAGATCAATGTCGGCGGCGAACTGATCCGCGTGCTGCTCAGTCTCGCCGGCATCGTGCTGCTGATCTTCGCCGCGGGTTGGCTCAGTCGCCGACTGCAGGCGCGCACTTCGCCGGGCGGTCGACGCCTGCGCTGCGTGGAATCCATGGCGGTCGGCGCCCGCGATCGCGTGTTGCTGATCGACGCGGATGGCAAGCGCCTGCTGGTGGGCGTGGGGCAGGGTGGCATGCGCACGCTGCACGTGTACGAGGGCGCGGCACCCGCACCCGAACCTTCTTCACACCCCCCGTTGCCGGCTTTCGGCGACGTGCTGGCGCGCTGGAAGCGCAAATCATGAAGCCTCTGCGTTGGATCTTGCTGTCGCTGTTCCTGCTGTGCCCGCTGTTCGCCTGGGCGGCGCCCGCCATGCCGGCGATGCCGAGCATGCCGCAGATGCCGTCATCGCCCTCGGGTATTCCTGTGCTGACCGTGCAGAACGCGCCGGGCGGTGCGCAGAACTGGACGCTGTCGCTGCAGATGTTGGCCCTGATGACGG
Organism: Dyella sp. ASV21; assembly: GCF_016428975.1. Lineage (GTDB taxonomy): Bacteria > Pseudomonadota > Gammaproteobacteria > Xanthomonadales > Rhodanobacteraceae > Dyella. Next base: position 48,799 of record NZ_JAELTT010000004.1, read on the forward strand.
TGCTGACGCTGCTGCCGGCGGTGCTGCTGATGATGACGTCGTTCACGCGCATCATCATCGTGCTCGGCTTTCTGCGTCAGGCGCTGGGTACGCAGTCCACCCCGTCCAACCAGATCATCCTGGGCTTGTCGTTGTTCCTCACCTTGTTCGTGATGTCGCCGGTGCTCAACCATGCGTATACCGATGGCGTGAAGCCGTACATGGATGGGCAGTTGGCGATGGAGCAGGCGGTGCCAGCGGCCGCCGCGCCATTCAAGCACTTCATGCTCGACCAGACGCGCGACGCGGATCTCCAGCTGTTCACCCATCTGGCCAACGAAAAGCCGTATGCCAGCAAGGACGACGTACCGTTTCGCGTGGCCATGCCGGCGTTTGTCACCAGCGAATTGAAAACCGCGTTCCAGATGGGCTTTCTGCTGTTCATTCCGTTCCTGATCATCGACCTGGTGGTCGCCAGCGTGCTGATGTCCATGGGCATGATGATGGTGTCGCCGGCGATCATCTCGCTGCCGTTCAAGATCATGCTGTTCGTGCTGGTCGATGGCTGGACCCTGCTGCTCGGCACGCTCGCCGGCAGCTTCTACACCTGAGCGCGCCATGACTCCCGAATCCGTCATCGAGTTCGGCCAGCACGCGCTCTACGTCGCGATGATCATGGCCGCACCCTTGCTGCTCACCGCGCTGGCGGTGGGCTTGATCATCGGTGTGGTGCAGGCGGCCACGCAGATCAACGAAATGACCTTGAGCTTTATCCCCAAGGTCATCGCCATGGCCACCGTGGCGCTGATCACCGGGCCGTGGATGCTGCGCACGCTGGTGCAGTTCACTCGCCAGTTGATCGAAAGCCTGCCGGGAGCGGTGAAATGACCACGGTCGATCTGGCCGAGTTGCAACGCTCGCTGGGCTCGGTGCTGTGGGCCATGGGCCGCGTGGGCGGGGTGTGCATGACCGCGCCGATATTTTCAGACAAAGTGGTGCCGCAACGGATCCGCCTGGCGGTGATGGTGCTGCTGACCCTGGTACTGGCGCCGCTGTCACCGACCACCATCGACCCGATGAGCGCCGACGGCATCGCCACCATGGTGAGCCAGGTGCTTATCGGCGCGGCGATTGGCTTTGTGCTCAAGCTGATATTCGAGGCGGTATCGTTTGGCGGCCAGTTGGTGGGGCAGAGCATGAGCCTGGGGTTTGCCGAAACGGTGAATCCCAGCGCGGGCGGCAGTACGCCGGTGCTCAGCCAGTTCTACGTATTGCTGGTGACGTTGTTGTTCCTGGCGATGGACGGCCATCTGCGCCTGATCAGCTTGCTCGCCGACAGTTTCCATACCTTGCCGCCGGGCCGTTCGGCCATCGACAGCAACGGGCTGCATGCGGTGCTGGCGTTTGCCGCCCAGTTGTTCGGCGGTGCCGTGCGCGTGGCGCTTCCGGCCATGACGTCGCTGCTGATGGTGAACATTGGTTTCGCCGCGATCAGTCGCGCCGCGCCGTCCATGAATCTGTTCGCGGTGGGTTTTCCCATCACCGTGACGCTGGGATTTGTCGCGCTGTGGCTGTCGCTGCGCAGCGTGCCGGGTGCGTTCGACGCCTTGCAGGTGCAGGCATGGACGTTGATGCACGAACTGGTGGGCGGTTGAGGAGCGCGCCATGTCCGAGCAAAGCGACCAGGAAAAAACCGAACAACCATCTGAAAAACGCCTGCGCGAAGCGCGCGAAAAGGGCGAGCTGCCGCGCTCGCGCGATCTCTCCGGTGCCGTGGTGGTGCTGGCCGGCGTCTGTGCCCTGATCAGCGGCGGGCAAGGCGCGCTGGAGCATGTGCAGCGCATCTACCGCCTGGGGCTGGTCTATCGGCGCGATGCGCTGTTCAGCGACGAATTGCCTTCGCGCGTATTGAGCCTGGCGACGCGCGAGGCGGTGTTGTTGCTGGCGCCGCTAGGGTTGGCGACGGTGTTGGCGGCACTGGCGGCGCCGATCCTTCTGGGCGGCCTTAACTTCAGTACGCAGGCGTTGGAGCCCAAGCTGGAGCGGCTCGATCCCATCGCTGGGCTGGGTCGCATCTTCGCCATGCGCGGCTTGGTGGAGCTGGCCAAGTCGCTGCTCAAGCTGCTGCTGATCGGTGGCGTGCTGGTGATGGTGCTGAAGAACTGGCAAGACGACCTGATGGGCACCGGCCTGGGCGAAGTCGGCCCTGGCATGCTGCGCGCGATGAGCCTGCTTGGCCACGGCGCCTTGCTGTTCGGCTCGGTGCTGGCGCTGATCGGCGGCGTCGACGCGCTGTACCAGAAGTTCGACCACAACAAGCGCCTGCGCATGACGCGCCAGGAGCTGAAGGACGAATCGAAGGAAAGCGACGGCAACCCCGAGCTGAAAGGCCGCATTCGCCAGATGCAATACCAGATGGCGCGCAAACGCATGATGCAGGAGTTGCCCAAGGCGGACGTGCTGATTACCAACCCGTCGCACTTCGCCGTGGCGCTGCGCTACGACGAAGGCCGCATGGGTGCGCCGCGCGTGATCGCCAAGGGCATGGACGAACTGGCGCTGCAGATTCGCATGGTGGCGGCCAGCCATCGCATTCCCACGGTGGAAGCGCCGCCGCTGGCGCGCGCGCTGTACGCCACCACGCGGATCGATCGCGAAATCCCCGCGTCGCTATATGTGGCGGTAGCGCAGGTGCTCGCTTACGTGTTCCAGCTCAAGCAGGCGGTGTCGCGCGGTGAAGAGCCGCCCACGGCACCGCAACCCGATGTCGATCCGGACCTGATGGGTCCCTACCAGTTCTGATGGAAGCAGGCATGGCAACAGCAAACGCCATCGATAGTCTGAAGTCGCTCGGCCGTCGAGGCCTGGGTGCGCCGGTCATCATGCTCGCCGCGCTGGCGATGATGATGCTGCCGTTGCCGCCGTTCTTGCTCGACATGCTGTTCAGTTTCAACATCGCCTTGTCGCTGGTGATCCTGCTGGCGGTGATCTATGTGATGCGGCCGCTGGAGTTCGCTGCCTTTCCCACGGTGGTGCTGATGGCGACACTGTTGCGCCTGGCGCTCAACATCGCCTCTACCCGCGTGGTGCTGCTGCATGGCCATGACGGCCCCGGTGCCGCAGGCAAGGTAATCGAGGCCTTCGGCGAGTTCGTGATCGGCGGCAACTTCGCCGTGGGCCTGGTGGTGTTCGCCATCCTCACCATCATCAACTTCGTGGTGGTGACCAAGGGCGCCACGCGCGTATCCGAAGTGACTGCGCGCTTCACCCTCGATGCCATGCCCGGCAAGCAGATGGCGATCGATGCCGACCTCAATGCTGGGCTGCTTAACCAGGAGCAGGCGCGCGAGCGTCGTCAGGAAGTGCGCGAGGAGGCGGACTTCTACGGTTCGATGGACGGTGCCTCCAAGTTTGTACGTGGCGACGCCACGGCGGGCATCCTGATTCTGCTGATCAATATCGTTGGCGGCTTCTTCGTCGGTGTGCTGCAACACGGCCTGTCGGCGGCTGAGGCCGCCAAAACCTACACACTGCTGACCATTGGCGACGGCCTGGTGGCGCAGGTGCCGGGCTTGATGCTCTCCATTGCCACGGCGGTCATCGTGACCCGCGTGTCCAAGTCGCAGGACATGGGCAAGCAGCTCGTGGGCCAGTTGTTCGGCCAACCCCGCGCGTTGACGGTGGCTGGTGTGGTGCTCGGCGTGATGGGCCTGATCCCGGGCATGCCGAACATCGCGTTCCTGCTGCTGGGCGCTACTTGCGGCGGTGCGGCGTGGTTGATGATCAAGCGCGAGCGCGAGGCGAAGGAGCGCGCCAGCCAGGTGGTGGCCGAGGCGCCGCCACCGCCGGTGCCGGCCGAACGCCTGGAGCTGGGCTGGGAAGATGTCGCCAGCGTCGATCCGCTGGGCCTGGAAGTGGGCTATCGGCTAATTCCGCTGGTGGATACGCACCAGGGCGGCGAGTTGATGGGGCGCATCAAGTCGGTGCGCCGCAAGCTGTCGCAGGAGCTGGGCTTCCTGGTGCCGCCGGTGCATATCCGCGACAACCTGGACTTGGGCGCGAACACCTATCGCATCACCTTGATGGGCGTGCCGATGGGCGAGGCCGAGGTACACAACGATCGACTGCTCGCCATCAACCCCGGTCGCGTGCAGGAGGGCCTGCAGGGCATCGTCACGCGCGATCCGGCGTTCGGCCTGGAGGCGCTGTGGATCGAGCCGGGGCAGCGCGAGCAGGCGCAAAGCCTGGGGTACACGGTGGTGGACCCGGCCACGGTCGTCGCCACGCATCTGTCGCACATCCTGCAGGGGCACGCACACGAGCTGCTCGGCCACCAGGATGTACAGCAGTTGCTGGATCGCCTGGCACAGACCGCGCCCAAGCTGGTGGAAGACCTGGTGCCCAAGCGGCTGTCGCTGGGCGTGGTGGTGAAGGTGATGCAGAACCTGCTGGCCGAGCGCGTGCCGATTCGCAACATGCGCAGCATCGTCGAAACCTTGGCGGAGCATGCGAGCCAGAGTCAGGATCCCGGCGCGCTCACCGCGGCCGTGCGCGTGGCGCTGGGTCGCCAGATCGTGCAGGAGATCTCCGGGCTCGGTACCGAGATCCCGGTTATCACGCTGGCACCGGAACTGGAGCAGATCCTGCTGGGTTCCCTCGCAAACGGCGGTGTGGCGGGCGCGGCGGTGGAACCGGGCCTTGCCGACCGCCTGCAACAAGGCGTCGCCGAGGCCGCGCGCAAGCAGGAAATGAGCGGCGAACCGGCGGTGTTGCTGGTCGCGCCGCAGCTTCGTCCATGGCTCGCGCGCTTCACTCGTCATGTGGCACAGAACCTGCACGTACTGGCCTACAACGAGGTGCCTGACAACCGCAGAGTGCGTTTGGTGCAGGCGCTGGGTCGGTAACGGAGAGGAACAGAGTCATGGCGAAACGGGAATGGATGCGGGCTAGCGGCGGTGCTTCCAGTGGACGCGCTCGCGCGACCGCCAGCGCAACGAATGCGCTGCGCGTGTCGGACCACGCCAGCCCTGCGCCGCGCTCGCGGAGTGGCAAAGCATGAAGATCAAGCGTTTCGTGGGCGCCGATATGCGCCAGGCCATGCGCGAAGTGCGCGAGGAGCAGGGGCCCGATGCGGTCATCCTCTCCACGCGACGCATGGAGGACGGCATCGAGATCATCGCGGCCGTCGATTTCGATGAAGCCCTGGTGCGCGAAGCCGCCCGCCATGGCACGCCGCTGCCGGAAACCCCGCGTTCGGCGACGCCCGCGAGTGTCGCGGTAGCGCCCGGCGAGATCACGGCGATGATGGTTCGTCGTCAGGAAGTCTTGCCGCCGCCGCTGCCGCCGGTTTCCCGTCACGAAGACGATGGCGTGACGGTTTCCCTTTCCCATCGCGCGCCGCCTCCGCCGACCGTGGCGGCGGCCGACGTGCCGACGACGATGGCCGAAGCGCCGGCAACGGTCGCCGAGCCGGTCCTCGCCAACACGGAGAGCGCCGAATCCTTGCATCCGCTGCTGGAGCGGGCCATGCAGGACACCGCCCGGGTGCGCGCCGAGCTGGGCAGCCTGCGCGAGCTGCTGGAGACGCAGCTATCGAGCCTGTTGTGGAACGACATGGAGCGGCGCCAGCCGATGCGGGCGCGCGTGCTGCGCGAAATGACCCGCCTGGGCATCGAAGCCGATGTGGCCCGCAAGCTGGTCAGCGAGCTGCCCGACAATATCAATGCCGACCAGGCGCGCTATCTGCCGCTGGGCATACTCAGTCGCAGTCTGTCGGTGAGCCGCCGCGACCAGTTCGAGCGGCGTGGGGTGATCGCCATGGTCGGCCCCACCGGTGTGGGCAAGACCACCACCATCGCCAAGCTGGCGGCTCGCGCGGTGATGCGCTACGGCGCCTCGCAGGTAGCGTTGGTCAGCACCGACCATTACCGCATCGGTGCTGCCGCGCAGTTGGAACATTACGGTCGCCTGCTTGGCGTGCGCGTGTATCCCGCCTATGACGCGGACAGCCTGCGCCAAGTGCTGGAACTGCTGCGTGGCTGCCAGACCGTGCTGGTCGATACCGCGGGCCTCGCCGGCAATGATCCTCGCCTGGCCGAGCAGCTCGAAGTGCTGGGCAACGGTGGTGACCTGCGTGCCTGTCTGGTGTTGGCGGCCAACGCGCACGCCGCCTCGCTCGACGAATCGGTGCGCGCGTACCTGCCGGTGAAGCCGCACGCCTGCATCCTGACCAAACTCGACGAGGCGCCCAATCTGGGAGGCGCACTGTCGGTACTCATTCGCCATCAGCTCGCGCTCGACTACGTCACCGACGGTCAGCGGGTGCCCGAAGACATCGCCAATGCCGATGCGCGGTTGCTGGTGTGTCGTGCCGCCCAGGCGCTCAAGGGCAATACCTCGGCCGATGACGATGTCATGGCCGAGCGTTTCGGACTCGCAGTGGTGAACGCATGAATGGTGTCTTTGCGATGAATCAAGCCATAGGGCTGGAAGCCATGTTGCATGCTCTTGCGGAACGTCACGGCAGCAAGCCGGTGCCTGCTCCCGAGCCGCCCGTCCATGTCGCCGCGCCCACGCCGCGCCGGCGCTGCCGCGCCATTGCGGTGGCAGGCGGCAAGGGGGGCGTGGGCAAGACCACGGTGTCGGTGAACCTGGGTATGGCCCTGGCCAAGGAGGGGCGGCAGGTGATCCTGCTCGACGCCGACATGGGGCTGGCCAATATCGATGTGTTGCTGGGCCTTACGCCCACCCGCCACATCGGCCATCTGCTGGACGGCACTTGCGGCATTGAAGATCTGCTGTTGTCCGCGCCGCACGGCCTGAAGGTGGTGCCGGCCGGTTCCGGTACGCGGCGCTTGGCCCAACTGGGCAACGGCGAGCACGCGGCGGTGATCCGCGCCTTCGATGACCTGCCGGAGCCACCGGATTACCTGCTGGTCGATACGGCCGCCGGGTTGTCCGACAACGTGGCCATGTTCGCCGCGGCGGCCGACGACGTTGTGCTGGTGGTCTGCGACGAACCGGCTTCGCTCACCGACGCCTACGCGCTGCTCAAGGTGCTCAGCCGCGATTTCGGCGTACGCCGCTTCCGCATGGTGGCGAACATGGTGCGTAACGCCAGCGAGGCGCGCGTGCTGCATCAGAAGCTGGCGCGCGTATGCGACCGCTTCCTCGACGTGGCGCTGGAGTTCATGGGCATGGTGCCCAACGACGAACGGCTTAAGCAGGCCATTCGCCGCCAGAGCGCCGTGGTGGATCTATGGCCCTCAAGTCGCTCGGGGCAGGCATTCAAGCAATTGGCGGGTGCGGTCGATACATGGGGTGAACCCGAGCGACTGGGGCTGGACCGCATTGCGTTCTTCAGCAGGCACGCCACAGTGGCGACGGGGTGGTGAGATGAGCGTGGCTTCCGAATATCTGCAGCTGCAGAAGCAGAGTGCCGACGAACTGGTCCGCCAACATGCGCCCCTGGTGCGACGCATTGCTTATCACTTGATGGGCAGGCTTCCGCCTAGTGTGGATGTGAGCGACCTGATTCAGGCCGGCATGATCGGTTTGCTGGAGGCGGCGCGAAATTTCGCTACAGGACGTAACGCGAGTTTCGAGACGTTTGCGGGTATCCGCATTCGTGGCGCGATGCTCGATGAATTGCGGCGCACCGACTGGACACCCCGGTCGGTGCACCGAAAGGTTCGCGAGATGGCGGAGGTGGTGCGCCAGATCGAGATCGAAACCGGCGCCGATGCCGATGACGCCGAAGTGATGCGGCGACTGGGCATGGGCGCGGAGGAGTACCACCAGGTGTTGGCCGATGCGGCAAGCGCCCGGTTGCTCAGCTTGTCAGCGCCCGACGACGCCGATGGCGGCGCGGCGTTCGATGTGGCCGATGGCGACAGCCTGGGGCCGCAGGACAGCGTGGAGCACGAGGGCATGCGTGGAGCGTTGGTGGAAGCCATTGGCGGCTTGCCCGAACGCGAGCAGCTGGTGATGTCGCTGTACTACGAAGAGGAGTTGAACCTCAAAGAGATTGGTGCGGTGCTTGGCGTCACCGAATCTCGGGTTTGTCAGATTCATGGCCAGGCCATCGTGCGTTTGCGGGCGCGCATGGCCGGTTGGCGCGAACGCGCATAAGCAGTACCCCGGACATTTCCTCAAGGCATGGCGCACCGGACCACACGGTGCAAGCGGAGAACGTGGTTTGGACAAGAATATGAAGATCCTGGTGGTGGACGACTTCTCCACCATGCGGCGCATCGTTCGCAACCTGCTCGTCGAGCTGGGTTTCAGCAACGGCCTCATCCAGGAGGCCGACGATGGCGAGAGCGCACTGACGTTGCTGCGCAGCACACCATTCGACATGGTGGTAACCGACTGGAACATGCCCAATATGACGGGCATCGACCTGCTGCGCGCCATTCGCGCGGAGCCCACGCTGAAATCCATCCCGGTGCTCATGGTCACGGCCGAGAACAATCGCGAACAGATCATCGCCGCCGCACAGGCCGGCGTGAACGGCTACATCGTCAAGCCCTTCACCGCCGCCACCCTGCAAGAAAAACTGGGCAAGATCTTTGAGCGCCTCGGCGCCGCCGGAGCCGCCGCATGAACGCACAACCCGCCTTGATCGCTGCCGAAGCCATGCCGCAGGAACTGCACGACCTGCTCAACAGCGCCGACGGCGCCGCCTTCGAGCAGGCGCTGGATGAACTGGTGCGCCAGCGCGAGCAGCGCTTGTTCCGGGCGCTTGGTTTGCTTGCGCGTGAACTGCACGACGCCGTGCGCCGCCTTGGCGGCGATCTGGCGCAGGAGGGCGTGCCTGGCAGCGTCGCCGATGCCCGCCAGCACCTGCAGGATGTGCTGGAGATGAGCGCGCAGGCCGCGCATCGCACGCTCGACTTTGCCGAACGCATGCGCCCGCAGGCCGAAGCGCTGGCCGAGAACGCACATGCCGTGGTGGATGGCACGCCGGCCGGTGACGTCGCTCACGTGCTCGCGCAGCAGTCGCTGGCGTTCGCCACCGAGTGCCGCGATGGCATGGCCGATTTCGTGGTAGCGCAATCGTGGCAGGACCTGTCCGGCCAGCGCATCAAGAAGGTGGTCAATTTCATCAGCAGCGTGGAGAGCTCATTGCTGGAACTGGTGAACCTCACTGGCGCACTGGCCAGCGGCGAGACCGCGGTGGGCCCGGTCAAGGTGTCCAGCCAGGACGAGGCCGATCGTCTGCTTAGCGAGTTCGGCTTCTAAGGAGCGCGGTTCCTCATGGATCCCAGTTTGGACAGCGAGCTGCGTAACGATTTCCTGGTGGAAGCCGGGGAGCTCGTGCAACGCCTGGGCGAGCAGTTGATCGGACTGGAAGCCGCGCCGCGCGATGCCGATCTGCTGAACGCGGTGTTTCGCGCGTTCCATACGGTCAAGGGTGGCGCGGGCTTCCTCGCCATCGAACCGATGGTGCACCTGTGCCATCACGCTGAAGATCTGCTCAATGTGGCGCGTAACGGGCAGTTGCTGCTCGACGCCAACCGCATGGACGCGCTGCTCGAAGCGCTGGACTTGCTCAACGACATGCTGGCCGCGCTCGCTGGCGGCGAAAGCATGACGCCGCCGCCGCCGAGCCTGTTGCAGCGCCTGTCGCCCGCTGGCGCGGTGGTGCCCAAGCCCGTGCCGGCGCCGGTGGCCGCCCCGGTGGCGCCGCCGAGCGATGGCAGCATCGACGACTCCGAATTCGAGGCGTTGCTCGATAGCCTTTACGGCACCGGCGGCGTACCGGGCGCACCAGCGACCGCGCCGGCCACGACGGGCAGCATGAGCGACGACGAATTCGAAGCCTTGCTGGACAATCTGCACGGCAAGGGTGGTACGCCGGGCACGGAGACTTCCGCACCGGCGCCTTCTGCACCGGCGCACGGGGTGGCATCGGGCGGCATCAGCGACGATGAGTTCGAGTCCCTGCTGGACAACCTGCACGGCAAGGGCGCCGCGCCGGGCGCCACGGCCATCGCCTCGGTGCCGGCACCAGTAGCTTCGCCCGCGCCCGCGCCCGCGCCCGCGGCGGCGGCCGCCAAGCACGCCGCACCGCCGCCGGAAAACACCGTGCGCGTGGATACCGCGCGCCTCGACGCACTGGTGCATCGCGCGGGCGAACTGGTGCTGGTACGCAACCGCCTGCTTAGTCTGTCCGCCAAGCACGGGGACGAAACCCTGGCGCTGGCGGCCAGCGAACTCGATCGCGTGGCCGATGCGCTGCAGAACGCCGTGCTCGGTATGCGGCTGCAACCGGTGAGCCGCCTGTTCCAACGCTTCCCGCGCATCGTGCGCGATCTTTCGCGCCAGCTCGGCAAGGAAGTAGAACTGGTGCTGGAAGGCGAGGGCACCGATCTCGACCGAAGCCTGGTCGAAGCGCTCGCCGATCCGATGGTCCACCTGATCCGTAACGCCCTCGACCACGGCCTGGAAATGCCGGCCGAGCGCGAGCATGCCGGCAAGTCGCGCAAAGGCACGGTGACCTTGGGCGCGAGCCAGCGCGGCGAACGCATCATCATTACCGTGGCCGACGACGGTCGCGGCATGAACCCCGACGTTCTGCGCCGCAAGGCGGTGGAGAAGGGCGTCATCGACGAGGCCCAGGCGGCGCGCCTCAGCGAAAACGAATGCTATGAACTGATCTTTCGTCCCGGCTTCAGCACGGCCGCCACGGTCTCGGACATTTCCGGCCGCGGTGTAGGCATGGACGTGGTGAAGACGCGCGTAGCCGAGCTGGGCGGCACCTTGCAGGTGCGCTCGCAACTGGGTCGTGGCAGCACGCTGGAACTGGCCGTGCCACTGACGCTGGCGATCCAGCGCGTGCTGATGGTGCGCGTGGGGGGACGCCTGCTGGCGCTGCCGCTCAGCAACGTGGAAGAGGTATTCGAACTAGCGCAGGGACAGAAGCAAAAGTTGGACGGCCGCGTGGTTGCCTCGCATCGCGGACGCGCCTTGGCGCTGGCCGATCTCGGCGGCTGGCTGGGTGTGGATGGCGCCTGCGGCAGCCACGTGGTGGTGCTGCATATCGGTCATACGCGACTGGGCTGCCTGGTACACGAAGTGCTGGGTCGCGAAGACGTAATGGTGAAGCCGCTTGGCCCCCTGTTCGAAGGCGTGCCCGCTGTGGCGGGCGCCACGGTTACCGGCGATGGCCGTCTCGCGCTGGTGATGGATCTGGCCGGCCTGGCCGGCGGCGACGGTCAACTCCTCCCATCTTTACGAGTAAGCGCCTGACATGGACCTGGTAAGTCTCATCGGTACGATCCTGGCCTTCGTGGTGGTGATCGTCGGCACCATCCTCAAGGGTTCCAGCGTGGAAGCGCTGTGGAATCCGGCCGCGTTCGTGATCGTGTTTCTCGGCACCATCGCCGCCTTGCTGGTGCAGAACCAGGGCAAGACGCTCAAGCAGGCCATGGGCATGTTCCCCATGGTGTACAAGCCGCCGCATCACCAGCCGGCCGACCTGATCAGCCGCATCGTCGGCTGGAGCGAAATCTCCCGTCGCCAGGGCCTGCTCGGCCTGGAGCCGCAGATCGAATCGGAAAGCGACAATTTCGTGCGCAAGGGCCTGCAACTGCTGGTCGACGGCAGTGAGCCGGATGCGATCCGCGGTGTGCTGGAAGTGGAAGTGGGCGCGCGCGAGCACGCCGATCTTGCCGCCGCCAAGGTGTTCGAGAACGCCGGTATCTTCTCGCCCACCATGGGCATCATCGGCGCGGTGATGGGCTTGATGGCGGTGATGCAGAACCTGGCCGACCCCAGCAAGCTCGGCCACGGCATCGCGGCGGCCTTCGTGGCGACCATCTACGGCGTGGCGCTGGCCAACCTGCTGATGCTGCCGATGGCCGCGCGCCTGAAAGGCCTGATCCACAAGCAGACACAGATGCGCGAGATCCTGGTGGAAGGCTTGGTCGCCATCGCCGAAGGCAGCAATCCGCGCCAGATCGAATCCAAATTGCAGGGTTACCTGCCGTGAAAGGCCGCTCCAAAAAGCACCACGAGGATCACGTCAACCACGAGGCATGGGCCATTCCCTATGCCGACCTGATGACGCTGCTGCTCGCATTCTTCGTGGTGATGTACGCCGTTTCGGTGGTCAACGAGGGCAAGTACCGCGTGATGTCCGAGTCGATCATCGAGGCGTTCAACGGCTCCAGTCACGTCATTGCCCCCATGCCCGAAGCGCGCGCCAAACCGCGCAACGTGGACCCGGCGATGGCTTCGCCGTCGGGTCAGCCCGGTGCCGCGGCCGATCCGCTTAACGTACCCATTCCCGCCCGCCCTTCACCCATGCGCGTGGCGGATGTTCGCGTGGCGGCGCAGATGCGCGATCAGCGTCGCAACCTGGAAGTGATCCGCGATCAGGTGCAGCGCGCGCTGCAGCCCTTGATCGACAAGCAGATGGTGGTGGTGCGCAAGACCACCTCGTGGCTGGAGATCGAACTGCGCACGGACATCCTGTTTCCCAGCGGGGTGGCCAAGATTTCCGAGCAGGCCGATCCCGTGCTCGACCAGCTGGCTACGATCCTCCAGCCATTCCCCAACCCCGTACGCATCGAGGGCTATACGGACGATCGCCCGATCAACACGGCGTTGTATCCCTCCAACTGGGAGCTGTCTGCCGCGCGCGCCGCCAGCGTGGCGCGAATGTTCTCCGAACACGGTGTCGATCCGCAGCGGCTGGGCATCGTCGGCTGGAGCGAATATCGCCCCAGCGCCGACAACAGCACCGAAGACGGGCGCAACCACAATCGCCGCGTGCTGGTGGTGATCCTCAGCGAGGACGCCGCGCCCCACCGCCTCTTCAACGACGCGCAGAAGGGCCAGTTCGCCGGCAACGACGACACGCCCGCATCGGCCACCTCGGTCGGCGGCACGCTGCCGATGGTGCAAGCCCTGGCCAAGGCGCCATTGGGCGCGGCCGATGCGCTGCCGGCAAACAAGGTGTTGCTGGTGCACCCGCCGATGAGTGTGCCGCCGGTTGCCGCGCCCGCCACCGACGACGCGCGTCGCGCGCTGCCCGGCGCTACCGCTGGCGCCATGACGCTGGGCGCACCGCGCCTGACCACGCCGGAACACGGCCCGTAATCCACCATGCCGCACCACGCGCGGCATCGACGTATCCGAGGGAGTTGAAGTCGTGAACCCCAACCCGATCCAAGGCGCGGACGAACGCTGGCTTTCCTTCCGTCTGGGGGGGCAGCTGTATGCCGCGCCGCTCACGCAGGTCAGCGAAGTGATCCGCGACGGCGAACTTACCCCGGTGCCGGGTGCGGCATCCGACCTGCTCGGCATCCGCCATCTGCGCGGCCGCATCGTGCCGGTACTCGACGGCCGGCATCGCCTGGGTATGCCGGTGGAGCGCGGTGGCGATTCCTCGCAGGTGCGCCTGGTGATGTTGTCGCATGGCGTGCACCTGGTGGGTTTGCGCGTGGATGCCATTGGCGACCTGATCTCGGTGGTTACCAAGGACATCGCGCCGCCGCCGCCGGGCGGCGTGGTGCGCATGGATGAGCCGGTGTTCGGCGTCTATCCGTGGCAGGGCGGTTTTGTCGCACTGCTCGACGTACGCCGTCTGTGCCGTCTCCCGCAGGAGCAGGACGCGGCCTGATCCATCCTTGTCGCTGGCGCGGCTATGCTTGGGTTCGCGCCGCTCCCAGCGAGGGCTGGCGCGTATCCCCATGAGGGACCCGCCAGGAGAGCGCCCGATGTCTTCGCAAGTACCGGCTTCGTCCGCCGTTTCGGCCAGCCAGCGCGCGGTGGTCATCATCGCGGCGGCTTGTGTGCTGGCCCTGCTGTACTTCGGTCGTGAAGTGCTGGTGCCGATCGTGCTGGCGCTGTTCCTCAGCCTTTTGATGGCGCCGTGGGTCCGTCTCTATCGGCGCCTTGGCTTTGGCCATGCCGCCTCGGTGCTGATTGCCGTGGTCGCGCTGGTGGTAGTGGTCACCGGCATGACCACCATCATTGGCTCGCAGCTGGTGCACGTGGCACGCAGCCTGCCGCAGTACGAGGTGACCATCCACGCCAAGGTGCAGGCGCTGCGCGGGGAAACCCTGGGGCGGCTGGATTTCATGCGGGGCGAATTGGGCAAGGTGATGGAGGATCAGGGCACGTCGCCTGCGCCGGCATCGGCCAGTACCGCCGCGCCTTTTGCGCTGCCGCCGTATCTCAGCTTGCCTGCAGGCGCCAAGCCCGCGCAGGTGCCCACGCATACGCCGTCCACCCCGGTGGGCATCGTCACGCGCGTGCTGAGTGCCGCGTGGACGCCCGTGGAAACGGCCGGCATCGTGCTGGTGGTGCTGATCTTTGTGCTGCTGGAGCACGAGTCGCTGCGCGATCGTTTTATTCGCTTGACCGGCGGCTCGGACCTGCGTGCCACCACGGCGGCGATCAACGATGCGGGCGAGCGGCTGTCGCGCTTTTTCCTTTCCACGTTCTCGGTCAATTTCGGCGTGGGCGTGGCGGTCTGGCTGGGGTTGACGCTGATTGGCGTACCCAGTGCGCCACTTTGGGGTGCGCTCACCGCCGCGATGCGTTTCGTGCCCTACATCGGCGTCTGGCTGGTGGCCGCGCTGGTGGCGCTGTTCGCGGCCGCGGTGTCGCCGGGATGGTCGCTGCTGCTGATGACGGTGACGCTCTACGTGGTCGTGGAGCTGGTCGTGTCCCAGTTGATCGAACCGTTTCTCTACGGTCACACCACGGGCCTGTCGCCGCTCGCCGTCGTGGTATCGGCCATTTTCTGGAGCTGGCTGTGGGGCCCGGTGGGCCTGCTGATGTCCACGCCACTCACGTTGTGCCTGGTGGTGGCAGGGCGTCATGTGAAGGCGCTGGATCTACTCAACATCCTGCTGGGCGATGCGCCAGCGCTCACCCTGCCGCAACGGGTGTATCAGCGCGCCTTGTCGGGCGACGCGGCGGAAATTCTGGGTGAGGCGCGCGAGTTCCTGAAGCGCAAGAGCTTCGCCGCGTATTGCGATGCGGTGTTGTTGCCGGCGATGCAGCTGGCGCGTATCGATCGCA
Organism: Dyella sp. ASV21; assembly: GCF_016428975.1. Classification (GTDB taxonomy): domain Bacteria; phylum Pseudomonadota; class Gammaproteobacteria; order Xanthomonadales; family Rhodanobacteraceae; genus Dyella. Next base: position 63,817 of record NZ_JAELTT010000004.1, read on the forward strand.
CGCGCGGCACCATCAACCCCACGCAGCAGTCGGCGGTACGCAATACCATTTCGGCCGTGCTGGAGTCGCTCAGCAGCAAGGAGCGCAAGTGGTCGCGCTGGCGCCATCGCCCATCGGTACTGGAGGGCACCAGCATTGGCCGCAGCCTGCGTCAGCAGCGCGAGGACGCCACCGGGCGCTGGCAGGGGCCGTTGGTGGTGCCGCCGGGTTCGGTGGTGCTATGTGTGAGCCTGGGTTCGATGGTGGACGATCTGGCGGCCGAGTTGCTCACCCGTGTGCTGCGCGACCTGCAGATCGATGCCCGCCATTTGGCGGTGGAGGACTTTGCCGCGTTCGCCGCCGAGCCGCATCCGGAGATGACGCCCGATGCGGTGTCGATGGCCTACCTGGTGAGCGGCGAGCCCAGCGCGGAAAAGGACGCCCTCAACCGCCTGGCCGAGCGCCTGCGTCGTGAGATTCCGCAGGTCTGCCTGGTCGGCCTACTCTTGCCCGAGCCGCTGGTGGAGCCCGACCTCACCCAGCCGCTGAATCCCGACTTCAATGAAGTGGCACGCTCGCTGGAGCAAGCCGCGCAGCAGGCCATCGCACGCTTCCCCCAAGGGCGGGCCGACGCTCCGTAGTCTTGCCCCGACTATCGAGTGATCGTGCTTGTGATGCTGGGTACGGTGCACGCGCATGGGCGTGACGCGCGCGCGTATATCTTTGTTGCAAATGGATTCGCGTGACATGGCTGGCTAGTTCCGTGCAGCCATGCATGCCCTCTCAAGTAGCGATGAAAGCGATGCAATGAGAGGACGTAGGTCCTAACTCGCTAGGTTTGCCCGGGAGGCACAAGCCGATGCGCGTGTGGTGCGCTCCAAAGCGGACGGCCAATTTGCCGCTGGAGGTGCTCGGTTCATTGCCATCCCGGCGAAGGCGGGGATACCGTGCCGTCGTGTAGGACGGGTGTTGCTCAGCTTTCCGGTTCGGCCGCGTCGTAGATGCAGGACATCACCGCGGCGGCAGCGGCGTAAAGCGTGGCCGGTACATCGTTGCGCAGGCGCAGGGAGGCGAGCAGGGCCGCCATCTGCGGATCCTGATGCAGTGGAATGCCCAGGGCACGGGCGCGCGCCAGCAGGGTCTCCAGCGACTCCGGCGGCAGCGTGGCTGGCGCGGGCGCATCCGCAGGGCCTCCGGTGAGGCGCAGGGTGACGCGGCGTTGAGCAGTTGGCAGTGGTGTGCTCATGCGGTGGTCTTCAGCAGTATGGCGCTGTGCGGATTGTTGGTTTGCGGCAACCCTTGCTGGCAGCTCAGTTGATCCAGGATCAGCCCGTGCCCGCTGAGTTGCTGGCGCAAGGCGCCAAATTGCTGCTCCAGTCGTTCCACCGTGCTGGCACGCTCGGCCCACAAGCGTACCGACAGGCGCAGGTCACGCAGTTGCAGTTCGCCTTGCAGCGGCCCCAGCGCGGGCAGGTCGATGGCGAAGCCGAACACCCAGGCCCTGCGGTAATCGTCATCGGCGGTGTATTGCAGGTGGATCTGCAGGATGTCGTGACCGCCTTCCCCCTGGATGGGAATCTCGATCATCCACGCCGGTACCGTGGTGGCTTCCAACTGGGCCACCTCCACGCGTGCCAGCGCCGCATGCACTTCGCCGTTGAGGCGGCCGAGCAGCACGTCCACGTCGTCATCGAGCAGTTCCGGCGGCAGGGCCATGCGCGGCTGCACCTGCAGGCCGCGTTGTTGCAGCGGCGGCGGGGTTTCCGTGCCGTTATCAGCGCTGCGGCGGCCGGGCAGGTAATCATCGAGCAGGCTGGCCAGTCGCAGCAGCGCGCCTTTCCAGTCCTCCTGGCCCAGGGCGGCCATGTTGACCTGGGCTTCGGCCAGTTCCGATTCCAGAAAGAGGCCGCTGCGCGCGATGGCTTCTTTTAGCCCTTCGGCGCGGGTGATTTCGGCCGGCGTGCGTACACCGTGTTCGAGCAGGGCCAGGGCGGGGCGCAGATAGGGGGGGAGCTGACGCAGCGCGGGGCGCTGGGACAGCGCCGCCAGCGTCGCCAGCAGGGGGGCGTAGCCATTCTGCTGGGGCAGCCGTTCGCGCATGGCGAGCTGGGTGGCGGGCTCGGCGGTTTGCGGCGCGATCACCTCCAACTGCGGTTGGGCGCCCAGCGTGAGCACGCGCACCTGAAACTGCGAGGGCAGTTGCCCACGAGGGGCCTCGGTCTCCACCGCCAGGGCGCCAATCTGCAATACCAGCAAGCCTTGCGGGTTGACGCCCAACGGTCGCGCAGCCAGCACCGTGCCTATGCGCCAACTCTCCGCTGCACTGCCGGAGGCGGCGCCGGCCCAGGTGAGGGCGGCGAAACTGGTGGGTTGTATGACCAAGCAAGGCTCCTTGCAGGGGGCGCGTTGCGCACGCGCCCATCCGTGCCCTAGTCATCGGCCGCCCTGGCGGGAACTTTAGGGCCATTTTGGCGGCTCGCATCACAGCTTTTAGGTGCGTCGCACGGCTAAAGCGATCTGTGCCATGGCCGATACAACCCACGAAGACGCCCACGGGGCGCAGCGAGGAACAGGTGGCATGGGCGCAAAGCAGGCGATAACGCAGGCGGGTCAGGGCGACGCACGTACGGTGGCGCTGCCGGCCGATTTTCGCCTGGCCGGGCTGGACGAGGTGAAGACGTGCCTGGTCGAGGCGTTCGATGCACCGGCGGTGCAGCTCGACGGCGCCGCGGTGGAACGCGTGGATACCGCTGCCCTGCAGCTGCTGGTGGCGTTCCGGCGCGAAGCGTCGGCACGCGGCCAGTCGCCGACCTGGCTGGGCGTGAGCGCAGCAATACACGATGCCGCCGGCGTGCTCGGCTTGGCAAAGGCTTTGGAATTGCCGGCACCGATGCCGGCCTGAAACTGAGGTGGACGATGGCAAAGATTCTTGCGGTGGACGATTCGGCTTCGATGCGCGGCATGGTGGCTTTCACCCTGCGTGGCGCCGGTCACGAGGTGAGCGAGGCCGAGAATGGCCAGATGGCGCTGGACGTGGCGCGCGGCGGCAGCTTCGACCTGGTACTGGCCGACGTGAACATGCCGGTGATGGACGGCATCAGCATGGTGCGTGAGCTGCGCACCATGCCGTCGTACAAGGGTGTGCCGATTCTGATGCTGACCACCGAGTCGCATACGGACAAGAAGATGGAAGGCAAGGCGGCGGGTGCTACCGGCTGGCTGGTCAAGCCGTTCGACCCCGAACAGCTGCTGGCCACCGTCAAGCGCGTGCTGGGCTAAGCAGAGCCGGATTCCGGTCCCGGCCGGAGTCCCGTGACTGTGCACCTACCCTGGAGCGGCGCGGGCTCCCGGCTTGTGCCGGGATAGCGCCACCGTTGGAGCGCCCCGCAGGCGCCAATCCAAAGAGAAACACCCCATGAGCAAGGCCGGTCTGGCGCAGTTCCAACAAGTGTTCATCGAAGAGAGTCTGGAAGGGCTCGATACGATGGAGTCGTCGTTGCTCGCGCTGGACAACGGCGGTGACGGGGAGCTGGTGCATACCATTTTCCGTGCGGCGCACTCGATCAAGGGCGGCGCGGCCACCTTCGGCTTTCCGGAGATGTCCTCGTTCACTCATGATGCGGAATCGCTGTTGGACGAAGTGCGCGGCGGCAAGCGCGTCATCGACAGCGTCATCATCGAACTGCTGTTGCGCGCGGTGGATTGCCTGCGCGGCATGTTCGCCCGCGCTCAGGCTGGCCAGCCACTCAACGATGCGGTTTCCGATGGGTTGCGTGCCGAGCTGGCGACGGCCATGGGGCGCGCGCCCGTCGCCGAGGTGAAGGCGCGGCGCGCGGAGGATCACGGCGACGTTTGGGTTATCCGGTTTCGTCCGCATGCCGGCATGCTGGCGGGCGGTAACGATCCGCTGCGGTTGATTCGCGAACTTACCGGGCTGGGCGAGCTCACGGTCGCCGCGGAGCTGGACAAGCTGCCGGCTACGCTGGCGGCCCTGGAGCCCACCGAGTGCCATCTGGGTTGGATCATCGAGCTGAAGGGCCTCGCCAAGCGCGCGGATATCAGTGCGGTGTTCGACTGGGTGGAGGGTGAGTGCGACCTGACCATCGAGGCCAAGCACGTGCCGGCCCCCGAGGCCGCACCCGCGCCTGCCGCGGCGGCACCGGTGGCGGATGTGGGGGCCGTGCGCGCCCAGCGCGAATCCAGCGCCGAATCCAGTTCGGTGCGTGTATCCATCGACAAGATCGATGGACTGATCAACCTGGTAGGCGAGCTGGTGATTACCCAGTCCATGCTCGACACCTTCCGTGGCGGCGAGATTGACCCGGCGCGATTGGCCATGCTCGAACAGGGCCTGGCCCAGTTGGGTCGCCACACGCGCGAGTTGCAGGAAAGCGTGATGGGCATTCGCATGCTGCCCATTGCGTCGGTCTTCAACCGCTTCCCCCGCATGGTGCGCGACATCAGCCAGAAGCTGGGCAAGCAAGTGAAGCTGGAGCTGGTCGGCGAGCAGACCGAGCTGGACAAGACGGTGCTGGAGAAGATCGGCGATCCGATGGTGCACTTGGTGCGCAACGCCATCGACCACGGCCTGGAAACGCCGGACAAGCGCCGCGCCTCCGGCAAGGGCGACACCGGCACGCTCAAGCTGCAAGCCTCGCATCGCGGCGGCAATATCGTGGTGGAAGTGTCCGACGACGGCGCTGGCCTCAACCGCGATGCCATCGTCAACAAGGCCATCCAGCGTGGCATCATCGCCAGCGCCGAAGGCATGACCGACGACCAGGTGGCCGAGCTGATTTTCCAGCCGGGCTTCTCCACGGCCGCCGTTACCACGGACCTGTCGGGTCGTGGCGTGGGCATGGACGTGGTCCGCCGCAACGTTTCCGACCTTGGCGGCACGGTCACCATCCGCAGCACGCAGGGCAAGGGCAGCACGTTCACCATTATCTTGCCGCTGACGCTGGCCATCATCGATGGGCTTACCGCTGCCGTGGGCGAGGAGCGCTACATCGTGCCGCTGGTATCCATCGTGGAATCGGTGCAGTTGCGCGCTGAAGCCGTGCGCAGCGTCGCCGGCGGCGGCGAGCTGTTCCGCTTCCGCAACGAGTATCTGCCGGTGATCCGCCTGCACGATGTCTTCAACTGCGACAGCGCGGTGCAGGCCATCGACGAAGGGCTGATGGTCGTGGTGGAAGGCGACGGTACCCGCGTGGGTCTGTTTGTCGACGGCCTTATCGGGCAGCAACAGGCCGTGGTGAAGTCGCTGGAAGCCAACTACCGCCGCGTGCAGGGCGTGTCGGGCGCCACCATCCTGGCCGACGGTTCGGTCGCGCTGATCGTGGATATCGCCGGCCTGGTACGCATGCAGGGCCGCCGCAAAGCGGCCTGATTCCCCGCGCGAAGGTGTCCCGGCGCACTCCGGGGTGGCGTGCAAAACCTAGTAAGCAACACCCGTCGCGACAGGAAGCCGTGACCACCGACCGCAAGGCCGGTGTAGAGCAGTGCAGGGAATGAATCCGGCAATCGCATCCCGCCCTCTTCATTCTGAAGGTTTCCTCATGAAGTCCCCTTTGCAGTACGTCGATCGCCTTAGCCTGCGTGCCAAGGTGTGGTTGGTGGTCGCCTTCGTCTTGGCAGGGCTGACCACGCTTACGGTGATCTCCTCGATCGGCAGCCGGCGTCAGCAGCTGGAGTCACGCGAGCATGCGCTGCGGGACGAGGTGAGCACCGCCACGGCGGTGATGCAGGACTACTACGACCGCTTCAAGGCCGGTGAATTCAGCGAGACCGAGGCGCAGAAGCGCGCGCTGGCCGAACTGCGCGTGATGCGATGGGGCAACGGCAAGGGCTATGTGTTCGTCTTTGACGGCAACTACATACTGCGCATGCATCCGGTGCTCAGCGGCGATGTGGGCCGCAACGTGCGTGAGGACAAGGATCCCAACGGTCGCCCGCTGTACCAGTTGATGCTGGCGACCGACCGCGCCAATGGCGCCGGCATCACTGAATACGTATGGCCGATGCCGCCGGACAAGCAGCTCGAACCGAAGATGACCTACACCGCCTGGTTCAAGCCGTGGGACATGCATGTCGGTTCGGGTGCCTACTTCGTGGATATCGACGCCCAGTTCGCCAGCATGCTGGAAGTGAACCTGTTGCGCGCCCTGCTGGTGGCCTTGCTGGTGATCGCGGTGGTGTGGCGTTCCATGCACAGCATTCGTTTGAGCATCGGCGGCGAGCCGGCCTTCGCCATGGCCATGGCCGCACGCATCGCCGATGGCGACCTGGCACAGGATGGTGCAAACCGGCAGTTCCGCCCGGGCAGCATGCTCGAAGCATTACAGCGCATGCGCGGCAAGCTGGCGGAGATCGTGCACGAGGTACAGCAAGGTTCGCAGGTGGTTTCCGCCGCTGCCGGGCAGATGGCGCGCGGCAACGACGATCTGTCCCACCGCACCCAGGAGCAGGCCTCCAGCCTGGAGGAAACCGCCGCCTCCATGGAGGAGATGACCTCGGTAGTGCGCCAGAGCGCCGACAACGCCGGCCATGCGGACCAGCTGGCACGTAGCGCCCGCGCGCAGGCCGAGCGAGGCAGCGAGGTGGCCCAGCGCACCAGCGGCGCCATGCGCGAGATTGAATCGGCCAGCCGGCAGATCACCGACATCGTGCAGCTGATCGACGACATCGCCTTCCAGACCAATCTATTGGCGCTCAACGCGGCCGTGGAAGCGGCGCGTGCGGGCGAGCAGGGGCGCGGCTTTGCGGTGGTGGCTGGCGAGGTACGCAACCTGGCCCAGCGCAGTGCCAGTGCGGCCAAGGAGATCAAGGCCTTGATCGGCGATACCGTGGGCAAGGTCCACGCCGGTTCGATGCTGGTGGAGGAATCGGGGCAAGTACTGGCCGGCATTGCCGATAGCGTCAAGCGCGTAACCGACATCGTGGCGGAGATCGCCGCCGCCAGCCAGGAGCAATCCAGCGGCATCGACCAAGTAAACCGGGCCGTGATGCAGATGGACGAGGTCACCCAGCAGAACGCAGCCCTGGTGGAAGAGGCCGCCGCTGCCGCGCGGGCCATGCAGGAGCAGGCCGATGCGTTGCAGCGCCAGGTGCGCTACTTCCGCTTGAACGAGCTCTCCGAGGGCCCGAGCCGGCGGCCGTCCGACCCCGCACCGCAGGCTCCCGTGCGCCCGCTCAAGCCGGCGCCGCCGCAGGCGGTGACGGCCGACGGCTGGAGCGACTTCTAAGCCGATCCACGTACGCGCGATAGGGCATTTCGCCTACTGCGCCACTCAAGTTTCCCCCGTTACCGCCGATTCAGTTTCCGAATGGGACCGCGCAGTGGGTCCCGACGACGAGGCAAACATGTCCGATAACACCCGGAGCGAGGCGCTCCAGTCGCAGTACCTCACCGTGAACCTCGCCCACGAGGAATACGGCATCGACATTCTGGCGGTGCGCGAGATCCGTGGTTGGACGCCGGTCACGCGCATTCCGCAGGCGCCGCACTACGTGCTGGGCGTGCTCAACCTGCGCGGCGCGATCGTGCCCGTGATCGACATGCGCCTGCGCTTTGGTCTGGAGCGCGAAACCTACACCGCCACCACCGTCACCGTGATCATCACCGTGGCCGGCCGCCATTTCGGCGTCGTGGTGGATGCGGTGTCCGACGTGCTTGACGTGAGCGACGACGCCATTCGCCCCGTGCCTGACCTGGGCACCACGGTGGATACCGAATACCTCAAGGGGCTCACTTCCACCGGCGAGCGCATGGTGCTGCTGCTGGACGTGGACAAGCTGTTGCAGCCCCACGATGCCCAGATGCTGGAGGCGGCGCTGCCCGCTGCCTCTGATGTGAAAGCCGTGGCCTGATGGATTTAGCAGGAAGTCGAATCGTCATGAAGAAATTTGCTTTGAAGATGCCTCAGCTGTCTGTGCGCAACCGCCTGCGCGTGGTGTTCGGCCTGCTGGGCCTGATGTTGATCGGCGGCGCGGTGATCGGTCTGGGTTCCATGCAGATGCAGAACAACGGCATGGGCAGGATTTACGAAGAGGAGATCGTGCCGACCCAGTTGGCCTCCCAGATCTCCACGCGCTCGCTGATGTCGTTCATCCTGCTGGGTGAGTCCAGCTCGCTGGTCAGCAAGCCCGAGCAGGTGAAGGCCAAACTGGCCGAGTACGACAAGATCCAGGCGGAAATGAACGAGCTCAAGAAGCAGTTCGCCGCCATTCCCATGAGCGAGGCGGTCAAGAAGCCGTACGACGCATGGCGTTCGACCGACGCCGACTACGCCGATGCCAAGAGCATGCTGGTCGATGCGCTCAAGCAGGGCGATACCGGCGCCAACGAGCTACTGGAAATGCAGGTGCGCCCGTTGATGATGGAGCGCCAGGACGCGCTGGCGAAGATGGTGGACGCGCAGCGCGCGGACGCCAAGCAGATCTTCGACGACCAGGTGTCGCGTTACCACGCCATCCGCGCGCTCAGCATCGCTGCGCTGCTGGCGGGCATGCTGATCGCCAGCATCATGGCGGTGCTGTTGATGCGCTCGATCCTGAGCACGCTGGGCGTGGCGGTGAAGGTGGCCGACGACATCGCGACCGGCAAGCTGGGTCACGATATCAAGGTGACCCGCAACGATGAGCTGGGCGAGTTGCTCGGCGCGCTGCGCACCATGGACGAGCGCCTTAGCACCATCGTGGGCGAAGTGCGTCATGGCGCGGGCTCGGTGAGCTCGGCGGCGCAGCAGATCGCTCGCGGCAACGACGATCTGAGCCAGCGTACGCAGGAGCAGGCCTCCAGCCTGGAAGAGACTGCCTCGTCGATGGAGGAGATGACCTCTACCGTCAAGCAGAACGCCGAGAACGCCAGCCATGCGAACCAACTGGCGACCGCGACCCGTCGCCAGGCGGAGCACGGCGGCGAAGTGGCCTCCCAGGCCAGCGCGGCGATGCGCGAGATCAACGAATCCAGCCGCAAGATTTCCGAGATCGTCAGCCTGATCGATGAAATCGCCTTCCAGACCAACCTGTTGGCGCTCAACGCCGCCGTGGAAGCGGCGCGTGCCGGCGAGCAGGGCCGCGGCTTCGCGGTGGTGGCGACCGAGGTGCGCAACCTGGCGCAGCGCAGTGCCGGTGCGGCCAAGGAGATCAAGGGCCTGATCAACGACAGCGCCGACAAGGTGCGCGTGGGTTCCTCGCTGGTGGATCAGTCCGGCAAGGCGCTGGCGGAGATCGTGGACAGCGTGAAGAAGGTCACCGACATCGTGGCCGAGATCGCCGCCGCGAGCCAGGAGCAGTCGGCGGGCATCGACCAGGTGAACCACGCCGTGCTGCAGATGGACGAGATGACCCAGCAGAACGCCGCCTTGGTGGAAGAAGCGGCCGCCGCTGCCCGTGCCATGCACGAGCAGGCCGGTGAGCTGGCGCGCCAGGTGAGCTTCTTCCAGGTGGGCGAGAGCAAGTCGTCCGTTGCCAGCGAAAAGGCACGTTCGCAGACCGTGATGGAAGAAGCCGAAGCGGTGTTCGCCGCTGTGCGCGGCAGCTCGTCGCCCGCCTCCCGTCCGCCGCGCAGCGAAGCGGCTGACGCAGGTTCCTGGAAGGAATTCTGAGCATGACCACCGCCGCCACGATGGATAACAACAACGCCGTGGCGGGCATGGGTGGCCCGTCACTAGGCAACGCGGAGTTCGAGTTCCTGCGGGCGTTCGTCTACGAGCACTGCGGGATCTCGCTGGGGGAACACAAGCGGCAGCTGGTACAAGGGCGCTTGCTGCGCCGGCTGCGCGCGCTGAAGCTGCGTGATTTCGCCGATTACTGCGAACTGCTGCGGCGCGATCCGCACGGTGAACTGGGCGAGCTGGCCAGCGCCATCAGCACCAATGTCACGGCGTTCTTCCGCGAGTCGCATCACTTCGACTTGCTCAGCAACGAGCTGCTGCCACGCTGGATCGCCGAGAAGAAGAAGGACGGCGGCCGCCTGCGCATCTGGTCGGCTGGCTGCGCCACCGGTGAGGAACCCTACACCCTGGCCATCGTGCTGGCCGAAGCGCTGGAGAAACATGGCGCTCAGGTCGACGCCAAGATTCTTGCCACCGACTTGTCGCCGCAAGCGCTGGAGACGGCACGCAAGGGTGTGTATCCCATCGAACGACTGGAAGGCGTGAGCGACGAGCGTCGCCGCCGCTGGTTCCTGCGTGGGGAAGGGGAGTACGCGCAGTTCGCGTGCGTGCACCCGCGTCTGCGCGAGCTCGTAAGCATCCTGCCGCTGAACCTGCTTCACGATTGGCCGATGCAGGGTCCGTTCGACGCGATCTTCTGCCGCAACGTGGTGATCTATTTCGACAAGCCCACCAAGCAGCGCCTGTTCCAGCGTTACGCCGGATTGCTGCCGGAAGGGGGCTATTTGTTCCTTGGCCACTCTGAGTCCATGTACGGACTCAATGACAGTTTTGACCTGATCGGACGCACGGTCTACCGGAAACGCAGCCCATGAGCGTCCCTGCTGTACAGATTCCCGCCGGGTCCAGTTACGACCCCGCCCGCGTATTGCCCGGTTTCGAGCATCTGCGGCGTTTCTGGGACCCCGCTCACGGCTGTGTCACGGTGAAGGTGCTGCCCGGCGACTACTACGTCAGCCAGCAGGACGAAATGATCTCCACCGTGCTCGGCTCCTGCGTATCGGCCTGTGTGTTCGATCGCTTGCGGCGTCTGGGTGGCATGAATCACTTCATGCTGCCCGAGCCGCTGGGCGGCGAGCGCGGCAGCTGGGCCGATACCGTGGGGCGCGCGGCGCGCTACGGCAACGACGCCATGGAACAGCTGATCAACGCGATCCTCAAGGCCGGCGGCCAGCGCGCCAACCTGGAAGTAAAAGTGTTCGGCGGTGGCCGCGTGCTGGCCACCATGACCGACATCGGCCAGCGCAACATCGCCTTCGTGCGGCGCTACCTGGAGGCCGAGCGCCTGCCGGTGAGCGCCGAGGACCTTGGCGACGTGCATCCGCGTCATGTGCAGTTTTTCCCCAGCACCGGCAAGGTGCGCGTGCGTCAACTGCGCGGTCGCGCCGACAAGGTGCTGGTGGACGGCGAGCGGCTTTACCTCAAGCGTTTGGCAAATGATCCGATAAAGGGAGAGGTGGAGCTGTTCTGACGCGCAGGGCGCGGCAGCAGACTCCTGGCAAGCATCCGGCGCCGGCACGGGCCTACCGGCATGGGCGCAGCGCGCCCGTGCCGCACGACGAAGACGAGACGAATACGCAATGGAAAGAGTTCGCGTCCTGGTGGTCGATGACTCCGCACTCGTGCGGAAGCTGCTGTCGACCATGCTCTCGTGCGATCCCTGCATCGAGGTGGTCGGCACGGCTGCCGACCCGCTGATTGCCCGCGACAAGATCAAACAGCTCAACCCCGATGTGCTCACGCTCGACGTGGAGATGCCCCGCATGGACGGCATCACCTTCCTCGAGAACCTGATGCGCCTGCGCCCGATGCCCGTGGTGATGGTGTCTTCGCTGACCCAGGAAGGCGCCGAAGTGACGCTGCGTGCGCTGGAGCTGGGCGCGGTGGACTTCTTCACCAAGCCGGGCAACGACCTTGCCAGCACCTTTGCCGAAGGCGCGCAGGAAATTTGCGCCAAGGTAAAGCTGGCCGCACTCGCCAAGCCGCGCCAGCGCACGGCCGTGCGCAAGCTCGATGTGCCGCCGCGACTCACCGCCGACGCGGTGCTGCCGCGCGCGCAGACCGCCGGCACGCGCGGCGGCAGCCCGATCATCGCCATCGGTGCCTCTACCGGCGGCACCGAAGCGATTCGCGTGGTGCTGGAGGCCATGCCGCCCGATGCGCCGCCGATCGTGATTACCCAACATATTCCCGCCGCCTTCAGTGGTCCGTTCGCCGCTCGCATGGACACCTGTTCCGCCATGCGCGTGTGCGAAGCGCGCGATGGTCAGCCGCTGCAGCCGGGGCACGCTTACATCGCGCCCGGCAGCGAGCACCTGCTGGTGATGTGGGACGGCGCCAAGTACGTCTGCCGCCTGCACAACGGGCCACCGGTGAATCGGCATAAACCCAGCGTGGACGTGCTGTTCCGTTCCATGGCCGCCAGTGTGGGCCGGGCCGGCATTGCCGCGCTGCTCACCGGCATGGGCGACGACGGCGCGCGTGGCCTGCAGGAAATGCAGCAGGCCGGTGCCCGCACGCTGGTGCAGGACGAGGAGTCCTCGGTGGTGTGGGGCATGCCCGGCGCCGCGTGGAAGCTGGGCGCCGCCGACGAAAAGCTTCCGCTAGACCATATCGCCGCGCGCCTGCTCGCGCTGGCGCATCAACCCCTTCTCCGCGCCGCTGTGCCGGCCACCTGATTGTTCGGATATCCCATGGACGCCATCTATACCTTCATGCGCGTGCGACCCGTGGTCGGCCTGGTCGCCAGTGCCGCCGCCCTGTTGTTGACCTTGCTATGGCCATCCGCATGGCTACCGCCGGTGCTGATCGTGCTGGTCGCCGCCGCCTGGATTGTGGAAATGCGCCGTACTCCGCCGGTGGTGCGGACGGTGGTGGAAGAATCCCTGGCGCATCACGCGCCAGTGCGCGAGGCGCTGGAAGAAGTGCGCACCTCGCTGGTCGATGAAATGGGCCATGCGACCCGCGAGCTGCATCAGGCGCTGGATCTGTTGCGCGACGCCGTGTCCGAACTGGGCGGCGGCTTCGATGGCCTTTCGCGCAAGACCGGCATGCAGCAATCGCTGCTGCGCCAGATCATCGACGTGCAGAACGGTGGGGTATCCGTGCAGGATTTCGCCGCTCGCACCGGTGACCTGTTGGAGCACTTCGTGGGCATGGTGGTGCAGATGTCGCGCGAAAGCCTGCGCATCGTCTACCGCATCGACGGCATGGCCAAGGAAATGGACGCGGTGTTCGGCCTGCTGAAGAACGTGAACACCATTGCCGAAGAGACCAACTTGCTGGCACTCAACGCAGCCATCGAGGCGGCGCGTGCAGGCGAATCCGGTCGCGGCTTTGCGGTGGTGGCCGGCGAAATCCGCAACCTCGCCAGCCACTCCAACCAATTCAATGAGCAGATCGGCAGCCACGTTGAACGCGCCCGCTCCGCCATGGAACAGTTGCGTGGTCTGGTCGGCACCATGGCCTCGCAGGATCTGAACGTGGCGTTGTCGGCCAAGGGCGGCATCGACGCGATGATGGCGCATGTAACCGAGAGCGATGCGCGTACCAGCCAGGTAGCCGACCAGGTGGTGGAGATCAATCGCGGCCTGGGCACCGACGTTGCCACCACGGTGCGTTCGCTGCAGTTCGAAGACATCCTCAGCCAGCTCATCAACCAGACCCGCCAGCGCCTGGTCGAGTTGCAGGAAGTCACCAGCGAGTGCACGCGGGATATCGAAGACCTGGCCTGCAGCTCCGTCGACGCCGAACTGCTGGCACAGCGCGCCGAGCGCGTACGCAGCCGCCTGGCGATCCAGCGCGAGAAGGCACGTATCCGTTCGCGTGGCCCCGCGCTGCAGAACTCGATGGATGCCGGTGAGATCGAACTGTTCTAAAGGATGCCTGCCATGAGCCTGACCGTTCACCACGATACCGAACAAGATTGCCTGACCCTGCAGCTGGGCGAACGCTTTGACTTCAGCGTGCATCGCGACTTTCACGACGCCTGCCTGGGTGGGCGCGTGGCCCGCAGCTACGTAATCGACCTGGGGGAAGTTACCAGCATGGATAGCTCCGCTCTTGGCATGTTGATGCTGCTGCGCGAACACGCAGGCTCCGACCGCGCCGATATCCGCATCGTCAACGCTGGCACCAGCCTGCGCGGCACCCTGCGCGTGGCCGGCTTCGATAAGCTGTTCGTGCTGCATTGAACCTCGGCGCCCCGCTCAGGGCGGGGCAACCGATGTGGGCACACGGCGTGCCCCGCGATATGCTCGCGCCCGAGGACGGCCACCGGGTCGACGATCAGGGAGGGAGTGATGGCGCGGATAGCTTGGTTGTTGGCGGCCGGATTGGTCGCCGTGGGGGGAGCGCTCGGTGGAGCGGTATGGTTTCGGAATGCGACCCCCTCAGCGTCGGAGCCACAGGATATGGCGGCTGCCGTGCAGTCAATGCGGCGCGTTCATGTGGTGGTGCCGCCTTACAGCGAGGCGGAATACCATGCGTTTCTCGAGGCGGCTCGCAAAGCCGAGGCTATCGAGGATCCCTTGCAGCGATGCCTTGCCTATCCGGAGCCTCCGGGACTGCACTGGTCCAAGGCGGTCACGTCGGCGTATTGCCATTACCTGCTGGACCCGGTGGTAACCCTGGCGCAAGCGCGCGACTGGATCGAGCAAGGGCATGTAGCCGAACTGGAGGCGCAGCTCGCGCGCGCCAAGGAAATCCAGCTCAATCGCACCGGTATACCCGGCCTGCTGGACGCCACCTATAACCATATTTTTCGTGATGGCTCGGCGGACACGCGCGCGCTGATGGATGCGTGGAAGCGGCAGGCGCCGGACAGCCCCTACGCACTCGCCGCCAGCGGCGTGGCGTACGTGGCGATGGCCCAGCGTCAACGTGGCGGTAATTACGTGTCGGAGACGCCGCAGAGCAACTTCGAGGCAATGCATCGCTTGCTGGAGCAGGCGAGAACGGATCTGGACCGTGCCGTTGAGCTCGATCCCAAGATGACGCCGGCCTATGGCGCCATGCTCTATGCCGCCACGCTCGATAGCGATAGCGCATACGGCGTCAGCGCGGCCAAGCGTGCGCTGGCGATGGACCCGGCGAATTTCCCCATCTATGCGCGATTGGTGTGGGGCAGTCAGCCCAAGTGGGGCGGTAGCGTGGAGCAGATGCAGCGCGTGATTGACGATGCTCAGCGTCATGCGGCCGAGAACCCGTTGCTGCTCCTGCTGTTGTCAGAACGCAGTGGCGGCGAGGATTACGTGGAGAACTGTCGTTGCGATGAGCAAGGAGAATTCACACTCTATCGCACGGTGTTCGCCGAGGCGCCGCCGTTAAATATGCTGATGAGCGCCGGTTGGGCTGCTGCCGACCGAGACAATGCGGCGTTATCGGTGATCTACCGCTCTGAGCTGCTGCGCTTTGATCCCAGCCAGCTCCAGCATCGGCAGGGCCGCGCCTATGGGTTGCTTCGGCTGGGCGAAACCGACTGGGCACTGGCCGAAGGCGACGCGCTGGTGAAGTTGGGGCCGCAGGACGCCAATGCCTACGCCGTGCGAGGACAAGCACGGCGCATGCTGGGTCAGTCGGCCCCAGCGCTTGCCGATCTGGAGCAGTCGTTGCGCTTAAACCCCTCTGATGCGTGGACGCTGTCCGCCATGGGCGATATCTACATCAACGATATGCACGATTGGGACAAGGGGTGGGAGGTTGCCAACCGCATGCTGCAATTGGCACCGGACAATCCGAATGGCTGGTTTATGCGTGCGGCCATCCAGAAGGAGCAACCCCGTGACGGCCTGGATCAGACCATTGCGGACTTTCAGGCGCGGTTTGGCCAGGACCCTAGCAAGCAGCAGTTGGTGCAGCAGATGCTGGCCATGAAAGAGCCGGCGAAACCGCCGCATTCGTAAGGCGGGTGGCGAGGCGCTTTGTCGCCTACGTCAGCAGCGCGAGTTACCGACTTCGGCGAAACGGAAATCGTCGGGGTTGGCGGTACTCACGCCATTGCGACCATCGAACTTGGTGCGGTACATGGCTTCGTCCGCCTGGCGCACCAATTGTTCGAAGCGGGTGCCGGGCCGTGCCGCGGCCACGCCAATGCTTGCCGTCACCGGGATGGCGTGATGGTCGACGCGCGCATGCGAATGGGCCAGCGCCTGGCGTAGCCGTTCGGCAATCGCCAGGGCTTGTTCAAGGGTGGCATCGGGCAGGGCGAGCACGAATTCCTCGCCGCCATAGCGGCTGGCAAGGAGGCCGGGCCAGTGCACATGCTCGCGCAGCACGGTAGTGACATGACGCAGCACCGCGTCGCCAGCGTCGTGGCCCCAGCGATCGTTGATCTGCTTGAAGTAATCGAGGTCGAAGATGATCAGGGAGAACGGCTGCCCCCGCTGTGCCGCGCGCTCCAGACTGGCGCGCCCCTTGGCCACGATGGCGCTGCGGTTGAGCAGGCCGGTGAGTCCATCGGTATGCGCGGCGCGGCGCAGATCCACCATCAGGCGCTCGGTGATGAGTTGCAGCAACGCAAAGTACGTCGCCATGCCGGCGATGATGCCCACGACATAAGTAGCCGCCACCGGTGTGCCGGCCATCATGATGTCCTGTCCCGCATGGGGATCGACTGGCATGAATACGCGTACCAGGTAAAAACCCGCGTTCATGAACATTACCGCGGCGGCGATGCGGCAACTGGTGCGAATGGACGGCTCGCCGTAGCGCAGCAGCAGGTACGCATAAGCCAGGTTGAAGGCCATGGCCTGCAAGCTGCCAATGGTGAGGCGGGTACTCAGGTCCGGTACCACATAGGCGAACCAGGCCAGGCAACCGCTATAGGCCAGGATGAAGCAACCGGGCCAGCGCCATCGAAAGGCGAGCCCCACGTGCTGGGCGATACCCTTGAGGGTTAGCACGTTGGCGGTGACCAGGAGGGCGTTGGCGAGCACGATCGAAAAAAGGTCGGGA
The DNA here is from genome assembly GCF_016428975.1 of Dyella sp. ASV21. Taxonomy (GTDB): domain Bacteria; phylum Pseudomonadota; class Gammaproteobacteria; order Xanthomonadales; family Rhodanobacteraceae; genus Dyella. The sequence continues at coordinate 80,427 of NZ_JAELTT010000004.1, forward strand.
ATCTTGTTGCGAAAGCCGATCAACATCACCCCGACCATGGCGATCCACATGCTGGCGACCCAGATGCGCAATACCCCCTGGTTATGCAGCACGCTGATCAGGGCGGTGAAGCCCAGCGTGGCGGATATCCCCATCAGCAAGCTGACGAAGGTCAGGGTGGGAATGTCGAGATGCATCGCTCTCCCTCATGCCGCTACGCCTCTCGTCTTGCGCAAGAGGTGTGATGGGCCTAGGCCGAGGCCCGCGGATCGACGCTTCCGCCGTTATGCACCAGTTTATCGGCAGATTTTTCGAAACTTGAACTGTGTCACAAAATGGGGCGTCGGGCCAAAAAAAGAGGCCCCGGAGGGGGCCTCGAATCAAAGCAACGGCAGAAGTAGGCGGGCTTACCAGGTCCGCACGTCGGCCACGCCGACGGTGTAGGACTGCATTTCAGGATCGAAGCGGAACAGGCGGCCCAGATCGAAATCCACCGACTGGCCCGGCGCGATGTTGGTGGTGCCGGCGGGCCAGCCCTTCTTGGACTGCAGCACCTTGCCGGTGCCGTCCTTGGCGTCGATGGAGATCTGCGCGGCGGCGGGCTGCGAGCAATGGTTCACCAACTGGCCGGCAAGGCTCAGACGGGCGCCCATACCGGAGCCGACGACTTTCATCTTGAAGCCTTCCACGGCGAAATCCGTGGGCGCGCAGGCGTGGGCGGCCAGCGGGGCGAACAGCAGCAAGGCAGAGGCAATCAGGGTCTTCATGTGGAGTCCGTCGAAAGTTCAAGTCGAAAAAGGGGTGCGACGAGAACAACATCGGCGGCTTTGCCTGATTCTTTAGCCAGCGCATGGAGTTGCGTTCAGCGACGGGCGAGCAGGTCGGTGTGCTCGATGAACCATAGGCCGGCGAATAGCTTGGGATCGATCGAATAGCCCTCGGCCGCGCGGGCAAACAGCCACTGCCCAGCCTCTTTGCGGGGCACTTCGTGCACCACGATGTTTTCCGATTCGTCGCCGCCCCCGGGGCCCACCTTGGTCAGATCCCAGGCGCGTACAAAGGCGATCATTTCCGTGCTCATGCCAGAGGACGACGGGCCTTCATGCACGAACTCCAGGCGTTCGCAGCGGTAGCCGGTTTCCTCTTCCAGCTCGCGACGGGCCGCCAGCAGCGCGTCCTCGTCGCCATGATCGTGCAGGTCACCGACCAGTCCCGCGGGCATTTCGATGGTGTTCTTGAGGATGGACACGCGGTACTGCTCGACAAACAGCACCTTGTCTTCGGGCGTCACTGCCAGAATGATCACGGCGCCGCCGGGATTGTTCCGTTCGGCGTATTCCCAGCGCCCGCGCTTGCGCAGGCTCAGCCAGCGGCCCACATAAAGGGTTTCCTCGGGGGCGCTGGCGTCGGTGGGAATGGCGCTGTGCGTAGAAGTCATGAGCGTGACCGGGGCGGTAAGGGAAGCCCGCATGGTGCCGTGCCGATGTGTCAGCTACAACCAGGGCGCGTCATTCGCCGACGTGCAGCTCCACCGGACGCGGCCGCACGCGCACCGCCCATGCCACACCCGCCACCAGCAGCGTGACGCCGGCCAGGGTCAGCGGCCCCGGCGCATGTCCGCGCAGCGCAAATGCGTAGCCCAGCGCGGCGAGGGTTTCGAATACGATCAATTGCCCGGCCAGTGCGGTTGGCAAGCGCTGGCTGGCGGCGTTCCAGCACAGCGTGCCCAGCCAGGAGGCGAACAAGCCAATCGTCGCCATCAGACCCACGAAGCGCCAGGGCAGCGGCCCGAACGGCATGGCGAACGGGTCGCCACGCAGATGGAGGAACAACCACACCACGGCATAGCCGAGCAGTGCCAGCGGCAGCGTGGCCAGCCCCTGCGCGGTAGCCCAGGTACGCGGGTGTCGTTCTGGATGCGCACGCAGCCAATCCGCATTGCGCAGCGGATACCACGTCCAGCACACCACCGCGCCGCAGGCCAGCAAGGCGCCGCGCGCATAACGCCACAGTTCGGCATGGGTCGGCAGCGCCAAGTCATTCAATTCAGCGCGATTGACGCAGGCGATGCCAGCCCCGATCAATAACAATGACGGCAGCAAACCGAGCCAGGGCAGGCGGCCATCGCGATGCGCATCGCGCAGGTTCGCGCTCACCGCGATCACCACCGGCAAGGTGCCGATAATCATCGTGGGCAACGGCGCGCCAGCCAGTTGGATGGCGCTGGCCAGGCACAGGTAGTAGAGCAGGTTGCCCACGGCGGCGAGCTTCAGCGCTTCTATCCAATCCACACGCTGGAGTTGGCGCAGCGCGCGCCGATCCATCCATGCCAGCGGCAGGGCAATCAGTCCAAACGCGAGGTAGCGCCCTACCGATTGCAGGGCGGCTGGGTAGCCGGGCAGCAGCAAGGGGCTGATAAAGACCAGGCCCCACATAAGGCCGGCGGCAAGCGCGTAGAGGGTTCCAGTCCACATGGGTGATAGCGTGGGGTGCCGCTGGGTGGATGTCTTGTACGAGATTGCGGTGGGGCTGCTGGGGGCGGGTGCGACACGCAGGTAACCCGGCCTCGGGCAAGCCTGGGTCATCATCCCCGCGAGAGCGGGGATCCAGCGACTTTCGCTTTGGGTCTGGCGGTGTCGCCACAACAAGCGCAGCGGCGCTGGATTCTGCTTTCGCAGCGCGCAGGGATGACGGGATGGGAGAGGGGGGGGCTTACGTTGCGGTTGCACCATCTACCGGCGCAACTCTCGCTGATACCTCGCCGGCGTCACCCCATACCGGCGTGAAAACGCACGCGTCAGATGCGCCTGATCGGCCAAACCCACGGCTGCCGCCACGTGCGCCGCGGGTGCTCCGTGTGAAAGCTGTCGCTTGGCTTCGGAGAGACGTAATGCCATCAACATCTGTTGTGGGGTGGCGTGATGCTGCGCCCGGAACTGGCGCAGGAAATGGAATGGGCTGAGCCCGGCAACGGCGGCCAGCTCTTCCAGCGTGAGACGTTGGGAGAGATGCGCGTGCAGATAGTCCAGCACCGGCGCGAAGCGCATGGCACCCGCGGTTGGCGCGTTCGGAGGCGTGCGTGCATGCTGGCGGAACAGCGCGAGCAATTCGAACAGCAGGCTGTCGAAGGCCAGAGGCTCGCGCGCGTGCCAAAGCCCGTCGAGCAGGCCGGAGACGCGTTGCGCGTGGTCCGGGTGTTCGTGCACGGCATCGCTGAACCACCAGCCGGGCTCGTCGGTGATCTGTGCCACGGCCGTGGCTTCGATGTAGAGCATGCGATAGCGCCAACCGCCCGCAGTTTCGGCACGTCCGGTGTGCAGTTCCTCCGGATTCATCGTTACCAGCGAATCTGGTGGGGCGAGATGGTCCGCGCCGCGATAGCGAAAGCGTTCCACACCCGCCTCGATCGCACCCAGGCCAAAGCCGTCGTGGGCATGTGGCTCGAACGCATGCCGCACGATATGCGCGCGATACAGCTCTACGCCAGGGCGATGCGCGGCCAGCCGGAACTGGGCGGCATCATGGGTGGAGGAGAACGTGTCGGGAACGCCTTGCATGGCGGGCATGCTAGCGCGGCGCGCGTATCAACCGACCAGCGACTTCAGTCGCGTGCGCGTCAGCGGCCCAAAGCGCAGCCGTTCGCACAAGGCATCGACGGTCGCCGCTGTGCCGGGTTGACGGCGCAGTGTGTTGACATCGGCGGCAACCGGGGCATCCAGCGCAATGCGGGTCAGCCTGCGGTACAGGCGCGCCGCATCGGCATGCTGGCGTAGCTTGGCGGCGCAACTGGCGGCGCCGCGCAAACGCAGGAACGACACTTCGTCCACGCGATCGAGCAGGTCGTCGAGGCTGCCGAAATGGGCCAGTAGCGCGGCGGCGGTCTTGGCGCCGATGCCGGGCACGCCGGGAATGTTGTCCACCGCGTCGCCGCACAGGGCGAGGTAATCGGCCACCTGGTGCGGGTGCACGCCCAGGCGCTCGAGCACGCCGGCCGGTCCCCAGCGCGTGTTCTTGGCGTAGTCCCACTGTTCGTCGTCTTCGCCCAGCAGTTGGCCGAAGTCCTTGTCGGCCGACACGATTACGCTGCGAAAACCGTGGCCGCGGAAGCTCCACAGCGCACTGCCGATAAGGTCGTCCGCTTCGTAGGTGTGATCGATCAACACCGTGACGCCAAGCGCCTCGGTAACTTCGCGGCACAGCACGAACTGCCGCTCAAGATCGGGTGGCGGCAACTCACGGTTGGCTTTGTACGCAGGGTAGATGCCGTTGCGGAACGAGGTGGTGAGCGAGGCATCGAAGGCGACGGCCAGGTGCTCGGGCTTGACCCGCTCCAGCAGCTCGCACAGAAAGCGGGTGAAGCCATGCACGGCGTTTACGGGGTGGCCATCGGTATCGTGGAACTCGTCGGGCATCGAATGCCAGGCGCGAAACACGTACAGGCTTCCGTCGATCAAATGGACGGCTGGACGGCTCATGGCGCCCACACGCTGACGAGATCATTCACGGCGGGACGATCGCGATCCGGTACGTCGATCTGGGCCGTGCCGATATGCACGAAGCCGATCACCTGTTCGTGTTCGCCCAGCCCGAGGAGGTCGGCCACTTCGCGATGGTAGGCCGCCCAGCCGGTGAGCCATTGCGCGCCAAAGCCCAAGGCCTCGCTGCCGAGCAGCAGGTTATAGGCCACGCAACCGGCGCTGAGCTGTTGCTCGATCACCGGCACGCTGCTGCTAGGGTCCAGGTGCGCGATCACGGCGACTACCAGCGGGGCGAAGTCATAGCGCGTGCGATCTTTCTCGCGCTTGGATTCGGGCATGTCCGGATTAACCCGCAGCGAGAGTGCGGCGAGCTTGGCGCCGAACGCCAGCTTGGCATCGCCGCGCAACAGGATCAGTCGGAATGGCACCAGCTTGCCGTGGTCGGGCACGCGGATGGCGGTGGCGAGCAGGGCTTCCAGCACATCGCCTTCCGGCGCCGGCGCGCCCAATTGGCGCGAGGGGACCGAGTGACGCTGCTGGAGCAAAGACAGAGGATGGGGCATGGGGAATTCCGGGGAAAGCAAAGGCGGCATGCTAACCCCCGGGAGAGAAGCGCGTGAAGTGAGGCCGGCCGGTGCCGGCCCCGCATGCACGCTCAGCTGGCCAGTCGGAACGAGCCCGGCAGCAGGGTTTGCACGGTGGTTTCCTGCAAGGCGCCGTCCAGATTGCCCAACCAAACCGGCATGGCGTCGTCGCACAGTTCGGCCATCACCTGGCGGCAGGCGCCGCAGGGGCTGATCGGGGTGGGGGTGTCGCCAATAACGGCCAGGCCAGCGAAATCGCCGGGTTTACAGCCCGCCGCCATGGCGGTGAACAGCGCGGTGCGTTCGGCGCAATTGCACAGGCCGTACGAGGCGTTTTCGACGTTGCAGCCGGTGAAATGGCGGCCGTCGTGGGTTATCAGCGCCGCGCCGACGAGAAAGTGGGAATACGGTGCGTAAGCCTTGTCGCGCGCCTGGCGCGCCATGCTCATCAGCTCATTGGGAACAACGACTACGGTCATCGGGATCTCCATGGCGGGACCCCCATCGTCGTGGCCGCCGGAGCGGCATCGATACCGGTGGCGCGCCAGTTAACTCCGTTGGCGCGCGCTCCGCAAGTGGCAGGTGGTTTGCGGCGCGGGGCTTGGGCTAGGATGCGGAGACCTTTCCGCAGGGGATGCACGATGCCGATCACCGTGGCTGCATTGCGCGAATCCGCCGCTGGCGAACGCCGGGTGGCGATCACGCCGGAGATGGCGAAGAAGTTTCAGGGCAAGGGACTGCGCGTGCTGCTGCAGCGTGGCGCGGGCGAGGCGGCGGGCTTTCCCGACAGCGCCTATGCGGAGGTCGATTTCGCCGATGCCGAGAGCGTGCTGGCCCAGGCCGACGTGCTGACCTGCGTGCTGCCGCCCGACGATGAGGTATGGCCGCGCCTGCGCGAGGGCGCCATCGTGGTGGGGCAATTGCGGCCTTACGGTGCGGCGGCGCGCATCGTGGCGATGGGCAAGCGACGCCTGACGGCGTTTGCGCTGGAGCTGCTGCCGCGCACCACGCGTGCCCAGGCCATGGATGTGTTGAGTTCGCAGGCGGCGGTGGCCGGCTATCGCGCCGTGCTGATTGCCGCGGAAGCGGCGACCAAATTCTTCCCCATGCTTACCACGGCGGCGGGCACGATACGCCCGTCTCGCGTGCTGGTGATTGGCGCGGGCGTGGCAGGCTTGCAGGCGATTGCCACCGCACGGCGTCTGGGTGCGCAGACCGAAGGCTACGATGTGCGTCCGGAAACCCGCGAACAGGTGGAGTCGCTGGGTGCCAAGTTCCTGGATCTGGGCGTGAGCGCGGCGGGCAGCGGCGGTTACGCGCGCGAGTTGTCCGTCCAAGAGCGCGCCGCGCAGCAGCAGGCGTTGGCCGATCACCTCAAGCAAGTGGATGTGATCGTGACCACCGCGGCCGTGCCCGGGCGACCGTCGCCGAAGATTCTCAGCGCGGCCATGGTCGATGGCATGAAGCCGGGCGCGTTGATCGTGGATCTCGCGGCGGAGGGCGGCGGCAATTGCGAGCTGACCCGTCCCGGCGAACGGGTGGAACACGGCGGCGTGGTGATCCTGGGGCCGCTCAACGTGCCGGCGGGTGCACCGCTGCATGCGTCGGAGATGTATGCGCGCAACGTGTACAACTTCGTGGAACTACTGGTGCACGACAGTGCGCTGGCGCCGGATTTCACCGACGAACTCATCGCCAAGAGTTGCATTACGCGTAACGGCGAGCCGCATTTCCAGGGGTGAGTTAACGCGCAAGGAAAACCCCGCCGAAGCGGGGTTTTCTTTAGAACTTGGGCGGGCTGTGCGGACCCCCGCCATGCGGCCCGGGAGCGCGCGGCCCCGGACCGTGCGGGCCACCGCCACCAGGGAAGGGCGGCGGCGCGTCGCGCATTTCCTGACGCCACTGGCGCATCAATTGCTCACGCTGGTTGGGCGGCAACTGCTGAAAATGCTGGAACGCCGCATGCAAGCGGTCACGCTCGGCCGGCGGCAGCTCCTGGAAACGGCGGCTGTTCTCGCGCGCCTGTTCGCGCTGCTCCGGTGTCATTTTCTGCCACTGGTCGATGCGCTGACGGATTTCCTCGCGCTGTTGCGGCGGCAACGATTTCCATTGCTGTGCGCGTTGCAGCATGCGCGCCTGCCGCTCCGGCGGAAACGTATTCCATTTGTCGGCCAGCGGCTTGAGCACATCCTGCTCGCTGGGCGAGAGGCTGCTCCACGGGCGCGCTGCCGGCGGCGGCCCGGGCGGCATGCCCGGTGGGGGCGGCGGCGGTGGCGGCAGGTTCTGTGCGAATGCGGTCGACGCGGTACCTCCCAGCAGGCTTGCGAGCAACAGAAACGCATAAAGTCGAGGTCGATACATCATCAACGGCTCGCCTGGCTGTCACCGTTCTTCGCCAGCCAGCCATAGAAGTCCATGTTCTGGTACAGCGTGGGGTCGGCGGCGGCCGCATCCGGCGGCAGCTCGCTATCGCTGTCGGTGGCGATGGCAGATGTACCTGTGCCCGCACCCGCCGGACCCTCCACCGGCGCCGAGAACATCAGCGCGGCAAAGGCGATGGCGGCGAAGGCGCCGGCCGGCAGCAAGAGCTGCAGCAGGCGATGGGCGAGCGAGGAACCTTCGGCACCGGCCAGTGCCGCGCGACGGGCCGCCCGCAACCGGGCCGCCGTGGCCGGATCGAGTTGATGGGCCGCTTCGCGGTAGAGCTCACGGGCGCGGCGTTCGAGGTGGTTATCAGGCGCTTTCATCGCCATTCCTCCAGTAGGTCACGCAAGCGTTGCAGCGCGCGCGACAGGTGTGTTTTTACGCTCCCTTCCGAACAACCCATGGCCTGTGCGGTCTCCGCCACATCCAGGCCCTCCAGCACGCGCAGCATGAAAGCTTCGCGCTGGCGCTGGGGCAGCTTTTTCACGGCTGCTGCCATGTCCGCGTACGACTGCGAGTCGTGTAAGCGCTCGAGTGGGCCAGGCGAGGTATCCGCTGGGTCCCAGGCGGGCAGTTCCTCGCCATCTTCATCACGGCCACCTAGCCAGTTGACCATGATCGAGCGCACCTTGCGGCGACGCTGTAAATCCACAATGCGACGGCGCAGGATGCCCCAGAACAGGGGTGTCCATTCCTGCGGCGGTTTGTCGCCGTAATGCTTGACCAGCCGCAGCATGGCGTCCTGCACGGCGTCCAGAGCGTCTTCCCGATGGCCCAGGTTCAACTCGGCCATGCGGAAGGCGCGACGTTCCACCTGCGCCAGAAACGCATCCATCGAAGCCGGCACTGCGCGTGTATCGGTCAGCAGGTCGGCATCCAGGGTGGAGACGACGCTACTCATGACGTCATCGTCCAATTCGCCGGACAGGGCATCCTGTGACTCCATCGGTTCGTCCTTGTGCATCAACGCTCAAGGCTCGCGCAGGTTGACCCGCGTCCGTATGATGCGGGGACAACGATGTCCGGGCAGGGAGGGGTCATGATCGACGGGTTCCTGGCGCTTTACATCTTTATGCTGGCCGCTTTCACGGGGTACGAGATCATCGCGCGGGTTCCGGTGATTCTCCACACGCCGTTGATGTCGGGTTCTAATTTCATTCACGGCATTGTGCTGGTCGGCGCCATGATTGCGCTAGGGCATGCCCAGACCACCTTCGAGCTGGTCATCGGCTTTCTTGGCGTACTGCTGGGCGCCGGCAACGCGGCCGGCGGCTACGTGGTGACCGAGCGCATGCTGGAGATGTTCAAGGCCAGCAAGCCCGCCGTAAGCAAGGAGTCCAAGTAATGGCCTGGCTGCCGATGGTGATCAAGGCCTGTTACTTCCTCGCTGCCCTGCTGTTCATTCTCGGTCTCAAGCGGATGAGCTCGCCGCGCACGGCGCGGGGCGGCATCGTCTGGGCGGGCGTGGGCATGCTGGTGGCGGTGCTGGCGACCTTCGCCCTGCCGGACATCCATAACCGGGGGCTGATCCTGGCGGCGGTGCTCATTGGCGTCACGGCGGCCTGGTGGTCAGGGCGCCGGGTTGCGATGACGGCCATGCCGCAGATGGTGGCCCTCTACAACGGCATGGGCGGTGGCGCGGCGGCGGCCATCGGCGCCGCGGAGCTGTTCAGCTACGCCAGCAACTCGGTCACGTTGCTCGATGGCGGCCAATTCACCGCCAACGGCGCGGCTACCCCGGGGGCGGCCCAGTTGACGCTGGCGGTGCTGGGCGCCCTGATCGGCTCGGTGAGTTTTTCTGGTTCGCTGATCGCCTTCGCCAAGCTGCAAGGGTGGCTGGACAAGCGCTTCGTGTTTCCCGGCCAGCGGGTAATCAACCTGTTGGTGCTGGCCGGGGCCGTGGTGTTGGGCGCGATGATCGCCGGGGGGCAGCTCAGCATGCCGCTGATCGTCAGCTTCTTCGTGCTGGCGCTGCTGTTCGGGCTGATGATGACCCTGCCCATCGGCGGCGCCGACATGCCGGTGGTGATCTCGCTGTACAACGCGTTTACCGGCCTGGCGGTGGCGTTTGAGGGTTTCGTGCTGCAGAACGAGGCGATGATCATCGCCGGCACGGTGGTTGGTGCGGCGGGCACCTTGCTGACCCAGCTGATGGCCAGGGCGATGAACCGCTCCATCGGCAACGTATTGTTCGGCAGCTTTGGCGCGGCGGCCGGGGCGGAGGCCCAGGCCATCGGCGGCAGCCAAAAGCCGATCGAGGCGAGCGACGCGGCGGTGATGATGGCCTACGCCGAGCGCGTGGTGATCGTGCCGGGCTACGGCATGGCCGTGGCGCAGGCGCAACACAAGGTGTGGGAGTTCGCCAAGCTGCTGATCGAGCGTGGGGTGAAGGTGAAGTTTGCCATTCATCCGGTGGCCGGCCGCATGCCGGGCCACATGAACGTGCTGCTGGCCGAGGCGGGCGTGCCGTACGATCTGATCGCCGACATGGATGACATCAACCCCGAGTTCCCCAATACCGATGTGGCGTTGGTTATCGGCGCCAACGACGTGGTGAACCCGCTGGCCAAGACCGATCCGGCGTCACCGATCTACGGCATGCCGATCCTGGACGTGGCGGCGGCCAAGCAGGTGATCGTCGTCAAGCGCGGCAAGGGCACCGGCTTTGCGGGTATCGAGAACGCGCTGTTCTATGCCGATAACGCGCGCATGCTCTATGGCGACGGCCAGGCCGCGGCGGGCCAGCTGGTGGCGGAGCTGAAGACGCTGGACGTCTAGCGCAGCTGAATCAAGGCCTCGGCGAGGGTAGATGTCTTGCCTTGCCACCCGAGGCTTCAGTCGCGAGCGGGGGGGCGCTTGGCGCCGGCCCGGATCGCCGCGACAGCCGCCAGGCCAGCGCCGGCTGCGTACCAACCGTAGTCGGTCGTCAGGCCGCCGAGCTTGCTCAACTGCAGCAGCAGCCCCAGGCCGGCCGTGCGCAGGGCATCGACCAGGCCAAGGCCCATCAGGCCGGCAATACGCGCGCCCGCCGTGAGCAGGTTCACATAGACCGCTGCCACCAGCACTGCCAGCCCGGCGAGCAGAGCGGCTCCCGCGCCAGAGGGGCGTACCCAGGCTCGCATGACCTTGCCCAGCGCCCAGCCGATCAGCAACGCCAGCCAGGGCAGCGGGCGTTGCAGGTACAGGGTGGGCACCATCCATACCGCCCCAGCGGCCAGGCCCAGCGCAAGGGCGCTGATCAGGGCGAAGCCCCAGGAAAAGACACGCCGTGCGCTCATGGCTGGCGGAACGTGGACAGGGTGAAAGGCACGGTGGGTCCGAACGTAAAAAGGACCATCATAGCGCGGACATGCCCGGGCCCGATGTCGGATTGGGCCGCTCCGGCCCTTGAGTTTGGCCCGCTCCGGCCTGATGTGAGCGGGCATGCCCGCCTGTCAGGCGGCATAATAGCGAGCTTGGCGCGGCCGGTTGTCGTGCCCTTGGAAGAGATTTGGCATGAGTGGTTTCAGTCTTAGCAGCGAGCCTTTCACCCTGGAGCGCGACTGTCAGGCAGTCATGGTGCCGCAAGGGGAGTCGGTGACGTTGCCCGCGGGCCAGATCGGCTATATCACCCAGGCGCTGGGTGGCAGCTTTACGGTGTATGTGGAGGGCAACCTGTTCCGCATCGCCGGAAACGACGCCGACGCGCTGGGCAAGGAGCCCCCTCCGCCGATCGAGTTGGCGGCGGACGCCACCGATGCCGACGTGGAAGCGTTGGTATGGCAGCAGCTGCGTACCGTGTTCGACCCGGAAATTCCGATCAACGTGGTGGAGCTGGGACTGGTCTACGACGTGAGCCTGGAGAATGTGGCGTCCGACCAGCGCAAGGTCTACGTAAAGATGACGCTGACCGCGCCGGGCTGCGGCATGGGCGACATCCTGGTGGACGACGTGCGCACCAAGCTGGAGTTGATTCCCACCGTGGCCGAGGCCGATGTGGACTTGGTGTTCGATCCGCCGTGGAATCACTCGATGATGTCCGATGTCGCCAAGCTTGAAACGGGCATGCTCTAAGCGACGGTTCCGCATCGTTTCCCGGCGAGGAAGTGGCCGGGCAGGCCACTTTCCAACGCCTTATTCCCCACGATCGTGGGCCGCGCCGCGCCGCGCCGCGCTCGCCGTGCGGCCTGGTCCACATCAACGTGCCCATGGTCGGGTGCGGTGGGGGCTGCTGACGTGGCGATTGAGCGGTTGAAGCGCGAAAAGCGGCGGTTCAAGGGTCGGCTCTAAGCCATCTCACGTCGGGTCCATCCACGCGAACGCATCGCTGGTGGAGCGTCGCAACGGCGCTCTAGGGAAAGCATTCGGTGAGCGAAATTTAATTACCGTTTAGGTTTGTCGGGGCGTGTTATACGCTTCGTCGCATCGGTATTCGCAAATTAATTCGCCGATGGTCGCTGCGCCATCCGCAACATTACTCGACGGGCATGCTCGATTCAGATCGAGATAATCACCGCGCCATGCGGTTTTGCGAGTAGTCGAGTAAATGGTCATAAGCATATGACCATTTTGTCTAGTGCAATGAATCCAATGGCAAATACGTACTTTCCAGTGAAAGGAAGGTTTGGTGAAAGCCTTGATTCATAACGCAAGTAATGGCGATTTTGTTATTGGGTTTCGCATTTATTTGCTTGCGTGATGGCTTTCGCCAAAGCGGTTTTTTCGCATTGACGCTTCGAATTTTCTTGATTAGCGTCAATTAATCCGTGAGCGGGAGGGTTGACGGATGGTCCCATGGCGGCGTCAGCACCGGTTTTTAACGGATGCGTGCCGCTCGACGAAGTCTGAGCCGGACTTGCTGTTCTAGGGAGTGCAGGGGTAGCGCAAGTCCAGGCGCCAATCGGATCGCAAGACAGTCACGAAAGCTGATGCCGTGCTCTCACGGCAACCCGAGCATGTGGTGCGTCGCACCGCATCGGGGAGGTTTGTTCTCAAAAAACGTCAAGGAGACATGAATGACTGTTCGTATCGATTTTCGGGGAAAAGCTCTGCGCCAGGCGTTGTTGCCGCTGGCGGTTTCGTTCGCCATGGCCGGCTCGGTGCACGCGGCCAGCGCTGACACATGGGTGACCACGCGCACCCAGGCTGCCATGGTGAAGGCGGCCGCGCCGGCCACCGCCGCGACCACGGCGGCCACGACCTCCGTGGCGCATCCGGGCTGGACCCTGAGCATGCACGGCGCGCCCACCGTGGACGCGGCCCTGGTGTCGCCGCTGGAAGCCAGTAAGCCGGTGCATGTGGAGTTGAGCCTGAACCTGCGCAACGTGGATGAGCTGCGCGGCTTTCTTCAGGCGGTGAACGACCCCACCAGCGCCCAGTTCCACCATTTCCTCACCCCGGCGCAGTTCAAGGCACGTTACGCGCCGAGCGACGCCGACGTGGCCCAAGTCGCCGCGCATCTGCGCCAGGCGGGTTTCACCAACGTGCACATCGCGGGCAACAACCTGCTGGTGTCGGCCGACGGCAATGCCACGACGGTGAGCGCGGCTTTCCGCACTACCCTGCGTACCTTCGCCTATGGCGGCAAGCAGCGCATCGCCAACGATGCGCCGGTGCAGGTGCCGCAGGCGCTGGGGGGTATCGTCGATGCGGTACTGGGTCTGCAGAACTTCAATGTGCCGCACACCATGCATCGCATCCTGGGGCCGACGCCGCACGCGGGCACGCAAGCCGTGGGCATCCAGGCCACCGGCAGCCAGGTGTCGCACAACCCACAGGATTTCCCCGCGATCTACGACGTGGGCAGCACGCCCACCGCGTCCAACACCACGGTGGGTATCGTCACCTGGGGTGACCTCACCCAGACCATTACCGACCTCAACACCTTCACCACCAATGCGGGCCTGAGCAAGGTCAACACCAAGGTGGTGAAGACGGGCACCAGCGCGTACGCGGACGACCCCAATGGCGACGGCGAGTGGAACCTGGACAGCCAGACCATCACGGGCACCTCCGGTGGCGTGAATACGCTGGTGTTCTATACCGCGCCCAACTGCGATGCGAACGACAGCTGCCTTACCGACGCGGCCATCACCGCTGCCTACAATCGCGCAGTGACCGACAACGTGGCGAAGGTAATCAACGTTTCGCTGGGCGAGGACGAAACCGCCGCCAACAGCTCAGGCACCCAGGCGGCCGACGACAAGATCTTCGCGCAGGCGGTGGCGCAGGGGCAGACCTTCTCCATCGCTTCGGGCGATGCGGGTGTGTACCAGTGGTCGGCCGATCCCACCGAAGGCGCACCGGGTTACGTCACCAATTCGGCCGGCACGGTGGAGATTTCGCTTAGCCATTATTCGGTGAGCGAACCGGCCACGTCGCCCAACGTGGTGGCGGTGGGCGGCACCACGCTGAGCACCAGCGGCACCACCTGGACGGGCGAGACGGTGTGGAACGAAGGCCTGGCGGCCATCGATCCGTCCAATGGCGACAACAACCAGCGCCTGTGGGCCACCGGCGGCGGCGTGAGCTTGTTTGAAACCGCGCCGGCATGGCAGACCACCGCGCTGGGTTCCACCGCAACCAAGCGTCAGGTGCCGGACTTGGCATTCGATGCAGCGCAGTCCACGGGCGCCAACATCATCATTCAGGGCACCAGTTACCAGATTGGCGGCACCAGCCTGGCTTCGCCGATCTTCGTGGGTATCTGGGCGCGCATCCTCTCGGCCAATAACAACAGCCTGGGCCTGCCCACCCAGAACATGTACAAGTACTTCCCCACCGATGCCACGCCGCTGCATGACGTGACCTCGGGCAACAATGGCTACAACGGCTATGGTTACAGCGCCAAGGCCGGCTACGACAACACCACCGGCTGGGGCAGCCTGGATATCGCCAAGTTCAGTGCGTATGTGACCAAGTACTGGGGCGGCAGCAGCGGTGGTGGCGGCACGGGCGGCACGCCCACCGCCAACTTCGGTTACACCACCAGCGGCCTCACGGCGAACTTCACCGATAGCTCCACCGATAGCGGCGGCAGCATTTCCTCCTACGCCTGGACCTTCGGCGATGGCGGTACCGCCACCACGGCCAGCCCCAGTCACACCTACGCGGCGGCGGGTACGTATACCGTCACCGAGACGGTGACCGATGGCGTGAGCGGCAAGACCTCCAGCAAGTCCGCCTCGGTAACGGTGACGTCCAGCGCACCGCAGCAGATCATCGCCAATCCGGGTTTTGAAACCGGTACCGCCAGCCCGTGGTCGATGAGCTCGGGCGTGCTGTGCAGCAACAGCACCTGCAGTGGCGAGACGGCGCACAGCGGCACCTGGTTCGCCTGGTTGGATGGCTACGGCAGCACGCACACCGACACGGTGTCGCAAAGCGTGGCCATTCCCAGCGGCAAAAGCTCGGCCAAGCTGACTTTCTACCTGCACATCGACACCGCCGAAACCAGCAAGACGGCTGCGAACGACAAGCTCAGCGTACAGGTGCTCAACAGCAGCGGCACCGTGCTCAAGACCTTGGCGACGTACTCGAACCTCAACGCGGCGTCGGGCTATACGCAGGCCAGCTTCGACTTGAGTGCGTACATCGGGCAGACGGTGACGCTGAAGTTCACCGGCACGGAGAATGCCTCGCGGCAGACTTCGTTCGTGCTCGATGACGTGAACCTCACCGTGCAGTAATCGGGCGCGCTTCCTTCGCCCTGAAAAGCAAACGGCCCGGTCAGCGATGACCGGGCCGTTTGTCGTCAAGGCGAGGGCGATCAGCCGTTGGCTTCTTCGAAGCGATTGGCGTCGCGGTTCTTGCGCACCTTGGCCGGGTCCCACACGCGGCCGTTCATGGTGATGTAGACGCCATCGGGCAGCGTCTGCACCGCCGCGACGGCACAGCCGATGTTGAACACCGCATCCGAGCCCTGGAAACGAGCCGGGTTGAGCGCGCCGGTAAGCACGATCACCTTGCCCTTGATGTGGGCCAGCTCGCGCGCCGTTTCCACCATGGTGTCGGTGCCGTGCGTCACCAGCACATGGCGATGCGGCTGCGCCTCGATGGTGGAGCGCACCAGCGCACGGTCTTCCTCGGTGATGTGCAGACTGTCCTTGCGCAGAATCGGGATCACGTCGAACTGGAACGCGACACCGAGCTGGCCCAGGATCTCGCCGATCTGCGGGGCGCCGATCTTGTAATCCGACTTGTCGTCGAAGTAGATCTTGTCGATGGTGCCGCCGGTGGTGACGATGGTCAGATGCTGCATGGTCTGTGATCGCGAGGTAGGGGAAGCGGCTATTTTAGCGAGTGCGGCCTCCCCGTGCTCGCGGCGTCCGCAGCCCCGCTCAGTGTGGGCCTAGCAGGAGGGCCGTGTCGGTAGGGTCGGCATGGCTCAGGCGCGACAGGCCATGGCCCACGAACCGGCGCAAGGCGGCCCCGGCGTGGGCGGCGCCACGGGGTGCCAGCCAGCTGTCGTGGCGGGCCAGCAAGGCCGCCGCCGTGCAGCGCGCCAGGGTGAGGGCCAGGCCGCGCGCGCCCGCTTCCAGGGCATCGCGTTGGCCCGCATGCGTGGCGAGATAGCTGCTGGCGGCGGCCATGGCGGCATGGATGTGGTGGCGAGCCTGGGCGTCGATGCTGTCGGCCAGCCAGCCATCGATGGCCAACTGGAGCGCGCCGAACTGGTCGCCAGCCAGGGCGCGCAGGCTGTCCAGCGAAAGCACGTTGGTGGTGCCTTCCCAGATGGCATAGACCTGGGCGTCGCGCAGCAACTGGGGGAGCCCGGTGTCTTCGATATAGCCGGCGCCGCCGAAGCATTCCAGCGCCTCGGAGCACAGGCGCACCGCCAGCTTGCCGGTCCACAGTTTGGCCAGCGGGGTAAGCAGGCGTAGCAAGGCCGCCTCATGCGGGGCGGCGGTGCCGTGCTCCACGCGGCCAAGCAGGTGCGCCACTTCGAAAGTGAGCGCGAACGCGCCTTCGAACTCGGCCTGCATGTCGGCCAGGGTTTGCGCGTGCAGCGGCTGGTCGATCAGCCGTTTGCCGAAAGCGTGGCGGCGCAGGGCGTAGTCGCGGGCCAAGGCGATGGCGCGCGCCATGCTGGCGGTGGCGCACACGGCATTCCAGGTGCGCGTGATATTGAGCATGGGCGCCACCTGGCGCACGCCGTTGCCCAACTCGCCCAGTGGCCACGCGGGCAGGCCTTCCAGATGGATTTCCGCGGTGGGCAATTCGTGCGTGCCCAATTTGTCCTTGAGGCGGTCGATCACCAATTCTGGCTTGCGCCGCGCGCCATCCATGGTTTCCACGTAGAACAGCGCCAGCGCGCCCGGGCCGCTGGCGGCACCTTCGGGACGGGCCAGGGCGAGGGCGGCTTCGCCCACCACCGCCGAGCTGAACCACTTGCGGCCATACAAGCGCCATTGGCCGGAGGCGTCCTGGCGGGCGAGGGTTTCGGTACGCCCTACGTCCGAGCCGCCGGCGTTCTCGGTCATCCACTGGCCGCTGAGCCAGAAGTTGGCGGGGTCGCGACTAAGCAGATGCGGTAAGGCCCGCTCCATCAAGGCCTGGTTACCCGAGGCCTTGAGTGCGGTGGCAGCGCCATCGGTCATCGCCAGTGGACAGGTGTAGAACTCGCTGGCCAGGTGATAGAGATAGACCCGGGCGAACTGTTCGAGTCGCGCGTGTTCGCTCGCCTCGTGCCCGGCGGCGAGCACGGCATGACGTGTGGTCAGGTGTGGGCCTTCCTGCCAGGCGGGGGTAAGTTCGATGCGATCGATACGCTGGCCCCAGGCATCCCATTGCGTGAGCACGGGCTTGCGGCGACTGGTGGCGCCCACGCGTTGCCAGGCCATTTGTGCGTAGTCGCCCAGGGCGTGCAGATCCGCGTCGAGCGCGCCGCGCCGCGCGGGCGGCAGGGCGCGATCGAGCATGCTGAGCAACAGGCGGTCGTCGCGATAAGGGTGCGCGAGCTGCGGCGGATCTTGCAGGAAACCCATGGTCGGTTCTCGGCGGATCGATAGGTCGAGTATAGGCTCGGCCTGGGCCCGCGTACCGACGCAGCGTCGCTAAGGTTTGCGCAGGCGCAGCAGGAAGCGATCGGTGTGGCCGCGCAAGGACGGATCGCGTATCCCCAACGTGTGATCGTCCGCAGGGTTGTGCAGGACATCGCTTTCCCCATCGAGTTGAAAGCCCGCGGCAAGCAGTTCGGCCTTCGCGGTGGCTGGATCGATGCGATGCAGGTCGTCGGTGTTACGCAGGCCGCTGCCGGCGGTGGCGGCGTGGTCAAGTACGATCAAGCGACCGCCGCGTTTGAGCGCTTCGAACAGGCCTCGATCGAGCTTGGCGATATCCGGCGAACCCATAAAGGGATCGTGCAGGTCGTGATAATTCTGCGAGGTGAAGATCAGGTCCACCGGCTCGGGCAGCGTCATCGCGCTTACCGGTTGCAGCAACACGACCACGTTGGCGTAGGGTGCCTTGCCTGCAAAGCCATGCAGGCTTTGCAGGCCCTTGGGTGCGGCTTTGTCCATTTCCACCGGTTGCAGCGCATACACCTTGCCGGCGGGGCCGACGATGCGACTGAGCAATCGCGTGTAGTAGCCCGAACCGGGCATGAGATCGACGACTACGTCGCCTGGCCTCACGTCGCTGAAGCGCAGCACTTGGGCGGCCTTGCGCTGGGCGTCCTGCGCGCGATCATCCGCCGGGCGTTGCGTATCGGCGAGGGCCGCCGCGATGACATCGGGTGCGGCCTGCGCCACGCAGAGTCGGGCGACGGGCAACAGCACCATGGCTACAACCAGCAGCTTCAAGGCTTTCATGCGTACCTCCGCATAAGAGTGCGGGCACGGGGACCCGAGACATTCAATGCACCACGTTGAGCGCGAACGCGGGCGTTATCGACGACGCCGTGCGTTGTCCGGAAGGAATCACGCGCACACCAAACAACAAGCCGATAGTGGACGACCAGTTGTATTCCACCGCGGGCGCCACGCCGAAGGCCGCGCTGGTGCCGCTACCCAGTCGTGTCGTGGGCGGGAAAGGATCACTGTTGCCGAGATACTCCTCGCCGCTCACTCGCGTGCTGCCGTTGTGGCTGTAGGTGAGGTCCAGTGCCAGTACCCAGCGCTTGCTCAGGCTGTACTCCACGGCGGCGTCGGCGAACAGGTTGTCGCCAGGCCGCGCGCGCCCACGGAAATCCGCGTCGGTGCCGTATACGCTCACGCCCTGGACATCGGTGCGCGATGAAAACGTGGCGGAGATGTTGAAACGCACACGCAGGATGCGTCCATTGGGCAACCACAGATACGTTTGGGAATTGATGCCGATGGTAGTGCCGTAAGCACCGCTGCCCAGCCCATTGGCGGGGCGGTTGCCTAACTGGTCGTACTTGCCGGTGGGCAGTGTTTCCTGGATCTGCAGCGCAATCGTCGGCAACCAACTGCCTTCATGGAATTGCGTGAGCCGGTATTGCGCCTGCACCGTCCAATCGCCCATCTGCACGCCACTGCTATCGGGCGCGCCGCTGACGCGGTTGTAGCCGAACACGGGAATGATGCCGACGGTAAGGCGATTGGCGAGTCCGTAATTGAGATAGGTGCGCGAGCCGAGGCTATCCACGCCCTTGCTCTGTACGTCGTACAGATAGGGTTCCAGCAGAAAGTGGCCCGGGGGCAGCGTTTCGGCTGAGTTGGCCAGCATGGGGCCGGTCCACCATGCGTCGTCACGCGATTGCGGTTGCTCCTGCGAGCAGGCCGGGAGGGGCGCCACGAGCGAAAGCAGCAGGCCGAGGAGGCCCGCGCCGGCAAGCTGTCGCAACAGCGCTAGTGGTGCGGGGGAGGCTTGTGCCGATCCGTTCATGGGGCGCAAGCTAGGCCGAAAAGTGGTTTGCTGGAATAACCACTTTGCGCTGATTGCATATAACCACTTGGAGGGATTCGCCATGAGCCGCCTGCCTGCCGGCTTTGTGCCCCCGGTTGCGATGGACCCGCACAACAGCATGCCGATGTACCTGCAACTGTCGGACTGGTTTCGCCAGGCCATCCTTAGCGGCCAGTTGCGACCGGGGCAGCGCGTGCCCTCCAGTCGCGGCCTGGCCAGCGAGCTGAAGATTTCGCGCATTCCGGTGCTTGGCGCCTACGAACAACTGCAGGCCGAGGGTTACCTGGAAACCTTTCAGGGCGCGGGTACCTGCGTCGCGCGGGCGATTCCCGCCGTGCTGGTGGGGCCGGCCAAACCGGGGCGCCCGCGTCCGTTGTCCCATGGCGTCAATGGTGGGCCCAACGGGGCCTCGCGGCGTGTATCGCAGCGCGTGGCGCAGATGCGTGGGCCGGAGCAGACCTGGCTAGCCAATCTGGGCGCGTTTCGCGTGGGTGTGCCGGCGTTGGAACACTTTCCCCTGGGCGTGTGGTCGCGCCTGGTGAGTCGGCACGCGCGTGGCCTGGGCAAGGAGGGCATGGTCTATGGCAGTCCGATGGGACACATGCCGCTGCGCACCGCGATTGCCGAATACCTCGGTGCCACGCGTGGCGTGCGCTGCGACGCATCGCAGGTGCTCATCACCACCGGTTCGCAGCAGGGCTTGCAGATCTGCGCGCATGTGTTGTTCGACGACGGCGATGCGGTGTGGATGGAAGATCCCGGTTATCCCGGCGCGCATCAATCGTTGCGTACAGCCGGCGCACAGCTGATTCCGGTGCCGGTGGACGAGGATGGCATCGACGTGGCGCAAGGCGAACGCCTGGGGCCGCACGCGCGCGCGGTTTACATCACGCCGTCGCATCAGTTTCCGCTGGGCAGCACCATGAGTGCGGCACGACGCATGCGGCTGCTGGAGTGGGCCGCGCGCCACGATGCCTGGGTCATCGAGGATGACTACGACAGCGAATATCGCTTTGGCGGTCGCCCGCTGGTTTCCTTGCAAGGCACCGATGCGCATGAACGAGTAATTTATGTGGGCACCTTCAGCAAGGTAATGTTTCCCGCCATCCGAGTGGGCTATCTGGTGGTGCCGCGCGATCTGGCGGGTGCCTTCGAGGCGGGTCGCGACGCCATCGATACGTTCACTTCCACCCTTTATCAGTACGCCATGACGGACTTCATTCGCGAAGGGCATTTCGCGCGCCACATCCGTAGCATGCGCACGCTCTATCAGGCGCGCCGCGCTGCCGTACTGGCGGCGATAGAGCTAGAGATGGGGGGGCGCCTGGCCGTCGTCGGCGCCGATGCCGGTATGCAAGTGGCAGGGCTGTTGCCGCCGGGCGTCGATGATGTGGCCGTATCGCGCGCCGCCGCGCAGCGCGGTGTGTCAGTGCGTCCGCTGTCGCAGTGCTACCTCAAGCCGCCTCAGCGCGGCGGGCTGATCCTGGGCTACGGTGGCGCGTCGCTGGAAGAGATTCGCGAAGGCGTGCGTCAGCTCAGTCGTTGCTTTTGAGCAAGCGCTTGGCGGAAAGGCGTTGGCGATGTGCGCGGAAGGCCGCCGCTTGGCGACCCTCCGCGCGTGCCGGCTTACGGTGCGGCCTTGGCAGGCTTCGCCGTGTCGGTTCTCACCGGTGCGTTCTTCACATAACGATCGAACCAGTTGAGCATTTCGTAGACCTCCTGCTCGTTGGATTCCATCGCGGTGTACCAGTGCGGTTCGTGCGGCAGCATGACCAGGCGGGTGGTGCCGCCCAGGCCGCGAATGGCCTGGAATAGCTTCTGCGACTGGATCGGCTCGGTGCCCGGGTTGGCGTCGTCCATGCCGTGCATGA
Organism: Dyella sp. ASV21; assembly: GCF_016428975.1. Classification (GTDB taxonomy): domain Bacteria; phylum Pseudomonadota; class Gammaproteobacteria; order Xanthomonadales; family Rhodanobacteraceae; genus Dyella. The sequence goes on from NZ_JAELTT010000004.1 coordinate 101,613, forward strand.
TGAGCAGCGGCGACTTCACCTTGTCTGCGTGGAAGAAGGTGGAGGCTTGCTCATACACCGATGGTGCCTGCCACAGCGAGCGGCGTTCGTTCTGGAAGCCGAACGGTGTGAGCGTCTTGTTGTAGCCGCCACTGGTGGCGACGCCGGCGCGGAACAGTTCGGTGTGCGCGAGCAGGTTGGCGGTCATCAGCGCGCCGTGACTGTGGCCGGTGACGCCGATGCGGTTGCGATCCACCACGCCCAGCTCTACCGCCTTGTCCACGGCGGCTTGTGCGTCCATCACCAACTGGTCGATGTAGGTGTCGTACGCGGTGCGTGGATCGCCGACGATGGGGAAGGAGGCGTTGTCGATAATGGCGTAGCCCGACAGCAGCAATAGTCGGTAGCCGCGCAGCACATCGAACTTTTGCTGGGAGCCGCTGATCTGGCCGGCCTGGCTGGGGTCGGCGAAGTCCTGCGGGTAGGCATAGAGCACGGCCGGCAGACGCGTGCCAGGCGTGTAGCCCGGCGGCGTATAGAGCGTAAAGGACAGCTCCACGCCATCCTTGCGTTTGTAGGTCACCAGCTGCTTGCCGATGCCACGCACCTGCGGTGTCGGGTCGGGAATGTGCGTGATGGGCGCTGCGCTGGCGGCAAACGCAGCCTCGCCGGCCTGGGCGCCCGCCACCGATGCGCCCAGTGTGTAGAGCAGCAAGTTGGGCGGATCGATGGGCGATTGGCGCACGGTGATGAAGCGCTCACCCCCGGTCAGCACCGCCACCGGACGTTCATAGGTGTCGGCGCTGCTGCGGAACAGGCGCTCGGTGTGACCGTTGGAGAGGTTGTAGCGGTCGAGGAAGGGGCGATCGCCCTTGGGCGTGCCGCCCGGACCGGACAGGTAGACGGCGTCGCCATCCTGGCGCACCACGCTGGCGCCGTTGGGCAGCGTTTGCGTGAGCAGCGTGCCGGGGTTGTTGTAGACCTCGTTGAGCGAGTAGTCCCACAGCGTGCGCGCCGGCTTGGACGGATTGGCCACGTCGATGCGGGTGATGTGGATCCACTGGCGATTGGCGTCGAGTTCGTACACGAACGGCTCGTTGCCGTCGGCCAGCCAGCGCATGCCGCTGAAGCGTTGCACGGTACGTGCGATTTCCTTGGGCTTGCCAGTGAAAGGTGCGCTCCACAGCATCAGCTTGTCGCGATGAGGCACGTTGACCTTCCAGTCGCCCTGGTCCAGCGCTTCGGGCCATACCAGGGTGGCTGGCGCGTTGGCGCGCCATTCCAGTTCGCGCGGGCCCACCGGCACGCCGCGTACCGGCACGCGATCGGCAACCGGCAACGAGGCGATGGGCGTCGACTGGCCGGTGCGCACATCCAGCACACTCACATCACGCGCGAAGCGCTCATACGTGGTGACGTAGGAGTAGGGCTTCTTCAGCGTTTCGACCAATACATGTTCGCCATCGGGCGCGCCGCTGACGCCAGCGAGCACGCCGGGCTTGCCGACCGCATGGGCCTGTCCGCTGGCGGCATCCACCACGGCCAGTTGGGCGGTGGCGTAGTAGTCGAACAGTGCTTCGTCTTCTGGGCTGCCGAGCGTGTCGCGCGCCTCGTAGGTGCTGCTCTCGCCCTTGCCCTGGATCGATTCCTTGATTTCCGGGCCACCGGTGGCGCTGATCTTTGGTGCGGCGCCGAGATTGAGCGGCACCTGCTTCACCAGGAGGGAGTCGCTGTTATGCAACCACTGCACGCTGTCTTCCATGATCGGATTGAGCGAGACACCATCGACCCGATGCACCGCGCCCGTCAGGGCATCGCCCAGCCACAGTTCGGTACGTTCGTCGGTGGTATTGGTAAAGGCGAAGCGGTGACCGTCGGGCGACCATAGTGGAACGCTGGGGCAGGCATCGGCCGGCAGGGCGACGGGCACCTGCTGATGGCTGGCGACGTCCTCCACGGTGAAGCGTTTGAGGCAGGTGCGGATGCCGTAGCCGCTGGAGGCGTCGTGGCGACTGTGGTTGCGCGGCTCGATGCGCAGGCCGGCGAGTTTCACGTAGGGCTCGGCCACGCGCTCGATCGATGGATACTGCGCCTGCTCCACCAGCAACATGCGTTGGCGCGTAGGGTCCAGCATGGGAATCGCCGGCAGCGGCGCATGCATGACGCCGAGCAAGGGCTCCGGCGGCTTGTCGTAGCCGGCCTGGAGCGCGGCGGGCAGCAGGGCCAAAAGACCTGCAACGAGGGGCAGTCGCCTGTGAATGGCGGCAAAGGGCATCGTGCGTACTCCCGGGGGGTGATCCCCTGGACATTACACACCGCCGTCAGCGGCGCTCCCTGCTGGAAGTCACGACTCGCAATATTTTTCGTTAGCCAGGGCCGCCGGAAAACGAGCGCTTCAGGCGGGCGACTTGCGTCGCACACCCAGCCCCAGCGTGCCAATCAACACCAGCGTCAGCACGATTTCGGCGACGGCGAGCGCGCGCTGTCCGGGGGCGCTCCAGGCTTCGCTGATGCCATGGCAAAAATAGAACAGGCTGAGGATGCCGACCCACAGCAGGGCGCGACGCACGTTGCGCAACGCGAGCAGCGGCAGGAGCAGCGGTATCACCGTCAGGGTGAGCACCAGCGCCATCGGCATCTGCTCGGCCGGAAACAGCCAGCCATGCCACGCCAGTTGAAGCGCGGTCAGTGCGGCCCAGGCGAGCAGGCCCACGCGGTAGTGCCTGGCGACCGGCGCCGTCATGCCGATGCACTCAGGCGACGGGCCACGTCGGCCAGGCGACGGCCCAGGGCGCGCGCCAGTTCCCGTTCGTGCTCGGTAATGGCGTTGTCGCCCTTGGCGCCCGCCACGTGACTTGCCCCGTAGGGGGTACCCCCGCTCTGCGTTGCGGTGAGCGCGGGCTCGGTATACGGCAGGCCCACCAGCAGCATGCCGTGGTGGAGCAGGGGCAGCGCCATGGTAAGCAGGGTCGACTCCTGGCCGCCGTGCATGGTGCTGGTTGCCGTGAACAGGGCGGCGGGTTTGCCGGCCAGCGCGCCGCTGGCCCATTCGGCACCGGTGGAGTCGAGGAAGTATTTCAGTGGCGCAGCCATATTGCCGAAGCGGGTGGGGCTGCCCAGCGCCAGACCCACGCATTCGGTCAGGTCCTCGCGGCTCACGTAAGGCGCGCCCTGCTCGGGCTCCGGCGGCTGCGCCACTTCGGTTACGGGGGCCACGGGTGGCACCTGGCGCAGGCGGGCGCGCATGCCGGGCACTTCTTCCACGCCACGCGCGATCAAGCGTGCGAGCTGGGCGGTGTGGCCGGTGCGGCTGTAGTAAAGGACCAGGATGTCTTGGCTCATGGTGTGGGCGCTGGCGTAGTGATCGGTTAGTGTACCGGTCGATCAAGCCGGTGTAGTCCGTCCGTTCACGCCAGGCCCATGGGCCACGGTGCATCTATGACGGGCCGATGTCCGGCGCTGCAGAAGGAGCCGTCATGGCCTTGCGTTTCGACCGCGACCGCGTGCGCAGCTTCAGCCATTTCCTGTGGCAGCGCTTTATCGATGACAAATGTTTCGAGACGGCGGGTGCGCTGTCCTACACCACGCTGGTGTCGCTGGTGCCGTTGATCGTGGCGTCGCTGGCGATCTTTGCCGCGTTCCCGGCTTTTGCCGATGCGCGCACCATGCTGATCCAGTTTGTCTTCAGCAACTTCGTGCCGGCGGCCGGCGAGCGTGTACAGGAATACCTCAACGGCTTCGCCGATAACGCCAGCAAGCTCACCGGCATCAGCATCATGGTGATGTTTTTCAGTGCGCTGTCGATGATGGTGAGTATCGAGGATCGCCTCAACCGCATCTGGCGTGTGCAGCGCCAGCGTGGCTGGGTATCGCGCCTGCTGCTGTATTGGGCGGCGCTGACCCTGGGGCCGGTGCTGATCGTGGGCGGCCTGGCGGTGGCCTCCTATGCCACGGCGCTGCCGATGTTGAACGACGCGGCCGATCAGCTGGGCCTGCGCCAGCGCCTGGTGGCGACCTTGCCGTTCCTGGTGACTTTCCTCACGCTTATGCTGATTTACATGGTGGTGCCCAATCGCCGCGTGCGTTGGCAGGAGGCGGCGTTAGGCGCGGTGCTGGGGGCGGTGGCGTTCGAGGTGGCTCGCTGGGGCTTTGCGCGTTTCATCCATCATGCGCATACCTATCAGCAAGTGTATGGCGCGGCGCTGGCGGCGCTGCCGATCTTGCTGCTGTGGATCTACTTGTCGTGGGTGATCGTGATTCTGTGCGCGTCCGTGGCGGCGTCGCTCTCGGCGTTCGATTACCAGCCGCCATCAGCTTGCCTGTCCGAGGACGGCGCATTTATCGGCTTGCTGGTGGTGTTGCGTCATTTCATTGAAGCGCATCGGCGTGGCGAAGCGCTGAACCTGGATGATTTGCGCAATCGCGAGCCGGCGTTGCGCCGTGGCGCGATCGGCAGCTACGTGGAAGACCTGCAGCGTGCCGGCATGATCCGGCGTGACGAGAACGGTAGCTGGCTGCTGGCGCGCAGCCCGGACAGCACCGAGCTGCAACACGTGTATGCGCAAAGCAGCTACCGCTTGCCGCTGCGACCGGCGCAGGATGTGCAGGCCACCGGTCTCGCGCTGTCGCCTGTGCTGGTGAGCGTGCTAGAGGCCGCCGCGCAATCCGTCCATGGCTCGCTGGAACGCCGGCTCGATGAGCTGTTTCCGCCGGCGGTGCCGGCGCCCCTATTGTCCGAGGAACCCGCTGCATGACTTTGCTGAAATCGTTTGCCGTACTGGCGCTGGTCGCTGCCGCGGCCCTTCCCGTCCATGCGGCCATGCCCGCGCAGCCGTCGCTGAAGGTGACCACGCTGGATGGCAAGCCGTTCGATCTCGCCGCACAACGCGGCAAGTGGGTGATCGTGAACTACTGGGCGACCTGGTGCGTGCCATGCATCAAGGAGATGCCCGACATCTCCAAGTTTGTCGCTGCGCACAAGGACAAGGTGGCCGCCATTGGCGTGGCCTACGAAGACAGCGACGCGGCGGACATCCAGGCGTTTCTGGCCAAGCACCCGGTGAGCTACCCCATTGCGCAGGTCACGCTGGATAAGCCGCTGAAGGATTTCGATGAGCCGCGTGGCCTGCCCACCACCTGGTTGATCGGGCCGGATGGAAAGGTCGCCAAGCGCTTCGTGGGCCCGGTGACGGATGCTTCGCTGGGCCAGGCGATCGGCCTGGGTCACTGAGCATGGCGGGAGCGCGTTTTCTGGTGAGCGGTCGCGTGCAGGGCGTGTTCTATCGCGCCAGCACGCGCGAGCAGGCGCTTGCGCTCGGCCTGGCCGGCTACGCGGCGAATTTGCCCGATGGCGGCGTGGAGGTCGTTGTTGTCGGTAGCGATAGCGCTATCGATGCGCTGGAGCGATGGTTGTGGGAGGGGCCGGCGGCCGCGCGGGTGGAAACCGTGGTGCGTGATGCTTGCGACGCGGGCGAACTGCAGGGCTTCCACACGCGCTGAGTATTCCTCAGCGCACGGCCAGCAAAGGCTCCGCCGCGTATGCCTCGGCCACAAACGGGCGGGGTACCGATAGCGCGAAGCCTTGCGCAAAGTCGATGCCAAGCCGCGCGACTTCGTAGACCAGTTCGGTGGAGCTGACGCATTCGGCGATGGTCAGCTTGCCGGTGACGTGGCCGATATTGTTGATGGCCTCGACCATGGCGAAATCGATGGGGTCTTCGATCATGTCCTTCACGAAGCTCCCTTCGATCTTCACGAAGTCCACCGGCAGGTGCTTGAGATAGGTAAACGAGGACATGCCGGCGCCGAAATCGTCCAGCGAGAACAGGCAGCCCAGGGCGCGCAACTCTTTGATGAAGGTGGTGGCGCGCGAAAGGCTGGAGATCGCCGCGGTCTCGGTGATCTCAAAGCAAATCAGCGATGGCGGAATGTCGTGTTCCGCGAACTGCTGGTGCAGGTAGACCGCAAAGCCTTCTTCGCAGATCGAGGTGCCCGAAAGATTGATTGCGCACAGGCGCGGGACGCGTTCGGGCTCATGATCGATGAGGCGCCGCAGCACGGCGAAGGTGGAGTGCACTACCCAGCGGTCGATGGATGGCATCAGGCCGTAGCGTTCAGCGGCGGGAATGAACGCGCGCGGTGGCACCAGCGAACCATCCTCGCTGAGCATGCGCAGCAGGATTTCCACGTGACGGCGCTCGTTCGGTTGGCGCATGTCCACGATGTCCTGCGCATAGAGCCGCAGGCGTCCATCGGTGAGGGCTGCCTGGATGCGGCTCACCCAGCACATTTCCGACTGGCGCTCGGCAACTTCGCCGTTGTCCAACTGGTTGGTCTGTACGCGATTGCGGCCTTTCTCCTTGGCGAGGTGACAGGCGGCATCGGCGGCGCCGAGGATTTCCTCGCGCCCGATTTGCTCATTGCTTAGGCAGACCAGCCCGATGCTGGCGCTGATGGTGAAACTGCGTTCGCCGAATACGAAGTGCTGGTCACCTAAGGTGGCTCGCAGGTTTTCGGCGATCTTGCGCGCGGCATCGGCAGGGCAGTCTTCCAGCAGTATGACGAACTCATCGCCGCCCAGGCGCGCCACCGCATCGGTGGAGCGCACCTGGTGCGTGAACAGATGGGCGACCTGCCGCAGCAGTTCGTCGCCGGCGGCGTGGCTGCAGGTGTCGTTGACCACTTTGAATTGGTCCAGGTCCAGATACAGCACGGCGAAAGGCGGCCCGCCGGATCGCATGGCGCGAGTCGAGAGGCCCAGTCGTCGCTCGAACTCACGCCGGTTGATCAGGCCGGTCAGCCCATCGTGGCTTGCCTGATAGGCGAGTTGTGCGGCGTGCTCGCGGTCACTGCTGACGTCGCGGATCACCAGCACGATGCCATCCATGTGTCCTTGGCGATCGCGGATCGGCGTAACGGTAAGGTCCACCCCAATGGTGCGGCCATCCGCCTGGGCGAGCTCGAGTCGGTCTTTCGAACTCCAGCTGTTACGACCACGCCATACCTGTCGTATCGGGTCGGTAATCGGCTGGCCGGTGGCTTCCGAGACAAAGCAGCAGATCGACGACACCGCGCGTCCACGGGCGTCCTCCAGGCTGCACTGCGCGAGGCGTTCGGCGCTGGGGTTAAGGTATTGAACGCGGCCGTGGGCATCGGTGGTGATGACGGCATCGCCGATCGATTGCAGGGTGACTTCCGCCCGCTCCTTGGCGGCGAACAACATGACTTCGGCACGGCGTTGTTCGGTGATTTCGGTCAGCGAGCCGGCGGTGCGCAAGGCGACGCCCTGGGGATCGCGCACCGATGTGCCCCGCGCACGGAACCAGCGCGACCCGCCATCAACCTGGGGCACACGAAATTCCAGATCGAGCGATTGGCCGTGACGCACATGCGCCACGACGGCGCGCTTGGCGCAGTGGCGATCGATAGGATGCAGGCGTCGGAATATCGAGGGGCCGCGGGCATCTTCATTGCCACTCAGTCCGAGCATCTGGCGCAAGCGTGGCGAAAGGTAGATATGGCCGCTACGGCGGTCCCAATCCCACAGTCCATCGCTGCTGCCGGCCACCGCCAACTGGAAGCGATCCTCGCTGGCGCGCAGGGCGCGTTCGACTTGGATGTGGTCGCGCAGCAGGCGGCGGGCACGCCGTACCGCACCCAGTGCCAATACCGCGCCAATCAGGCAAAGGCATACGCGCAGCAAGTCGGTGGTATCGCTGGATGCCTGCCCCAGCGCGGCGGAAAACGCATTCTCAAGCGGGGTTAGACGTTCATCCAGGTCGCGCAGTTGCGCGCGGTAGCGATTGCTGGAGGGCGCGTCGTGTTCGCCGAGCGTCGCGCGGGCGTGGATCTGTTCGCCCAGCGCCATGGTCTGGTCGATCAACTCATCCCCTTGTTGCCAGATCGCGATGGCGCGGGCAATTGGCGGTACGGCATGGAAGTAGCGATAGAGGCGCGCCATGCCCGGTACATCCGCGTGATCGATGCCGCCGGCGACGAATTCGCGTTCGACGATCGCCATGTCCGGGTTGGGTTTGTCGAGTTCCAGGCGGGCGTTCCGATCGCCCTGGGTCACGGCAATGGCCTGACGGAACTGCTGGTACTCCGATTCGGAGGCATCGGTGAGGTAGCGCTCGAGATGCGCCGTGGCAATTTTCTGGCCCTTGGACCAGTGGCTTTCGCCGCCAACAAAACCCCTGGCCGCGGACAGAATGTCGAGGCTGACAACGCATAAGCCGATCATCACCGCAACAACCAAGACGAACGGAAGCACGATCTCAGTTGTCTGTTCATCCCTGTGCGGCACAGCCTCCCGGCTATGTCCAGCCATGACACGCCCCCTGTGCGGTCTGGGAATACAGGTTATGTCTGTATCGGCCAGGATGGCCCGAGCTTAAGTACAGCGGTACTACTGGGTACGGCGGTACGGCGCTTGTGGCGGGCCGAGTGTGCGCGTCTCCATGGCGGCGGTCTAGATCCCCGTGCATGTTTTCACGCGGCCTGCACAAAGATCACGAAAGCTCGCGCAGGTGACGGTGGTCGTGGGCTGTCGATTCGCGCCGTGCCTGTACGTCGAAAGGACGAAGGTACAAGGCGATCTACTCATCGCATGGTTTGGAGAAATGTATCCATGTCCCGTCGCTTTCAGCGCATCACTCCGTTTTTGTGGTTCGACGATCAGGCCGAGGAGGCGGTGAATTTCTACGTGTCCATCTTCGAGAACGCGCGCGTCCTGGCGACTACGCGTTACACGCGCGAGAGCGCCGACGCATCGGGCCGCCCGGAAGGCTCGGTAATGACGGTGGACTTTGAGCTGGATGGCCAGTCGTTCGCGGCGCTCAACGGTGGCCCGATGTTCCGCTTCAGCGAAGCGGTGTCGCTGGTAATCAACTGCCGGTCACAGCATGAGGTCGACTACTACTGGACTCGACTGCTCGATGGCGCCGCCGTGAAAACCGGTCAATGCGGATGGTTGAAGGATCGCTATGGCCTCTCCTGGCAGGTGGTGCCCGAGGAGATGATTGCCATGCTGAAGGATGCCGACGCAGCCAAGGTCGCCCGCGTCACCGCGGCCATCATGCACATGCAGAAGCTGGATCTGGCCGTGTTGCGCCGGGCTGCCGCAGGCTGATGCTCAGTCACTGCCACACGTGTCGGGAACCCACAGCGCCTTGCTCGTCACGTGCTCGGTCTTGGGTTTGCCTTTGAGCTTGGGCAGCTTGGGTTCGGGAATGGTTTCGTCGTGGCGCGGCACCTGTTCGAGCAGGTGCCGGATCAGGTTGATGCGGCCCTGTTTCTGATTGTTGTAATCCACCACGAACCACGGTGCGTGCGGGCGATGGGTGCGTTCGATCATCAGGTCGCGCAGGTGGCCGATCTCAGCATATTTTTCGCGGGAGGCCAGGTCGTTGGGCGAGAGTTTCCAGCGCTTGAGCGGGTCCTTGGCACGTTCGGCGAAGCGTTCTTCCTGCGCCTCCTGATCCACGGCCAGCCAATACTTGAGCAGGATGATGCCATCGTCGGTGAGCAGCTTCTCAAACGCGGGCACTGCGTTCATAAAGGCTTTGTATTGCGCCTTGGTGCAAAAGCCCATGGCGGGTTCGACCACCGCGCGGTTGTACCAGCTGCGGTCGAACAACACGATTTCACCCGCGCTGGGGAGGTGTTGCACATAGCGCTGGAAGTACCACTGGGTGGCTTCGGTTTCATCGGGCTTGGGCAGCGAGGCGATGTGGTAGCCGCGCGTATCCATCGACTCGGTGATGGCCTTGATGGTGCCGCCCTTGCCAGCCGCGTCGCGACCTTCGAACAACACCACCAATCGATGGCCGCTGCGTCGCAGCCATCGATTGAGCCCGGCCAATTCCAGTTGAAGTGCCGCCATCTCGCGGCGGTAGGTCTTGTCCTTGAGCTTGGCCATATGCAAAGGCTCCCTGAGGGTGAATGTCCAGCGCTAGATGTCGAGGTCCACCGGCTTGCGGCCGATGCGGTAGCGCGCGCTCATCGCCTGCACGGCGCGGCGGAAATCGACGGCGAAATCCCGCATATCGAACAGCGAGCTATGTGTACGTTGCTGCGCGAGATGCTGACGCAGCGTGATGAGCGCATCGCGGTCGTTGCCCAGTTGGGTGGCCATGGCGATGAAGGTTTCCTCATCCTCGCAGGCCAGCTCGGGGAGGCCCAGTTCCATCAGCAGGCTGGTCGCCACGCGGCCGGCGAAGGTGCGGCCGGTGCAGGTAAGCACCGGGCAGCCGGCCCACAGCGCGTCCGAGGCGGTGGTGTGGGCGTTGTAGGGCAGGGTGTCCAGGAACAGGTCGGCGTGCACGTAACGCGAGAGGTACTCGGCGTGCGGCAGATGCGGCTGGAACACCAGCCGTTCGGGCGCAACACCGGCCGCGACGGCGGCGGCACGCAGGCGATCATCGGTGCCGTCCGGTCCGCTCAGCAGCCACAGCACGCTGCCAGGCACTTGCTGCAGGATGACCATGAAGCGGGCGAACGCGGTCGGATTCAATTTGTAGCTGTTGTTGAAGCAAACGAACACCATGCCTTGCTCAGGCAGGCCACATTCGGCGCGCGAGGGGGGCTGCGCTACCACGCGGGTGTTGTCGTTGGGCTGGTAGCAGCGGGCCAGGCGCAGGAGTTTTTCGCTCATATAGGGGCGCAGGCTGTCCGGCACCACGGAGGCGTCGGCCAGCAGGTAGTCCATCCACGGGGCGCCGGTGCTACCGGGATAGGCCAGCCAGTTCACCTGCACAGGGGCCGGTCGCAGGGCAAACACTTCGGCATTGTCGCGACCGGAATAGCCGTTGAGATCGAACAGCACTTCGATGCCTACTTCATGGATGCGCTGCGCTATCTGTGCCGGCCGCAGGGCCGACACATCGTGCAGGGTGCCGGCCGCCGCGAGGCGGCGGCGGAGGGTGCCGCCGTCGTCGGGTGTGGTGGCGAACAGGTGCAGTTCCAGGTCGTCGTCGGTCAGCGCTTCGAGCATGGCCACGACCAGCAGGCCGGTAGCGTGCTCGTTGAAGCCATCGGCCACCAGGCCCACGCGGATCGCGGCGTCGGGCATGGGTTTGGCATGCGTGAAGGCCAGTTGCTTGCGCAATGCGGCAGTCTGGCGTTCGATCGAGGCCGCGTAGGTGCTGGCGCAGCGCAACAGAAGCGCGGCGTCGACGTCCTCGGACAACATGACGAACGGGCTGACCAGGCTGTGTCCGTCGTCGGCGAGCTCACGGGCCTTGGCGCTGAGTTCGTCCAGGCCGCGCCAGTCGCAGAGCTTGCGGCGTACGAATAACAGCTGAGCCACGGTCGGGCCGTCATCCGGCGCCAGCCGACGCGCCCGTTCATAGGCATCGGCTGCGGCGGCGAACTGTTCGTGGTCTTCCAGGGCCTGACCCACGGCAAACGGATGCATGGGATTGTTGGGTGCCATGCGCTCGGCGGCCTGCCAGGCCTGGATGGCTTCGGCGGGGCGGTGCTGGCCCATGCGAATGCGGCCGCGCAAGGCATAGGCGGCGTCAAAGCGCGCATGCAGGCCGAGGGCTTCGTCCACTTGCGTGCTGGCTTGATCGTAGTGCCCCAGTTCCAGCTCGGCCGCGGCAAGATTGAGGCGCAGCCCAGGGTGCTCGGGTGCGCCATGGGTAGCCATGGCATAGGACTCGCGCGCGTTCGGGTAGCGGCCGGCGGCCATCAGCGCGTTGCCCAGGATCAGCAGCACGGCCGGATGGCCTGGCGCCATGCGCAGGGCGGCGCGCAATCGCTCGATGGCGTTGTCCACGTCGCCGCGGGCCAGCATCACGCTGCCCAGATTGCATTGCACTTCGACGCTTTGCGGAGCCAGCGTGGCAGCGCGTTCGAGGGCGGCGCCGGCGTCGTCGTAGCGTTCCAGTTGCAGTAGCGCGATGCCGTGCAGGCGCGCCAGCTCGGGATCGTGGGGATACAGCGCGCAGGCGCGCTCGGCCTGCGCCTCGGCGCGCGCGACGTCGCCGCGCTCCAATTGTTCAACGATGTGCTGAGCGAACAGCTGCGGGGAGGGGGAGGAGGAATTCGTCATCCGCGCAAACTAGCGCAGCGCGGCGGTGGCTGCCAATCCGAACACCCTCGCCGCAGGATGCTGCGACAGCCCCTAGCCGGCGGTGAGGGCCTTCAGTTCGTCGGCCTGGTTTTCGCGCGTAAGGGTATCTACCAGCTCATCAAGGTCGCCCTGGAGCACCTCGGTGAGGCGATACAGGGTGAGGTTGACCCGGTGGTCGGTGATGCGTCCCTGGGGAAAGTTATAGGTGCGGATGCGCTGGCTGCGGTCACCCGAGCCCACTTGTAGACGGCGCGATTCGGCCTGGACGGCGGCCTGCTTGCTGCGTTCGTCATCGAGCAGGCGTGCCTTGAGCAGGCTCAGCGCGCGAGCGCGGTTCTTGTGCTGGCTGCGCTCATCCTGGCACTCCACCACGATGCCGGTGGGCAAGTGGGTGATGCGGATGGCCGAGTCGGTCTTGTTGACGTGCTGGCCGCCAGCGCCGGAGGCGCGAAAGGTGTCGGTCTTGAGATCGGCAGGATTGATCTCGATGTCGTCGATCTCGTCCATTTCCGGAAGGATGGCCACCGTCGCTGCCGAGGTGTGGATGCGCCCTTGCGATTCGGTTTCCGGCACCCGCTGTACGCGATGCGTGCCCGATTCAAATTTCAGTCGCGAATACGCGCCCTTGCCTTCAATGCGGGCGACGATTTCCTTGTAGCCGCCATGTTCGCCGGGGTTCTCGCTGAGCACCTCCACGTGCCAGCGGCGGCGTTCGGCATGGCGCGTATACATGCGAAAGAGGTCACCGGCGAAAATGGCGGCCTCATCCCCGCCCGTGCCTGCGCGTACTTCCAGAAACAGGTTGGCCTCGTCGCGCGGATCCTTGGGCAGCAGCAGGATCTGCAGCTCATCATCCAGCGTCTGCAGGCGCTGTTCGAGCCGGGCGATATCGTCCTGCGCCATGTCGCGCAGCTCAGGGTCATCCAGCATGGCGCGGGTTTCGCCAAGTTCGCGCTCGGCTTCGTCGCGCTCGCGCAGCGATAGGCTCAGCGGCTCCAGTTGCGCGTACTCGCGCGACAGCTCGCGAAAGCGAGTGTTGTCGGCGAGAACGTCGGGCTGGGCGAGCAGCAGGCTGATCTCCTCGTGGCGTTCGGCGAGGGATTCGAGCTTGCGGCGGATTGATGGGGTCATGAGCGAGGAGTGAGTCAGTAAGAAGAGTCAGCAGTGAGGCGGCGCGGAGTGGCGCGCGCGGGCATTCTTTACTTTCCTCGCTACTCTTCGCTCACTTCGGGCTTTTCGGAAAGCCCATACAGGCGGCCGGCGGCATGCAGTAGATCCATGTCGCCGCTCAACGCCGCTTCGCGCAGTCGCGCGCTGGGGTGGTGCAGCAGTTTGTTGGTGAGCGTGTTGGCAAGAAAGGTCAGCGCCTCGTCCGGCGACTTGCCCCGCGCCAGCATGGCGCGCGCCTTGTCCAGTACCTCATCGCGGTATAGCTCGGCGTGCTGGCGCATGTCCACGGCCGGGTTGCGCGTGGTCAACGCACGGCGCCAGGCCATATAGCGCTCGACCTGCAGGTCGATGATGGCGTCCGCCTCGCGGGCGGCGGCCTCGCGCGAACGGCGGTTGTCATCGATTACCTGGCGCAGGTCATCGATGCCGTAGAGAAAGATGTCATGCAGCTCGCCCACCGACGGCTCGATATCGCGCGGTACGGCGATGTCCACCATGAACATGGGCTTGCGCCGACGCGCGGCAATGGCTCTCTCCACCATCGTGTGGGTCACGATAGGTTGGCGTGCGGCGGTCGAGCTGATCACGATGTCCGCCTCGGCCAGGTGCTGGGGCAGGTCGCTCAGCGCAATCGCATAGCCGCTGTGGCGGCTGGCCAGCTCCTGGGCGTTCTCCAGGGTGCGGTTGGCGACGATCAGGCGTCGAACCTGCTTATCGGCCAGGTGGCGCGCCGCCAGCTCGATGGTGTCGCCGGCACCGATCAGCAGCACACAGGCATCGCGCAGATCGGTGAAGACCTGCTCGGCCAGGCGCACGGCCGTAAAGGCCACCGAGACGGTGTGGGCACCGATGCGGGTGTCGGTGCGTACGCGCTTGGCCACCGCGAAAGTGTGCTGCAGCAGGCGCTCCATCGGCGCGCGCAGGGCCTGTGCATCGCGGGCCTGTTGGTAGGCATCCTTCACCTGTCCCAGGATCTGCGGTTCGCCGAGCACCATGGAGTCCAAGCCGGTGGCGACGCGGAACATATGGCGCACCGCGGCGTCTTCATCGTGTCGATACAGGAACTCGTCGAGTCTTCCCGGGGTCAGCTGATGATGTCGGCTGAGCCAATCCTGCGGTACACCCTCAGCCCCCGCCGAGACGCTGACATAGAGCTCGGTACGGTTGCAGGTGGAAAGAATCATCGCTTCTTCCACGCCGGGTTCGCGGCTCAGGGCCTGCAAGGCTGCGCTGGCGGAGTCCGCGTCAAACGCCACTTGCTCACGCAGATGGATCGGTGCGGTGAGGTGATTGAGCCCTAGGGCGATCAGCGTCATGGTGTGTGGCGATTGGAGGCGGGAAGCATGCGGCGGCGTAAACTAGGCTTTAGCACCGGCCGTTTTAGAGTGGACAGCGGCCAACACAGACGGATGAGCGGAGAATAGTGTGCTGAGCAGGTGGTCCAAGTTCAAGCAACTGCGGCATTTTGCGGCGATCGGCATGGTGGTGATGGCCTTGGCCGGGTGTGCCACCGGGCCAGGCCGCTCACGCGTTCCGGGCGATGCCAGCCGGCAGCCGTTGGGGCAGATGGTAGTCGCTACCTCCGATGCCGACCACGATCTGTTGGCCCAGCTCATGGCTGGCGAGATGGCGCTTACCCGCACCGATCTCAAGACCGCTGCGTCCGCCTACGGGCGGGCCATGCAGCTGTCCGATGATCCCAAGGTGGCTGAGCAGGCGGCGGCCCTGGCCATCGCGGTGCGCGACGACGATGCCGCGCAGGCCGCCATCGCCCGTTGGCAGGCACTGGGCGCCAAGCCGAGTGCGCTGGCCCAGGCGCGGGCGCAATTGGCCTTGAGCCAGGGCAACACGGAAGAGGCGCGCCGCCAGATGGAAATTCTGGTCAGCTCCGGCGACCCGGATGCGTGGCGGCAGTTCGGTCGCGTGCTGGTGGGCAGCCGCGATGCGGCGCAGGCCGCCCAATTGCTCGAGGCCGTGGCGACGCCACAGCGCCTGCCTGGTGATCCGCAGGCCTGGCTCGCCATGAGCGAGCTGGGCGACAAGCTCGGTCGTCACGCCTACGCCCAGCAGATTGCCGAGGGTGCCGTAAAGCGCTTCGGTACGGCTGAGACGTATGCCTGGCTGGGTCAGATGAAGTATCACGACGGTGACAAGGTTGGCGCCAAGGTCTTGTTTGATAAGGCTTTGGCCAAGTCGCCCAAGAATGCCCAGCTGCGCTTGGCCTATGCCACCTTGCTGGGGCAGGGCGGGGATTACGCCGGGGCAGCGCGTCTGCTCGACAACGGCCCCCAGGACGCAGACACGTATGCGATGCGAGCCGCCCTGGCGGCGCACGGCAATGACTCCAAGACCATCGGTCGCTTGTATGTCCAGCTGCAGCGTTCGCCCGACGATGTGCGCCAGGGCAGTGCCTATCTGCTGGGCCAACTGGCCGAGATGCTCGACAAGAAGGCGGAGGCGCTGAAGTGGTACGGCGAGGTGGCCGACGACGACGATCACGCCTTCGACGCCGATCTGCGCAGCGCCGTACTGATGCAGGACCTGGGCCGTAGCGCCGAGGCCCACGAGCAACTGGCGCAGATGCAGACCGACTACCTCGACCAGCCGGCGTTGTTGCGCCGTGCCTACGAGGTGGACGCCGAGCTCTACATGAACGATCAGCAGTACGCCCAGGCCGAACACGCCTTCAGCCGCGCGCTGCAGGTGACGCCGGACGACCCGGCGCTGTTGTACGGGCGCGGGCTGGCCTACGCCGAGTCAGGCGATATCGATCTGGCGGTGACTGACTTCCGCCGCCTGCTGCAGCTCAAGCCCGACGACACCGACGCGAGCAATGCACTGGGCTATACCCTGGCTGATGCAAACCGTGATCTGCCCGAAGCCCAGCGCCTGATCGAGACGGCCCGCTCGGCACGGCCCAATGACCCGGCGATTCAGGATTCCTGGGGCTGGCTGCAATACCGGCTCGGTCACTTGGATCAGGCGGAAAAGTCGTTGCGCACGGCCTGGACCGCGCACAAAGACACCGATGTCGGGGTACACCTGGGTGAGGTGCTGTGGAAGCAGGGTCGGCAGGAAGACGCGCGGCGCGTTTTCGATGAAGTGCGTAAGATCGACCCACAAAGCACCAGCCTCCACAACACTCTCCAGCGCCTCAATCCATGAAGCTTTCCATTCGAATTCTCGCGGCAGCCTTGCCGCTGCTGCTAGCCGCCTGCGTTCACAAAGAGGCCGTCAAGCCCGTGCCCAAGGCGGACTACGCCGCCTTGCTGAATGAGCAGCGTGGCCGTGAACGCCTGCTGGCGCCCACCGATCACTGGGTGCTCCAGGGCAAGATCGGTGTGTCCGGCCAGGTCAACGGCAAGACGGATGGGGGCAGCGGCACGCTCACCTGGACCCAGAACGGCGAGAGCTACGAATTTGTGGTGCGTGGTCCGGTGGGCAGCAAGAGCTTTAAGCTGAGCGTCACCCCCGATGGTGCTGTGCTGGAGGGTTTGGACGGTGGCCCGCAACGCAACCCCAATCCCGAGGTGCTGGTGCAGAACGCGCTCGGCTGGCGTGTTCCCCTGCATGACCTGCGTGCCTGGGTATTGGGCTTGCGTGCCGATAGCGGCCCGGCCGAGTTGACCTTTGGGGCGGACGGCTTGCCCTCGCTATTGGTCCAGGACGGCTGGAGCGTGAGTTACCCGGCCTGGAACACGGCCCGCCAGCCCGCGGTGCCGAGCAAGGTGTTCGCTGAAAATCCGCCGTACAAGGTTCGGCTGTCGATCGACTCCTGGAGCATGCAGTAAGTCGATCGCCCCGTTCCCGGCTTCGCGTGGAGCTGGGCGCTATCGCAGGGAATGGCATGAGTTTTCAGATTGAGCGGGCCCGCCACGATCAGGTCGAGGCCTTGTGCGCCATCGAACGGGCCGCGGTGGAGCTGTTTCGCGGTCACCGCGCGTGGCCGTCCTATCGGCGCGTTTCCGTACCGCCGGAGGTGTTGCGCGAAGCCATTGCGCGCGGATTGGTATGGGTGGCGGTGATCGGCTCGGGCGAGCCGGTCGGGTTCGTCTGGCTGGATGCGGAAAACGACGGCGACGCCATCGGCGTGGCCGAGATGGATGTGCTCCCCTCGCATGGCCAGCGTGGCATTGGCGCGGCCTTGCTGGAGCATGCCTGCGGCTGGGCGCGCATGGCCGGCTATCACCGGGTCGACCTGGGCACCTTGGCCGACGTGCCGTGGAACGCCCCGTTCTATGCCAAGCACGGCTTTGTGGCGGTGGACAAGGATGCTCCGGAGTTCGCTTTTGCCCGCGAGCGCGACCGCGAGCACGGCTTCCCGGATGACTTGCGGGTTTTCATGAGCCGCGTGCTGGCGCCACCCGATCCCAACGACTGGACGGTGTGGCCGGCGCCGGCCAAGGTCAATTTGTTCCTGCGTATCCTTGGGCGCCGACCGGACGGCTACCACGAGCTGCAGACGGTATTCCGTTTGCTGGACTGGGGTGATGAGATTCGCCTGCGCCGTCGCCGGGACGGGGGGATTCACCGCCTGACCGATGTGCCCGGCGTGCCCGCCGACAGCGATCTCGTGGTGCGCGCCGCGCGGTTGTTGCAGCCTCATGCGGCGGCCGGCTGTGGCGTGGATATCGAGGTGGAAAAGCGCATTCCCATGGGCGGTGGCCTGGGCGGCGGCAGCTCCGACGCGGCCACGGTACTGGTGGCACTAAACCGCTTATGGGGGGCCGGCCTGGGCGAGGATGCTTTGGCCGAATTGGGGTGTCAGTTGGGTGCAGACGTGCCCGTGTTCGTGCGCGGGCGCTCGGCCTGGGCCGAGGGTATCGGCGAGAAATTGACCCCGCTGACGCTGCCGGAGCGTTGGTATACGGTGCTGGAGCCGCACGAGCATGTGCCCACCGCGGCACTTTTTCAGGCGGCCGAATTGACACGAAATGCGCCGCCAGCGACAATTTCATTCTTTACTTCGGGCGAAACGGTCGAGAACGCGTTCACGCCAGTGGTTCGCGCGCGTCATACGCGTGTGGCTGCGGCATTGGACTGGCTCGGCGGTTTCGGTCGCGCAAGGCTTTCTGGCAGCGGTGCGTGTGTGTTCTTGGAGACGGAGTCCCCGGAACGCGCCGAGGCCATTGCGGAGCGGTGTCCTGCACGGTTTACGGCCCATGTGGCCAAGGGCGTGGACATCTCCCCGCTGCAGCTCGCGCTGGCGCGCCATCGAGGCGTCGACGGGGCGGGCCGGCAATGAAGAAAATTCCAGTGATACTGGGGCGTCGCCAAGCTGGTTAAGGCACGGGATTTTGATTCCCGCATGCGTAGGTTCGAATCCTACCGCCCCAGCCATTCCACACAAATGGCTCAGGTTTAGAAAATGACAGTCGATACGTCCGGCCCGATGCTCTTCACCGGCAACGCTCACCGCGCCCTCGCCGAGGATGTTGCCCAGCGTTTGGGCGTGCCGCTTGGCAAGGCACTCGTCGGCACCTTCAGCGACGGCGAAGCCCAGGTAGAGATCGAAGAGAACGTTCGCCGCCAGGAAGTGTTCGTGCTGCAGCCCACCGGCGCACCGAGCGCCGAGAACCTGTTCGAACTGCTGGTGCTGGTCGATGCGCTCAAGCGCGCCTCGGCGGCCAGCGTTACCGCGGTGATCCCGTACTTCGGCTATGCCCGCCAGGATCGTCGCCCGCGTTCGGCGCGCGTGCCGATCACGGCAAAGATGGTCGCCAAGATGATCGGCACCGCGGGTGTGGACCGTGTGCTTACGGTGGACCTGCACGCCGACCAGATTCAGGGCTTCTTCGATATCCCGGTGGATAACGTCTATGCCTCGCCGGTGCTGCTGGCGGACATCTGGCGCAACCACAGCATGGACGACCTGATCGTGGTCAGTCCGGACGTGGGTGGCGTGGTGCGCGCGCGCGCCATGGCCAAGCGCCTGGATGATGCCGACCTCGCCATCATTGACAAGCGTCGCCCCAAGGCGAACGTGGCCACGGTCATGAACATCATCGGCGACGTGGACGGCAAGACCTGCGTGCTCGTCGACGATATCGTCGATACCGCCGGCACCCTGTGTGCGGCTGCTGCAGCGCTCAAGGAGCGCGGCGCCCGCAAGGTGGTGGCGTACTGCGTGCATCCGGTGTTGTCGGGCGCGGCGCTGCGTAACGTGGAAAACTCCCAGCTCGACCAGTTGGTGGTGACCAATACCTTGCCGTTGCGCCCCGAAGTGGCCGCCTGCGCCAAGATTCGCCAGCTGTCGGTCGCCGAGCTGCTGGCCGAAACGATTCGTCGCATCGCCTTTGGCGAGTCGGTGAGCTCGTTGTACATCGATTGATTTTTGGGGCGCCGGGCCTTGGCCTGGCGCCTTCTTATGACTCCTCTGGTCGCGGGGGAGTCACCAGACCGCCGCGAGGTGGTCCACTACTGATAGGCAAAGCAACATGGCTACGACTCATGAAATCAAGGCACAGGGCCGCAAGGACGAGGGGAAAGGTGCGAGCCGCCGCCTGCGTCGCGCGGGCTTCGTGCCGGCAGTGGTCTACGGCGCCGGCCAGGCTCCGCAGAGCATCGAAATCGAACACAACACCATCCTGCTCGCTGCCAAGCACGAGTGGTTCTTCTCCTCGGTGCTCGACCTGAACGTCGACGGCAAGGTGCAGAAGGTGCTGGTGCGCGACTGGCAGAAGCATCCGTACAAGCTGCAGATGCTGCACATGGACTTCCAGCGTGTGGACGAGAACGCGATTCTGCGCGTGAACGTGCCGGTGCACTTCCTGAACCAGGAAAAGTCGCCCGCCGCCAAGACCTCGGGCGTGGTGATCTCGCATAACCTGACGGAAGTGGAAATCTCCTGCCTGCCGAAGGACCTGCCGGAGTTCATCGAACTCGACCTGGGCAACCTCAAGGCTGGCGAGATCGTCCACCTTTCGCAGCTGACGCTGCCTAAGGGCGTGGAAATCGCCGCCCTGCACCTGGGCGCTGACCACGACATCGCCGTCGTCACCGCCAACACGGTGAAGGAAGAGGCCGAAGAGGCCCCGGCCGAGGGCGAAGCCCCGGCCAGCGACGCTGCCAAGAAGTAAGTCGCGGCGACCCGCGCCCCTTAAGGCGCGGGTCGCACGATCTCATGGCAGGTCTGCGGCTCATTGTCGGACTGGGCAATCCCGGTGCCGAATATCTCCGAACCCGGCACAACGCCGGGTTCTGGTTTGTTGACGCCCTGGCATCAGGGCAGGGCGAGCGCTTCGGCTTCGATGGCAAGCTGCATGGCGAGACCTGCAAGGTCCGTATCGGTGGCCAGTCGGTATGGCTGCTCAAGCCCTCCACCTTCATGAACAAGAGCGGCATCGCGGTTGTCTCGGCGTTGCGCTACTACAAGATCGAGCCGGACGAATGCCTGGTGGCGCACGACGAGCTGGATCTGGATGCGGGCACCGTCCGCATGAAGCTCGACGGCGGCCACGGTGGCCAAAACGGCCTGCGTGACATCATTGCGCACCTGGGGCACGCCAAGTTCCATCGCCTGCGCGTCGGCATTGGGCATCCCGGCCACAAGGACAAGGTCACCTCCTGGGTGCTCGGTCGTCCGTCGGCCAAGGACGAAGATGCGATAATCGACGGCATTGGCCGCGCGATCGATGTATTGCCGCTGGCTGTCGACGGCCAATTCGACAAGGCCATGCAGCAGCTGCACACCAAGAGCGCGTAAGCCGGCAGCGCGGGGCGCGGCCTCGCTGCAGACCGGTGGCGGGCCTAACCTTCACCATTGACTGGCGGCCTGTCCGCCGACTTCACGGATTTCCTCATGGGTATCAAATGCGGCATCGTCGGCCTGCCTAACGTCGGCAAGTCCACCCTGTTCAACGCGCTGACCAAAGCGGGCATCGCGGCGGCCAACTTTCCGTTCTGCACCATCGAGCCGAACGTGGGCGTGGTGCCGGTGCCCGATCTTCGCCTGGGTGCGCTGTCGGACATCGTCAATCCGCAGAAGGTGATCCCGACGGCCGTGGAGTTCGTCGATATCGCCGGCCTGGTGGCGGGTGCGTCCAAGGGCGAAGGCCTGGGCAACAAATTCCTTGCCCACATTCGCGAAGTGGATGCGATCACGCACGTGGTGCGCTGCTTTGAGCACACCGACATCATTCACGTGGCCGGCAAGGTCGACCCCATCGCCGACATCGAAACCATCGATACCGAGCTGGCGCTGGCCGATCTCGACTCTGTCGAGAAGGCGCTGAACCGCGCGGAGCGCTCGGCCAAGGCCAACGACAAAGAGGCCATTGCCAAGAAGCCGGTGCTGCAGAAGCTCGCCGCTGGCCTCAATGAAGGCAAGACGGCGCGCAGCCTGGGCCTGGATGAGGACGAGAAGGCGCTGGTGCGCGATTTGTTCCTGCTTACGCTGAAGCCGTTGATGTACATCGCCAATGTGCGCGAGGACGGCTTTGAGAATAATCCGCACCTGGATGCCGTGCGCGCTCGCGCTGAGCAGGAGGGCGCCGAAGTGGTGCCGGTATGCGCCGCCATCGAGGAGGAGCTCTCCCAGCTCGATGATGCTGATCGCGACGAGTTTCTCAAGGATCTGGGTCTGGACGAGCCGGGCCTGAATCGCGTGATCCGCGCCGGTTACAAGCTGCTCAACCTGCAGACCTACTTCACCGCGGGTGTGAAGGAAGTGCGCGCGTGGACCATCAAGCGGGGCTTTACCGCGCCGCAGGCCGCGGGTGTGATCCATACCGACTTCGAGCGTGGTTTTATCCGTGCGGAGACGGTGAGCTACGACGACTTCATCCAGTACAAGGGCGAGGCGGGCGCGGCCGCTGCCGGTCGCCTGCGCAAGGAAGGCAAGGACTATGTGGTGAAGGACGGAGACGTTCTGCACTTCCTGTTCAACGTCTGATCGACGACCAACAGCAACAAAACAGGCCGCGCTCTGCGCGGCTTTTTTGTGCGGCAAAGTAGGGCCGCCAGCGGACGCGGGGCGTGTTTTCCCGCGTTCGCATATCATGATGGCCTATCGATTCCTGAGGGCAGGAGTGCATGACCATCAAGGACGCCAGGGTCCGCATGCGCCTGGCAACACCGGATGATGCTGTTGTCGTGGCGCGTCTGCTGCGGCGGGTGGCGCAGCGTTGGGTGTGGCCAGATCAGCCTGCCACGGCCATCCCGCTCATCCGGCGGGGTATGACCGCCAATGCGGTGCGTGGCGCGATGGCGGCCGGCAAGCGCTACCACCTTGCATGGGCGCAAGATCGCCTGGTGGGCGTGCTCGCGATGCGCGATGACTGCCATGTGTTCCAGCTATTCGTGACGGCAAGCTGGCAGGGAAGGGGTTTGGCACGACGTTTGTGGTCGCGGGCATTGAGCGATGCGGTGCGCCGCGCCGGGACGCTTCGCTTTACGGTGAATTCCTCGCGTGTGGCGGTGCCGGTCTATCGTCGCCTGGGTTTCGTCGAAACGAGTGGTGAAGTGGCCTCGCCACTTGGCGTGCTGAGCACGCCCATGGTCTACGAGCGGCGATAGCGCCGACCAATGCAAGCCATGAGGTTACGGCGCGGGTGCGTGGGCGCATAATAAGCGCCTTATTCCGCGCCCCGGGGCCGACGTTCATGCCAGGCAAGCAGCACGAAGTGAGTTTCCGTTTTCTCGCTCAGCCCACCGACGTCAACTTCGGCGGCAAGGTGCATGGCGGCATGGTGATGAAGTGGATCGACCAGGCTGGCTATGCCTGTGCGGTGGCATGGAGTGGTGCATATTGCGTCACGGCTGCCGTCAGCGGCATCCAGTTCGTGGCGCCGATCCTCATTGGGGACTTGGTGACGGTGCGTGCGCGGGTGATCCATACCGGTCGTTCAAGCATGCACATGGCGGTGGACGTGCTGGCGCGCGATCTGCGTAAGGACGAACATCACTTGGCGACCAGTTGCGTGATGGTGTTCGTCGCACTCGATGCGCCTGATGGCAAGCCCACGACGGTACCCGCATGGCAGCCGCGCGATGATCGCGAACAGCAGTTGCAGCAGCAAGCCATGAAGCTGATGGAGCTTTCCAAGGCGATGGAGCAGCTCGTCGACGCACGTGCTGCCGAGAGCATCTGAGGCGGCATTGTCGGATAGTGAAAAAAATCGCGAGAAAACGTCAAAAATCGTGTGACAGGTGTTGACAGGCACCGGCCCGATCAACACAATAGCCGTTCTTTGTTGGAGGGATACCCAAGCGGCCAACGGGGGCAGACTGTAAATCTGCTGGCTTACGCCTTCGGTGGTTCGAATCCACCTCCCTCCACCAGACGATTTCCGCGAAGGCTGTTCCAACCAGGCGGGAGTAGTTCAATGGTAGAACCTCAGCCTTCCAAGCTGATGGTGCGGGTTCGATCCCCGTCTCCCGCTCCATTGAAGTCGTCTGTAGGTGTTTTTTGTGCTCATGTAGCTCAGTCGGTAGAGCACTTCCTTGGTAAGGAAGAGGTCGCTGGTTCGATTCCAGTCATGAGCACCATCTCACCGCGGTCCGCGGTATCATTCCCACTTTTCATCATTTGACTCCATCGGGGTTTTAGACGTATGGCAAAGGGTAAATTCGAACGCACCAAGCCGCACGTCAACGTCGGCACGATTGGTCACGTGGACCACGGCAAGACGACGCTGACGGCTGCGCTGACCAAGGTGGGCGCAGAGCGCTTCGGTGGCG
>NZ_JAELTT010000363.1 GCF_016428975.1 Dyella sp. ASV21
CTGGGTCGGTGGGGCGGGGACAGCGGGGTAAATACGCCCTCCGGAGCGCGCTGCGCCGCTCCGGTCTGGTGCTGGCGCTGGCCGTGGCGGGGCTGTCGCCAGCCTGGTCGCTGCACGCTCAAGAGCCTGTCTCTTATACACATCTCCGAGCCCACGAGACCCGTGACCGAATCGCGGGTGGCGGGGTGTGGGTGTAAAAGGGGGGGGGGGGGGGGGGGGGGGGGGGGGGGGGGGGGGGGGGGGGGGGGGGGGGGGGGGGGGGGGGGGGGGGGGGGGGGGGGGGGGGGGGGGGGGGGGGGGGGGGGGGGGGGG
>NZ_JAELTT010000364.1 GCF_016428975.1 Dyella sp. ASV21
CCCCCCCCCCCCCCCCCCCCCCCCCCCCCCCCCCCCCCCCCCCCCCCCCCCCCCCCCCCCCCCCCCCCCCCCCCCCCCCCCCCCCCCCCCCCCCCCCCCCCCCCCCCCCCCCCCTTTACACCCCCACCCCGCCAACCGAGATTCGGTCACGGGTCTCGTGGGCTCGGAGATGTGTATAAGAGACAGGCTTGAGGTTGGTGTACTCCACACTGCCGTCTTTGCGCACCACCCGGTAAACCGCGCCACGCAACACGCGATCGCCATCGGCAGAGACATTAGCCACCGGCTTGTCGGCCACCGAGCCGCTGCGCG
>NZ_JAELTT010000365.1 GCF_016428975.1 Dyella sp. ASV21
CCCCCCCCCCCCCCCCCCCCCCCCCCCCCCCCCCCCCCCCCCCCCCCCCCCCCCCCCCCCCCCCCCCCCCCCCCCCCCCCCCCCCCCCCCCCCCCCCCCCCCCCCCCCCCCCCCTTTACACCCACACCCCGCCAACCGAGATTCGGTCACGGGTCTCGTGGGCTCGGAGATGTGTATAAGAGACAGGCGTAGTAGCTCTCCAGCAGGTGCACGGCATCGGCGGCGCGTCCTTGCTGGATATCGAGGGTGGCCATGTCGCTGCGCGCGGCGTTGGCGAACAGCGTTTCGCCGCCTTGCACGCACTGATCCACC
>NZ_JAELTT010000366.1 GCF_016428975.1 Dyella sp. ASV21
GTAGCCGGTGCCGAAATCGTCGATGGCAATGCCTGCGCCGAGCTGGCGCAAAGCGGTGAGGTGACGGCGGGTGGTGGCGCTGTGCTCCATCAGCGTGCTCTCGGTGAACTCCAGCTCCAGCGTATCCCTGTCTCTTATACACATCTCCGAGCCCACGAGACCCGTGACCGAATCTCGGTTGGCGTGGTGGGGGTGTAAAAGGGGGGGGGGGGGGGGGGGGGGGGGGGGGGGGGGGGGGGGGGGGGGGGGGGGGGGGGGGGGGGGGGGGGGGGGGGGGGGGGGGGGGGGGGGGGGGGGGGGGGGGGGGGGGGG
>NZ_JAELTT010000367.1 GCF_016428975.1 Dyella sp. ASV21
TTTCAGGGGCAACGGTCGGGTGACTCAAGGGCCGTTTCAGCGCGGGATGCGCGGGCGCAGGGATGAGGCTGGCCCGCTGGCCTTGGTCAGTCAGGCGCGGCTGGCCTTGCTGGGCTTGGAGCAAGGCCTGTCTCTTATACACATCTGACGCTGCCGACGACAACGTTCGGGTGTAGATCTCGGGGGTCGCCGGATCATTAAAAAGGGGGGGGGGGGGGGGGGGGGGGGGGGGGGGGGGGGGGGGGGGGGGGGGGGGGGGGGGGGGGGGGGGGGGGGGGGGGGGGGGGGGGGGGGGGGGGGGGGGGGGGGGG
>NZ_JAELTT010000050.1 GCF_016428975.1 Dyella sp. ASV21
GACTGGATGTGGACGTACAATCACGACCGCCCGAACATGGCCCTGGGCGGATTTACACCAAAGCAACGGCTGGCCATGGCCGCTTAGTTTCTACTTCTGAGCCCCGTGGAAAACGGGGGGATTACCCAGGTCGGATTCTCTACCGACTGTTGGCCTAGAAAACGGGGGTGGGTCAATATCAGACATGCCTGATATGGCCTTGGCTAAGCGTGGGTATGATCGCTGTACGCATGCTGCTCTCCAAGACATTTGTCGGCTAAGGCCGATTCAATATTTGAGGAAGACCACGAGCGTCTTACTTTTTACTCAAGGACGAAAACTGATGAGCATCTTTTCTCGAACTGTCGCTGGCCTCGCTGCCAGCATGGCATTCTTCTCTGCAGAGTCTTTCGCGGTGCGAGTTCAGGCGATACCTAATAGCTGGACGATGCAATCTTACGGAGGTGTTGCTGTTGCGCTGTGGAATACCGGCTCGACATGCAACATGGGTCTCGTGGAGATTCCTCCTAACGAGAGCGAGCAACGTAGCAAATTGCTTTGGTCAACCGTATTGGCCGCTCGCGTAGCTCAGCTCCCCGTCTTTGTGGATTATGAGGTAAGCAGTGGACATTGCTACATCACCACTTTTGGCATTCCGCCGGCTTGACGATTTACTTCTGTCGCTTTCCCTCAGATCGGTGCCAAAAATAACGGGAGGTGGCACGGTCGTTCTGGAGACGGAATTCGGCGGGCGTCAGCCCGCCGAATATGTGATGGGTAATCTCGCGGTTGTAGTTGGTCGGTCACTGGTCCGCGTGCTCACGCTCATCGTTGAGGGTGCGGAAACCATGCATGTCGAGCACGCCACGCCGGTAGTTGCTATGGAAGCGTTCGACGTATCCGTTCTGCATCGGGCGGCCATGCTCGATGAGGTCCATGGCGATGTCTTTGCGCCTCGCCCATTCGGTTAATGCCAATGCGACAAATTCCGGGCCATTGTCCAGACGCAGCTTGGCAGGATGGCCAAGCCAAGCCAAGCCAAGCCAAGCCAAGCCAAGCCAAGCCGCGATGTGATGCGATGCGCTTCAGTGTGCGGGTGGCGCGAGTCGCCGGCATGTACAAGTCGACCTGATCGCGGGCGCCTCCCGGCTCAAGTCATCGATGACGTTGAACGTGCGAAAGCGCCGGTCATCCCGCAATGCGTCTACTAACTGCCTTCAGTACAGACAACTGCTTTCAGTCCTGATAAGAGTGGCTGCACGAATGATTGGTCCATCATAAGAGGCGTGGCCACTGCCCAGTGATAGATAGATGCGCTTGCGGCCATGCTGAGCTGGTCAGCAAGTCTCTGAATCACGCAGGGCTTTTTAATCTCTTAGGCAGCGCGAATTCGGTGCAACCAATAGTGCTGACGAAATGGCGGCGTCTGGTAGTCATTTTTATGAGAATGCGTCGGAGAAACTATTTTCTTGGTGGCAGCGGCTTGCGCCATTGCTCGATCCACCCCGAAAGATCCGCGAGGCGTTTTGCGGAGTCGTCGCGCAGGTTCATGCCGACGGCGGCGCCGGCGACGCGGCCTTCGGGGTCGATCAGCATCACGGTGGGATAGGTGCCGATGCCGAGGGTGTCGGTGAGTGCGGTGGCATCGACCAGTACGTTCCATTCCAGGCCGCGCTGGCGCACGAAGGCATTGGCTTGGTTGGCATCTTCATAGGTAATGGCGACGAAGTTCATATCGCTGTGCGCGCTTGCGTACGCGTTGAGCGTGGGCACTTCGGCAATGCAGGGGGCGCAGTCGGCGAAGAAGAAGCTCACCAGGGTGTAGCGGCCGCGGAAATCGCCGAGACGTTGTGTCTTGCCTTGTAGCGAGGTGAGTTCGAAGGGCGGGAAGGCATCGCCGCGGCTGAAGGCGAAGCGACCGGCTTCACCGGCGGATGCGCCGGGGCGGCGCAGGCGCAGCGCGGCGGCATGGGCTTGGCTGTCGCGGGTAATGCTGTAGTCGCGGCCTTGGCCCAGTTGCTGCGCGAAGGCGGCGTAGTCCAGGGGTTTGCCGGCAACGTCGAGGTAGCGCACGTTTGGCGATGCGCCCAGGTGCAGCGTGGCGGCGAAGCGTTGTTCCGCGCCGGGGTCTTGAGCGGCTGCCGCAAGCGGCAGGGATAGGGCGATGCTCAGCAAGGATGCACGCAAGCGGTGATGCCGCACGACGGTGGCTCCTGGGGCAAACAAAAAAGGCCGGCGCTCGCGCGCCGGCCTTTGCATGGCGATTATTCGCCGATGGTCAGCAGCGAGGCGTTGCCGCCCGCCGCCGTGGTGTTGATGGTGAGCGTGCGCTCGCCGGCAAAGCGCAGCAGGTAGTGCGGACCGCCGGCCTTCGGGCCGGTGCCGGAGAGGCCTTCGCCGCCGAATGGCTGCACGCCGACCACCGCACCGATCTGGTTGCGGTTGACGTAGCAATTGCCCACGCGCGCGTTGCTCTGGATGTAATCCACCGTGTCGTTGATGCGGCTGTGGATGCCGAGCGTGAGGCCGTAGCCGGTGGCGTTGATGTCGTCGACCACCTTCGTCAGTTCGTTGCCCTTCCAGCGGATCACATGCAGCACCGGGCCGAACACTTCGCGGGTAAGCGTGGACAGCGAGGGGATTTCGTAGGCGCGCGGCGCGAAGAAGGTGCCGTTGCCGGTGGTGGCCGGGTCGAGCGTCACTTCGCCGATCTTCTTGGCTTCCTTGTCCATGCGCGCGGCGTGATCGACGAGGATCTTCTTGGCGTCTTCGTCGATCACCGGGCCCACGTCGGTGGAGAGCTGGCCCGGGTCGCCTACCTTCAGTTCGCCCATGGCGCCGGCGAGCATGTCGCAGACCTTGTCGGCGATGTCTTCCTGCACGAACAGCACGCGCGCGGCCGAGCAACGCTGGCCGGCGGACTGGAACGCGGAGGAGATCACGTCCTTGACGATCTGCTCGGGCAGTGCGGAGGAGTCGGCGATCATCGCGTTCTGGCCACCCGTTTCGGCGATGAGCACGGCGATGGGTGCATTGCGTGCGGCCAGCGCGCGGTTGATCGCCCAGGCGGTTTCGGTGGAGCCGGTGAAGGCCACGCCAGCCACGCGCGGATCGCGGGTAAGGGCGGCGCCGACGGTGGCGCCATCGCCGGGCAGGTACTGCAGCACGTCGGCGGGCACGCCGGCTTCGTGCAGCAGTTTTACGGCGGCGTAGCCGATCAGGCTGGTCTGCTCGGCGGGCTTGGCGATCACGCTGTTGCCGGCGGCGAGCGCGGCGCTGACCTGGCCCAGGAAGATGGCCAGCGGGAAGTTCCACGGGCTGATACAGACAAACACGCCACGGCCGCTCAAGAACAGCTGGTTGCTTTCGCCGGTGGGGCCGGGCAGCTGTTCGGGATGACCGAACAGGCGGCGCGCCATGGCGGCGTAGTAGCGCAGGAAGTCGGCCGCTTCGCGGATTTCCGCGATGGCGTCGGGCAGGCTCTTGCCGGCTTCGCGCACGCACAGCGCGATGAATTCACCGCGACGGGCTTCCAGCTGTTCGGCGGCGTGCTCGAGGATGGCGGCGCGGCTGGCGGCCGGCAGGTGATCCCAGGCGTGATGCGCGCGAACAGCGTTGGCCAGGGCCTTGTCCACGGTGGCGCTGTCGGCGGTGACGTAGCTGCCCACCACTTGGCGGCGGTCGGCCGGGTTGGTCACCGAGACGGTGGCGCCCGTGCTGCTGGCGCCCGCCACCAGCGGTTCGGCCGTCCACGGGCCGGACTTGGCCTGGATGGCTTCGGCCAGCGCCTTCAGTTCGTTGTCGTTGGAGAAGTTGACGCCCATGGAGTTCTTCCTGGATACAAAAGTTGAATTCTGCGCAGGCGCAGCATTCTCACCGTAAAGGTTCACCGGCAGCGGAATGCGCGGGTGGGGGATGGAGGCAAACGAGCGCACGGTTTCGCACGGATCGGCCACTAGGTCGCGTACCGGCAGCGTCTCATCGACCACGCGGTTGACGAAGCTGGTGTTGGCGCCGTTTTCGAGCAGGCGACGCACCAGGTAAGGCAGCAGGTCTTCGTGCGTGCCCACCGGCGCGTACACACGGCACGGCACATTGAGGTTCTGCTTGCCGATCACTTCGGCGTACAGATCCGTGCCCATGCCGTGCAGGCGCTGGTACTCGTAAGGACGGCCATGCGCGATGTGATGCACGGCGGCGATGGTGTGCGCGTTATGCGTGGCGAACTGCGGATAGATCAGTTCCACGCCGGCATCGAACAGCTTGCGCGCGCAGGCCAGGTAGGACACGTCGGTATTGGGCTTGCGTGTATACACCGGGTAGCCGGAGAGACCGTTTTCCTGGGCGCGCTTGACCTCGGCGTCCCAATAGGCGCCCTTCACCAAGCGAACGTACCAGCGGCGGCCGGTGGCGCGGGCGGTTTCGATCAGCCAGTCGATGACGAAAGGGGTGCGTTTGGAATAGGCCTGCACCACGATGCCCAGGCCATTCCAGCCTTGCAGGGAGGGGTGCGCGAACACATCGCCGATGATGTCCAGCGACAGTTCCAGGCGATCGGCTTCTTCCGCGTCCACGGACAGCGCGATGCCCTTGCTCATGGCCAGCTGCGACAACTCCAGCAGCTTGGCGGTGAGGTCGCGACGGGCGATCTCGCGCTTGGCCACTTCGTAGCGCGGATGCAGCGCGGAGAGCTTCACCGAGATCGACGGTGCATCGGTGTGGTTGGCGAACGGGCCGCGCGAGCCGATGGCGGCGATCGCGTTGCGGTAATCCTGCTGGTAGCGCTCGGCGGTTTCGCTGGTGAGCGCCGATTCGCCGAGCATGTCGTAGGAATAGCGATACACCGCGTATTCCTTTTGTGCGCAGCGATCCAGCGCGTCGTTGATGGTTTGCCCCATCACGAACTGGTGGCCCATGATGCGCATGGCCTGGCGGACGGCCAGGCGAACGGCCGGCTCGCCGGCGCGGCCCACCAGGCGACGCAGGGCGCCGGTGAAGTCGTGGCGGGTTTCCTCCGACAGCGTCACCAGCTTGCCGGTGAGCATCAGGCCCCAGGTCGACACGTTGACGAACATCGACTCGCTCTGGCCGAGGTGCTTCTTCCAGTTGGCGTCGCCGAGCTTGTCGCGGATCAGCTTGTCCGCCGTGCTCTTGTCGGGAATGCGCAACAGTGCTTCGGCCACGCACATCAACAGCACGCCTTCTTCGGAGGAGAGGTCGTACTGGCGCATGAAGGATTCGACCGCGCTCTGGTCCTTGGCGCGGGCGCGCACGCGGCTGACCAGGTCGGCGGCCAGGTCGATCACCTTCTCGCGCTCAGCGGGCGGCAGGGTGGCCTGGGCCAGCAGGTCGTTGACCGCTTCGGTCTCGTCACGCAACCAGGCCGCGGTAATGCGGGCACGGGCCGGCTGCACGCCGGTCGGGAGTTCGGGGCTAAGTATGGGCTGTGTCACAGGATGGCCAGAACAGAGGGCGGGGCGGGGAATCGCCGGATTGTACGCGTGGGGGAATGCGCACGCATCCGTACGGGGGTGTTGCGCTGCGGCACACCTTATATATGTGGATGGCTTTGCGGGGAGCCGGTGGGTGCCGATGCCCAGGCGTGCCGGGGCCGGGGCGAACCCAGCGGCGCCAGCTCGCCGCTGCGGCCGGCGCGCTGCGGCGCGACCCGTGGCAAACCGTCGCACCCCCTCCGGGGCGGGTCCATGGGCCATGCACGACCCACGGCGTGCGAGTGCAAGCCTATGACGTGCAAGGCAAAGGTGATGGTGCGCGTGCGTGCTGCGTGTCATCGGTCGCACACATTTCTCGTTCATCCCCGCTTCAAATCAAGCGCCTGCGGCGTTGTTGCTCATCGTGGTCGAGGCGGCCTATCATGCCGATGTTCCAGGCACGCCGGATCCTCATGATCGTGCTTCGACCTGCTGGTGCCGGCTCGCCGTGCGCAACGATGTGGCTCAAGCCAAATCGTGCCCTCAGCCGCCGGGATCTGCGTCGACTCATCGGAGTATTGGCGGCGCTGGCACTGACGACGGCCGGGTTGGGGGCGTGGCAGGGGAATGTCTTTGCACCGCTGTTTGCCTTGGTCGAGTCTTCCGCAGTGGCTTTCGCCCTTGGCGTAGCCTGGCGGGCTGGCGACCGCAGCGAGCGCATCACCCTCGACGAATCGTCGCTGGAGGTGCAATTCCTGCCAGGTCGTCGATGTGCGCGCTTTCCCGTTTATTGGGTGCGCGTACAGTGGAAGGCCGAGCAGGGGAGGGCTCGTCTGTTGCTTACGTCGCACGGACGGGAGCTGGAAATCGGTGCTTTTCTCGCGGATGAGGAACGTGCCGAGCTGTCTAGGAAACTCATGGTGTTGCTGAGGGAGCTCAACGATCCTCGGCGACGCAGGTAGGTTCAGACGCACAAAGGTGCAACACATGACATTTGGCGGTGGCATCAGGCCTGGCAGTATCAAGCGAGCAGTTGCGGCATGCGCACTCTTCGCTCTCGCAATGTTCGGCGGCGTGGCATTCGCCAATCCCCAGCCAGGACAGTTGAACATGACCCGCGGCGCTGCCGAGTGGTCGTCCGAGCCTTACTTCCTCAACAACGTCGCGCTCGGCGTGTGCGTGGTGATCGGCGTGCTGGTGTTCGGCGCGATGTTCATCGCCATGTTCCGCTTCCGCAAGTCGCGCGGCGCGGTGGCCGAAAAGTGGTCGCATAACACCACGCTGGAAATCGTCTGGACCACCATTCCGGTGATCATCCTGATCGTGCTGGCCTACCTGGCCACGGGCGGCCTGCGCACCTTCGCCGATACCACCGGTTCGGAAATGACCGTCAAGGTCACCGGCTACCAGTGGAAATGGCGCTATGACTACGTCGACTACAAGGGCAAGGCGATCGACAAGGTCGGCTTCATGTCCAAGCTCGACCGTGAGAGCGACGAAACCCGTCAGCTCAACTCCGGCCTCGACCCGAATGCGGTCAAGGTGGACGGCTACAACACCTACCTGATCAACGTGGACAAGCCGCTGGTGGTTCCGGTTGGCACCAAGATCCGCTTCGTGATCACCGCCGGCGACGTCATCCACTCGTGGTGGGTGCCGGCGCTGGGCTGGAAGATGGATGCCATCCCCGGCATCGTCAATGCGGCCTGGACCAACATCAAAGAGCCGGGCGAGTACCGCGGACAGTGCGCGGAACTGTGTGGCCAGGACCACGGCTTCATGCCGATCGTGGTGAAGGCGGTGCCCAAGGCGGAGTTCGAGCAGTGGCTGGCCGAGCAGCAGGCGCAGGCCACTCAGCCCGCGCCGGCGGCTCCGGCGGCGGCTTCCACCGCGCCCGCGCCGGCTACCGCACAGGCTTCCGACGCACCCGTTTCCCAGGGCCATCAGGGCTGATCGCTCAGCTCGTCCAACGTATCCGCTTTTAGGTAGAGGTGTAAGGTTATGGCCCACGCAGCCACGCACGATCACCACGACGATCATCACGGCGCGCCCAAGAACTTCTTTGTGCGTTGGTGCATGTCCACCAACCACAAGGACATCGGCACGCTGTACCTGGTGTTCTCACTCCTGATGTTCTTTATTGGCGGCAGCTTCGCGATGGTGATACGCGCGGAGTTGTTCAAGCCCGGCATGCAGCTGGTGCAGCCGTACTTCTTCAACGAAATGACCACCATGCACGCGCTGGTGATGATTTTCGGTGCAGTGATGCCGGCCTTCGTGGGCCTGGGCAACTGGATGATCCCGTTGATGATCGGCGCGCCGGACATGGCCCTGCCGCGCATGAACAACCTGTCGTTCTGGATTCTGCCGTTCGCCTTCGCGCTGCTGCTGTCCACCCTGTTTCTACCGGGTGGCGGCCCTGCCGGTGGCTGGACCATGTATCCG
Organism: Dyella sp. ASV21; assembly: GCF_016428975.1. Taxonomy (GTDB): domain Bacteria; phylum Pseudomonadota; class Gammaproteobacteria; order Xanthomonadales; family Rhodanobacteraceae; genus Dyella. Next base: position 7,857 of record NZ_JAELTT010000050.1, read on the forward strand.
CCGCTGTCGCTGCAGGGCGATTCGGTGGCTTATGTGGTGTTTGCGGTGCACTTGATGGGTATCAGCTCCATCATGGGTGCGATCAACATCATCGCTACCATCCTCAACATGCGCGCGCCGGGCATGGATCTGCTCAAGATGCCGGTGTTCGTGTGGAGCTGGCTGATCACGGCGTTCCTGCTGATCGCGGTGATGCCGGTGCTGGCGGGCGCGGTGACCATGCTGCTCACCGACAAGTATTTTGGCACCAGCTTCTTCAATGCGGCCGGTGGCGGTGACCCGGTGCTGTTCCAGCACATTTTCTGGTTCTTCGGTCACCCCGAGGTCTACATCATGATCCTGCCGGCCTTTGGCCTGGTTTCGGAGATCATCCCCACTTTCGCCCGCAAGCCGATCTTTGGCTACAAGGCCATGGTGTTCGCGATTGCCTCGATCGCCTTCCTCTCGTTCATTGTGTGGGCGCACCACATGTTCGCGGTGGGCCTGCCCTTGGGCGGCGAGATCTTCTTCATGTACGCCACCATGCTGATCGCGGTGCCGACGGGCGTGAAGGTGTTCAATTGGGTGAGCACCATGTGGGGTGGCTCGATGACGTTCGAGACCCCAATGCTGTTCGCCGTGGCCTTCGTGATCTTGTTCACTATCGGCGGCTTCTCGGGCCTCATGCTGGCGTTGGCGCCGGCCGACTTCCAGTACCACGATTCCTACTTCGTGGTGGCGCACTTCCATTACGTGCTGGTGACCGGTGCGATCTTCGCGATCATCGCCGCCACCTATTACTGGCTGCCGAAGTGGACCGGCCACATGTATTCCGAGACGTGGGGAAAGATCCACTTCTGGAACAGCGTGATCTGGGTGAACGTGTTGTTCTTCCCGCAGCATTTCCTGGGCCTGGCGGGCATGCCGCGCCGTATCCCCGACTACAACGTCGCCTTCGCCAACTTCAACATGATCAGCTCCATCGGCGGCTTCCTGTTCGGTGCCTCGCAGCTGATCTTCCTCGGCGTGATCGTCCATGCCGTGTGGTTCTCCAAGAAGAAGGCTGCCGACCGCGTGTGGGAAGGTGCCAAGGGCCTGGAGTGGACGGTGCCGTCGCCGGCGCCGTACCACACGTTCGATGTGCCGCCGGTGATCCACGACGACGAGTTGGCTCACGGCCACGTCGAAGACTAAGTACATGCATGACTGCTCCGGTCGTGTGCCGGAGCGGGCGGAGTCGAGTCGGATGAAGCAGCCTTCAAGCGCAACGATCGAGCAGGCCCGCAAGCGCGGAGTGCGACGCACCGTCACGGTGTTCGGCGCCATCGCTCTGGCGATTTTTCTGCTTTCGCTGTGGCAAGGGTTGACGTACTCCTGACGCGTTGCCGCAGCAGTATTCCACCGTCGCGCCGTTTGGGCGCGGCGGGTTGAAGTTCCCTGTGCCGTTCGGCGGGGGCGGAAGTAAACAAGAGAAATCCACGGGGATCGCACCATGGGTCAGCAGCAAGGCGCTTATTTCGTTCCGAGCAAGAGTTCATGGCCGATCGTGGCCGCGGTCGTCATGTTCGTCACCGTGTTCGGTGCCGCGCACTGGCTCAATGCCCCTCCGGGTGAGGCCAGCTTCGGCAAGACCGTGCTTACGGTCGGCTTTATCGGCATCCTGCTGATGTTCTTCGGCTGGTTCCGCTCGGTGATCCGCGAGTCGCTCGCCGGCAACTACAACAGCCAGGTGGATCGCTCGTTCCGCATGGGCATGATGTGGTTTATTTTCTCCGAAGTGATGTTCTTCGGTGCCTTCTTCGGTGCGCTGTTCTACGCCCGCATGTTCGCGGTGCCGTGGCTGGGCGGCGATGGCCATGGTGTGCTGACCCACCAGTTTCTGTGGAGCGATTACGCGGCCGCATGGGGTGCCGGCGGTGGCGGTGGTCCGGAGCGCATCGGTGGCCAGTTCCAGACGGTGGCTCCGTGGGGTTTGCCGCTGCTGAATACGCTGATCCTGCTTACCTCCAGCGTCACCATCACCATCGCGCATCACGCGCTCAAGGCGGGGCATCGCGGCAAGATCCTGGTGTTCCTGGGCCTTACCGTGCTGCTGGGCACCACCTTCCTGTATTTCCAGGCGCACGAGTACATCGAGGCCTATCGGGAGCTCAACCTGACGCTGCAGAGCGGCGTCTACGGTTCGACCTTCTTCATGCTTACCGGCTTCCACGGCATGCATGTCACGTTGGGCACCATCATGCTGGCCATTATCTGGCTGCGCGTGGCGAAGGGTCACTTCACCAAGGATCACCACTTCGGTTTTGAGGCGGTCGCCTGGTATTGGCACTTTGTGGACGTGGTGTGGCTGGGCCTGTTCATGTTCGTCTACATCCTCTGAGGCGCTTGCGCGCCGCAGCAAAAAGCCCGCCGAACGGCGGGCTTTTTTTGTGGCTGCCGTTTCCCCGGCCGGGCCGAAACGCCAAGGCCCGCCAGGTGGCGGGCCTTGGAGGGAACCGGATGTCGCAGCGGCGCGCCGCTGGCACCAGCCAGCTACAATTACTGACCCACGCCGTGGGGATGCAGCCAGCCCATCCAGATACCGAGCACAACCATCAGGATGAGCAGCACCGACAAGCCGATGCGGCGCGTCAACGCCCACACCGTGCGCTTGCTGCTTTCCTTGTCGGTCATCATGAAATACAGGGCTTGACCAAGATTGAACAGCACCACCAGCAGCAGAATCACCAGCGCATATTTGTAGATGGTTTCCACGTGATTGGTCCGAACGTTATTGACAGTCCGAGTATAGCGGCCGTGCGCGGTGCCTCTGCGTGAAGTGGCTGCGCCGTCCATCCTGGTTTGCACTGCTGCTGACGCTGGCAGGCGCCTTGTTGTTCATACGTTTGGGCGTGTGGCAGCTGCATCGCGCCACGGAAAAGGAAGACATTCTGCGACGGTATGCCGCAGCGGAAACGGCCGCTCCGCGTGACTTTGCCGCAGTGGCGCTAAAGCCTCCGGCGGACGCGTTTGCCAGGGTTGGCGTACACGGCGAGTATCTGGCCGATCGACTCTATCTGCTGGACAACCCCAAGCACGATCAGCGCGGCGGGGTGGAAGTCTATGCGCCTTTGCGTCTGCGCAACGACGATCGCTTGCTGCTGGTGGATTTGGGTTTCCTGCCGGGTAATGGCACCGATCAGTCGCCGCAATTGCCGCCGTTGCCCGTGGCCATGCAGGAGCTGCACGGCCTGTATCTGCCGCCGCCGGGCGTGGGGTATGAAATGGGCGGCAACGCATTGGCGCGCCAGACGCGCTGGCCCAAGACCACGGTATACCTGGATATCGCGCAGGTCTCCGCCGATCTGGGGCGCTCCCTGTATCCGTATGTGCTCTCGCTGGACCCGGACCCTGGCGCCATCTACGTGCGCGAGCACACGCTCGATTTTTCCGCGATGCCGCCCGCGCGCCATCGTGCCTATGCGTTCCAGTGGTTCACCTTTGCCCTCGCGGCGGTGGTGATTCTGCTGGTGCTCCATCGCCGTCGCCCCGCATCCCCGTCGGACCGCCCATGAATAAGCCCGATCCCGCCGCGCTGCGCGCGAGCCGTCTCAAACTCTTGTTGATCATGCTGGTGTTTGCCGCGCCCATCCTGGCGGCGGGCCTGCTCACCCTGGGTGGCTGGCAGCCGAGCGGCAAGGCCAACGGCCAGCCCGTATTGCCGCAGCGCAATTTCGCCCAGGAGCAGTTGCCGGTGAATCTTGCCGACGGCAAGGCGTGGGTTTGGCGTGACAGCGAGCCCAAGCTCACCTTGATCGCGCTGGCGGGCCCGAACTGCGCCGCGCAGTGCCTGGATACCCTGACCAAGATGGCAGCGGCGCGCATTACGCTCAACCGCAACGCGCCACGCCTGCGTCTGCTGTACGTGGGTATGCCTCCGGCCCATGCGGCGGAGAGCGGCATGACCGAGTATTGGCAACTGGGCGAGGACCCCCAGGCGCGACTGGCCACGTTCCGGCCGGAGGCGGCCGATAGCGTGTCGGCGTTGCTGGTGGAGTCCGATGGCACGGCGCTGTCGTTTTATCCGGCGGGGTTCGATCCCTCCGGCCTGCGCAAGGATCTGCAGAAGGTGATTCGTTGATGAGCGCCCGTTCCCTCAAAGTGCTTCGCGGCTTGGCCCTGCTGGCGGCGGTATTTGCCTTTGGCGTGGTGATGTTCGGGGCGTTCGTGCGCTTGTCCAACGCCGGTTTGTCGTGCCCGGACTGGCCTACCTGCTACGGCAAGATCAGCTGGCCCGAGCATCAGCACGAAATCGCCCAGGCCAACCAGGCCTTTCCGGATCGCCCCTTCGAAACGCACAAGGCATGGCGCGAGCAGGTGCACCGTTTTCTTGCCGGTACGCTCGGCACCCTGGTGCTTGCGCTGGCCTTGATCGCCAGCTGGCGGCGCCCGTGGGCACGTTACGCGGTGATCCTTGGCGCAATCTTCGCGGCGGTGGGCGTGGGCTTGTACATACGTGGCGAACATCATTGGTCGCTGCTGATCTCCGGTCTTGCCATCGCTTTGCCACTGATCGCGGCCATCGGTTTGCAGCGCCCCGGCGCATGGCGCATCAGCGTGCTGGCGCTGTCGGTGGTGATATTCCAGGCGATGCTTGGCATGTGGACGGTGACCTTGCTGCTCAAGCCCATCGTGGTGATGGGGCATTTGATGGGCGGCATGGCCACGTTCGCGTTGTTGGCGTACGCCGCGCTGCGTTTTGCGGGCGTGAGCGCTCGCGACGATCAGCTTGCCTCGTTGCGTCGTGCCGTGGTGGTGGGCATCGTGTTGTTGCTGGCGCAGATCGCGCTAGGCGGCTGGACGTCGTCCAATTACGCCGCGCTGGCTTGCGGTACCGATTTCCCCAGGTGCCTGGGGCAGTGGATGCCGCCCACCGACTTCCATGAGGGCTTTGTCTTGTGGCGCGGCATTGGCGTGAATTACGAAGGCGGTGTGCTCGACATGGCGGCACGCAGCGCCATCCAGATCGCGCATCGCATCGGTGCGCTGGTGGTGTTCTGCTATCTGGCGTGGCTGACGCAGCGCGCCATGCGCCGCGGCCTGCGCGCACAGGGGCTTGCGATGGCCGTGGTGTTGGTGGCGCAGGTGTTGCTGGGCATCAGCAATGTGCATTTCGGGCTGCCTTTGCCGGTGGCGACGTTGCACAATGGTGTGGCGGCGCTGCTGCTGTTTACCTTGCTGGCTACACTGGCGCGCACGCAGAAGCGCCACGACGAGTCGATGTTCCATTCCTACGGGCGCTACTGACGATGAGCCGTCGTTTCCATGAGTACCTGGAGCTGACCAAGCCGCGCGTGGTGGCGTTGCTGGTGTTCTGTGCCGTCATCGGCATGTTTCTCGCCGTGCCGGGCGTGCCGCCGTGGCGGGCGCTGGTGTTCGGCACGCTGGGTATCTGGATGGCCTCCGCCTCGGCGGCGGCGTTCAATCATTTGATCGATCAGCGCATCGACAAGGTGATGGCGCGCACCGCCCATCGCCCGCTCGCCACCGGACATCTCAAGCCACTCCAGGTGTTCACCTTCGCCATGGTGCTGGGTGCCGTCTCGATGCTGATTCTGGTGTTGCTGGTGAATCCGCTCACCGCGTTGCTGACCTTTGGCGGCTTGATCGGTTACGCGGTGGTCTACACCGCTTACCTCAAGCGTGCGACGCCGCAGAACATCGTGATTGGTGGCCTGGCCGGTGCGATTCCGCCGGTGTTGGGGTGGACGGCGGTCACCGGCGAACTGCACGCCTTCGCGCTGCAGTTGTGCCTGATTATCTTCGTATGGACGCCGCCGCATTTCTGGGCGCTGGCGATCTTCCGTCGCGATGATTACTCCCGCGCGCAGGTGCCGATGTTGCCGGTGACGCATGGCGTGGTGTTCACCCGCTGGCACGTGTTGTTCTACACGATCCTGTTGGTGCTGGTGACGCTGTTGCCGACGCTCACGGGTTACAGCGGCATGGTGTATCTGGGTGGCGCCGTGGTGCTGGGCGTGGGTTTTCTCTACTACGCGATCCGCTTGCTCAATCCGCCGGACGAGTTGTTCGCGATGAAGGTGTTCAACTATTCCATCGTGTACCTGATGGCCTTGTTCGCCTTCTTGCTGGCGGACCATTGGCTGATGGAGCCGCTGGTGCAGCATCAGAGCATGGTGTTTCAACGCGCGGCGTGAGTGGTGGCCGATCGCGTGCGCTTCGCAGCCCCGCCGGGGTGCAGGCGGGGAGGCGCGGGTAGGGGCGTCTGCTACCCGCTACGCGAGGGGCCAGCCGGGGCTGAGTCGCCCGCATAAGGTCGATGCATGGGGCCTGCCCGCGGGGCGTCGCACAGGCCGGTGCCATCATGGGGCGCCTCGCGCCCATGGCTGCGTCGCGGCGGCGTGTGCAGCGCAGCAACTTTCGATCCCCATTCCACCGTCACAGGGTTGACACTTGCGCAGCGCAGCAAGACAATTCGCGCGCCACCAGGCGCAACGCGCCCCACGTGGCCTCTGTCCTATCAACCCAAGGCATATGGACGTTTACCCTAGTCGCAATGTCGACATCCGCGAGCATCGGGTGCCGGCATCGCATAACAAGCTGACTTGCTGCGGCGACCGCCTGCGGTCGGCTGGCGCTTTCCTCGACTAGGGAAGACCGGCCCACCTCTGACGGCGCCGTCGGCGCCGTTAACGAGGAGATGGGCCCATGAAGCTCCTTCGCGATTTCTTTCGTTTGCACACGGCTGCGCGCCTGCTATCGGGCCGTGCCGTGGATTCCCGTCGTGCCTGGACCATTACGGTCCCCGCACCGCTCAACGATGCCCCCGCTCCGGCCGTCACGCTGGACATGCACTGGAATGCCGAGCCTGCGCGCGGCCGTCCGGTGGCGCATTGGCATGAACATGCCGCTCCGCAAGCGCAGCGTCATCTACAGCTGGTATCCAGTCACTGATGAAGGCCTCGTCGCGCATCGAATGGCCCCGCAAGGGCTGGCCTCCGCCAGTCCCGTGGGATCGATTGCGACGAAGTCTGTAATGCAGGTCATGGCGTCACGCGCGGGGTAAGGCCCCGCCGGCTCGCTGGTCCGGCCCTGATGTCACCGATTTTCACGGAAGCGAGTCATGTCCAAGCACTCCCCCCAGACCGTCACCGGCAAGGCGGCCGGCAAGAATGCGGCCGCGCCATTGCGCGTGGCCGTGGCGCAAGAAGCCTTCCGCCATAACGAGGCGCTGTTCGCGGCGCTCGATACCAGTGCCGCCGGTTTGAACGAGGAGCAGATCGCCGAGCGTCTCGATCGCGATGGCGTGAACGAGGTGTCGCACGAGCGTCCGCCGCATTGGACCAAGCAGCTCCTGCACGCCTTCATGAACCCGTTTATCGTGGTTCTGCTGGTGCTGGCCTGCGTGCAGCTGGCGACCGATCACACCAACCTCACCGGCCCCACGATTATTTCGGTGATGGTGTTCATCAGCGTGTTCCTGAGCTTTACCCAGGAATACCGCTCGTCCAAAGCAGCCGAAAAGCTCAAGGCGATGGTGCGCAATACCGCCACGGTGACGCGCCGCGCCTCCGATGGCCACAGCGAGCGCATCGAAGTGCCGGTGGGCGAATTGGTGGCGGGCGATATCGTGCATCTGGCGGCGGGTGACATGGTGCCCGCGGACCTGCGCCTGGTCTCGGCCAAGGATCTTTTCATCAGCCAGGCCATTCTTACCGGTGAGTCGCTGCCGGTGGAGAAAGCGCCGCCTTCGCAGTTGCAGGCGCATGACGAACTGGACGGCCAGGCCGGCGACAGCCCGCTGGATCTGGGCACGGTCTGCTTCATGGGCACCAACGTGGTCAGTGGCACGGCCACGGCTGTGGTGGTGGCCACCGGCGGTCGCACCTATCTCGGCTCGCTCGCCCGCTCGGTGGTGGGCCAGCGCGTGCAGACCAGCTTCGACCGCGGCGTGAAGAGCGTGAGCTGGCTGCTGATCCGCTTCATGGCGGTGATGGTGCCGATCGTTTTCTTCATCAACGGCCTGGACAAGGGTGACTGGCTGCAGGCGTTCTTGTTCGCGCTGTCGGTAGCGGTGGGCCTCACGCCCGAGATGCTGCCGCTCATCGTGACGGCGAACCTGGCCAAGGGCGCCATTGCGATGTCCAAGCGCAAGGTGGTGGTGAAGCGCCTCAACGCTATCCAGAACTTCGGCGCGATGGACGTGCTGTGCACGGACAAGACCGGCACGCTCACGCTGGACAAGATCGTGCTGGAGCGCCATCTGGACCTGTTTGGCGAAGAGTCGGACGAGGCGCTGGAGTTCGGCTATCTCAACAGCCGTTTCCAGACCGGCCTGAAGAACCTGATGGACAAGGCGGTGCTGGCGCATCGTGACCTGGAAGAGGTGGCGCAGCACTTCCACATCGTCGACGAGATCCCGTTCGACTTCCAGCGCCGCCGCATGTCGGTGATCGTGAGCAACGGCAACGGTAACGAACTGCTGGTCTGCAAGGGCGCGGTGGAAGAGATGCTGGCGATCTGTTCGCACGCCAAGGCGGGCGACGAGATTCTGCCGATGGACGACGATCAGCGCGCCAGCATCAAGGCGATGACGCGTCACCTCAACGAGGATGGCTTGCGCGTGCTGGTGGTGGCGGTGAAGCATCAGCCGCCGCTCGATCGCGCCTACGGCGTGGCGGACGAAAGCGGCCTCACGGCGATCGGTTGCCTGGCTTTCCTCGACCCGCCGAAGGACACGGCCGGTACGGCGATTGCCGCGCTTCATCACCACGGCGTTGAAGTGAAAGTGATCACCGGCGACAACGAAGCGGTGACGCGCAAGATCTGCCGCGAGGTCGGCCTGGACGTGGCGAACTCGGCACAAGGCAAGCACATTGAGCCGCTGGACGACGATGAGCTCGACGAGCTGGTCAAGCGCACCACGGTGTTCGCCAAGATGTCGCCGTTGCAGAAGGCGCGCGTGGTGAAGTCGCTGCAGCGCCAGGGCCACACGGTGGGCTTCCTGGGCGATGGCATCAACGATGCACCGGCGCTGCGCGAGGCGGACGTGGGTATCTCGGTGGATACCGCCACCGACATCGCCAAGGAGTCGGCGGACATCATCCTGCTCGAAAAGAACTTGATGGTGCTGGAAGAGGGTGTGATCGAAGGCCGCATTACCTTCGGCAACATCATCAAGTACATCAAGATGACCGCCAGCTCGAACTTCGGCAACATGTTCTCGGTGCTGGTGGCGAGTGCGTTCCTGCCGTTCCTGCCGATGCTGCCGCTGCAACTGCTGGTGCTGGACCTGCTGTATCACACCTCGCAGTTGTCGATTCCGTTCGACCGCATGGACGATGAGTACCTGCGCAAGCCGCGCAAGTGGGACGCCAGCGACATCGGCCGCTTCATGGTGTGGATCGGTCCCGTCAGCTCGATCTTCGACATGACGACCTATTGGCTGTTGTGGCACGTGTTCGGCGCGAACTCACCCGATCACCAGGCGTTCTTCCAGACCGGCTGGTTCGTGGAGAGCCTGCTCACGCAGACGCTGATCGTGCACATGATCCGCACGCGCAAGATTCCGTTCCTGCAGAGCATTGCTTCGGCCCCGGTGCTGGCGCTCACCACGGCAACCATCCTGATTGGCCTGGTGTTGCCGTTCACGGGTATCGGCGCGAAGTTCGGTTTCGTCGCGTTGCCGATGGTGTACTACGGCTGGGTTGCGGTAACCGTGTTCACCTACGCGGTACTTACGCAGATCGTCAAGACGGTGTACATCCGCCGTTACGGTCGCTGGCTCTGACGCTGGCGCTCATGGCTGGCGCGAGGTGACTCCGGTCGCCTCGGCGCCAGCCTGACGATGGTTTGGACGGCACCGGCGCGGGCGCGGGTGCAGACGTCCGGCCTTTCCCGAAGAAAACGTGGACGGCGCTGTCGTCCCCACTGTTTCAAGGAGATGGAGCCATGAAGGGAACCTTCGCTCTACTCGATATTGCCGGCTACGTGGCGCTGCTGCTGTGGGGTACGCACATGGTCACCAGCGGTGTGTTGCGCGGTTATGGCAGCGCGCTGCGCCGCTGGATGGGGCGTTACCTCGGTCATCGTCCGGCGGCCTTCGGCTTTGGCGTGTGCGTTACCGCCGTTCTGCAAAGCAGTACCGCCACCGGCCTCATGGCGACTTCGTTCGCCGCCAGCGGCTTTCTGGGCCTCGCGCCGGGATTGGCGGTGATGTTGGGCGCCAACGTCGGCACCACGCTGATCGTGCAGGTAATGTCGTTCGACATCGCCATCGTGGCGCCGGTGCTGATACTGCTCGGCTTTGCCATTCATCGGCGTACCGATGATGTGAGCTACGAAAACCTCGGCCGCGTTTCCATCGGCCTGGGTTTGATGTTGCTGGCTTTGCATTTGCTGGTGGGCGCCATGGCGCCCGTGGAGAACGCGCAGGTGCTGCGCGCGATCCTGCAGAGCCTGGCGAGCGAGCCGGTGTTGGCCATTTTGGTGGCCGCTCTGCTCACCTGGGCGTGCCATTCCAGCGTCGCCGTGGTGCTCTTGATCGTGTCGCTGGCCAATGCAGGCGTGGTGGATGCGTCGGGTGCGCTGGCACTGGTGCTGGGAGCCAACCTGGGCGGCACCATTCCTGCGCTGATGGAGGCGCACACACCAGTCGCTCGCCGTCTGCCAATGGGCAATTTGTTGGTGCGCGCGTTCGGTTGCGTGGTCTGCCTGCCGCTGCTGTCGTTGTTGCCTCACTGGCTGGCGCCGCTGGGCAGTTCGCCGGCACGTATGGCGGTGAACTTCCATACGGCGTTCAACCTCGGGCTGGCGCTGATCTTCCTGCTGCCGGTGCAAAGCCTTGCCCGTTTGCTGGTTCGCCTGCTGCCCGATCCCCCCAAGCCCAACGACCCCGGCGTGCCCCAGTACCTGGACGAGGGCGCACTGGATTCGGCCAATGTGGCGCTCGCCAATACGGTGCGCGAGTCCATGCGCATGGCGGACATGGTGGAGGGCATGCTCAAGGGGTTGGTGGAGGTGTTCGGCAAGGACGACCGCAGCAGCGCCGCCGCGATCAGCCGCACGGATACCTACCTTGACCGCCTGGGCATGGCGATTCGCGAGTACCTTGCCGATCTCGGTGGCGAAGCGCTGAACGAGGAGGATGGCGAGCGCAGCCAGGAGATCCTGGCCTTCGTGATCAATCTCGAACACATCGGCGACATTACCGCCAACAACCTGATGGAGTTCGCCGCCAAGAAGGCGCAGAACGGCCAGGATTTCAGTGCCGAAGACATTCAGGATCTCGCCGCCATGCACGCCCTGGTGATGGAGAGCCTGCGCCTGGGGCTGACCGTGTTCCTGCGTGGCGACTTGCGTGCGGCCCAGCAACTGGTGGCACGCAAGGAGGCCCTGTGGCGCCTGGAGAACGAGGCCTCGGAGCGGCACATCAAGGCCCTGCGCGAGCGCCGCGATGGCGGTGGCGGCGCGGACGTCTACCTGCGCATCCTGCGCGACCTCAAGCGCATCCATTCGCACCTGGCCGCACTGGCCTACCTGCCGCTGGAGCGGGCGGGCCTGCTGCAGGATCGCCTGATACGCGAGCCGGCGACGACCTGACGTAAGCCTTGGTCGTTATCGTATTTGTCTTGTAAAGGAGTGACGGCACATTGGACCCGGACCCATCGACTGAATCCGAATTTTCTTGCTGACCGATTCGATCCCGCTTTTGCGCACCCTCCGTTCGGAGTGACCCCGCACGCGGCGACCGGATCCGGTCAGCCCGCGGACGGGTCAAGCGTTGACGGCTCATCAGTAGCCGCACCTTTCCCTTTCGCATCACGCGCTCTGTGGCTTGTTGGCCGCAGCGAGTGCACGTATGCCTAATATTTTCAGGGGAATACCCATGTCGTACCGCTTGACCCGACTGTGTTTTGCATTGGCCGTTGGCTTGCCCTTGGCCGCCTGTTCCTCTCACGGCGACAAGGGGGCGGATGCCGGCCCCGCGTTCGTGGATGACCATGGCGTGCTGCGCGTGCCGGAGAAATCGCCGCTGCGTAAGGAGCTGGTGGTGGCGCCGGTAGACGTCCATACCCAGCCGCACGCGATGGTGTTTCCGGGCACGGTGGAGGCCGACCCTGCGCGCACGTTCAACGTGCTGGCGCCGCTTACGGGCCGCGTGACGGAGCTCAAGGTGGGGTTGGGCGATCATGTGAACCGCGGCCAGTTGCTGGCGGTGATCGAGTCCGGTGACATGGCCCAGGCACATGCTGACGTGGTCAAGGCCACCGATGCTTTGGCGCTGGCCCAGAGGCAGCTGGAGCGTGCCCGCGGCGTGCAGCAGGCCGGTGGCAATGCGATGAAGGACCTGGAATCGGCCCAAAGTGCTTACAACCAGGCCAAGGCCGAGATGGATCGCGCGCAGACGCGCCTCAGCTCGCTCAACGCGGGCGGCACGCCGGCCGGCGCGCGCAGCATCCAGATCGTCGCGCCGACCAGCGGTTACGTGACGGCCTTGAACATCGCCCCGGGCGCGTACGCCAACGATCCCAATGCGGTGCTGATGACCGTCGCGGATCTAAGCTCGGTGTGGATCACCGCCAACGTGCCGGAGGCCGATGTGGGCCAGGTGGCCAAGGGGCTGGCCGTGGATGCCACGCTGTCGGCCTATCCGGATCAGGTGTTTCACGGTCAAGTGAGTTTCGTCAGCCAGGTGCTGCAGGCCGATACGCGTCGCGACATGGTGCGGTCCGTCTTTGCCAATGCGGATGGACGTCTAAAGCCCAATATGTTCGCCAAGGCAAGCATGGCGGTGCCGCAGCCGGCCCAGGTGTTCGTGCCGCAATCGGCGCTGCTGATGAACAACGACAGCACCACGGTGTTCGTCGAGGTGTCGCCGTGGACGTTCGAGCGTCGCAAAGTGGAGTTGAGCTACGACGAGTCGGCTGATGCGCGCGTGCTCAAGGGACTGAACGCGGGCGATCGTGTGATCGTGAAGGGCGGAGTTCTGCTCAATGATTAACGCGATCTTCCATTTCTGCTTCACGAAGCGCGTGCTGTTCATCGTGGTGTCGTTGCTGGTGCTGTGTTTTGGCTACTACTCGTGGACACAGTTGGCCATCGAGGCTTATCCCGAGCTCGCGGACGTCACCGCGCAGGTCACCACCCAGGTTCCGGGTTTGGCCGCGGAAGAGATCGAGCAGCAGATCACCACGCCGCTGGAGCGTGGCCTGGCCGGCACGCCCGGTCTGGTGAGCATGCGCTCAAGCAGCACGTTCGGCCTGTCGCTTATCACGCTCGTATTCAAGGACGGTGCCGAGGATTACTGGTCGCGTCAGCGCGTGATGGAGCGCATCAGCCAGGTTACCTTGCCGCCGGGTGTTACGCCCGGGCTCGACCCGGTGTCCGGCCCGGCGGGTGAAATCTATCGCTACACGCTGGAGTCCAACACCAAGAACCTGATGGAGCTTTCCGAGCTGCAGACCTGGGTGGTCGTGCCGGCGCTGCAGCGCGTATCGGGCGTGGCCAACGTGGATACCTTCGGTGGCTTCACCAAGGAGTTCCAACTGGAGCTCGATCCCGCCAAGCTGCTCAAGTACGGCGTCAGCGTCAGCCAGGTGAGCAGCGCCATTTCCGCCAATACCGCCAATGCCGGCGGTGGACGCATTACGCGCGGCGAACAGTCCTACATCGTGCGCGGCATCGGCATGGTGCACACGCTCAAGGACCTGGGCGACATCGTGGTGACGCAGAGCAATGGCGTGCCGGTGCTGGTGCGCGAGCTGGGCAAGCTGCAGTACGGCCATCAGGTGCGCCAGGGCATTCTGGGCAAGGACAATAACCCCGATACCATTGAGGGCATCGTCGACCTGCTCAAGTACGAAAATCCCTCGCAGGTGCTGCAGGGCATCCATGCCACGGTCGAGCAGCTCAACAAGCAGCTGGCCGCGCAGGATGTGCGTGTGGTGCCGTACATCGATCGCGACGATCTGGTGGAGGCCACCAAGGACAAGGTATTCCACACCGTGATGGAAGGCGTGGGCCTGGTGTGCATCGTGCTGATCCTGTTTCTGGGCAGCCCGCGTTCGGCGATGGTGGCGGCGGTGGCCATTCCGATGTCGCTGGTCACGGTGTTCATCCTGATGCACTTCACGCACATGCCGGCCAACCTGTTTTCGCTGGGTGCGATCGACTTTGGCGTGATTGTGGATGGCACCATCGTGGTTACCGAGGCGATCCTGCGTCGACGCGAGGAAAAGCCCGGCGCCGTGCTGACCGAAGATGACGTGATGACGGTGACCAAGCATGTGGGGCGCTCGATCTTCTTTGCCACGCTGATCATCGTTACCGCTTACCTGCCTCTGTTCGCCTTTGAGCATGCGGAAGGCAAGCTGTTCAGGCCGATGGCTTTCACCGTGGGTTATGCCTTGCTGGCGGCCTTGCTGTGCACCGTCACGCTCACGCCCGGCCTGGCGTATTTTGCGCTGCGCAAGCCGCGCAAGATCTTCCATAACAAGCCGCTGGAACGCTTGCAGGCGGCGTATACCGCCACGCTGGGCAAGTTGCTGGGCCGCCTTCCGGTGGCGTACTCGCTGGCCGGCGTCGCCTTCGTCGGGGTGCTGGTGCTGGGCATGAGCATTGGCCGCGAGTTTCTGCCCGAGCTGGACGAAGGCTCGTTGTGGCTGCAGGTGCAGATGCCCACGGGTTTGTCGCTCGACAAGGCCAGCGAGATGACCGGCGAGTTACGCCGTGCTGTACGCGAGTTCCCTGAAGTGTCCTATGTGGTGACCCAGATGGGGCGCAACGATACCGGCACCGATCCGTGGACACCCTCGCACGTGGAAGCGGGCGTGGGCCTCAAGCCGTACGACACCTGGCCCAGCGGCGAGAGCAAGGCGGAGTTCCTGCGTCGTTTCAATGCGCGCATGCAGCAGCTGCCTGGCATGTCGGTGGGCATTAGCCAGCCTATCGTGGACGGCGAGAACGACATGATCGGTGGCGCGCACAGCCCCTTGGTGCTGCGCATCTATGGCGATGACTTCAACGAGCTGCGCCGCGTTGGCGGCGAGATCGTGGACGTGCTGCGCGGCGTACGCGGCACGGCCGAGGCGTCGATCTTCCAGGAACCGCCGATTCCGCAGTTGGCCATCACCGCCGACCGCGATGCCGCGGCTCGCTACGGCATCAATATCAGCGATGTGAGCAGCCTGATCCAGACCGCACTCGGTGGCACGCCGATCACCCAGGTCTATGTGGGCGACCGCATCTATAACGTGACCGCACGAGTTTCCAACGACGTAGCCAACAACATTGAGGCGGTGGGTCAGTTGCCGTTGACCTCGGCCGGTGGCGCGCAGGTGCCGCTCAAGCAGGTATCGGATATTCGCCTGCGCACCGGTGAAAGCACCATCGCGCATGAGCAGAGCAAGCGCCAGATCACCATCCGCATCGACAATCGCGATCGCGCCTTGTCTGAGTACCTGGCCGATGCGCAGCAGCAGATCGATGCCAAGGTGCATTTCGACAAGCAGAACTACCACTTGCAGTGGGCGGGTACCTTCGAGAACCAGCAACGCGCGCAGGCGCGGCTGATCGTGGTGATGGGCCTGGTGCTGGCCATCATGGCGGTGTTGCTGTTCGCCGAGTTCGGCAAGCTCCATCAGGCCGCGTTGGTACTGGGTGTGGTGCCGCTGGCCACGGTGGGCGGCCTGATCTCGCTGCATCTACGCGGCGAGACGCTCAATATCGCCACAGCGGTGGGTTTTATCGCGCTGTTTGGCGTGGCAGTGCAGAACGGCATCATCATGGTGTCCAACATCAATCGCGTGCGCAAACAGGGCCACGGGCTGAAGGACGCGGTGCTGGAAGGCGCCACCGAGCGCTTCCGGCCGGTGTTGATGACGGCCACCGTCGCCAGTGTGGGCATGCTGCCCGCGGCGCTCGCCACCGGCATCGGCACCGACGTGCAGCGCGGCCTCGCTACCGTGGTGGTAGGCGGCTTGCCCATTGCTACGTTGCTTACCCTGTTCGTGCTGCCCGGCCTGTATTTCGCCGTCGAGCGCTTTATCGAGCGCCGCCGTCGCCAGCACCGTCCGCATCCGACGCGGGAGCTTTGATCATGATCGATATCCGTACTTCGCTGTCTCGCGTACCCGTTCGCCTCGCGCTGGCGCTGGCCATCGGTGTCGCGCTCGCCGGTTGCGCCGTTGGGCCGAACTACCATCGTCCGACCGCACCCGCCGCGCAGGGCTACAGCACGACGCCCACGCCGAGCGTCACCGCATCGGCGGCTGGCAAGGACGCCGCGCCGCAGCAGCTGCTGTCGTCCATGGATATTCCCGGCCAGTGGTGGACGCTGTTCCATTCGCAGCCGCTCAATGCGCTGATCGATGATGCGCTCAAGCACAACGCCGATGTGGAAGCGGCACATGCGGCCCTGAAAGGGGCCTGGGAGGCCGTCTACGCCCAGCGTGGCGCCTACTTCCCCACGATCAATGGCAGCGTGAATTCCACACGGCAGGACTATGCCAACGACGTCGCCAGCGGTGCCGCCTCCAATGCCAGCCTGTACAGCCTGACCACGGCCCAGGTCAGCGTGGGCTATACGCTGGACCTGTGGGGCGCCAATCGACGGCAGGTGGAGTCCTTGACCGCCCAGGCGAATGCGCAGCGGTTTCAATTGGAAGCCACCTACCTCACCTTGACCAGCAATCTGGTGAATGCCGCGATCCAGGAAGCCTCGCTGCGCGCGCAGATCGCCAGCACCCGGCAAATCATCGACGCACAGACCACCATCCTCAGCACCTTGCAGCAGCAGCGCGCCTTGGGTGACGCGGCCGAGGCCACGGTGGCCGCGCAGGTCACCGCGCTGGAGCAGAGCAAGGCCACCTTGCCGCCGTTGGAGAAACAGCTGGCGCAGCAGCGCGACCTGTTGGCGATGCTGAGTGGTCGTACGCCGGATCAGGATCTAGGCGCCGTATTTGACCTGGATGCGCTGCAATTGCCGACCGAATTGCCATTGAGCCTGCCGGCTCAATTGGTGGAGCAGCGGCCGGACGTACGTGCGGCCGAGGAGCAACTGCACTCGGCCAGCGCCCAGGTCGGTGTCGCCCTCGCCAATCGCCTGCCCAATGTGCAGATCAATGCCTCCTTCGGTGGCGCGGCGGAGAAGGCCAGTCAGGTGTTCTCCTCGGGCAGTGGCTTCTGGAATCTGGGTGCCACGGTGACCCAGCCGCTGTTCGATGGTGGCGCCCTCAAGCACAAGCAGCGCGGCGCCGAGGCGGCGTATGCGCAAGCGGCGGCGCAATACCGCAGCACGGTGTTGCAGGCGGTGCAGAACGTGGCCGATACGCTGCATGCCATTGAGGCGGATGCACGCGGTTTGGCGGCGGCCGAGCGGGCCGAGCGGGCGGCGGCTCGCAGCCTCGCCATCGCGCAACAGCAGGTGGCCCTGGGCGATGTCAGTCAGAGCAGTCTGCTCACCACCGAGCTGGCCTGGCAGCAGACCAAGCTGGCGCTGGTGCAGGCGCGGGCAGCGCGTTATGCCGACACGGTGGCCCTGTTCCAGGCGCTGGGTGGAGGCTGGTGGAACCGCAAGGACGCGGCGGAAGTGGCTTCCGCGCCTCCTGGCGCGTCGTCCTGAGCGGCGAAGGGCTGGCGCTGCCCTCGGGCCGCGTCAGCCCTCCAGTTCGATATCCAGGCCATCCAGCAAGGCTACGGCCTCGGGCAGGGAGAAACGGGCGCGTCGAATGTCGTTGTTGAAGAGGTCGATGCGGTAGCTCTGGGCGTCGAGGAAGTTGGCGCCGACCAGCCGCGTGCGGGCGAATACGCTGTCGCGCAGGTCGCTGCCCTGGAAATCGGCCGCTTCGCAATTGGCATCGGTGAAGTCCACGTCCACCGCGCGGCACTCGGTCAGCACACACTCGCGCAGGTCCAAGCCAAAGAATGAGCTGTCGTTGAGCACGCAGCGATGGAAGGCCAACGCCTTGGCGGTGCGCACGCGCGGCCAATAGGCACGGGTCCAGTCGATGCCCACCATCTTGCAATCGCTGAAGCGGCTACCGTCGAAGCCGCTGCCGGTGAGCTTGGCCAGGCTCAGGTTGCACTCGCGAAATTCACAATCGCTGAAGCGGCATTGCGCCAGCGTAGCCTCACTGAACTGGCAGCGGACGAAGCGGCAGTCGCGAAAGCGGATGCCATCGAGCGTGCCGCCGTTGGCCTGCATGTCCTCGAACGTCGCATCGTCGTAGTGCTTGTCGGTCCAGGGCCGTGCGCTCATGCGTGGCTCAGTGCTGTTCGGTCTGGCAAGCCACGCGTCGCCGGTGACGCCACCACAATGCCAGCGCTATGACCAGCACGATGCCGCCGAACAGCCACAACCCGTTCTGTCCGCGATGGATCCACATGGCCAGCCATTCGTGGTTGTCGGCGCCGAAGTAGCCCAGATACACCCAGATCGGCACGCTGATCAGCGCGGCGGCGCCATCGAGCAGGAAGAAGCGCAGGAAGGTTACGCGATGGGTAGAGCCGGCGGTAATGAACACCGCCGTGCGCATGCCCGGCAGGAAGCGGGCAATGAACATCAGGCGATTGCCGTAACGTTCGAATTTCTCCTGCACCTTGGCGTAGCGCTCGGGCGTGAGCACGCGCGCCACCATGCGCCATTGCAGGATGCGTGCGCCATAGTGATGGCCGAGCAGGAACATGCCCGCATCGCCCACCAGCACGCCGGCCATGCCCACGCCGAACATCACGTGCACGTTGCCGTAGCCCAGGCCGGTGATCACGCCGCCGGCCACCAGGGTGATGTCCTCGGGCAGGGGGAAGCCCGCGCCACACAGCAACAGCGCGATAAACACCGCGAGGTAGCCATTCTCGGCGAACAGGGTCACCAGTCGTTCAAGCAATTCCATCTACATCCATGCCCGCGTGAGTTGCCCATGCCTACAGGGGAGGGTCGATGATCCCATACGAAGGTGTCGACGCGCTTGACGCGGCGCACGGTGAATTTGCCCGGCTTCCCCCCGGTTGGCTGGGCGCCAGCGAGCGCACATCTTGCGGGGGGAATGGTTAGAAGGCTGTTGTCATGCCGGGCGAGGGCCGGCACCGGCGCTTCACGCGCAGGTGAAACTCAGCGTGCCGGCGACGTTACGCGTGCGGCGAGCAGTTCGCGCAGCTCGGCTTTTTCGGCACTGTCGAGGGCGCCTTCGCGGCTTTTGGCGGTCAGCCAGTCACGGCGTTGGATGACCGCCTGTTGCTCCATGCGCTTGAGCGCATCGAAGAATTCGGCGCGCTGGGCTTCCGGCTCGCCTACCACCATGGCGGCCATCAGTTTCTGCAAGGCGCCGTATTCGCT
This sequence comes from Dyella sp. ASV21, assembly GCF_016428975.1. Classification (GTDB taxonomy): domain Bacteria; phylum Pseudomonadota; class Gammaproteobacteria; order Xanthomonadales; family Rhodanobacteraceae; genus Dyella. The sequence continues at coordinate 27,172 of NZ_JAELTT010000050.1, forward strand.
GCGTTCGGCAAAGTGCTCCACCAGGCTGGCGGAGTTGATGCCCGGTCGCGAGCGCGCCAGGTCGATCAGCTCGGCCAACAAGGCCACGCCGGGCTTGTCCAGGCGCAGGAAGCCGTAGGGACGCTCCACCTGGTCGGCCGCACCCGGCTGGGCCAGCAGCAGGGCGATGGCGCTACGCACCAACGAGCGTTGGACCACCATGGAGCGCTGCACCGGTTGGCGCGCGGCGGGATCGGCGTTCAGTGCGGCGCGCGCGCCGGTGCGCTTTTCCAGCTCTTGCGCCATCAGATCGCGAAAGGCGCCATCGGGCAGTTTGGCGATCAACGGGCGGGCACGCTCTGCCAGGCGGGCGCGACCGTCCAGGCTGGCGGTGTCCACGTCATGGGCAAGTTCCCCGAAGAAATATTCGGACAGTGGCGTGGCCGCTTTCAGACGTTTCTCAAAGCCGTCTTTGCCTTCCTTGCGGATCAGCGTGTCGGGATCTTCGCCATCGGGCAGGAACAGGAAGTACGCCTGTCGACCATCGCGCAGACGCGGCAGTGCCGATTCCAGCGCCTTCCACGCCGCCGCGCGGCCGGCGCGGTCGCCGTCGAAGCAGAACACCACGTCGGGTGCGGCGCGGAACAGCACTTCGGTGTGCTCGGGCGTGGTCGCCGTGCCCAGCGTAGCCACCGCTATGGGCAGCCCGGCCTGGTGCATGGCGATCACGTCCATATAGCCCTCCACCACCACGATACGCGAGAGGCTGGGGTTGGCCTGCTTTACCTGCCATAGCGCGAACAGCTCGCGGCCTTTATGGAACAGCGGCGTTTCGGGCGAGTTGAGGTACTTGGGGCCGGGTTCCTTCTGTCCATCCTGGCCCTCACGGGCCGGGGCCGCGCTGGGAATGATGCGGCCACCGAAGGCGATCACGCGGCCGCGGCGATCCAGGATGGGAAACATCAGGCGTTCGCGGAAGCGGTCGTAGCGACGCCCGCGTTCGTTGCTGGCCACCATGCCCGCTTCGTTGAGCAATTGCATGCGGCGGTCGCTGCCACCCAGGGCCTTGATCACGCCATCGAAGCCAGCGGGCGCCCAGCCGATGCGAAAGCGCTGGATGGTTTGCGCATCCAGACCGCGCTTCTTGCAGTACGCCTGTGCCTCGCTGCTCTTGGGCAGCTCGCTTTCGTACCAGCGGGCGCTGGCGTCCAGCAGGGCGTACAGGTCGGTCTTGTCCTCGCGCGGGGCGCGGTCGTCGCCGCCTTCGCGGGGCACGGTGAGGCCGACCGACTGGGCCAGTTCCTCTACCGCATCGGGGAATTCCAGGCGCTCGTAATCCATCAGGAACTTGAGCGCGCTGCCGTGTGCACCGCAACCAAAGCAGTGGAAGAACTGCTTGGCCGGGCTGACATAGAACGAGGGGGTGCGTTCGTTGTGGAACGGGCAGCAGGCGGTCCATTCGCGGCCGGCCTTCTTCAGCGGCACGCGCCGCTCGATCACATCGACGATGTCGACGCGGGCAAGCAATTCGTCGATGAAGCTGTCAGGAATACGTCCGCGCATAAGCTCCTTAGTGTAGAGGCTGACGTGCGTCCCCGCTCACTTCGTGGCCGCTTCCACCCCCTGTCGCGGTCGCTGCCGCCACTGCGCGCGATGCGTGTGTTGCCCTAAGCTGCGCGCCGTATCGGTGAGTGGCGATCGAGGTGGTTATGGCTAAAGGGCACGGCAACAAGGCGGCTTCCGGGGTGCACGTGCGATTCCGCCCGGCCCGTGCGGAGGATGCCGCCGCCGCGGTGCCCTTGATCTACAGCTCGGGGCCGGCCGCGTTCGACTACGTGTTCGCCAATGCCAAGGGCGAGGGGGCGCAGGCCTTCCTGCGGCATTGCTTTGTCGATGGCGATGGCGAGTTCGGTTGGCGCAATCACTGGGTCGGGGAGTGGCGCGGGCAGGTGGTGGCGGTGGGTGCTGGGTTCGGTGCCGACAGCAAATGGCCCTTTACGCTGGCCGCGGCGCGCCAGATCGTGGCGCACTACGGTTTGTTGCGCGCTGGCGCGGTGATCGTGCGCGGCTTGCGGGTGGAGTCGGTGATCCGGCCGCCGGAGGGCGACATGCACTATCTGGCCCACCTCGGCGTGGTGCCGGAGCTGCGGGGGCAGGGCCTGGGTGGGGCGCTGATGGCGCACCTGATTCAGGCGGGACGTTCGGCGGGTCGCCGTCGCATGGTGTTGGATGTCTCCACCGCCAATCCGCGCGCCGAGGCGCTGTACCTTCGCAGCGGCTTTGAGGTGACCGGCGAACGCGCCTCACGGTTGGCGCGCGGCGAGTTGCGCGTGCCGGCTCATCGACGGATGGAGTGGCGGCTGGGCTGAGCCGCCACTCCATCCGGCAGGTTTAGGCCAAGTGGATCAAACCGATCACGGCCAGCAGCGAGATCAGGAACAGGATCACGAAGATCGCGAACAGCACCTTGGCGATGGTTGCGCTGATACCCGACACCGAGCCGAAACCCATCCAGCCGGTCACGAGCGAAACGATGGCGAAAATGATGGCCCACTTGAGCATGCCTTACTCCCTTCCACGGATAGGATGGCCCGCATGGAGCGCGGGTCGCCCTTGGTTGTAGGGGCCGGCACGTGAAATTCGCGCAGCGATGGCTTGTGCGCCACGTGTAGGGCAAGCCAAGCTTCAGCTTCCCGCTCAAGGATGACCGCAATGTTGCTCACCGCGCTGCTGATTCGCCGTCAAGGCGCCATGGTGCGCGTGTTCGAGCAAGCGGGCGCCACGACGCCCGCCGCGGCGCGCACGCCGCAGGAGCTGGGAGTTCAGCCGGGTATGGCCTGGTATCAGCTGGTGGGGCAGGGCGTGCTGCGCTGCCCGGGCGAGGGGCGGTATTACCTGGACCCGGACAGCTGGCAGAAGCTGCGCCAGCACCGCCGGAGGATCACCGCCCTTGTGCTGGCGGTAATCGCGGTGCTGGGGCTGCTGTACGCGTGGATTCGCGTGAAGGCGGCGTGATCAGCCGGCCAGGCGCGCCTTGATCCGGCCGGAAACCAGGCCCATGTCGGCGCGGCCGGCGGCCTTTTCCTTTACCGCGGCCACCACCTTGCCCATGTCGCGAGCCGAGCTGGCGCCCGTATCGGCGATGGCGGCGGTAATGAGGGCGTCGACTTCTTCATCGCTCAGCTTGGCCGGCAGATAGCCTTCGATCACGACCATTTCCGCGCGCTCGATATCGGCCAGATCCTGACGGCTGGCCGCCTCGAATTGGCTGATGGAGTCCTTGCGCTGTTTGACCATCTTTTCCAGCACGGACAGGGTCTGCACATCATCCAGCTCGATGCGCTCGTCCACTTCGCGCTGCTTGATCGCCGCCAAAATCAGGCGGATCACGGCCAGTCGATCCTTTAGGCCGCCACGCATGGCGGTCTTCATGTCTTCGGTAAGCTGCTGCTTGAGTGTCATGATGGGTTCCTCGGAAGCACACAAAGCCGGCGTTGCGCTGGGCAACGCCGGCTAGTGTAGGTGGCTGGAGAGCGGCAGCGGATGGACGCGCCAGCTGCCAAGCGACCTGATACGACGCCGTAGGCGTCGGAGCCGCGAGCGTCCGCAGGTGCGGACGAAGGGCTCAGTACAGGCGCGTGCGACGCGAGGTGTCGCGCGAGAGGCGGCGCAGGTGACGCTTCACGGCGGCAGCGCGCTTGCGCTTACGCTCCTGGGTCGGCTTCTCATAGAACTCGCGCTTGCGGGTTTCGGCCAGGACGCCGGCCTTTTCGCAGGTGCGCTTGAAGCGACGGAGGGCAAGCTCGAACGGCTCGTTCTCGCGGACTTTTACGCTGGGCATGGAAACTCCAAGTGGTAGACTGGCCCGCCTGAACGAGCCGTTTGAATACGGTGAGCCGCGAAGTATAACGTGGAAACGACAGCAATTTCAAAGCCCCATAGTGGCAAACCGATCCTGGGGGTGGAAACCTCCTGTGACGAGACCGGCGTAGCCTTGTTGCGCTGGGAGCCTGAAGCGCCCGGCCGCGGCCTGCTTTCACACACGCTCTACAGCCAGATCAAGCTGCACGCCGACTACGGCGGCGTGGTGCCGGAGCTGGCCAGCCGCGATCACGTACGCAAACTGCTGCCGCTGGTGCGCGAGGCCCTGGCCCAGGCCGGCCTGACCCCGGCGGACCTGGGCGGTGTGGCCTATACGGCCGGCCCAGGTTTGGTGGGTGCCTTGCTGGTGGGTGCATCCGCCGCCCGGGCCATGGCCTGGGCGCTGGGCGTGCCGGCCATTGGCGTGCATCACATGGAAGGGCACTTGCTGGCGCCGCTGCTGGAGGACGACCCGCCGGAGCCGCCGTTTGTGGCGTTGCTGGTGTCGGGCGGTCACTCGATGCTGGTGGAGGTAAAGGGCATCGGCCAGTACCGCATCCTCGGCGACACGCTGGATGACGCGGCCGGCGAGGCCTTCGACAAGACCGCCAAGCTGATGGGGCTGCCGTATCCGGGCGGTCCTGCGTTGGCCAAGCTGGCCGAGCAGGGGCAGCCGGGCGTGTTCCGTTTCTCGCGCCCGATGACAGACCGGCCCGGGCTGGACTTCAGCTTTTCGGGGCTGAAGACCCAGGTGCTGCTGGCTTGGCAGCAATCGGATCAGCGTGAGCAGACCCGCGCGGATATTGCGCGTGCCTTCGAGGAAGCCATTGTCGACACCATGATCATCAAGTGCCGCCGTGCCCTGCAGGCCAGCGGTGCAAAGCGCCTGGTGATCGCCGGTGGCGTGGGCG
>NZ_JAELTT010000368.1 GCF_016428975.1 Dyella sp. ASV21
CCCCCCCCCCCCCCCCCCCCCCCCCCCCCCCCCCCCCCCCCCCCCCCCCCCCCCCCCCCCCCCCCCCCCCCCCCCCCCCCCCCCCCCCCCCCCCCCCCCCCCCCCCCTTTTTCATGATCCGGCGACCACCGAGATCTACACCCGAACGTTGTCGTCGGCAGCGTCAGATGTGTATAAGAGACAGGCCATGAGAGGTCGCGTACTTCGCATACCAGCGCCTGCTGCGCGGCGATGCATAGCTCCTCGCCATCGCGGCTGAAGGTGGCGCGCAAGGCCTCATGGCGATCCACCAATTGCTGCAGGGCGGCTTG
>NZ_JAELTT010000369.1 GCF_016428975.1 Dyella sp. ASV21
TGGTGGAAACGGCCAGCGAAATGGTGGAAGTGCTGACGCCAGGGGCGATTGCCCTGGGGCGCGAACTGGCTTGCCGGCTCGATACCCTTGTTACTCCAGCCTGCCCCCAGGACGCCGATACCGATACCTGTCTCTTATACACATCTGACGCTGCCGACGACAACGTTCGGGTGTAGATCTCGGGGGTCGGCGTATCATTAAAAAGGGGGGGGGGGGGGGGGGGGGGGGGGGGGGGGGGGGGGGGGGGGGGGGGGGGGGGGGGGGGGGGGGGGGGGGGGGGGGGGGGGGGGGGGGGGGGGGGGGGGGGGGGG
>NZ_JAELTT010000370.1 GCF_016428975.1 Dyella sp. ASV21
TTGGGGAGACCCGCGCGAATTACCGTGACGCTCACTGACATTCCTCTCTCCTCTACCTAGTCCGGAGGCGACGGCAGTATCTCCGCCGCCCCTCGTCATCCATGCCCAAAACTCCCCGTCCTTAAACCTGTCTCTTATACACATCTGACGCTGCCGACGACAACGTTCGGGTGTAGATCTCGGGGGTCGCCGGATCATTAAAGAGGGGGGGGGGGGGGGGGGGGGGGGGGGGGGGGGGGGGGGGGGGGGGGGGGGGGGGGGGGGGGGGGGGGGGGGGGGGGGGGGGGGGGGGGGGGGGGGGGGGGGGGGGG
>NZ_JAELTT010000371.1 GCF_016428975.1 Dyella sp. ASV21
AACCATCATCCGGCGATGAAAGTGGTGGCGCCGGTGCGCAAGGAAATGGGCGTGCGCACGCTGTTCAACATTTTGGGTCCACTGACCAACCCGGCCGATGCGCCCAATATCCTGATGGGCGTGTTCCTGTCTCTTATACACATCTCCGAGCCCACGAGACCCGTGACCGAATCTCGGTTGGCGTGGTGGGGGTGGAAAAGGGGGGGGGGGGGGGGGGGGGGGGGGGGGGGGGGGGGGGGGGGGGGGGGGGGGGGGGGGGGGGGGGGGGGGGGGGGGGGGGGGGGGGGGGGGGGGGGGGGGGGGGGGGGGGG
>NZ_JAELTT010000372.1 GCF_016428975.1 Dyella sp. ASV21
CCCCCCCCCCCCCCCCCCCCCCCCCCCCCCCCCCCCCCCCCCCCCCCCCCCCCCCCCCCCCCCCCCCCCCCCCCCCCCCCCCCCCCCCCCCCCCCCCCCCCCCCCCCCTTTTAATGATACGCCGACCCCCGAGATCTACACCCGAACGTTGTCGTCGGCAGCGTCAGATGTGTATAAGAGACAGGGGCGCGCCCGGCAGCGTGGTCGATTCCGGACCACCGGACAGGATGATGCCCTTGGCGCCAAAGGCGGCGATCTCGGCGGGGTCGTGGTCCCACGCCCAGATTTCGCAGTACACGCCAATCTCGCGC
>NZ_JAELTT010000051.1 GCF_016428975.1 Dyella sp. ASV21
AACGCGCTGGCGCGTACCGCCAATCGGGTGTTGGGTACGCCACTTTCCGCAACCACCTGGCCCACGTCCAGCTTGTCGCCTTGGTGCTTGAGCAGCGACTCGGTGTTGGCAATGGGCGGCTTGTAGGTGGGCGCGGGTACGGTGGAGCAGCCGGCGAGCAGCAGGCCGCCGAGCAATACAGCGATAATCGGGAATCCCTTCATGGCATGGTCCTCAGTCGAAGGCATGCTTGTCGGCCAGCTGCTTGAGCGCGTTCCAGGTCATCTGGTCCACGGCCGTGTCAATCGCATCCAGGGGCTGCATGGCGGTGAGGCCCATCGGCGCGGAATGGTTGCCGATGGTTGTGTACAGCGCATGCTTGACGGTGGTTTCCGTGGTCTGTCCCGCACGCGTATAAGCAGCGGTATACACGTAGCCGTCGGTCACCATGCTGCCAGCCAGGCCGAAGGTGAGGCCGGTGCCAAAACCCTTGGCGGTGGCGTTGTCAGTCAAAGGGATGTTGTCGATGGTGATCTTCAGGGTGCCCACCGGGTTGGCCTGTGCGGCAGTTGATACGTTGCTGAACAGCCCGGATGCGGATGCCACGGACAAGATGCGTGGCTCCATCTGAGTGGTCGCCTTTACGTTGGCATTGCCCTTGGTGCGGAACTCGAACAGCACCTGCACGGGCTGTGGAGTCGGTACAACCGGAATGTCCGTCTTGGACACCGTCGGCAACTTGGGATCCACATACATCTTGGCGGAAAGACAGCCGGAGAGCGTGACGCTGGCAAGAACTGCGAGCAGCAGCGCGCGAGCCATGCGCGCGCTGGCGATACGGTCGATCATCAGTTTTCCCCTGTAGTCACTCTGTGTGAGTGCGGGCCGATACTGCCGGAATTGATCGGGCTTGCCTATCTGCCGATAGGATAGGCAACGGAAGAGCGCAAGCCGCAAGGTACCTTGGGTGCGCCCGGTCAAGAGCAGGGCCCTGCGCCGTTGCTGCTCATCGACCGGTGCAGGCATGCTGGTCCGGTCTGCTTTCGATGCCGAGCGGACGCGTTCTGCACCCTCATCCGCGAGAACTTTTTGCATAAGGACGTAGTCTCATTTCCGTCATTCGATGCTGATGCGCTTCTGGACTGAGGCGAGCTGGCGTCTATTGCGCCCAGCTCATGCAAAGGACGTTCGCTGGTGGAAAACGGGGCTACAGCTGAAGCTCGCCACGTGTCGATCCGGCGGATCGTGGCGACCTCGTTGGCCATCGTTTTCCACTTGGCGTTGCTCATCGCGCTCTTGCGACCGGTAGCTCCAGACGTCGGTATTCCCGGCTACGACGACGATCAGGCCACGCTCAAACTTCGATTTGTCTTCTTGTCCCCACTGGCGTCGACGACACCCCCATCGCCTTCGGCACGCTCGGTCCCCATTGGGCAGGCATCAGCGAAGGGGAGGCCGCCTCCGCAAGCCATGCCCATCGCGCCCATGGCTATACGAAAACACGAGGCAGGTGTAGTGAGTGCTTCGGTCCCGCCTGACGCGTCCAGTCCGTCTCTTATTGAGCAACACTGGGCCGTCCTTCCAGCCACTGGAGATGGCGGGTTTAAAAATCGGATGGCTGATGCTCAACAGTTGCAGCGCGTTCGCGGTGTGCCCGGCTCCGGCAGGAGCATCGCGCCGGGCGTTGAATTGGCCGACCCTATGGAACAAGGAATCGGTTCGTTGATGCGGAACACAAAACGCCTGCTCGGAGTAACGGATCGCCATTGCATTGATGTCGATGTTTGGCGGCACATGAGTGAAGATGAATTGATCGAGCGGCACCTCACCTCAGCGGACGTAGAAAACGCATCCGCAAAGTACAGCTGTGACCGGCCGCCTGGGCTACATTTTTAGGCCCGCTTGCGACTCGCCGCACACCTTTCTGGGCGGCAAGACTGGGCCATAGCAGCACGATGAACAGCACCGTGCGTTGCTGAGGCCGCGCTGGAACGGTGTTCAGCGGCCACCGTAATCCGCAGCGGCAATAACGTTTTTGCGCCGGGCGTGCTCAGCGCGCGGCCAGTGCTTCCAGGCCAATGCGAATGGCGTCCGCCGAGGTGGCCGCGCCAAGCCGGCGCAGCAGGCTGGCACGGTGCATCTTGACGGTTTTTTCCTCGATGCCGAGCAAGGCCGCAATCTGCTTATTGCGATGTCCGGCCACCATGTTTTCCAGCACCTGCTTCTGGCGCGGCGTGAGCGCGGCCACCAGCGTTGCGGCGTAATGGGCGTGGGTGCCCGGCGGCGGCGAGGGGTCGCCGGATACGTCCATCTGCGAGCCGAGGTAATAGCCGATGCTGCCATCCGCCGCGCGAATGGGCGCGACCATCACCGCGTTGTGGAACATCGAGCCATCCTTGCGGTAGTTGCGCAGCACCGTGAGCACCGGCGTGCCCTGCGCAATGGCTGCGCGTAACACGGCGCGGCGATCGGGTTCGGTGTCCGGGCCGCCGAGGAAGCGGCAGTTGCGCCCCAGGATCTCCTCTTTCGGGTAGCCGGTGAGCTGGCTGAAGGCCGCATTGGCACACACGATCGGGTGGCCGGGAAGGTGTGGGTTGGTCACCACCGTGGCAATCGGCGAAAGCTCGATCGAGGCGAATAGCGAGCGCTCGAATTCGGTGTCATGCATGCGGGGGATTCCTGATCGTGCGATATGGCCCTCAGCAGTGTACGGTGCAAGCCGGCCATTCGGATTCAGGGGGGGGGCGCTCCGCCGCTCCCGCGTACAGGCCGCACCCGGTCGGCGCGGGCCAGTACAAGCGCTAAGGAAGGTCCGATTAAACGACGTGTGGTGGGTTGCCCCTGCGAAAGCAGAATGCCAGCGCCCCCGCGCTCGACCGCCTGCCGAGGCGGGATAACCCGCCCTTGGGCTGTTGAGAAGTGCCTCCCGCTTTCGCTGGGATGAGGATCAACATCAGAGCATCCCAGGCACTCGTACCGGCCGTTGCGTCAGTGCTTGCCGCCACTCGCTTTCATGGCGGCGAGTGCATCCAGCAGCGCCTGCCCGTTGGGCGAGCCCAGGCCGGTGCAGGCATCCCAGCCCGTGGTCGCCTTGAACTTGCCGTTGTTGCCTTGGGTGATGTCGCGGAAGGCGCTGGTGCCGATGGTGTAGAAGGCGGTATGCGGGTCGCCCAGGCTTTGGCCCAGCTGCTGGTTGAAGCGGGCGATCAGGGCGGCCCACAGCGGTGCCACGGCGCTGGTGCCGCCGATCACTTGCTCCTGTCCATCCACGCGTACCTGGTAGCCAGTGTTGGGGTCGGCATCGCCAGCGACATCGGGCACGCCGCGTCCGGCGAAACCCTGGGCGCCAACGGGCACCTTGGCGTTGGCCTGCCAGCTGGGGAGGGCGAACTGCGTGCTGATGCCGCCGCCGGTGGCGCCCTCGTTGCTGGCCAATTCGTTCCACACCGTCTCGCTGCCGATGGTGCCGCCATTGGCCACCAGCCGGGTGCCGCCGCAGGCGAGCGCGTACGGGCTGGACGCGGGGAAATCCACATGCGGCTGCCCGTCGCTGGCGCCATCGGTAAAGCCGCTGTCGCCGCAGGCCACCGTTATGGTGAGCCCCAGCGCTACGGCGTCTTGCATGGCGCTCTCCATCGCCGCCAGCGAGGGCGCGCTCCAGCTGTTTTCCGGCCCACCCCAGCTGATCGACATCACCGTGGGGTGATTGGCGGTGTCGTGCGCGGCCTGTGAAATGGCCTCGTAGAAACCCTGGTCAGTGTTGGGTGCGAAATACACCGCCAGGTTCGCGCCCGGCGCCAGCGCGCCGATCACTTCCACATCCAGCATCACTTCGCCATCGGCGTCGCCACCGGGCTGGCTGCTGCCGCCGGCTACGGATACCACGGTGACGGCGGGTGTCTTGGCGATGCCCAGCGACTGGATGTACTGGGTGAAGTCGCTCTGGGTAAAGCCGCCGCCCAGTTCGATCACGGCCACGGTCTGGTCGCTGCCGTCCAGCGTGGTCGGGAACGCGTACAACTGGCCCAGCTGCAGCGGTGTATAGGTCACCGAGGGCTGCGCCGACGGGCGCCGAAAATGGGGGCGCGCTACCGGCCGCCGGTCCAGGCCCAGCACGGCGATGACTGCGGGCGCCACGCTGGCGGGCAAGTTGGGCGGCTGGCGACAGCCGATCATTTCGGCGCTGCCATCGGCGAACTGATAGCGACCCAGCTCCACCCCGAACGCCTGTTGCAGGGCCTGCGGTGTGCCGCGCAGATGCAGCACGCGGCGATGGGGATCGCAGCCGGTTTCGCTCAACCCGTGCTGGCGGGCGAAGCCACGCAGTGTGTCCACGTCGGCCGGGTCGGCACCCCACTGCGCGGCAAAGGCCTCTCGCGTGGGTCGCGCCTGCGGCGGCCATGTTGCTGGCGCCGGGTGTGCGCCGCGTCGCCGCAGCACCACCGTGACGTCGAGTGGCGCGGTGGCCTCGTGCGGCCCGAGATAGCGAGCTTCGGCGGCCAGCGGCCAGTGGTTGCGAGGGAACGAGGCGGTATTCATGGGCGGGCTCCTGTGGCGCGGGTGGAGGGTGAACCGGCGTATGTGTCAGTGGAGTGTTTGGCCGCCAGGGCCGTTCATGCATGGTGCGGTTTGGCTGTCTCACCCGCCGCGTCAATCCGCCCCGCCCGGCGCGCGGGCCACGTAGCGCTAAAATGGCGAAATGTTTTGCCCCAGAGGCCTGCCATGAGCTATCCCGCCGTTCGCATGCGCCGCATGCGCCGCGATGCATTCTCCCGCGCGTTGATGCGCGAACACACCCTGCTGCCCAGCGACCTCATCATGGTGGCCTTCGTGATCGAAGGCGAGGCGCAGCGCGAGCCGGTGCCATCCATGCCCGGGGTGGAGCGCCTGTCCATCGACGAGCTGCTCAAGCTCGCCAGTGAATGCGTGCGCCTGGGCATTCCCGCGCTGGCGCTGTTCCCCTCGCCGGGCGCGGCGGTGAAGAGCGAAGACGCACGCGAAGCATGGAACCCGCAGGGTCTGATGCAGCGCGCCACGCGCGCGCTCAAGGCGGCTTATCCGGAGCTGGGCCTGATCGGCGACGTGGCCCTGGACCCCTACACCACCCACGGCCAGGACGGCCTGATCGATGAGCACGGCTATGTGATGAACGAGCCGACCATCGAGGCGCTCATCAAGATGTCGCTGGCCCAGGCCGAAGCCGGCATGGATTTCGTCGCCCCCTCGGACATGATGGACGGCCGCATCGGCGCCATCCGCGACGCGCTGGAAGCGGCCGGCTACATCCACACTCGTATCCTGGCCTACTCGGCCAAGTACGCCTCGGCGTTCTATGGCCCGTTTCGCGACGCGGTGGGTTCGGCGGGCAACCTGGGCAAGGGCAACAAGCACACGTACCAGATGGACGTGGGCAACAGCGACGAAGCGCTGCGCGAAATCGAGCTGGATATCGCCGAAGGCGCCGACGCGGTCATGGTGAAGCCCGGCATGCCCTACCTGGATGTATTGCGTCGGGTAAAGGATAGCTTCGGCATGCCCACCTTCGTTTACCAGGTGAGCGGCGAGTACGCCATGCTCAAGGCCGCCGCGCAAAACGGCTGGCTCGACGAAAAAGCCGTGGTGCTCGAATCGCTCACCGCCTTCAAGCGCGCCGGCGCCGACGCCATCCTCACCTACTTTGCGATCGACGCGGCGCGTTGGCTGCGCGGGGAATAAGCGGCTAAGGCAAAGCCCATCGAGCGATGGGCTTTGGGTCGATGCGTGGCTGGCTAACCAAACATATCGCTGTCGGCCTCATCGTGTAGGCGTGGTGCCAGTGGCATGTGTCGGGACAGTGAATTGTTTGAGCGGGTTGCCGTGCGGCGCCCCCATCACGCACGCTGGCCGTCCGCCGCAGGGCGCGAATCCATGCCGTAGAGTGCATCGATCTCGGGCGGAAAGGCGGCGTAGGGCACGTGCAGCCATTGCTCCACGCTTTCGGTAAAGGCATTGAGCATCCACCAGCCGAGCCATAACGGCACCGGCAAGGGCGAGAGCAGTTTGCCGCGTGGTGTGGATAGCTTGTGGCGAAGACCGGCGGCCCAGTCGCGCTGCGGCTGCGTGGCGCTTTGCCAGCGGCTGAGGCGCGGTGCGGGGAGTGCGGGGGCGGGGAGGTGTTCCGGGCCGTCGGCCATAAAGCGTTGCAGGTAGGCCCACAAGGCACGGGCGGAGCGGTCGCCATCGAACAGGCCCAGGTTGCCGCAGGCCATGCAGATTTCGCGGGGCGGGGTTTGCGTGTGATCCACACCGATCAGATACAGCGGATGACGGCTGGCGTAACCGTTGGCTGAGAGAATGGGGATATAGCCGGCCAAACCTTCCACCTGATCCCAGTCCAGCGTGTGCAAGGTCTTCTTTCGGGGCGGCACGTAGTAGAGCTTGCGGGTGCCGCGAGGGAGGCGGATGTAGGCGCCTCTGTCATTTCCAAAGACAAGCTTTGTTCCCCAGTAGGAAAGGAAAGCCATTGATGGTCCGGCGAGAGCCATCATTATCCACGCGCGGATTGGCGTGTTTGGACGTGCGCGTACATCAGGCAGCACCAGGCAGCGCTGACGCCGCGTATGTCTACGGGTCGCACGGTGCTGCTGGGCTCACCCGCGCCGCCTTGCGGTTTGCGTTGGAGGGCGGCATGCATCCCGTCGTCGGTCCCGCTTAGGCGTACTGCGCGATGCCGTTGCCGAATGACCAGTTTTCCTTGGCGGTTTCCAGCAGGTTGATGAATACGTCTTCGGGGCGCAGACCCGGTTCCTGGGCGAGCAGTTCGGCGGTGCGGCGATAGAAGGCTTTCTTCTGTTCCACCGTGCGCGAGTTGTTGCAGGCGATCTGGATGATGACCAGATCGTCGGTGCGCGCAATGTCCAGGTAGCCGGGGTCGTAGTCGAACTCCTCCGCTTCGTGTTGGTGTACCAGGATGAAGCGATCATTGGCGGGGACGTTGAAGACCTCGGTCATCGCGCGATAGATGCTGTTGCGGATGGCGGCGATATGTTGGGCGGGCTTGCCGCGCCGCAGGCTGATGCGAACGAGAGGCATGGTGGCGATCCTTGGGGCTCAGGGTTGGGATACATGGCCGACCGCGTACCACGCGTGAGGATCGGCGGGAGCGATGGGGGGCGTGTCGTCGAACAGGCGCAGGCGCACCTGTGTCCAGGTGGTCGGTTCGAACGCGCTGACGCCGGCGATGGCCTGACGCTCGACATCGCGTTGCAGGGCCTCGCGCTCATCGCGTCGCCGTGCGTCGAGCGGCGTGTGCGGTGCGATGGGCAGGATTTCGCGCGTGGCAAAGCGCGCATGTCGCGCCTGCGGCGGCAGATAGGCGTCCGCTAGGAGCCAGCAGCGAATCGAGGGCCAGCCGAAGTCCCCGGTGAGTGCGGCAAAGCCCGGCCCACCGAGAAAGCGCTGCATGGCCTCGCTGTCGCGCCATACATAGAACGGTGCGTAGAGGTTCTCGGGACCATGCGCGCCGCGCTCGGCGTAGAGGTAAGCCTTGAGGTGCAAGCCATCGAAATGGTCGAACAGCGGACCTTTCTCGGTGATGCGCTGGCGGATGATCGCCATGTCGTAATCCGCCGGCAGTGTGAAGCTGTATTGCATGGCGATCATGGCGCGCGCTCCGCCCCGATGCCGTCGAACAGCACGCGGCGGGTGCGTTGGGCCAGCACTGGCGGCATATCGCCGAAGCTGCGCTGGCCGTGGTCGGAGCGGACGTTCATGCAAGGCCCTTGACGTGAGTTGACGCCAAGGAGCGTACGGCGGAGAGTATCGTTCTGAAAATCGAATTATTCAGTACATATCGTCCTTAAAAACGGGATCATGGCAATGCGACGGGTCACCTTTGACCTCGAGGTTTTGCGCAGCTTCGTCACTGGCGTGGAGCTGGGCAGTTTTGCGCGCGCGGCCGACCGGCTGGGGCGCTCCACCTCGGCGGTCAGCGCCCAGCTGAAGAAGCTGGAGGAACAGGCGGGCGCGCCGATGCTGCGCAAATCCGGGCGCGGCCTGGTGCTTACCGAGGCGGGCGAAATCATGCTCGCGTATGCGCGGCGCCTGCTCGACCTCAACGATGAAGCCGCTGCCGCGTTGCTCGGCGGCGAACTGGAAGGTTGGGTGCGTTTGGGCTTGCAAGAGGATTTCGGCGAAAGCCTGTTGCCCGCCGTGCTGGGGCGGTTTGCGCGTGCCCACCCGCGCGTGCGGGTGGAGGTGCGCATTGCGCGCAATGTGGAGTTGCTCGAACGCGTGGCCTCGGGCCGCCTCGATCTCGCGTTGGCGTGGGAGGCGAACGTGAGCACGCCGCACGTCGAACGCCTCGGCGAGTTGCCCATGTGCTGGATTGGCGCGGCCGGCCAACCCCTGGCTTGGACGCGTGAGCAGGGCGAGCCGCTGCCGCTGGTGATGCTGGAGGCGCCATGCCTGATGCGCAGTGCGGCCACCCACGCGCTCGACCGCGCGCAGTTGCCTTGGCGCATAGCCTTTACCAGCGCCAGCCTGGCCGGCATATGGGCCGCGGTGGCGGCGGGATTGGGCGTGTCATTGCGCACGCCTGCGGGCTTGCCGGCCAGCGTGCGTGCGCTGGCGCCGCGTGAGTACGGCTTGCCGACGCTGGGCCAGCAGGGCTTGTGCCTGCATCGCGCCGATGCCGAACCGGCGCCGGCGGTGGCGCGTCTGGCGGACATTCTCACCCAGCAATGGCTGGGTCTGCCGTTGGCGGCCTGAGATAAATCTGCGCGCGTACCCGAACGGGGCAGGCCGTCGTCATCCGCGCCGTGGAATAATCGCTCTTCCCCGAATGGAGTGTGCGAGTGGATAGCCACCATTTCCTGGAAACAGCGTTGGTCTTTCTGGTGGCGACGGTCATCGCGGTACCGCTGACCAAGCGCTTCCGGCTTGGCTCGGTGCTGGGCTATCTGCTGGCAGGCATTGTCATCGGCCCGCAGGAGCTGGGCCTGATTTCCGATACGTCGGGCGTTGCCACCATCTCCGAGTTCGGCGTGGTGCTGATGCTGTTTGTGATTGGCCTGGAGCTGTCGCCGCAGCGCCTGTGGGTGATGCGGCGGCAAGTGTTCGGCACGGGCTTGTTGCAGGTGCTCGCCACCAGCCTGGTAATCGGCGTGGCGGCGTATTACCTGTTTGGCCTGAGCGTGAACGCCGCCACCATCGTGGGCGGCAGCCTGGCGCTTTCATCCACCGCATTCGGTTTGCAGATTCTCGCTGAGCGCAAGGAGGCCGGCACGCCCTACGGGCGGCAAGCCTTCGCCATTCTGCTGTTTCAGGATCTGGCGGCCATTCCGCTGATTGCTGCCGTGCCTCTGCTCGCCAGTGCGTCGACCAAGCATGGTTTCGATGGCATGGCGGTGGCGCGCACGGTGGGCGCCATCGTGGCGGTCATGGTGGGCGGCCGCTATCTGTTGCGTCCGGTGTTCCGTTTCGTGGCCAAGGCGGACACGGTGGAGGTATCCACCGCCACGGCGTTGCTGGTGGTGATGGGCACGGCATGGTTCATGGAGAAGGTGGGCGTATCCGCCACGCTCGGTGCGTTCCTTGCTGGCGTGCTGCTGGCCGATTCGGAGTACCGCCACGACCTGGAATCGCACCTGGAACCGTTCAAGGGCCTGCTGCTCGGCTTGTTCTTCATCAGCGTCGGCATGTCGATGGACGTGATGTTGCTGGTGCATCAGCCGCTGCGCGTGGCGGCGTTGGTGGTGGGCCTGTTGCTTATCAAAGGCACGCTGCTGTGGCCGCTGGGGCGCGTGGTGGGCGGGTTGGATCGGCGTGACTCGTTGCGTCTGGCGGCGTTGCTGGCCTGTGGCGGCGAGTTCGCCTTCGTGGTGTTGAAGCTGGCGCAGGAGCAGAACCTGATTACCGGCGAGCAGCATGGCTTGCAAGTGTTGGCCATCACCTTGTCGATGGCGCTGACGCCGTTACTGGTGACGCTGCTGGGCAAGGTGCTGGTGGCCAAGCCCAAGGCCGCGCGCGCGTTCGACACCATCGTGGCCGATTCGCCGCGGGTAATCATTGCCGGCTTTGGTCGCATGGGCCAGATCGTTGCGCGTGTGTTGCGCGCGCAGGACATTCCGTTTGTGGCGCTGGATCACTCGGTGGAGCAGATCGATCAGGTGCAGCGCTTTGGCAAGTGGAACAATATTTTCTACGGCGACCCGGCGCGTCCTGAGTTGTTGCGTGCCGCGCAGGCCGATCAGGCCAGCGTATTCGTGCTGGCGGTGGACGATCCGGAGGCGAGCCTGCGCACCGCGCGCGTGGTGCGGCGCATGTATCCGGACATGAAGATCCTCGCCCGCGCGCGCAATCGCCAGCACGCGTGGCGATTGATGGATCTGGGCGTGGAAATGCCGGTGCGCGAGACGTTGTATTCCAGCCTCAAGATGACGCGCCAGACGCTGGAGCTGCTCGGCATGTCGCCCGAACTCGCCGCCGATCGGGTGGAGCGCTTCCGCCGCCACGACGCCGAGCTGCTCAAGCGCCAGTACCTGGTGTACGACGATGATGCGCGCATTGTGCAAACTACGCGTGAGGCGCTTGCCGACCTCGATCAGCTGTATCAGGCCGATACCGAGCCGGACGCCACGGCGGAGCGCGACCGCCCGACGAACGTCACGCCGAGCGATCAGGATGTGACGCGCTGAAGGAGCGGGGACCGCCGCGCAGCGTCAACGCTACGCGGCGATCGGGCGGGACCGTTCAGTCCGCCGGTTGCGCCGGCTGGCGCAGCATTTGGCGCACGCTGGGAATGGCCGAGCTGCTGCGTGCGGCCAGTTCGTGGGCAATGTCCACATAGCCGATGGCGCGCGCCACGTCGGCGGCGGTGCGGCCGAAGGCGTCCATGGCCTGGCGGTCGGCGCCACGTGCGAGCAACACGCGCGCGGGCGGCAGCAGGGCATGCATGGCGCAGGCGTGCAGGGCGGTGACGCCGCGTTGGTCGGCGTGTTCCATCGTTGCGCCTGCATCCAGCAACACCGGCACCAGGGCGCCGATGTGGGTGGCGTCGCACTCACTGCCCGGGCGCAGGTGCGCACCCAGCAACAGCAACAGCGGCGTCTTGCCTTCCTTGTCGGCCAGGCTCACGTCCGCGCCGCGCTTGAGCAGCGCGTCGAACAAGCGGCGCGCGCGCAGACTGTCGTTGTGGGTAAAGCCGAACTGTGCCGCCGCGTGCAGGGCGGCGTGGCCGCGACTGTCCACGGCGTTGACGTCGGCGCCGCCTTCCAGCAGCTGTTCGGTGATCTCGGGGTAACCCATCGCGGCGGCAATCATCAACGCGGTGGCTTCGCCCGGCAGGCGCTGATCGATGGCGGCACCGTTCTGCAGCAGCAGGCTGACCAGCGGCTCGCGGCGGGCACTCACGGCGGCGGCGAGGGCGGTCATGCCATTGGTGGCGGCCAGCGAGGTATCGGCGCCCTTGTCGAGCAGGAGTGCCGCGACTTCGCGATGGCCGGCGCCGCAGGCGTGCAGCAGCGCGGTGGCGCCCTGGTGGTCGCGGGTATCGACCGCAAAACCGAGGTCGAGCAGGCGCTCCACCGCAGCGAGCGCACCGGCGGCGGCGGCGGGCGGCAGATCGTCGGCGCGCAACGGACGCGCCGGGCGTTGCCACTGGCCCCAGTTCAACCAGCGCTCCACCTCGCCATGCTCCAGCGCCAGGCCCAGTGGCGTTTCGCCGCTGGCGTCGATGGCTTCCGGGTCGGCGCCATGGGCCACCAGTGCACGCACCAGCGGCAGCGCGCGTTCGCCATGTTCCAGCGCGGCGAACAGCGGCGTGCGGCCGCTGGTGTCGCGGGTATTGGGGTTGCAGCCGCGCGCCAGGAGCGCCTGCAACAACGGCAGGTGGCCGAAGGTGGCGGCCAGATGCACCGGCGTGCGTTCGCGCGCATCGACGCCGAACGGATCGGCGCCGCACTCGAGCATGCTCAGCGGCAGCGTGGCGCCTTGCGGGCTGTCTTCGAGCCGCAGCAGCGCCTGGGTCAGCAGGCCCGCGCCGGCGGGCGTGGCGCCCGCTTCCAGTAAGTCTTCCACGGCCTCGGTGGCCGCGGGCAGCTGTTGCAGCAGGGCATCGAACAGGCGTCGGCCCAGCGGCGGCAGCTGCGGCTCGTGGCCTTCGCTCACTTCGGCATCGTCGACCAGCTGCGGCTGCAAGCGGGCTTCCGGCTGAAGTGCGTGATCGAGCAGCCAGCGGCGCGCGGCTCGCTGGCCCGGCGCGGCCAGGTCGAGATAGAGCTGGGCGAGCTGGGACTGCGGCCACTCGCGCACGCGCGCGGTGAAGGTGGAAACGATGGCCCAGTGACCGAAGCGCAGCGCATCGAGCAGGTGCGTCGGGGTATCCGCGCCATCGGGCAGCACGTCCATGCCGAGGCTGGCCGGCAGTGGCGTTTCCGGATCGAGCAAGGCGACCAGATCCCAGCGACCGGCCGCTGCAGCGTGATCGAGCGCGCTGCGGCCATCGCTGCCGATGGTCTTGGGTTCGGCGCCAAGGGCGAGCAGGGCGCGCACGGTCTCGGCATAGGCATGCGGCGATTGGCAGGCGAGGGTGAGCGCATCGCGGCCATGGCTGTTGCGGGCGCGTGCGTCGGGTTGTGCTTCGGCCAGTAGCTTGACGATGCCGACGGCGCCGGCGCGTGCCGCTTCCATCAGCGCCGTGTTGCCGTGGCGATCAGCGATGTTGACGTCGGCACCGGCGGCGAGCAGGGCGCGCGCGATCTGTTCGTGGCCTTCCGCGGCGGCGGTCATGAGCGCACTGCGATGGCGTGCGTCGACGGCATTCACGGCGGCACGATGCTTGAGCAGCAGCTTGACGCCCTCGGAGGTGTCATCGGCCACACCGGCGGCGGCCACCAGCGCGGGCTCGCTGTCCGCTGGCGTGGGCTTGGCGCCGCGTTCCAGCAGAAATTTGGCAACCGGCCAATTGGCGGCGCGGCAGGCCACCGCGAGCGGACTGAGGCCCGCCCGGTTGAGCGCGTTGATGGGGGCGCCGGCATCCAGCAGCATCGCCGCCACCATCGGTTCGCCGCTGAGCACGGCGCCATGCAGCGGCGTGTTGCCTTCGGTATCGGTGGCGAGCGGGTTGGCGCCGTTGGCGAGCAGGGTCATGACCGCTTCGGCGCGGCCGTGCCAGCTATCGCGCGTAGCGGCCAGCAGCGGAGTGAGGCCGCCGCTGACGCGATTGACGTCGGCACCCTTGGCGATCAACGCGCGCAGCAGGCGCAGATCGGACGGCAGCGCCGCCAGCGTCAGCACCGGGCGCTGGTCGCGGTCGCCCGGTGCGGGCGCGGTGTTGGGGTCGGCACCGGCTTCCACCAGGGCGAGCGCGCGCTCGATGTCGCCATCGCGGGTGGCGGCGAGCAGCGCCTGTGCCTGTTCGGGCGTGCCGGCAGTGCGTTCCTGCTCGCTCAGCTGCGGGGCCTGCTTGGGGGCGGACGGTGCCGCGCGTACCACCGGCTCGACCACGCCCGCCGACGGCTGGCGCAGCGGGCGACGGCCCTCGCACAGGAGCGCGCGCAGCGTGCGGTTGGCGATGACCAGGCTGCCAAGCGGCATCAGCACCACGCCATAGATCACCAGCGCGGCGGTGCGCAGCTCCGAAGGCAGCACGCCGTAAAGCCCGGTGAGTGCGATGGCGACGAAGGCCAGCACCAGCAGCGAGAAGGCGGCGGGCAGGAAATGGGTAAAGAAGCGTTCCTCGCGTGACAGATGGCGGCCAAAGGCGATGCTGCGCGCGGTGGCGGTGAAGATCCACGAGCCATCGCTTTGCGCGGGGTACGCGTCATCCCACACATAGACCAGGCCGAACGACGGCCACACGCGCCACAGCGCCGCGAGGGCCACCACCAGTGCGCCGGCCAGCAGCAGCGCTCCGCCCAGGGTCGGCGCCTGGTTGAGCTTGAGCATGGGCCACGCCACGAGCGCGAACACCAGTACTACATAGCCGGTGAGCATCACCAGGTAGGCGGCGCCGCGCCGCAGCACGGTGCGGCCGAAGCGCGGCTCCGGGTCAAAGCCGATTGCGTGGCACACCGCCGCCATGGTCAAGGCGTTGGCGATGAGCAGGGGAATCAGCGCGAGCGGGTGCGCGCCGAAGGCGGCGATCGCGGTGGCGATCAAGCCGGGAACGAACCACGCAAGGGCTTGGATGAACGGAGGCGGGCGACGCGTTTTTGAATAGGCCATGGGCGCGGAGTATAGGAATCGTGGCAAGGCCAGACGGTAATCCGTTGTTAACGGCGGCGAGGATCGCCGGCTTCAGGAGTCGTGACTACGATCCGTCGGCGCACTTCGATAGGCGGGATGATTGGCCGAGGCCAGGGTTTCGTTGGGCGGCAGCTGCAAGTGCCAGCCTTGCGTGAGCAAGTGCTCCAGCACGGCCTTGGCGTCCTCCTGCGGCAGCTTGCGCTCGTCGGTGAGTTCCACCTCCAGCGCAAAGCGCATCTCGCCCAGCATCAAGGCGAGCGATTCGGGGATGCGGCCAAAGTCATCGCGCTTGGCCAACCACAGGTAGGTATTGGGCTTGCGCTGGCTGGCGTAGACAAAACAGTGCATGGCTTGCATGACGGCACCCGTCGTCGGAATCGGTAGGAGAGTACGCACAGGCAACGGCGCGGCGATTCGCAAGGTTAGCAGCCTGGGTCGTGCACGTCCCCTTCGTACGCCATTCGCGTCGATCTGCATGCATTGCATGACGATCGGCGTCGATCGGCATTGATCGGCGTAAGACTTTGCTGCATCCGCACTTGCAAGCCCTGCTGCGAGCCGGCACAGTGCCGGCCAGGGGTGTTAAACGCGCGTATGAAATGTGTGTGTTTATCGCCAGTCCCCTCGTTATGACCCGAGTCAGATCAACGATAAGCAGGAGCAATGCTGATGCAGATGTCTTTCCGTCAATTTTCACGTGCGGGTCGTCCGCTCACGCTTGCGGCACTGAGCCTGGCGATCCTTGGCGCCATTGCTGCACCGCAGCAGGCGCATGCCAGCGCGTTCCAGCTTCATGAAGACAGCGCTGCGGGCATGGGCCGCGCGTATGCCGGTTCGGCCACGGCTGGCGGCGATGTGTCGGTGGTTGCCAACAACCCTGCAGCCATGGCTGACCTCAAGGGCACCTATTTCCAGGCGGACGTTACCGCCATCAACTTCGGCACCAAGTTCAGCGGCTCGGCCGTGGACTCCCAGGGTCGCCCGATCAGCGGCGGTAACGGCGGCGATGCCGGCACCACCATGCCGGTGCCGGCACTGTTCTTCGCCACCCAGCTGTCGGACAAGTGGCACGTGGGCGCGGCCTTCACCGTGCCGTTCGGCTTCCAGACCGAGTACGACTCGAACTGGATCGGCCGCTACAACGCCATCAAGTCCAAGTTCACCTCGCTCGACGGCACCCTGTCGGTGTCCTACAACGTGACCGACGACTTCGCCCTGGGCGTGAGCGGCATCGCGCAGAAGACCTCGGCCGAGCTGACCAGCGCGGTCAACTACAACGGTGTGGTGCTGGGTATTCTCAACCAGGCTGGCCTGGGCGCCCTGGCGCCGGTCATTCAGCAGCAGATTCCGCCGGGCTCGGACGGTATTGCTCGCATCAAGGGTGATGATTGGGCTTACGGCTGGCAGGTTGGCGCTTATTGGAAGGCCACCTCCAACGACCGCTTCGCGCTGGCCTACCGCTCCAAGATCTCGCATTCCCTGGAAGGCACCGCCAACTTCACCGTGCCGACCAATGTGCAGGCACTGCTGAGCAACCCGCTGGTGACCGCGCTGCTGGGTGGCAAGGGCACGCCCTTCACCCACACCGACGGCACCGCGCCGTTCACCACCCCGGCCGTGGCCACCGCCAGCTACTGGCACCAGGCGGAGAAGTTCGGCCTGGGTATCGACGTGTCCTGGACCAAGTGGGACGTGTTCAAGAACCTCACGGTGAACTACGCCAACCCGGTGCAGCCGCCCACCACGGAAGTGTTCAACTGGCGCAACACGTGGTACGCCGCCATCGGTGGTGACTACTACTACAACGACAAGCTGACCCTGCGCGCTGGTATCGCCATCGACACCACGCCGACCTACTCGGCCACCCGCGATCCGCGCGTGCCCGATTCGACCCGCCAGCTGGTGTCGGTTGGCTTGGGTTACAAGGTCAACGAGCGCTTCCTGATCAACGCCTCGTATGCGCACATCTTCGTCAATCAGGCGCACATGCAGTCCACCAGCTCCACCGGCGACGTGCTCACCGGCAGCTCGGACGACTACGGCAACCTGCTGTCGCTGTCGGCGCAGTACAAGTTCTAACGGCGGCCTGGCCGCACGACGAACCGATAATAAAAAACCTCCCCGCGCAAGCGGGGAGGTTTTTTTGTGCCCATCGCCGGGCCATCGATGACGGCCGAGCGATAGCTCAGCCCAGTCGCATCAACAGCTTCAACATGCGCTTGAAGCGCGGGCCGTAGGGGGGATTGAGCATGCCCGCGCCATTGAGGCGCGTCTGGCGGAACACCGGCTTGAGATGCGAGAACGTCTCGAAGCCCGCCTTGCCGTGATAGCCGCCGATGCCCGAGGGGCCCACGCCACCGAAAGCGAGCCCGTGTTGCGCAATGTGGTACAGCGTATCGTTCACGGTGACGCCGCCGGCCTGGGTGCGTTCAAGTACGCGTGCAATGGTGGCGCGATCCTGCTCGAACAGATACAGCGCCAGCGGTTGCGGGCGCGAGGAGATATAGCTCAGTGCCTGATCCAGCGAGTCATAAGGCAACACCGGCAGCAGCGGGCCGAAGATCTCGTCCTGCATCACCGCCATATCGTCGTTGACGCCCGTCAGCATCACCGGCGCCAGCAGGCGGCGCACCGGCAAATCGCTGGCGTCGCTCAGTGGTTCCACACGCGCGCCCGCTGCCACCGCGTCGTCGCGCAACTTGGCCAGGCGCTGGTACTGGCGATCAGACACGATGGAGGCGTACTGCTCCTGCCCGGCCAGGTTGGGGTAGAGCCGCGCCACGGTTGCGCGTGCCTTGTCTACAAACGTGTTGAGCTGTTCGCGCGGCACCAGTACGTAGTCCGGGGCGATGCAGGTCTGGCCGGCATTCACCAGTTTGCCGAACACGATGCGTTCCACCGCGTTATCCAGTCGCGCGCCGGGGCCAATGATGGCTGGCGACTTGCCGCCCAGTTCCAGCGTGACCGGGGTGAGGTTGGATGCTGCCGCACGCATCACATGATGACCCACGGCGGTAGAGCCGGTGAACAGCAGGTGGTCGAACGGCAGTGAGGAGAACGCCTGCGCCACCTCGGCGTCGCCGGTCACCACCGCCACTTCGTCAGCGGAGAAGTAACGCGCTATCTGTTCGGCGAACAGCGCCGAGAAACGCGGCGTGTACTCGCTCATCTTGAGCATCACGCGGTTGCCCGCGGTGAGCGCGTCGATCAGGGGACCCACCGCCAGAAAGAGCGGATAGTTCCACGGCACGATGATGCCTACCGCGCCGCGCGGCTGCGGCAGTACCGTGGTGCGCGCGGGCAAGAACACCAGATTGGCGAGGCCGCCGCGTGGCCGCATCCAGCGCTTACCGTGTTTGAGCGAGTGGCGCAGATTGGAGAGGCTGGGATACAGCTCCAGCAGCTCGGTTTCTTCCCTGGGGCGGTGGCCGAAATCGTCGCTGATCGCCTGGGCGAAGGCCTCGCGCTGCTCAGTCAGCAGGCGCTGCAGCGTGCGCAGGCGGGTGGCGCGCACGCTCCATTCGGGCAGCGGGTCGCGCGCATGCGCCTCGCGCTGGCGCAGCAGGGTGGCATGCAGGGAAGGACTGGGCTCTTTCATGGCAAGGCAACCTGTTTGGAATCTCCCCGCCGCCCGCACCGGGATCGGCGAGCGGGCAGCGCTGGGAGGAAAAAGAGAGTGTATGCCGATAAACCACCCGGCGACGCTCCCAGGCGGCGGCCACAGCGCAGCACCGTGAGCGCCAGGACGATAACGAGCGGAGGATCAGAATTTGGCGCGTAGCTCGACACCCCACATGCGCGGCGGCGTAATGGTGGCGAACGGGGTGCCGAACACGCTGGTGCTGATGTTGTTCACGCCGGTTACGTAGCGCTTGTTGAAGATATTGCTGCCATACAGCGCCACGCCCCAGCGGTCGCCAGGCGCATGCCAGTCCAGGCGGGCATCGGTACGTTGCTGGCTGCTGCCGATCTGGAAGTTGGGACTGATGTTGCATTCGCCCTGTAGCTGCGAATCGGCATTGCAGCGGGTCTTGCCGCGATACGCCTGCGAGACATCGAATTCCAGATCACCATGGACGACGTTGTGCCAGGTGTAGGCCAGCGAGAGCGCGCCGGAAAACTTGGGTGCGCCGGTGGGCTGGCCGGTGAGATCGGTGCCGTCGGGCGCGACCGCCTTGCGATAGGTCGAGTCGATGTAGGCGCCCATAAAGTTCACGCGGAAATCCCGCAGCGGTTGCCACTGCACTTCCAGGTCCAGGCCCTTGGCCTCCTGGTTGCTGCTGTTGACGATGTAGATGGGCACACCCGACGCGGGGCTGTTCGGGTCCAGCGCCAGCGACTGCATGTTGTCGTAGCGGTAGTAATACACCGAGCCATTGACGATCAGGTTCTGATCCGGGAACAGACTCTTGATGCCTGCTTCGTAATTGGTGACCTTCTCCGGCTGGAAGGTCGAGCCCACCTGCACGCTGTTGTAGCCGCCCGCCTTGTAGCCGCGGGTGACAGAGGCGTAACCCATGACATCCGGCGTGAATTTGTAGCTCGCCACCACGCGCGGACTGAAGTTGTTCCAGGTGTTGCTGGCCGCCATCGGCATGCCGACGGCGGTGGGAAAGATCACGTTGCCGCCGAACGCGGCCAGGATCAGTTGTGCTTCGGGCGGCAGGATGCCGTAGATGCCGCTCTGCTTGAGCGCGGCGATGGTGGCATCGAACTGCGGCGCGCTGCGCGGCATGTTGTACCAGCTGAAATCCTTCTCATCGCGCGTGTAGCGCAGGCCGGTGGTGAGATCGAAACGATCGTTGATGTGCCAGATCACGTCGCCGAAAGCGGCGTAGGCCTTGAAGTTGCCATCATTGCTGATGGCCTCGTGCCACGGATCGCCCAGCAGGGTGTAAGGCAGGCCAAAGGCTGCCAGGCCCTGGCTGATCTCGGTGAGCGGTGTACCCACGCCATAGATATTCTTCGCCAACGTATCGAGGCTGTCGGTATTGATGTTGGTCTGGCTGGTCTGCCGTGCCTGCTCCTGGTAGTAGCTGACACCGCCCACCCAATCCATCAAGTCGGTGTTGCCCTGGAGTTTGAATTCCTGGTACCAGCTGTTGTTGTGTTCGATGTTGGTGGTGTCGAGATAGCTCACCACATGGTTGGTGCCGTCGTAGTCGCCACGGTTGAACGTGTCGAAGCCGCGCCAGGCGGTGGTGGAAACCAGGCTGCCCCAGCTGAAGGAGTGATCGATCGACAGCGTGACGCCATCGAAGCGGCGCTTCTCCAGCGCGCCGATAGCGTCGTTGTACAGCGGTGCATGCAGCGGGTTGAGGTAGGTCGACGGGTCGGCCGGGAACGGCGGACGCTGGTTGGTATCGTTCGATAGCGGAATCAGGCCAATGGCGGGGGCCGGCGGCTGCTTGAGTTCCTCGTGATCCCACGATACGAGCACGCGCGTGTTATCGGTGATGTTCCAGCGATACACCGCACGGGTGCCCCAGTCGTCGTCCTTGCCGTAATGCTGCCCGGTAGCGGCGTCCTTGATCCAGCCATCGCTCTGGTTGTCGAGCACGCTTACGCGTAGCGCCATGTCTTTATTGATCGGAATGTTTACCAGCGCATCGGCGTAACGGCGGCCATCGTTGCCGATGCGCACGCGCGCCTTGCCTTCGAACTGGTCGGTGGGCTCGTTGGTGACGATGGAGATGGCGCCCGCCGCCGCATTGCGACCGAACAGCGTGCCTTGCGGCCCCTTGAGCACTTCGATGCGTGCGATGTCGTTGAAGGCGAGTAGCGAACCGCCGGAGCGGGCGGCATACACGCCGTTGATATAGATGCCTACCGCCGACTCGGTGCCGATACCGAAGTTGCTGGTGCTGATGCCGCGCAGTTCATAGGTAGGCTGGGTGGGCTGGGTAGCATCGATCACCAGGCCCGGCACGAAGATATCCATCTTGCTCAGGTCGGTGGCTGCCAGCGTATCGATCTGCTTGGCGGTGACGATCTGCAAGGGGATCGGTACCGATTGCACTTCCTGGCTGCGGCTCTGCGCGGTCACCGTGATATTGCCGAGCAGCTTGGCCTTCTCGGGGTCGGCTTGCGTGGGGTTCGCCGTGCTGGCGTTGTCTTGCGGTGCGCTTGCCGCTTCGTCGGTGGCGAAGGCGGCAAACGACGTGCTGCCGAGCAGCAGGGTGGTGCCGCCCAACAGCAGGTGGCGCAGACACACGGACAACGGACGTGGACGGATGGTCATCACAAGCTTCTCCCCTCGATAAGAAAGGCCGCGGCCCGAAAGCCGCGGCTTGCTGCTCAGTTAGTGAATCGCCACGCAGCCCCCCGACTGCGCGGCAATCCAAGCCTTGATCAGTGCCACACCTTCGCGGTGCACCGTACTGCGTCCCAGCTCAGGCATCATCACGCCGGGTTCGGCCGACTCCATGCGGTAGGGCAGGATGGAGTCGGCAGGCGCGCCCGGCACAATGTCGAACAGATGATCGCCCGTACCCCGGCCGGCCGCGACCGGCGGCTTGCAGAGGCCCAGGTGACGATCCTCGGGCGCGCTCACATCCAGGGTGAGTGCCGTGGTGTTGGCCGCCCCCTTGGGGTTGTGGCAGTGCCCGCAATTGATATCCAGATAAGCACGGGCGCGTGCATCGAGCGAGGCGTGCTCATCCATCCAGTTAGCGTTGCGCGGTGCTTGGGCCGGCGCTGGAGCACCGGTGAGGTAACCCACCTTCATCAAGTGCGCCAACTGGTTTTCCTCGCCGTCGGTGTAGTGATAGTCGCGATTGAGGTGACGAGCCTTGGGGCCGATGGGGTGGATCTTGCGCGATACCCAATCCTGCGCGTGGCAACTGGCGCATTGGCTTTCATCGGGCACGACGTAGTTGAAGTCTTCGCGCCCACCGTCGTCGGCCAGCAGGGTGAGTGGAATCACCGCGCCGGTGCGGGCCAGCAAGGCGTCGCTCTGGTCGTCCTTCCACACATACGGAATCGCCGCCCAGCCCGACTCGCGATGCACCAGGATGCGCGTTTCAATAAGGTGCACGTGCGACAGATCCAGCCCTTCTCCCGCAAAGTCACGTGAGCTGTCGTAGGTGCGCGCTACATCGCTGAACTTGCCGTCGGCGCCGCGCGGGTAATAGAACGTCTTGCTGATAATGGTGCCCACCGGAAAATCGAAGGTGTCGGTGGCGCTGTATGTGGCCGACGTACCCTTGGGCATCCAGATGGTGCGCAGCTTGTGCGCGTAATCGGTGAACAGCGGCGTGTTGAGGTCGTACGGCACTACGCCCTGGTTGAGCACCAGTTTGCCGTCATGCACTTCCACCACATGCCAGTCGCTCAACGTGGGCGGGCGCCCGTCGGCCTGGAAGGCCACCGGGTCCATATCCCGGTGGCACGCGGCCAGCAACATCAACGCAAGCACCAAGCCAGCGCGAAAACATGCACTCATCGACATCAACGACGATCCTCAGGCCTTCGGTTCGGGATTGAGCACCACCGGCGACAGTTTCGGCAGCGTGCACTGGTAGGGCTTGGTATCGGTGCTGGGGTTCTTGTAGTCGTGTGGGCCATCGGCATTGATGACGCCCACGTCGCCGTTCTGGATGCAGAAGCGGTCGCCGTCCGGCGGCAAGCCGTTCACCAGGGTCTTCTCGTCCACGTAGCCGTCCCACAGGATGTCGGGGAACTTGCCGTTGAGGCCGAATACAGCGGTCTTGAGCGTTTTCAGCTTGAGTCCATCCGGTGAGTCGCCGCCGCCTTTGAAGCGGTTGTCGTAGATGAAGATGCCTTTGGGATAGGGGTTGTAATCGGCCGCCACGCCCTTGGTGTTGTAGTAGTTGGTGGAGAAGTAGCTGGAGATGATCACGTTCGCCGTCTGGTTGTCGGCGATGTCGTTATCGAAGATCTCCACCTTGTCGTTGGAATTCACCACCACGCCCGCGCCACGCGGTACGCTGGCCACGGCGGCGCCCTTGGCGGCGAAGTTGTCGGTGTTGTTGGCGAACACCTTGTTCTTGAACACGCGCGAGCTATGGCCCGCCTGCGACAGGTTGGGCATGTTGAACACCAGAATGCCGCCGGTGTTGTTCGTGGTGATGTTCTCGTAGACGTCGGCATTCACCGAGTTCTCGATCTCGATGCCGGCCACGTTGTACTCGGCGCGATTGCGGCGTACCACGATGTTGTTGGACTGGCCTACGTAGATGCCGGCATCGGAGGCGCCGATCACCACGGAGTCTTCCACCAGCACGTTCTGCGTCTTTACCGGATACAGGCCGTAGGCGCCGTTGGTGGTCTTGGGGCCGCCGGTCCATTCCACGCGCACGCCGCGAATGGTGATGTTCTTGCCTTGGTTGATCTTGAGCGCATCGCCCTTGGTGTCTTCCAGGGCGAGGTTCTCGATGGTGAAGTCATTGGCATTCACCAGCAGGCCTTCTGGCCCCACCACCTGGCCCTTGAACGAGAGCACGGTCTTGTCCATGCCGGCGCCCTTGATGGTGACGCCATCGGTACGCAGGCTCAGGCCGCGTTGAAGGTGATAGTGACCGGCGGGAATGTCGATGACGCTGCCGGGCTTGGCATCCAGCAACTGCTCCTGGAGCTTGGCCTCGAACGAGGCGTCGGTGCTGCTCTGCGAGGGTGCGGATTCCTGGCTGCACGCGGCCAGGAGCAACGGCAGGATGACGGTAAGCGTGGTCTTGCGCATGGTCGCCTTACTCCCCGGTAATGGCTGTCTGCTTGACGCATCACTGTCACGGAAAGGTGAGGGCGCCGGGGAGGGCCGCAGGAGCGGCGAAGGGGGGTAAATCGGCCAGTCAAACGTTCGTGTGGATATCAGGCCGCATGTTGGCGGGCGCTGCGCGGCGGCATGCCGGTCCAGCGCTTGAAGGCGCGACGGAACTCGCGTGGATCGCTAAAGCCAATCTCCATGCCGATCTCCGCCACGCTGAGGGTGCCGCCGTGCAGCAGTTCCAGGGCGCGCTCGGCGCGCACGCGGTCGTGGATTTCGCGGAAGATACGACCGCCCTCGGCCAGCCGGCGCCGTAGCGAGCGCTCACTCATATTGAGCAGGCGGGCCACGTCGGGCAGGCGCGGTTGCTGGCTCAGGCGGCTGCGCAGCAGGCGTTCCACCGAGGCGACGATCTCCTGCTGCGCGCCATCGGGGTCGCCTTGCTGGTTGCACAGCGCCAGCGCCTGCTTGGCGGTGAGCGGGTTGTGCGTGGGCAGAGGATGAGCGAGCCAGGAGACGTCCAGCACAATGCGGTTGTAGCGCGCGCCAAACACCAGCTCGCACTGGAAGTAATCGGCATAAGCTTCCACATGCGCGGGCCGCGCATAGGTCAACTCCAGTCGCGACGGGCGGAACTGTCGCCCCAGCAACTCGCGGGCGATGGCCAGCGAGCTGGAGAACAGTTCCTCGCACAGGAACGGCAGCAGCGGCGCGTCGTTAAAGCGCGGCCAGGCGGCCAGGGCGACCTCGCGCGGCCCCACTTCCTCAAAGCTCACGTCCAGCAGGCTGCCGCTGACCCGGTGATGGTCGATGCCCACCTTCATGGCCTCGCCAAAGGTGGCCGAGGTCATCATCGCCAGGCCCAGCAAGCCAAAGCTGCCCAGGGTCTCCACGCGTCCCACCGACAGCCCCAGGCCCGCTTCGCCAGTGGCGTGCAAGGCGCGGGCAATGACCGAGCGTGCCTGACGGTAGGACACCCGCAGGCTGGGGTCGTTGAGCTGCTCGCGGGTGAGGCCCGAACCGGCGAACCAGCTTTCGCTGCGCAGGCCGCGCGCCAGTGCCAGTTGACTAAGGTGAACCAATACGTTGGGTGGGGTTTGCGCGGACGTAAAACGGGGATCGGCGCTGAGCAGCGCCGTGGTCGCATCGTCGTTCGGATGGCCGCTAAGGGCCGCGACAGACTTCATGCTGAAGTTCCCACCCCTCGCGCCGGACACGCCCCGCGCACACTTGATCTATATCATGGCGCGCAGCGGGCTGCTTCATGCAACGCACCACGGCGGCCCGCCCACCGTTCGGGAGAGCGTCGATGAAAGCGTCTGCCGGTCCGTTCGTATACCTGAGCTTGTTGCTGATCGGGTGGCTCGCGGGCTGCGCGCCGGTACCCACCGCGCCCGCGCCGCCGCCACCCGCGCCGATGCCCGCCGCCAGCGGCACCGTCAGCACCCCGGCCTCCTCGTTGCAGACCGCCCAACTGCTGCCACGGGCGCCTCGGCCCGGTACGGCCCGCTACGAAGCCGATCGCGGCGTATTCCGCGCTACCCGGGCACTGCAGGGCACGCCGCGCTGGGTGCTGGCGCAGCATGACGTGGATTACGCCACGCCCGTATTGATGGCCGACTTCAGTTGCGCCATGGGCGTAAACCTGGATGCCATCCGCCTGCCACGACTGGCGGCGCTGGTGGATCAGACCAGTCGCGCCGCCGACCTTTCCACCGGCCCGGCCAAAAAGGCCAACCAACGCCAGCGCCCCTTCCTCATCGACCACGGCCCGACCTGCCAGCCGGCCGAGCAGCTCGCCAAGAGTTTCGACTATCCCTCCGGCCACGCCACACGCGGCTGGGCCGTGGGGCTGGTGTTGACCGAACTCGCACCCGATCGCGCCACCGAGCTGCTGTTACGCGCCCGCGCCTTCGGCGATAGCCGCGTCGTATGCGGCGTGCACAACCTCAGTGCGATCGAGGCCGGCGTGATGAACGGTGGCGCGGTGGTCGCCACCCTGCATGCATCGGAAGATTTTCAGGCCAAGCTCGCCGCCGCGCGGCAGGAGCTGGGTGACTACCGCAAGTCGGCACCGTCGAATGCGGGGCCGCAGTGTCGGGCGGAACAAGCGTTGATCGAGCCGACGCCTTATTGATTGAGAAGAACACGATGTCTCAACTGTAGAGCAAGCCTACCGTTGTCAACGCGCTCGCCGGCCCGGATGCTCGGGCCGGCCGCCATGTCGCAGGCAATGTTCCTTTAATGCACCGATCCCATTACTGAGCGTCGATGAAGAACCCCGATGCGGTTTCACGGTCGTACCACGCATCGCATTTATTGTTGCCAACAATAGTGACGCTTCTGTTCTGCGTGAGCGCGGTGATAAGCATGGCGTAGATCGACTTTCCGGTGGGCGTCTTCGTATCGATGGCCCAGTCGTTGGCGGACGTTGAGCACGACGGCTTGTTGGTATGTACGCCGGTCGTAAAGATAACAATGCCCTCGAAACCTGCGTTGGAAATAACTGCTGTGGACAGAATCTTTCCCTGAGCTTCGCCTGCGAAAGCAGCTTGCGACACGGCGCACGCAAGAACAGCCACGGCGACCACGGTTCGTTTGATGAAGGAAGGCATTGACAGTCCTTTGTTTGATTATGAGTTTCTTGGAGCAAGAAAGCTTACTTGCTAAAGCGGCGCCCGCGCTACAGAACCGTCTCGGCTTCGTGGGGCGCTTCAGGCTTTCATGGAATGGAGCCTTGCACAGGCAGAAATGCATTTGCCTTCACCGGCCTAGCGTGTGCATCGGCTTTACGCGACCTCACTGCAAGGTAGCGCGCTCTTTGGTTTGCGGTGCGGAGCGCCGATGTTTCTTTGCGCGCTGTAGGCACTATTCCCCTGCTGGCGCAGGGGTTATCACCGCGCGGGGATTGAGCTGTTGGGGCCACATGTAAGAGCCGTCTGGTGGCCAAGATAAGGCCAGACAGTGTAGCCTTCGGCTCCCGCGAGCGCTTGCGCTTGGTTTTCTTCAAGCAAACAGTTTCGCGGTGACTCCGGGCCTTGCCTCCGCCTTGATATGGTGTGGCTCCAGAGTGTGGAATGGGGCGTGCTTGGTTAGCGATACATCATCGCGTTACAGGGATAGTTATGAAGGCAAAGGGCACTCTTCGCGGATGATTTCATTCGCGTATCCGTCTGTCATGCTGAAAATCAGCAGCCGGCCTATTCACTAAGAAATTAGTTATTCCATGCGAAATCGTTGGCCGAGGACAGCCATGGTGGCGCAATGAAACGCGCGCTCTTTCGCGCACACGCTTTTTCTGATCAGGGATGCTCTATGCGTTTTGTCACAAAGTCGCGATCCATGCCGCCGCGTTTGATCGCCCCGGCGCTACTCAACGGCGCTCAATGCACGGTCAATACGCACAGGGATGCGAGTGGATCGCACGAGGCTTCGCTCGGCCTTGACGCCAAATCGGGGTATCGACGCGGGAACTGTGAATCCCGTATTCAATCTATGCGCGAGAAGAACCGCAATAGCAGCGGAAGGCTGGTTGCGCTGTTGCTTGTGGCTTGTTGGCCCATGGCGTCTTTCGCGCTCGATTCAAATTCAAGGGATATTGCTGAATACAAAAACGCACCGCCACCGGAACCGCCAAAAAACTTGGAGGGTGTGACTGCCACTGCGTATGTTTGGGCGCACGGAATAGTTCAGATAGGTCAGCGCAACCCGGCTCCAGTGCGTGCCTACCAGTGGCTCAGCAAATCCGGATCAGCGAATATTCGCAAGAACGTCAACATGTGTCATGAGGCAGTGGCTGACCCCATTCTCACTAGTTCGGGAGCCAAGGTTGAGACCTATACGCTCTTCGCGCTTCCTGGCCCCATGGGGTTGAAGTACGAGCTTTACTACAACACGGCCAGGCGCGGCTCCCCTTGGGCGGACAATTTGTCTTACGTGGTGGATACCGAGTGCTCGGACATGGGGGATGTGACAGGGCAATGCAATTTCGTCAGCATCTATCGGCCAGATGGTTCCAAGATCACCTTTTCTGGCGGCCCTAAGGCAACCACCTTGCGTGAGGCCTCGATAAGCAGCGGCGTGGTATCGCTTACTCGCAATCTCTCCACAGGCGATCTGACCTTTCTCGATGAGGACGGGACTACCCAGGTCTATACGTCCGCTGGCGTCCTCAAGTCCATCGTCAATGAGCAGGGCATTGGTTGGTACATTACGCGTCCAGATGCGTACACCCGCGTGGTGACACATACGAGTGGCCGTGGCTATACGATCAACTATCGCGCAAGCACCGTCGTGCCCAATTTCTCTGACGCGACGATTACTGATCCTGCCGGCAATGCGTACCTAGTAAAGGGTCTTGGTTCAAGCCGCATCGAGTCGATCACTTACCCGGGTTCGCCTAGCACTGAAATCGCCTTTCGATATACGCTCCTGCTTGACTATCGTCTGACGGAGGTCCGCTACAACGGGAAACCGTACTCCTATACCAGCTACATCACCCAGCCCAAACATTTTCGTTACGGGTGGGCCACGGGTACCTGGTTGGCCGATGGCTCGCAAAACGTAAACATCACCTACGCGGTTGAGCCGAACAACGGAACCAGTGCAAGCGTTATCGGCCCGCTTGGGCACGTCTCCAAGAAGACGTTCGATGGCAGGGGCAACATCACCCTTATCAGCAACGCCGCGACACAGTCTTGCGGGGCAACGACGCAAGGGCGTAGCTACGACGCCCAAGGAAACCTGGCCGCCGAAGTCGACAATAATGGTAATACGCACACCTACAACTATGCAGCCAATGGCCAGTTGTTGAGCGAAACAGAAGCCGCTGGAACACCAGTGGCGCGCACTACCGACTACGAGTGGGACCCAGATCAGCGATGGAACCGGTTGCGTAGCATCACTGTTCGCGGTTGGCGAAAGACCGGCTACACGTATAACGCGCAGCAACGTCTTGCATCGGAATCGGTGACCAACCTGTCAACTGGCGGTAACTACGGTCAAACCTTGACCACTAGCTACAACTACGCCTTGTACGGCAACGGCATGGTGCAGACCATGTGGATAACGCGCCCTTCGCCCAATGGCAGTGACACAGATACATATACCTACGATGGTTTAGGCAACCTAACCTCATTCAAAAATGGTTTGGGACAAACAACGACCTACGGTGGCTACAATGGTCTTGGTCAACCAGAGTCCTCGGTTGGCCCAAACGGGGACAGGACAACCTATAGGTATGATGCGCGCGGGCGCGTCGAGACGAAAACGACTAATCCCAATGGTAGCCCTGCGACCTGGACATATGCTTACGATGGCTTTGGTTTGCTGAGTAGCCTGGCGGGCCCCGATGGTCAGATAACCACCTGGAACCGCGATGCACGCATGTGGGTGTCTTACATTACGCACAACGATAAAGACGGCACGTCCACGGAGAGTTTTAACTATGACGCTGACGGTAACGTGCTTCAGCGTACAGTGACACGAGGAAATGTCGTTGGACTAACCGAGAACTTTCACTACGATGCATTGGGTCGACTCCTGCAAAAAGTGAGTCAGAACGGCAATACAGAGACTTATGGCTACGATGGCAACGGCAACCTGATTTGGGTGATGGATCCTTCGGGTCATACGGTCTTGTACGATTTTGATGCGCTAAATCGGGTTACCAAACGAAGCGAGAGCGGTGGCGCGAGTACGCCTATTCCCGTGGTCGTCGGTAGCATCAATGTCCCAGGCAACATTCGTGTGCCTGCAGGAAGCACCAGCGTGCCCTACACAGTAAGCTGGAAGCCTGTTGCTTATGGAAGTACCTATGTGCTGCAAGAGCAGCGCGGTGACGGTAGCTGGGTAACGGTGCAGAGCGGGCGCGCGATCAGCTGGTCGACCGAGGGTAAGGCCAGTGGCACCTATCGCTATCGCGTGGCTGCGTGCAATGAGACCGGTTGCAGCGCGTGGAGTGAGGCGGGAACGTTCGTGATCACGCAGCCCAGTGATGCGCTGCCTGCCATCTTGCAGATCATTCTGGATGATCCTTGATAGTGTTCGGCTCGGCGAGGCGCTAAGGCTCGCCGAGCCCGCTCGTTTCCTCCCCGCTATGCGCTAGTTCCTGATCGCTGATCAGTGCCCCTTGCCGCTGTGTGCTGCCTTCGTAAGCCATGCCCCGCCCGGGAGCATGGCGAAGATGGCGCGTCAGGAAGGCTCGGTGCACTCCATTCATGTACCCCACCGCTTGTCCTCGCTGGACGCGGGAAACCAAGGAAGGCACTCCTTCATGAAGCCCCCAACATTTAAGCGCGCGACGTTGCTCGTCGCGATCCTGTCGGTGCTTGCGGTGACGGCCGCGCCCGCCGCTCGTGGCGACACTGTCACCCGTTTTGCCTATGACACCGGCGGTAACGTGGTCAGCGTAACGGATCCGCGTGGTCTGGTAACGTCCTATACCTATGACGGCCTGGGCCAGAAGTGGCAACAGAACAGCCCGGATACGGGCAGCACGACCTACAGCTACGACGGCTACGGCCGATTGTCGAGCTTGACCCGTGCGGGTGGAAATCAGGTGAGCTATGTGTATGACGGCATTGGTCGCCGCCTATCCGCCAGTGCGGGCGGTGCCACTCAGTCGTTTACGTATGACAACTGTGCCAACGGCACGGGTCGGCTGTGTCGAGTGGCCGATGGCGGCGGCGTGGTCACCTACAACTACTCGCCGGAGGGCTGGGTAACTGCGCGTGGCTTTGCCATGGGCAGTACCAACTATGCGTTGGGCTATAGCTACAACGCGCTGGGTCAGGTCACTTCCATCGCGTACCCTGACGGCAATCAGGCGTTGTATAGCTACATCAACGGCACGGTGTCGTCCGTGGGCGCAAAGATCAATGGCGTGGTATACACGGTGGTTGGTGGCGTGGGCTACCAGCCGGGCAACCGCGGCATGGCGACATGGATATCGAGTAATGGCTTAACTAACAGCTACGGTTACGACACCGAGGGTAAGCTCACTCGAATAGACGTAGCTGGTATCCAGAGCCTCAGCTTCAATTATGACGACGCTAATCGCATAGTGCGTATCGCTAACGGTACCGACGATGGGATGACGCAAAGCTTTGGCTATGACGACATGTCGAGGTTGGTGTCCGTCTATTCCGGCTTGGATATCCAAGCCATCTCGTACGACGCCAATGGCAATCGAACCTACCACGCGCTCAATGGCGCCGGCATTACGGTTAACCCCAAGTCCAACAACAATCAGATCAACGGCTTGTCGGGTAGCACCAATGTCAACTATGGCTACGACCCGCGAGGAAACCTCACGAGCATCTCTGGCGTCGGCACCTTCACCTACGACGCCTTCAACCGCCTTAGCGCAGCACCCAATGCGAGCTACTACGTAGGGCCAGAAGGTCAGCGACTGCGCAAGACGGTGGGTGGTGCCAATACATGGTTTGCACCTGACGCATCGGGTGCGCTAATGGCCGAAGCGACCAACGGCTGGACCGACTACGTGTGGTTGAACGGCCGCCTGATCGGTCGTATCAGTGGCGGCCAGTTCCTGAACATCCATACCGACCATGTGGGGCGCCCGGAAGCCATGACGGATGGTAACCGTAACGTGGTGTGGCGTGCGAGGAACTTTGCGTTCGATCGTCAGGTGACGATCAATCACGCGGTGCCGCTGAACCTGGGTTTCCCGGGGCAGTACTACGATGCGGAGACGGGGCTGTGGAATAACGGATTTCGCGACTACAGTCCGAGCCTTGGGCGGTATATCCAGAGTGATCCGATTGGATTGGCTGGCGGAATCAATACGTATGCCTATGTGGGTGGGAATCCGTTGAGCGGCATTGATCCACTGGGGTTGAACACTTACACGATTGGAGTAAATGGCGCCTTGGTGTTTTTAGGTGGTGGGCAGGGGGCGCTTGGCATTTACTTTAATCCCGGTAAAGGGTGCGGCGAGGAATTCGACTTTGGGCTGTATTCCAGCAAGGCAGTTGCGGCGGGCACGAATGTTGGTGCGGGAGTAGTTGGCGGAGTTTTATACGGACCAGCTAGCTCGCTCGCTGGTCAAACGTACGACGCTAATTCAAGCGTTGGGCCAGTACAGGGATCTTTTAGTGTGGCTCCGGATGGGACGAAGTCATGGACTGCTGGCTGGTCTGCCGTCGGCCTCCCGGGCGGTGGATCCTTCTCAACAACGACAACTCAAACGTTTGGTGTGTCAGACATCAAATCGATGGTATGGCAGGCATTAAATCGGGCCGCTGCCATTGGAGCTGCTCAACAGCCGCAGCCCTAATCAAAAGTTGCCATGTTTGCGTCTATAAGCTGAGGGGTGCGGTAGTGATCATTTACTTGTTCTTCGGGTCCGTCCTGCTCACATTTTTGTGCATGTCGTTCTTCTTCATTCGATTCCTTTTGGGCGGCAAGCGATATGCAGAAAAGGGAACAATGGAATACGAAAAGCTGACGCTCGGAAACCCTTTGACAGCTTTTTTCATCGACCGTCTCCTAACTCATGAGGGGCTTGAGCTACGGAGTAGGATGGTCATCTCTATCGGTGTGATTTGGGGATTATGTTTTGTTGCTGGGATCATCATCACGAATGTGTGGCCCAACGCATAATTGGAACACAGCGCTTCCCAGTCGCAGCTGATCGTGCACTGATGGATTAGCTATGCCATCGCTAACGCAGGACGTAACGCGCATCATGAGTGACCTGAGACGAAACGTGTAGCCACTTTGAAGGTGAGTTCTCTACCCTAAACAGGCAAGGAGAACCCATGAAGAAGCGACACACCGAAGAGCAGATCATCACGATCCTGCGGGAGGCAGAGCGCGG
>NZ_JAELTT010000373.1 GCF_016428975.1 Dyella sp. ASV21
CCCCCCCCCCCCCCCCCCCCCCCCCCCCCCCCCCCCCCCCCCCCCCCCCCCCCCCCCCCCCCCCCCCCCCCCCCCCCCCCCCCCCCCCCCCCCCCCCCCCCCCCCCCTTTTTAATGACCCGGCGACCACCGAGATCTACACCCGAACGTTGTCGTCGGCAGCGTCAGATGTGTATAAGAGACAGGGTTTTCGGTGCGATCTTCGACGATGGCGCGAGCGATCTTGCGACTGAAACGTTCGTCGCCGTAGTTCCACAGCACGTCGGCAATCTCGCGCTCACTGGCGTGAGCCAGGAAGTCGGCCGCACTTT
>NZ_JAELTT010000374.1 GCF_016428975.1 Dyella sp. ASV21
TGCCGTGATCGGCGCCGGTATCTTCGTCATCACCGGTCAGGCCGCCGCCGAACATGCCGGCCCCGCCCTGGTCATCAGTTTCATCGTCGCGGGCATTGCCTGTGCGTTCGCCGGCCTGTGTTACGCCTGTCTCTTATACACATCTGACGCTGCCGACGACAACGTTCGGGTGTAGATCTCGGGGGTCGCCGTATCAGTAAAAAGGGGGGGGGGGGGGGGGGGGGGGGGGGGGGGGGGGGGGGGGGGGGGGGGGGGGGGGGGGGGGGGGGGGGGGGGGGGGGGGGGGGGGGGGGGGGGGGGGGGGGGGGGG
>NZ_JAELTT010000375.1 GCF_016428975.1 Dyella sp. ASV21
CCCCCCCCCCCCCCCCCCCCCCCCCCCCCCCCCCCCCCCCCCCCCCCCCCCCCCCCCCCCCCCCCCCCCCCCCCCCCCCCCCCCCCCCCCCCCCCCCCCCCCCCCCCTTTTTAATGCTACGGCGACCCCCGAGATCTACACCCGAACGTTGTCGTCGGCAGCGTCAGATGTGTATAAGAGACAGGGCCTGGGCCTGAGCGGGCTGGCCGGTGCTCCGGCGCCGTTTGCGCATTCGCTGCAGCCGACGCCGCAGGAGTTGCGTCGACGCGCCATCCAGACCAGTTGGAAAGGCATCGCCGATCTGGGACCT
>NZ_JAELTT010000376.1 GCF_016428975.1 Dyella sp. ASV21
CCCCCCCCCCCCCCCCCCCCCCCCCCCCCCCCCCCCCCCCCCCCCCCCCCCCCCCCCCCCCCCCCCCCCCCCCCCCCCCCCCCCCCCCCCCCCCCCCCCCCCCCCCCTTTTTAATGACCCGGCGACCCCCGAGATCTACACCCGAACGTTGTCGTCGGCAGCGTCAGATGTGTATAAGAGACAGGCGGATACCCATGCGATCGATGCGCGCTGGCATCCCAGCGATCCGCGCCTGGCCGGCGCCGCGGTGGAACTGGACGCCGCCAACATGGAACTGCGCCAGGCCATGCAGCAGGCCCCTGATTCACCG
>NZ_JAELTT010000377.1 GCF_016428975.1 Dyella sp. ASV21
GCTGCCCGAATTCGCTCAGCGACGCGTCATCGACCAACATGTCGGCCGACATCTTGATGACGGTGAGCGGGCTGCGCAGCTCGTGGCTGGCGTCGCGCGTGAAGTTGCGTTCGCGCAGGTTGTAGCCTGTCTCTTATACACATCTGACGCTGCCGACGACAACGTTCGGGTGTAGATCTCGGGGGTCGCCGGATCATGAAAAAGGGGGGGGGGGGGGGGGGGGGGGGGGGGGGGGGGGGGGGGGGGGGGGGGGGGGGGGGGGGGGGGGGGGGGGGGGGGGGGGGGGGGGGGGGGGGGGGGGGGGGGGGGG
>NZ_JAELTT010000378.1 GCF_016428975.1 Dyella sp. ASV21
ATGGCAGCTTTGGCGTCGCTGCGTATCTGGGCCAGGTCAAGATTCGACCTGACGCGCGCCACGAGCTCGCGCGCCGAGAAAGGTTTGGTCAGGTAGTCGTCCGCGCCAACATCCAGACCCTCAATCCTGTCTCTTATACACATCTGACGCTGCCGACGACAACGTTCGGGTGTAGATCTCGGGGGTCGCCGTATCATGAAAAAGGGGGGGGGGGGGGGGGGGGGGGGGGGGGGGGGGGGGGGGGGGGGGGGGGGGGGGGGGGGGGGGGGGGGGGGGGGGGGGGGGGGGGGGGGGGGGGGGGGGGGGGGGG
>NZ_JAELTT010000379.1 GCF_016428975.1 Dyella sp. ASV21
CATCGGCGCTGCCCGGAAACGCTCAGCGCCCGCCATCACGAAAGGAAGCGACGCGCCCTTCCGATACCATCACCGTGACCAGGCGCCCCTCCACCCGATACTGCCATTGCTCGCCCCTGGGTCTGTCTCTTATACACATCTGACGCTGCCGACGACAACGTTCGGGTGTAGATCTCGGTGGTCGCCGGAGCATTAAAGAGGGGGGGGGGGGGGGGGGGGGGGGGGGGGGGGGGGGGGGGGGGGGGGGGGGGGGGGGGGGGGGGGGGGGGGGGGGGGGGGGGGGGGGGGGGGGGGGGGGGGGGGGGGGGG
>NZ_JAELTT010000380.1 GCF_016428975.1 Dyella sp. ASV21
CGGTAATCCCCCCGTTTTCCACGGGGCTCAGAAGTAGAAACTAAGCGGCCATGGCCAGCCGTTGCTTTGGTGTAAATCCGCCCAGGGCCATGTTCGGGCGGTCGTGATTGTACGTCCACATCCAGTCGGTCGCGAAACGCTGCACGTGATCCAGGTCTTCCCAGTGGTACTGCGACAGCCATTCGTATCGCACGGTCCGGTTAAAGCGCTCAACATAGGCATTCTGCTGGGGCT
The DNA here is from genome assembly GCF_016428975.1 of Dyella sp. ASV21. Classification (GTDB taxonomy): domain Bacteria; phylum Pseudomonadota; class Gammaproteobacteria; order Xanthomonadales; family Rhodanobacteraceae; genus Dyella. Next base: position 235 of record NZ_JAELTT010000380.1, read on the forward strand.
TGCCTGGTTGGATATAGTCGAGTTTGATGCCGTATTGCCGAGCCCATTCGGTGATTGCCGCACTTAGGTATTCC
>NZ_JAELTT010000381.1 GCF_016428975.1 Dyella sp. ASV21
CCCCCCCCCCCCCCCCCCCCCCCCCCCCCCCCCCCCCCCCCCCCCCCCCCCCCCCCCCCCCCCCCCCCCCCCCCCCCCCCCCCCCCCCCCCCCCCCCCCCCCCCCCCCTTTTACACCCACACGCCGCAAACCGAGATTCGGTCACGGGTCTCGTGGGCTCGGAGATGTGTATAAGAGACAGCCTGCAAACCGTGCCGAGACGGCCGGAGCGGTGTCGTCATAAATCCCGCAATGACAACGTTGTCTCCAATGGCTGTCACAAACTGTGACGAGGCGCGGAGAATCGTCATGCGGAGCATTGGCGGCGT
>NZ_JAELTT010000052.1 GCF_016428975.1 Dyella sp. ASV21
GAGCAGCGACCGCACAGCTCGCATGGCTATAAGCCGCCGGCCACCATCCGGCGAAACTGGTCCCAACCCGATATCATCCCCGCTGAACTCACTGCCTGATTGGACACAAAGTTCGTACGCAGGTCAGTAGCGATGGGCGTCGAAGCTTTGGTAGACCGCTTCCATCAACATCGCGCACTGGTCGTCGCAGGCGTGGCGCTTCTGGTGTCTTTGGAAGCAATTGCCTACAAACCAACCAGTGTTCCGGTAGAGCAATGGCGCGATCGCATTCAAACGCTTCGCTCCGGTTGGGATGCCGACAAGGGACGCAATCAGACGTCCATCATCTATGGATTGAGCCGTCCAGGGGAGCCGTGGCTTTACGCCGAACTCGATACCATGATGCTGGCGCAGGATATGGGGGTGGCCACTGTAAATGGCTATTCGGGCAACTTGCCTCCAGACTTTGGGCTGCCTGATGCTTGCGCGACGGGGGTAAAGCGCCTCGCTCAAGGCGCTGCATTCAATGGCTGGCCCACATCTCGGACCGCGAGCTTGATTCCCCGATTGAAAGTGCTACCGGAAACGGCAGCCTGCCCGGACTACAGCCACTTGCAACCGTTTGCCGGCGCACTGTCCGAAGATACTTTCCGGCACACAACTATCGCTATCGTCTCGCAGGACCATGATGATCAGGCGTATACGATTACTGTGTCTGTTACGAACAAAAGCGATCACTATCTACCCGCCGTTTCGCTCAGCAATGATCCGGTGCAACTGTCTTGGCAGTTCGTGCCCGAGAGCCAACCCGTGGATATGGCCGCCTGGACGACTCGAATGCCTCTCGAAGTCGACGTAGCCGCGGGCAACACCTTGAATCAGAAAGTCCCCGTGCAGCTACCTACGCAACCCGGGCGCTACCAAATCGTTTTTTCTTTGGTCCAGGACGGTGTCTCCTGGTTCCATGACAAGGGCATGCCTTTGGCTGTTGGTGCGCAGATCATTGAGGTGCCTGCGCCGCGATGAGTTGTTGACTTGACCTGGTCCCCACAGGTGGGGCGGGGCAGCTAGAGCACCCACTTTTAAATGAAGGTGAATTGCGATGAAAGTGACTGTTGTTGGAACCGGCTATGTCGGTCTCGTTTCGGGCGCCTGCCTGGCGGAAATGGGTAACGATGTTCTTTGCCTGGACGTGAATCAGGCAAAGATCGATGTACTCAAGGCCGGCGGCGTCCCCATTCACGAACCTGGCCTCGACAAGGTCATTGCGTCCAACGTCGCCGCCGGACGCCTGCGTTTCACTACGGATATCGAGGAAGCTGTTCGCTTCGGCACAACACAGTTCATCGCCGTGGGGACGCCACCTGACGAGGACGGCTCCGCCGACCTTAAGTACGTACTTGAGGCTGCTCGGAACATCGGTCGCCTGATGACCGAATTCAAGGTCGTTGTCGACAAGAGCACGGTGCCTGTTGGCACGGCCGATAAGGTCAATGCGGTTATTGCGGAAGAATTGCTTCGCCGCGGCATTCAGCTCGATTATTCAGTGGTGTCCAACCCAGAGTTCTTGAAGGAAGGTTCCGCCGTCGAGGACTTCATGAAGCCCGACCGCATCGTGGTCGGTGCCGACGACGAGCGCGGCATCAAGATCATGCGTGAACTGTATGCCCCGTTCCAGCGCAATCACGACAAGCTCATCATTATGGACGTTCGCTCGGCGGAGCTTACCAAGTACGCGGCGAACGCCATGCTCGCCACGCGCATTTCTTTCATGAATGAACTGGCACTGCTGGCAGAGAAGCTTGGCGCAGATATCGAGTGGGTGCGTCACGGCATCGGCTCGGACCCGCGCATTGGGTACCACTTCCTCTACGCGGGCTGCGGGTACGGGGGCTCCTGTTTTCCCAAGGACGTCAAAGCCCTCATTAAAACTGCCGCCGAGACCGGGCAGCACCTCAACGTTCTACAAGCTGTTGAAGTGTCCAACGACATTCAGAAGCAGGTGCTGGTCTCCAAAGTCTGCTCACGCTTCGGAGATGACCTTACAGGCAAACGTTTCGGCCTGTGGGGTCTAGCTTTCAAACCCAACACCGACGACATGCGCGAAGCCACCAGTCGCGTAGTTTTAGAAGCGTTGATCGCGAAGGGCGCTACGGTTGTGGCGTACGACCCGGTAGCAAAGGAAGAGGCTCAACGCATCTACGGGGATCACGCCGGCCTGACGCTAGCCGATTCACCTGACGAGGCCATCCGAGGCGCAGACGCACTCATAGTCGTCACCGAATGGAAAGAGTTCCGCTCGCCTGACTTCGGTGAGATAAAGACACTCTTAAAGCACCCCGTGATCTTTGATGGTCGCAATCTGTACGACCCGGCGACGGTCAGGGGGCATGGTTTTGAGCATCATGCTATCGGCCGGGCCATGGGTGGCGCGGCATAGAAGCACTGACTACTCCGCCGCCCCACGCGAGCTACACGCGTGGGGCGCTGGGCTGCCTTGCAACGTCTACGTAGACGGCCGTGTCCTGATCCGTGCATCGACCAGCGACACCTACGATCGATTTCTCGCAACTCGCGTGCGCATATTTGCTAACGGCATCACATACAGTGGACTTGACCGCAAGCAATTCGTAAGTTTTTGAGGTAAAGCAGGCTTGCGGCATGCCATAGTCCGGGCCATTTTGTCATCCAGCCTGTCGAGTGGGCGTTTTTAGTATCCATGAAAGCCATCCTCCATTTTCATTTGCCCAGGACCGGCGGCACGGCGCTACGCGAATTCTTTGAGCATCAGGTGGGTGAGAGTCGCGTGTCTAAGCCGATTACCGGCATGAAACTGCGTGATGCTCTGCTTCAATGGGAGCACGCCCAGGTCATAAGCGGCCATTTCGCCGCTCTGCAAGGAGATCGGCTTCCGTGTGACCGTTACAACATCACGGTATTACGCAACCCGCTCGACCGGTTTCTCTCCGATCATTTTTTTAGGAAGCACAACAACGTTGGCCGAGTCATCCACACGTCGGTCCAGCTTTCGGGTTTTGACGAGTTCATCGATCAATGCCAGGGGCAGGCGGGGCACCTCGTACAACTCGATATGTTGAGCCCGCTGGCACTTCAGCACAGCAGCAACCCCACATTGGATGACCAACTGCAGGCTGCCAAACGTGCCATCGACACATTCGACGGGGTCGGCGTGCAGGAGGAACTCGACGACTTCGCCCACATGCTTTGTGCTGAGTTCGGCTGGTCAATCAAGGCTGTACCCCGATCGAATGCCACCATCCAACGCATCACGCTGGACGCCCTGAACAGCAGGCAGCGTACCCTTCTGGATGACCTGCTCGCACCTGAGATCGAACTGTACGAGTACGCCCTTTCGCGCTTCCGTGAAAATCGTCGGAGCTACATCCGATGCGCAGGGCGCGAAGCAGCCAAGACTATCCCCTTGGACGCCTCCCCTATCGCAACAGAGATCGCCGAAGCTCCCGTGGCGCTCGAGTTTGGTGACAGGCGCGCGGAGATTCTCCAGGTTGAAACGGTCGGTGCCCTGCTTGGTGCAGGGACTGCGATGACAGGGGAACGAGTGTCAATCAAGGTGCGTTTCGCCGCGCACGTGTTACTGGAACAGCTCAATATCGGTATTGCCATCAAGGACGAACGGGGCGGGCTCGCCTTTGGAACAAACTCCTTGCAGTTGGGTCGACGTTTTGCTCGCGTGCATCCGGGCGCATATGAAGTGACGTTCACCATGCTCAACAGGCTGGGGTGTGGTCACTATTCCGTGGATGCAGCCCTTGTACAAGGGCTCACGCATCTCGACGGCTGCTACCACTGGCATGAAGACGTGAGTCAGCTTGAGGTCCCCAGCGCCGCAACCAATCACGCTATTGGTCGCGTTTTGATGGACGCATCTGTCACCCTGGAGGGCGGTACATCGGAAGCCTCCTGGCAGGAGGACGCCGAAATCGCGCAAACAGGTATTGCCGGTTCCTTCGGCGTTATTCACGAAAACCTGCAGGATTTCCGCGCCTCTCTCCAGCCCATGGCCGACATCTCCAGCCTCAGGCCGGGAGTGGATACCTTGCTACAAGTACGTGCATCGAATCTTGGCCTTGCACTCTGGCCGTCCGTCGGCCGCAATCCCGTAAATATTTCGTACCGATGGCTGACCAGCAATGGCGACGTGGTGGTCGCGGATGGCTTGCGTAGCTCGCTGCCGGAAAACGTATCACCAAGCCTGGATGCTATCGTCCCCATGCATATCCGCTCTCCGTCCACTCCCGGGAGCTACATCCTGCAAGCATCGCTGGTGCAAGAGCACAATGCTTGGTTCATCGATCAGGCACCGGAGTCGGGCTTCGCACTGGCCGTCGACGTTCGCGCGTCCCAATGAACTGCTTAGGCGGGGCCGGGGTTACCCCGCCCAGCCCTTGGTTATGGACTTAACTGGCCGTAATCAGACGACGGATCTCGTCAGTACGTTGCCGCATAAGCCTCTCGTCGCCTCTCGATTCCACATTAAGGCGCAACAAGGGCTCGGTATTCGACGAGCGCAGGTTGAAGCGCCACTGATCGAACTCCATGCTTACACCATCGACGCGACTCAGCGTGCCATCTGCCGATGCGTAGTGTGCCAAGACCCGCTCCACCGCGGCAGCCGCGTCCGTTACCTTGAAATTGATCTCACCGCTGCAAGGGAACGCGGCGATGCGCTCGGCCAACATATCCCTGAGCGATATGCCGGTCTTGCAGATGCGCTCAGCTATGAGCAGCCAAGGAATCATCCCGGAGTCGCAATAGGCAAAATCCCGGAAGTAATGGTGGGCGCTCATTTCGCCGCCATAAACGGCATCTTCCGCACGCATGCGCTCCTTGATGAATGCGTGACCGGTTTTACTTTCAACCGCGACGCCACCGGCCTGCGCGACCATTTCCATCGTGTTCCAGGAGAGCCGGGGATCGTGGATGACCTTGGCACCGGGATGCTTCTCCAATAGCTGTGCTGCCAGCAAACCAACGAGGTAGTAGCCCTCGATAAACTCGCCTTTGCTGTCAAAGAAAAAGCAACGATCGAAATCACCGTCCCAGGCAATGCCGAAATCCGCGCCACTCGCCAAGACAGCATCTGTTGTGGCCTGGCGATTTTCAGGAAGCAGCGGGTTGGGAATGCCGTTGGGAAAGCTGCCATCCGGTTCGTGACAAATACGAACAAACTCGAATGGCAAGTGCTTGGCTAACTCGTCGATCACCAGGCCTGCACCACCATTGCCTGCATTGACCACAATGCGCAACGGCTTGAGCGCACGGACATCCACATAGCCGAGCAGATGAGCCACGTAGGCGTTCTTGTCGACATCGCTACGCAAGGCGCCCTTGACGGCCACATCGACGAAGTCGCCGCTCTCCACCAGGGCCTCGATCTCGCGCAGCCCGCTGTCACCGCTGATCGGCCGCGCGTCTTCGCGCACCAGCTTCATGCCGTTGTAGTCGATGGGATTGTGGCTAGCGGTCACCATGATGCCGCCCGCGACGCCACGATGAGCCGTTTGGAAATAGACCTCTTCGGTACCGCACAAACCGATATCGATCACGTTGCAGCCAGCCTGGTTCAGACCATCGGCCAACGCCTTGGCCAATGAAGGACTCGCTAGGCGCACGTCGTAACCCACGACCACCTCGCCTTGGCCCACTACCTGGGCGTAAGCACGGCCGATACGCTGGGCGATATCATCATTCAGCTCATCAGGTATCCGCCCACGGATATCGTAGGCCTTGAAACTTTTGAGTGCCATTGCTGCTTGCTCTCCGAGCTATCAAAGGCGCCGGCTTAGGCGCCATACATCCAGGCTATGGTGCGTTCCAGCGGAACGACCTCAAGCGATCCGATTAATCGTTCGAGTTTCTCATTCGATCCGAGCAACTTCAGTACGTCGTTGGCACGAACAAACGCGGGGTTAACTCGCACATCGATCGCGTAATTCGCCAGGCCTTCGAGCATGCGCACCACATCCATAAGACTGTGAGCCACGCCCGAGCAGATATTGACCGTTTCGCCAACGGCCACTGGCGATTCAAGCAGTCGACGATAGGCATCGGCGACGAAGCGCACATCCTGAAAATCACGCGCGACTTCAATATTGCCCAACTCGATGGTGCGCTCGCCACGGCGGAAGTGACCGACGATCTTGGGCAAAAGGAACTTCTCACTCTGCCCGACGCCGGTATAGTTGAATGGCCGCGCCAAGATAATGGGCAGTTTGTCCATCCACAGCTTGGCCATGTATTCCATCGCCAGCTTGCTCACCGCATAGTCATTAGCAGGCGCCGCTACCGTTTCCTCAGTGAGCAGCTCCACTTCGCTATTGCCGTAGACATTGGCGCTGCTAGCAAGCAGCACGGCACGGGGAGCCCGCGGCAAAGCCGCGAGCGCCTCCAGCAAATGACGCGTACCGGTTACATTGGTCCGGTAGATCGCATCGGCATCGCCATGTGCCACAAATGCGATCGCCGCGAGATGAACAACCACATCGGGCTGAACCCTGTTGACCACCTCGGCGACGGCTGCGCGATCGCACAGATCAGCAGGATGAACATCCTGACCTGCCACATGAGACATACCCACGACGCGATAGCCAGCCTCGGCTAACGCGGCACCTACATAGCGACCGGTGAACCCGTCAATGCCCGTAACCAGGGCCGTAGGCTTGTGGGAATCAGAAGGATTGGCCACGTTCGTTCCGGCGAATGTCGGCTTCGACCATCATGCGGCAAAGTGTTTCCAGATCCGTTTCCGGCTTCCAGCCCAGTTTTGCGGTCGCTTTGGCCGGATCGCCGATAAGCAAATCGACCTCGGCTGGACGGTGGAACTTAGGATTGATTCGAACCAACGTCTTACCGCTGGCGGCGCAAAGACCTATCTCGTTCTCACCCTCGCCTTCCCAGCGAATCTTGATGTCCGCGGCAGCGAAGGCGAGCACCACGAAGTCACGCACCGTTACCGTGCGATTAGTGGCTAGAACGTAGGTATCCGGCTCGTCAACCTGCAGCATGCGCCACATGCCCTCGACGTATTCCTTTGCAAAACCCCAGTCGCGCTTCGCATCGAGGTTACCGAGTTCCAGCACTTCAGCCTTGCCCAGCTTGATCTTGGCTACGGTATCCGTGATCTTGCGTGTCACAAACTCACGACCGCGCAACGGGGATTCGTGATTGAACAGGATCCCGCTGCAGCCGAAGATGCCATATGACTCGCGGTAGTTCACCGTAATCCAATGGGCATAGAGCTTCGCCACACCGTACGGGCTGCGCGGATAAAACGGCGTGTCTTCCTTCTGGGGCACGGCCTGCACTTTGCCGAACATCTCGGACGTAGATGCCTGGTAGAAGCGAATCTGCGGATTGACCACGCGAATAGCTTCAAGCAGATGAAGCGCGCCGACACCGGTGATCTGTGCCGTCGTACCGGGCTGGTCAAACGACACGCCAACGAAGCTCTGAGCGGCCAGGTTATACACCTCGGTTACGCCAGTGCTCTGCAGCAGACGAATTGCAGAACCGAGATCCGTTAGATCGAATTCGACCAAATGGAGATTCGGATGCGACTCGACGCCTAGCTCTTCCAGACGCCAGAAATTGACCGAACTGGTTCGCCGGTAGGTCCCGTAGACCTTGTAACCCTTCTGGAGGAGCAGCTCAGCGAGATAGGCCCCGTCTTGACCCGTAATTCCCGTAATCAGCGCAGATTTCATTCGTTAACTCTTCAGTTGATCCATACAAACTCTGGTCTGCGCCCATCTCCTATCTGGCGAAAGGCAACCGGAGCAATTCCTGATATTTGAATCGCTTAAAGTAGCACAATCAATGCCCTTGGCCTGACCTCGACCATTGCAGCTCAATTTTCCGAACCGCCAGCCCCAGCACGCGCTCATCGGCCGAAAGGCCTATCATTGCCGGAGAAACGGCGTCGGCTTGCAGCAAGTCGATGTCGAGTCGTCGCGTACCTGCGACGAAAGAGGGCGGCACCAGCCACCGCAACACCGGAGAGGGCTCACCGAACGCCTGGGTCCAATGTCCCAGCAGTTCGCCATTTACTTTGAGGCTAAATGCCTGCCGCGGGCAGCCCTCGCACACGAAAGCGTCCGCCTCGATAGCGAGCACCAGATGAGCATCCTTGGGCGCGGTCAGATCCATGGAGATCCTCGCCAATGATCCGGTCGCCCAACGCCCCCAAGGTTCGGTTTTCGACCAGCCCTCCGGGAGATACTCATCCGATATATAACGCATGTCCAGCAAGAGACCGGCCTCGCCCAGGGACAAGCGTACTCCGCCGCACATGACATCCCGAACCCAATTCGCGTGACCGCGCTCGACCAGCATCCGCCCTACGGTGCGGCCGCTTTGCGCCCAAGAGAGCACGTCGACGGCGACACCCGGGGACAATGGGTGGCCGGCTTTTCGAGACTGGAGCCACTCAGCAACGGCATGCGCCATGTCAGCTCCAGCTTTGCCCAGAAAATAATGAGCATGCGAACCGGCTACCTCACGGAAAACGGGGATGTCCCTAGCTATCACGGGCAAGCCATGGTTGGCGGCCTCGATGATGGGCAATCCAAACCCCTCGCCTTCAGAAGCCACTAACAAGCCGGCGGCAGCCCCGTATATGGCACGCAAGTCAACATCGTTGATGCCACGCAGCCAATGGAGTCGACTCCCGTACTCAGGGTGTGACTCAATGCGCTTGCCCAAATCGTCCATCATCCAGCCAAGCTTGCCGACGATGACAAGTTGAACGTCGCTGCCATTGGCCCAAAGCTGCTCGAACGCCTCTACCGCCTGACGATGGCCCTTGCGCGGCTCCATCGTACCGACCATCAGTAACGAAGTCCGCGCGCCCATGGACTCAACCACCGCCCGCGTTGGTGCAGCCAGTTCGCCACTCTCGGTATTGGCCTGACTAGCTTCCAGCTCAGCGCCCAAGTACGAATAGCCAATCCTCAATGACCGCGACCGACGAATGGACTGGGTAGATAGCCAGCCCGACAGCTCACCAGCCACCGTTTTGGAAATGCAGATCAGACCATCCGCGCAGGCGGCAATGCTGCGCAGCCACTTGGCGTGCATTCGGTCGATTCCCGCCGGGAAGAACTCGGGCCGCAATACCGGGAGAAGGTCATACACCATGAAATGTACGGATACCCCCCTATCCCGCCACGCTTCAAATAGCGCCTGGTTGGCCGGTGTAAGGTCGGCCACCCAATCCAAGCCGAAAAAAATGTCCCCGCATGTCGCGTCAATGGCCTCTTCGGGCAGGCCCAGTGACGGCACGCCCAGCAGCGCACAGGCATAGTCCCGCGCGTAGACGTAACGCCCCCCGTAAAATCGAACCAGCTCTACCCGAACATCCTCGATGGCGCCGAGTAACAGCTGCCGGGCAATGTTGCGGGTCACCCGCTCGATGCCAGTCTTATGGTCATCACGCACGACTGCCGTCACGTCAACAAACAACGTGGACTGGCGGCGCGGCCGGCGATTGTTGAACATTGCCCTGGCAACCCGCCACCAATCCTGGTCGGTCAAGCCTTGATCCGCAGCAAGAAGCTTGCCTAGTTGCCGCTCTCTGCTCAGGAAGTGATGTTCAGCGAAATACTCGATCGCATCGGCGTACTGAGCGGATACCGAGGAGGGATGATGTTCTGTATTTATGAGATGTCGCGCCCGCGCCGACATCGCCTGGCGCCGGTCAGGCTGCGCAAGCAGTATCTCCATGGCCTCAATCAATTCATTGTCACCGAACTGATCCGGCAACATGAGTACAGCCTCCTTGTCCAGCTCCGCAAAGGTAGCGTGAGCATTCACGATGATAGGGAGGCCTTGCGCCATACAGTCGAAAACAGCTGCCGATGTTTCTCCGCGAGACTCGGTCCTCAGCTGGATCGCCAAGTCAGCCGACTCCAACCACGCATGGTACTGCGCCTCATCGACGAAACCGGTTATACGGATGCGGTCTCTGGCTTCACTCGCACGCATGGCGGCTAGTAGATCTGCACCGTATTCCGCACCGTGATTCTCGCCGACAAACACGAGGTGACACGTAGCATCCGCGCAAAGCGAACTGGCGAGCCATGCAGAAAGGATGCGACCGTTGAGCTTGGTGGGGGCCACCATGCCGAAACTGCAGACGACAAAATCGCCAGGCGCAATACCAAGTGCCCGGCGAGAGGCATCCCTGCTACTGGCTCGGCGACGCTTTGGAAATGGAATCCGTCGCAGCTCCTGAGCGCAGCGCGTTCCATAGAAACGCTCGACCTGATCGATCGCATAGCGGGAATGCACCAGCACACCGGCAGCGTGCTCAAGTACCTCCCAACTGCTTGGGTAATGCTGCACCGACCATTCGCGCCCCTTTTCCTGGTCTTCGACCAACGCAGGGTAACCATGCGAGTGATACAGACGCTGGAGGTAGGGTTGATCGGATCCGGCATGAGCCGCCCGCCAGCGGCTCAGTGCGCCAATGAACGAATCGTGCAAAACGACCGTACCAGGGTGCTGACGCATCAACTCAAATTGATGCAGGTGGAACGCCGAATTACCAAAGTGATACAGAATGCGATCGAACTCGTTGGCGTGCTCGACAAACCACGCCACCGTGCGCACTGGATAGTTGCTCGTGATCCACGGATCGGAGACGTCGCGTTGGGCGACGATCACCTCGATGTCGTAGTAACGCTGCAGGCTTGGTAACAACTCCGCGCTGTAGTCCGCTATACCGCTACGCTCGGGAGGAAGCGGCGATACAAATGCCAGCCTACGCCGCCGACTTAGCGGATCAGCTGGCGAAGTCACTGCCGACCTGCCAGAAGCTATCAGCGATTCAAAAGCTTCCAGGACTCGCCGAGCACTCGATTCCCATGAAAACTGTTTCGATTGGGCCAGGCCATGCGAGCGATAGGCATCAGCCAGCGCGGGGTCCTCGAGTACGCGAGTCATCTTTGCAGACAGGCCACTCACATCCACGGGGTCGAACAACATCTCCTCACACCCGACGACTTCGGGAATGCTGGTAGCGTTGGCAGCGAGCACCGGTGCGCCGCAAGCCATAGCTTCAAGCACGGACAGTCCAAAGCCTTCCTGCAAAGACGGAAATACAAAGAGCGCGCAGCGACTGTAGAGCTGGATCAACTGTTCGTCGGTGATCTTCCCTGTAAAACGCACTTCATCCTTATTCAGGCCCACCCTGGCGGACAGCTCTCGCAGTGCCTCTTCTTGAGAAGTGTTGATCTTGCCGCCGAGCACCAGAACATGCGTCTGGCGCAATGCCCTGGGGAGCTCGGCATAGGCACGAATAAGCATGTCGACATTTTTTCGATCGTCGAAACCGCCGACATACAGCACAAAGCGAGTTTTCAGTTCAATCGGCAACTCAACTCCGGCCAATTCGTCCGGGCCCAGCATCCGAAACTGATCATCTACCGCACTGGATACTGTACGGATGCGCTCCGGCGCGATATTCAGCAGTTCAATAGCCTCTTCGCGCGCGTACTGGGAAATCGCCAGGAGGGCATCGGCGCGCTCTAGAAAGCCCAATTTGCGGAAGTACCAAGCACGTACGTCTGGCCGAGCCAAAAAGCGCTCCTTATCCGACAGTGGAATAAGGTCATAGAGCGTTACGGCCTGAAAGCAATCGACCGGTAACCGGCCGATCGACGTCACCGTGTCGTCAACCCAACCTTCGAAAAGACTGCTTGTCCATACGATGTCAGGAGCCAGTTCGCGCAGGAAATTCTCGCGCACCAACTCAGCCGCATTCGCCCGTGCATGACTACCCGGGTCCATTCCTGCCACGGGGGCCGGAATGGAAAAAGACACAATTCGCTCGACAGGAACGAGCGCCTGGAACGCGGACTTGATCTCTTCGACATGGCCTAATTGCGCGTTCGTCGCAATCCACAGCTCATGCTTCGCCCCAGCTAAACGCGTAAAAGCCTGTACCAGGGCCATGGTGTGCCGCCCGATACCGCGATGACGGCTTTCGCTCTGCGCTCCTTGCAGGTCAATGACAATCTTCATGCGCGAATGGTCTTATTGAACTTAGTCATGGATGGAACTCTGGCGCTTAGATGAAACCATCGTGCTCAAACGCGCATGAATCAGGTCGACCCCCGAGGTGGGAGCACCTTCAACGATGGGAAACCCACTACCCGCGCTCACCACGTCGACTTCAGAGTAGATATAGCTGGCGTTATGGCGGTGAAAGGACTTCAGCCGATGTTTTAGGCGTGGCGATCGTTCCAGCACGCCGCTCGCCCAATCGCGAATCCCCTGGTGCCGCTGCAAGAACCGGGCGCCTGCAAAGAGGGCGCGACGCACTGCCCGTCGCGGCAAACCACGCAGCGTCTTCCCGCCCTCTACGCCCTTTGCGGCCGGATGACGCTCGAAGCGACTGGAAATCCAACGCACTGGCTTGGTAATGCGCCAGGATCGGCTACTGAGTATCACTTGCAGGCTCGCTGCATACTGATCGCGCTGAGCACGCAACAGTTCAACCTGCTCGGAAAGGTACTGTGCCTGCTGCGCACGGAGAATCGCCTTTGCTGCACGCTCTTTCTCTTCATCCAGCGAGGCCTCGGCTTCGCGAATTTTTGCCTGCCCCTGCTTGAATTGAGCCTCGGCCGCGCGCGCCCAAGCCTGCTCCTGCTTCAATCGCGCCTCGACCGAGCGAATCTGCGCATGGGCCGAATCAAGCGCTACCGTAAGGCCGCCCATACGAGAAAGCTCTTGCTTAAGCTCGCTAACTGCGCCTTGCAGCTGTTCTTCGAAAGCGTTGGCCCGGCCGACCAGACGGGCATTGTCCTGCTCCAATTCCGCGATACGCTGCAGGCGATTTTGCGCTGTCTCCACCAATCCATGGATATCACCGAGCTCTCGGCGCTGCGCGACGAGATCGCCAGCATCGACCAAACCTCGACGCTCCACTTCCAACTGAATGATCCGTTCGTGCTTTACAAGATCGTTATGACGCACGAACGCGTCCAGCGGATTGGGTGGTGCACTAAACCGCTCTCGCAGTTCCGCATGCTCACTAGCCAGATAGAAACGATTTAGACCGTCCCAATAGACAAATTCATAGCCCCGCGCCAGCAACAGCGGATCCCAAGCGGCATGGCTCATGACCGCATCCAGCGCGCCCTCACCTTCACGCTGAGCAACGGGTTCAACCGCTTCGACGACGACAATCCAGGGCCGAATGCGCTCGAAGGAGAACCCGCGGATCACTCCCTCCTCCGCACCCTCGACATCGATCTTCAGGAAGTGCACTTCCCGTACACCATGCTCCTCGCAGATGTCGTCAAGCGTACGCACCTCTACCGTGATTTCGTGCGCGACATAACCCGCCGACTCATGGCGCCTGGCAAAATCCTGGTCCGCTGTGGATAGACCGGTGCCTGGAATGGCAAAAAAAGTCATGCGGCCAGCCCGATCGGATACGGCCAACTGCAAATTAATGTCGTGCGGCCGATCCGCCTTCAGCATCTCAACCCATTGCGGCATCGGGTCAATGTTGATGCCTGTCCAGCCCATGTCATAGAAGAGCTTGGTAACCGAATCCAACACCGGCTGCTGCGCACCAACGTCGATATAGAAGCCATGTACCACATCGCGCAAGGCGCGATGAAGCATGACGTCCTCTTGGTTCTGCGCGTAAGAAACGATATTCATGATTGGTCGATGGCAATAGAGGGAGGCATCCAGTTGGAACCCACGAAATAAGCACGATCCACATTCATCACCGTGAATACCAGCGCCAGGTCTCGCCACTCATAGTTATTCACCAAATGAGTATCGGTACTGACCAGCGCCGTGGATACCGAATATGCACCCGCCCCCATGTTCGTACTGAAACGGATCGAATAATTAATTACCTGCCCCGCACGTACCTGCTCCAGGGCCTGTCCCGTATGGTGAGTGTTGGTGCCGAAAACATCCTGCCCCAACCTATCCTTTATGAGATAGCCGAGCACCAGGCGCGGTATATCCGTATGCGCTTTGACCTGAATGCGCAACTCAGCCGGTTCACCGACATTGATGAACTCGACCGGCTCGCCGGCCGCGTTGTAAATACCGACTTTCTCGACCACGGCCTCGCCTGTACCAGACGTTGTCTGGACTTTGCCTGATTCGAGTTTGACGGAGCTGATGGCGGTATTTTCGCGCTCCGCAATCATGGCGTTGTAGTAGTCCATGACCGTGTGCGGATCACCGTCCATGCGCATCTCACCCTTGTCCAGCAGGATGGCTCGATCGCAAAGCGCCTGAATGGCGGTTCGGTCGTGCGACACGATCAGCAAGGTCGTGCCTTGACGGCGGAATTCCCGGATACGCCCCATGCTCTTGTGCTGGAAGTACGCATCGCCTACCGACAATGCCTCGTCAACGATGAGCACTTCCGGGCGGAATGCCGTAGCCACGCTGAAGGCAACGCGCATTTGCATGCCGCTGGAGTATGTACGCACGGGCTCGTCGAAATACTCACCAATCTCGGCGAAGGCCTCGATATCAGGAATGGCGCGCTCGATATCGGCCTGACTGAAACCCATCAGTCCCGCCGTATGCATGACATTCTGACGACCCGTGAGATCCGGATTGAACCCCATACCCAGCTCCAGAATGGCCGAGATTCGGCCATTTACTGTGAGGCTCCCGGTCGTTTGGCGCAAAGTACCCGTGATCAGCTTGAGCAAGGTGCTCTTACCGGCGCCATTTTGTCCCACGATGCCTACGGCCTCGCCGCGGCCAAGGCGGAAGGAGATGTTGCGCAAGACCCAGTGTTCTTGAACGTTGCGAACGGAAATACCCGCCCAGGTAGCGAATCGCAGAATCTGCGAAGGGTATTCACGAAAGGATTTACCGACGCCCTCAAGCACCAAAACGTTAGCGTTCATAGCACGTCAACCATTTCAGCCGAGGAGCGACGGAACAGAAGCAACGCTACCGCCAACAGACCCAACGAAATAACTGCCGTCAATCCCAAATGCTCCATATCTGGCGCGGTATGGAAAAGCAGTACGTTTTGATAGGAGCTGACGATCCAATACATCGGGTTTGCACTCAACGCGTACTTGAATTCCTCGGGCACGATGGTCGGCATGTAGACCACTGGGGTAAGCCAGAACCATAGTTGCAGCACGACGTTCATGACCTGAGCGACGTCTCGCACGAATACATTCAACGTTCCCAGGATTAGCCCGAGTCCCAGAGCAAATGCGAGCGTTAATGGGACTAGCACCAACAGCCATAGCGCAGTCGGCCCAACGGAATGTCCAACCAGCAGGAAAACACCAAGCGTTGCGATCAGTAGCAGCAAATTGTTGATGAGTGCCGAGCCAGCCAGGATCAGGGGCAGGCATATCCTCGGAAACACCACTTTTTTGAGCAGATTGCCGTTATCGACAAAGATGGTCAGGCAACGCGAAAGCAACTCGACGAAAAGCGACCACGCCAGGATGCCGGAGGTCAAATAGATAACGTAGGCGTACTTGTTGTCCGTTCCAGGCAGGCGCGAGCCCAGTACCCTGGACAACACCAGCGCATAGATGGCGACCTGAGCCAGCGGCTGCAGGATCATCCAGATAGCACCCAGGCTGCTTCGCGCGAAGCGAGCGCGGAAATCATTCCTCACCGAGGAAAAGATAAAGAACCGATAGCGCCAAATGGCGGCCAGCATTTCAGTCATGTGTCGTCCAATTACGATACGTTGCCAACATAGGCATGCCCCGTGCCCAAGTCGCCTCGGGCCTGAAGCGGTACGGACGCCGCTGACCCTCATCAGCGGCTGCATCCCTGCCCCAAAGCGCAGCCGCCGGGCCGCGCGTAGATCAACTCAACGCGTATTCAAGTTCGCTGCGAAGGTCATGGATGTCCTCCACGCCAACCGAAAGGCGAATCAGACCATCACTGATACCCAGGCGTTTGCGATTGGCCAAGGGAACCGACGCGTGAGTCATGATGGCCGGATGCTCGATCAGGCTTTCCACGCCACCAAGCGATTCCGCGAGCGCGAACAGTTCGCAGCGCTCCAGGGCCTTGCGCGCCTTCTTGAGACCGCCCTTGACTTCAGCGCTGATGATTCCGCCAAAACCATCCATCTGGCGACGTGCCAGCGCATGCTGGGGATGGCTCTTCAGGCCGGGGTAGATCACACGATCAATGGCCGGGTGCTTTTCCAGCCAGCGCGCGAGCTCGAGCGCGCTCTCACAGTGCGCTCGCATGCGCAGGTGCAGCGTTTTGAGGCCGCGCATGGCCAGGAACGCGTCGAACGGGCCCGATACCGCGCCTACCGAGTTCTGCAGGAAGCCCATCTGCTCGGCCAGTTCCTTGTTGCCCGCAACCACCACGCCCCCCACCATGTCCGAGTGGCCATTGAGGTACTTGGTAGCGGAATGCAGCACCAAGTCTGCCCCGAACTCCAACGGGCGCTGCAGCATCGGCGAACAGAAGGTGTTGTCCACCACCAGGATAAGGCCGTGCTTTTTCGCAAACGCAGCCACCTTGGCCAGGTCCACCAACTTGAGCATGGGGTTGGTGGGTGTTTCAGCCCAGATCATGCGGGTATTGGGCTTCAACGCGGCCTTCAGCGCTTGACCGTCGTTGAGGTCGACGAAGCTGAAGTCGAGCCCCGCCGAGCGCCGGCGAACCCGTTCAAATAGACGATAGGTGCCGCCGTACAGGTCATCCATGGCAATGACATGGCTGCCGGAATCGAGAAGGTCCAGCACGGTGGCCGCTGCGGCAAGCCCCGAGCCGAACGCGAAACCGCCAACGCCGCCCTCTAGCGCCGCGACACAGCCTTCATAGGCCATCCTCGTGGGATTCTGCGTCCGCGAGTACTCGTAGCCCTTGTGCTTGCCCGGACTGGCCTGAACATAAGTGGAGGTGGCATAGATCGGCGTCATGATGGCGCCGGTCGTGGGGTCGGGCCGCTGGCCCGCGTGAATGGCGAGGGTCCCCAAGCCGAGCTTTTGCCGCTTCCCAGTGGTTTTCATTCAGTCCGCTCATGCCCCGCCAGGGGGCTTTCCTAGGTCACAAGCCCCTCATATTACCTTCAGGCCGTGCTATTGCGGGCCTACCGTGTCAGGGCCGTTCACGAAAGCCCAGGACCACCGGTGATCAGCTTGGTGGTTCAGTCAGCAACAGGCATCATGGCGGCCTGCCAACGTAGGCCATATGCCAAGGATCGCATGATTCACCACTTGTCCAACCCGAAAACCCTCCTGGTCACCGGGGGGGCGGGATTCATTGGGGGCAATTTCGTCCTGGGTGCAGTCGCTGACGGCCTTCGGGTGGTAACCCTGGACAAACTGACATATGCGGGCAACCTGGAAACCCTCGATACCTTGCGAGGCCACCCCGGACACACCTTCGCGAAAGGCGATATCGCCGATCGCCGCCTCGTGCAACGGTTGCTGAGCGAGTTTCGACCCGACGCCATCGTCAACTTTGCGGCGGAATCGCATGTGGACCGCTCCATCGAGGGGCCGGCGGACTTTGTGCAGACCAATGTGGTGGGCACTCTTGGGCTGCTTGAGACGGCTCGCGACTATTGGCTGGCACTGGATGAGAAGGCCCGCGAAACCTTTCGGTTCCTGCATGTCTCCACCGATGAGGTGTATGGCACGCTGGGTGACCAGGGCAGTTTCACGGAACAAACCCCCTACGCTCCCAACTCGCCCTATGCCGCCTCCAAGGCGGCATCCGATCACCTCGTCAGGGCCTTCCACCATACGTATGGCCTGCCCACGCTTACCACCAACTGCTCCAACAATTACGGGCCGTTCCAGTTTCCGGAAAAGCTGATCCCCCTGGTCATCCAGAAGGCGCTGGCCGGCGAACCCCTGCCGGTCTATGGCGAGGGGTTGAATGTGCGCGACTGGCTGTATGTAAGCGACCATTGCGCCGCGATCCGGCAGGTACTTTCAGCCGGGCGGACGGGAGAAACGTACAACGTTGGCGGCCAGGCCGAGCGCAGGAACATTGATGTCGTGCGTCAGATATGCGCGCTGCTCGATGTTCGCCGCCCCCTGGCTGGGGGCAACCGCTACGAGTCATTCATCCGCTACGTCAAGGATCGCCCTGGCCACGATTGGCGCTATGCCATTGACTCTCGCAAGCTTCAGGTCGAGCTGGGCTGGCGCCCGGTGGAAACATTCGAAAGTGGTATTGCCAAGACGGTCGACTGGTATCTCGATCACCAATCCTGGGTCGCCCACGTGCTGGACGGCAGCTATCGGCTCGAAAGGATCGGAGCATGAGCGCGAGGAAAGGCATCATTCTGGCCGGCGGCGCAGGCACGCGGCTACACCCCATCACCCAGGCCGTAAGCAAGCAACTGCTTCCCGTCTACGATAAGCCGATGGTGTATTACCCGCTGGCGACGTTGATGCTGGCGGGTATTCGCGAGATTTTGGTCATCAATACCCCCCATGAACAGGCGCTTTTTCAGCGACTGTTGAAAGACGGCTCGCAGTGGGGGATCCAGATCAAGTATGCGATCCAGCCATCGCCGGATGGCCTGGCCCAGGCTTTCCTCATCGGCAGGGATTTCCTGGCCGGCTCACCGAGCTGCCTGGTGCTTGGCGACAATATCTTCTATGGCGTTGGCCTGACGGAACGCTTGCGTCGCGCCGCACTGCAGCAAAGTGGCGCAACCGTCTTCGGCTACTGGGTGAAGGACCCGGAGCGTTACGGCGTAGCTGAGCTCAACGCTCAAGGTCAGGTGATAGGTATTGAGGAAAAGCCGGCTCACCCCAAATCGCACTATGCGATCACTGGCCTCTATTTCTACGATCAACGCGCATGTGAGTTCGCGGACAGCCTGCGCCCCTCCGCGCGCGGCGAGCTGGAAATTACTGACCTCAACCGCCGCTATCTGGATGAGGGCCAGCTGCATCTGGAGCAGTTGGGCCGAGGCTTCGCGTGGCTGGATACCGGCACGCACGACTCGCTGATCGAAGCCAGCAACTACATTCAAACCATTGAGAACCGGCAGGGCCTGAAGGTCTGCTGCCCCGAGGAGATCGCCTACCAGAACGGCTGGATCGATGCGGAGCAGATCCGAAGGCAGGCCGAGGCGCTGGCCAAGACCGGCTACGGCCGCTATCTCGCCTCATTGATTGAGCAGGGCTCCTCCCCATGAGGATTATCGAAAGCCCTTTGCCGGGTGTGCTCGTCGTCGAGCCCCGGGTGTTTGATGATGACCGTGGATGCTTCTATGAGAGCTATAACGAAGCACGCTTCCAGGAGGCGGGAATCCGGGTCAACTTCGTGCAAACCAATGTTTCACGCTCCTCCCGCGGCGTGTTACGTGGTTTGCACTATCAACACCCAGCCCCTCAAGGAAAGCTCATCAGCGTGCTTGCAGGCGAGGTCTACGACGTGGCGGTGGATATCCGCCACGGCTCGCCCACGTTTGGGCAGTGGACGGCGGTCATGCTGACTGAAAGCAATTACCGCCATCTGTGGGTTCCGGAAGGCTTCGCGCACGGATTCTGCGTGGTTTCCGATACGGCCACGCTGATGTACCAGTGCACGACACATTACGACGCCAGCGCCGATGCGAGCCTGCGTTGGGACGATCCAGCACTTGCCATTGACTGGCCGGTTCGTGACCCGCTGCTATCGCCCAAGGATCAGCGCGCGCCGCTGCTAGCCGAGGTGCCGCCCGGCCGGTTGCCGGGATACGTATCGTGAAAATCCTGCTGCTTGGCGCCAATGGTCAACTAGGCCACGCTTTCATGAAAAGCCGGGCCCTGGCGTTGCGGGGGGAGGTGGTCCCCGCTACGCGGCAAGGCTGCCTGGATGGCCGCCCCTGTCACTCGGCTGATCTGGCGGACACGGCTTCTCTGAATGCGCTGCTGGACCGTGTACAGCCTGACCTGATCATCAATGCCGCGGCTTACACCGCGGTCGATCAGGCCGAAAGCGAAGAGCCGCTTGCCACGCGCATCAATGGCCACGCCTTGGCGGTGCTCGGCGGCTGGGCCGCGAAGCACCATGCCCTGATCGTGCACTATTCCACCGATTATTTATTCGATGGCACAAAAGCCGCGGCGTACGGTGTCGATGACACCCCTTCCCCCATCAATGCCTACGGTCGCAGCAAGCTGGCCGGTGAGCTCGCTCTTAGAGCGAGCGGCGCATCCCACTTCATTTTTCGCACCGCCTGGGTGTATTCGCCGCATGGAAGGAATTTCTTCCTGACCATGCTCCAGCTGGCAAAACAGCAACCGGAGCTGCGGATCGTCAACGACCAGTTTGGGACCCCGACCCCGGCCAGCTTGATTGTGGACGCTAGCCTCGCGGCCGTGGATCAATGGCAATTGGCGCCCCCTGCTAAGCGAATTTCCCTGGAAGGGACGTATCATGTGGTCTCCGATGGCGTGGCGACGTGGCATGATTTCGCCACCCGGATTTTTCGGAAGGCATCGGACGCCGGACTGCTTCAAGGCACGCCCAAGATCGTGGCTGTCGGTACCGGGGACTACCCCACCCCGGCCAGGCGGCCGGCGTGGTCGGTCTTGGACAATGCCAGTTTCCGCCACCGCTTCGGCTTCGAGCTGCCGGACTGGCGTGATGGACTGGATGACACCATCAACAAGCTTTATTCAGAGGTTAACGGACCAACATGTTGATCCCCCTTATTCTGAGCGGCGGTAGCGGCACCCGCCTGTGGCCCATCTCCCGCAAGAATCTTCCCAAACAGTTCCTGCCACTCAGCGGTGAGGGCACCCTGTTTCAGCAAACCATTGCACGGACCGAGCGCCTGCCTAATATCGGTGCTCCCATTGTGGTGGCGAGCGCTGACCATCGCTTTCTGGTCGCCGATCAGCTGCTGGAGTCGCTGGTGGAGGGCGCCACGATCATTCTGGAGCCGGTGCCCCGCAATACGGCACCAGCCATTGCCCTGGGCGCGCTGCAAGCCGTTGCTCACGATCCGGAGGCCATCCTCCTGGTGCTTCCGGCCGATCACTTGATCGGCGACACCGACAGCTTCGTATCCGCCGTTCAGCAGGCCCTGCCTGCGGCCCGGGACGGCTGGCTGGTAACCTTTGGCATCCGGCCGAGCCGCCCCGAGACAGGCTTCGGCTACATTCGTCGCGCCGAAACCATCAACGACGCCACCTTCCGGGTCGAGCGTTTCGTAGAGAAGCCGAATCTTGAAACCGCCCAGTCCTACCTGACCGACGGCGGCTATGACTGGAACTCGGGCATGTTCCTGTTTAAGGCGTCCCGATATCTGGAAGAACTGGCGGCTCACGCGCCGGATATGCTTGCGGCCGTCAAGGACGTGTTTGCCACGGCGCAGAGTGATCTCGACTTCGTACGCGTCGACGCCGAGGCCTTCGCCAAGGTACCGGACGACTCCATCGACTACGCCGTGATGGAAAAGACCCAGCGTGCGGCCGTCGTACCGGTGAGCTGCGAATGGAGCGACATCGGGTCCTGGTCGGCACTGTGGCTTGCCGGCCACAAAGATGCCAATGGCAACCTGCGCGAGGGTGACACCATCGCTGTCGACACCCGCAATACGCTGGTCCGCTCGCACGACCGCCATCTCGTGGCTACCGTCGGCCTGGACGACGTCATTGTGGTCACCACGCCGGATGCCACCCTGGTGGCGCATCGCGACGCAGCCCAGGACGTCAAGCGTGTTGTGGACGAACTAAAGGCCTCTGGCCGCAGCGAGCATTCGCTGCACCGAGCCGTGCGTCGTCCGTGGGGCAGCTACGACTCCATCGAAGCGGGTGAACGCTTCCAGGTGAAGCGCATCGTGGTGAAGCCCGGTGCCTCGCTCAGCCTGCAGAAGCATCACCACCGCGCCGAGCATTGGATCGTGGTTTCGGGCACGGCGGAAGTCACCTGTGACGATCGCGTATTCTTGCTGACGGAAAACCAGAGCACCTTCATTCCCCTGGGAAGCGTGCATCGCCTGCGCAACCCGGGCAAGGTGGATCTGGAGCTGATCGAAGTGCAGTCGGGCAGCTATCTTGGCGAGGACGATATCGTCCGCCTGGAAGACGTCTACGGTCGCTCCTGAAGCACGCATGGCCGTGCCCGGCGTCACGGATGCCTGGCACGGCCATTCCGAATGGCGGCTTTTACGTGCGATAACGTGTTGGTGCAATGCAGCACGACACCTTGCGCCTTTCCGCCATCCGATTTGTTTGAAACACGCAGGATTCCGCAATCACCGGTAGTGGAACAAACCAGCTATCTACCGGCTTGAACACGAAGCGACAGCAGCGAAGTGCCGCGCTATTTGCAGCGCAACATCGCGTCATAAAGACTTTTGAATCTATCGACAGCTTCGAGACGAGTGCGTAAGAATGACTGCGCCTTCACCCTTTCCGACGAAAGGCGCTGCCGCCGGGATACGCTAAAACATGAAAGCAACCTCCTCTGTTCTGGCCAGGGAACCGGTCACCGAGGCGCTCGACTGGCGTGACGTTGCCAGCGAACGACTGGCCAAGATCACCGACCTCGAACACGTTTTGACTGCCACGACGGCGCGATTGAATGCCATGCAAGGCGAGCGACACCAACTGGTGCAGCAGCACCATGCGGAAGTGACGTCACTCAAGCGGCAGCTAGACCACCTGCATGCGCTGCAACTGGAAGAAAAGCTGGAGGCTGCGATGCGACGCGAGGCGGATCTACTGGCCAGCACCTCGTGGCGCATTACCCGTCCGTTGCGTGCGCTGTCGGTGCTGCTCGCCCGGATCATGCGCTAAGCGCGCCCCTTTGCTGGAGCGGGGAACACGCGCCAGGGTCAAGCCCGGCACGACTCGCGCTCATCACGCACAACCTCAAGCCGCGCATCCAGCCAGTTGCAGCCGACGAAGTTCTCTTTCCCGTGGTTGAACACGTGGAACAGCAGCGCGTTATCGCGCCACTCATAGTTCTTGTCGATGTGCGAATCCTCGCGCGAGAGCGACAGTGAAATCGCGTAGCTGCCCTTACCCAGGCCCGCATCGAAGTGGAACGTGTAGGTGGCACCCTCACCTGCCTTCACATCCATCAATGGCGCTTCCAGGCGATGCGAGTTGATGCCGTACATGCAATGGCCCAGACGGTCCTTGATCATGAAACCCAGGACGAGCCTTGGCACCTCCGACGTCGCGCGCACCTTGACGACCAGTCTCAAATGCTCGCCCACCTGCACCGAGTCTGCCGGTTTACCGTCCTCGCCCAGCAGCTGCGCATCGATGATGCTGACTTCACCCGTGCCGGAGATAGTCGAGATTCGGCCATCGGCTAGCGTGGCCTGCTTGACAGTTTCAAATTCGCGCTCAGCCATCAGCGCGTTGTAGTAGTCCAGCACGTCCACCGGCTCGCCCTGCATGCGGATGCGGCCCTTATCCAAAAGGATCGCGCGATCGCACACTGTCTGGATGGCGTAACGGTCGTGCGACACGATCAGCAGCGTGGTGCCCGCCTTGCGGAAGGAGCGGATCCGCTCGAAGCTCTTGTGTTGGAAATACGAGTCACCCACCGACAACGCTTCGTCGACGATGAGCACGTCGGGCCGCTGCGCCGTCGCGACACTGAAAGCCAGCCGCATCTGCATGCCGCTGGAGTACGTACGCACCGGCAGGTCGATGTATTCGCCGATCTCGGCAAACGCCTCGATCTGTGGCATCAGGTCATCGATCTCTTCCAGGGAAAGGCCCTGCAGTTGGCCGTTCATGATGACGTTCTGCCGACCCGTGAACTCGGGATGGAAGCCCATTCCAAGCTCCAGCAACGCGGCGACGCGTCCACCGATCTGGATGTCGCCCCGACTCGGGCGCACGGTGCCAGCCATCATCTTGAGCAGCGTACTTTTGCCCGCGCCATTGCTTCCGACGATGCCCACGGCTTCGCCGGGCTTCAGTTCGAAATCGATGTCCTGCAGCACCCAGTGCGTTTCGTGTCGTTTACCTGCGAACGGCAGGATCCATTCGGCCAGGCGAGCCCACTGGCTGGGGTAGATCTTGTAGGCCTTGCCCAGGCCCGTGACGCGAATGTCGCTCATCAGAGTTCGTCCACCATTTCACCGGCGCGGCGGCGGAACAGCATCAGGCCTGTCGCGCACAGCGCGATCGCCACCAGCGTGACGGGAACCAGTTGCGCCCACTGCGGCACTTTTCCGTAAAGGAAAATGCCCTGGTAAGACTGGATCAGCGGTGCCATCGGGTTGAGCGAAAGGAGACGCTGTACTGGCGCGGGCAGTGTAGCGGCCGAGTAAACGATGGGCGTGAACCAGAACCAGAACTGCAGCACGATGCCAATCAGCTGCCCAACGTCACGGAAGAACACGTTCAACACGCCCGCAATAATGCCCAGCCCTGCGGCGAAGGCGATCTGCACCAGCAGCACCGGTATGGCACAGAACACCACCCACCCAGGAAAGCTGCCCGATAAAAGCAGGAAGGCGATGAAGATCGCAAACGTGATGCCAAAGTTCACCAGCGCGTTCAACACGGCGATGGCCGGCAGGCAAATGCGCGGGAAATTGAGCTTCTTGATCATGTTGCCGTTGTCCAGGAACACGCCTTGGCCCCGCGTCACGATCTCCGAGAACAGACCCCAGGTAAGCAGGCCAGAGCAAAGATAGATGCTGTACGCATAAGCGCTGTCCATACCGGGCAGACGAGCACGCATGAGCTCGGCGAAGATCACGGTGTAAACCACGATCATCGCCAGTGGCTGCAACACGGCCCACGTACCGCCCAACAGCGAGTTGCGATAACGCGCCTGAAATTCGCGTCTGACAC
This sequence comes from Dyella sp. ASV21, assembly GCF_016428975.1. Taxonomy (GTDB): domain Bacteria; phylum Pseudomonadota; class Gammaproteobacteria; order Xanthomonadales; family Rhodanobacteraceae; genus Dyella. The sequence goes on from NZ_JAELTT010000052.1 coordinate 24,786, forward strand.
TGCCGAGGATGAATCCCCGATAGCGCCAGAGTGCACCAGCCAACGTGTTGCTCATGTAAGGCACACTCCGTTCCCCTGCATCACGCGTCCGGCCCGGGCTTGCGCGCCACGATCACGCGGCTCTTGGGAAGGAAACGATCGAGCTTCTCCTTGTATGCCTTGCCATCGGGCAGCGCGAGAATGGCCTGCCACGCCTGCACCCAATGGTTGAGTGCGGGATGACTTGGGTTGTCCAGGTCTACGCGACATGCCCAGAACAGCCCCCACCAGATCGACCAGAAGAACCCATACTGCGTGTGCTCCTCCACGATAAGCCCGGAGCGCACGACCATCTGCTCAAACTCGTCCCGGCCGATGATGCGAATGTGGTTGGGGCTCTGGAAGTAACTCGGCGGCGCCACCTCTTTCTGCAAGTGCTCCTGCAGTTCGTCGGGAACCGTCAACAGGTAGCGGGCGCCAGGCTTGCCAATACGGTAGAGCTCTGCCATTACCTGATCGGGATCGGCCACGTGTTCGAGCACTTCGGTGCATACCACGCGCGTGGCGCATGCATCAGGCAATGGCAACGGCGAGGCGTCGCTGACCAGCGCCGCACAACGACCGGGAATGACGTCCTCCAGTTTGGGACGGATGGCATCGATCACGCGCTGGTCGATATCCACCGCCGTCACGTGGGCGCCACGCCGTGCACAGAACAAGCTGCTGCCGCCATCGCCACAGCCCACATCGACGACCGTATCGTCCGGACCGATCGGGATGCCGCGGAACAACTCGTTGGTGTCGTTGAGATACCAACCACTCGCCACCGCATCGGTAAGGCCCAGGCCCGACGCACCCGCCATGTCCGCCACGGCGCCCGAACCTTCCGTCTTCTTCGACGGCGCGACGCTCTCTTCGTTGGATAAGAGGCCAAGAAGCCGTTTCGATAGCTCAGACATACAGGCGAACTCCAGGGAAATGCTTGAATAGTGATGACATCGCTTCTCTCAGGCTACAGCCGCAACAGCTGCACGACCTTCCTCATCGGGAAGCTCCTGCATACGGCGGCGCTCGAAGCGCGACGCGATGCCTGCGCCGAAACGGCGCAAGGGTGTCTCGACGAGACGATAATTTGCATCGGCCAGCAGCATCACCAGCACCAACGTGGTGGGAACCAGTAGCCACGCCGAAGGCCATTGTCCGATGCCACCGGAAGCCAACAGGCGCGTGCAAACCTCGCGCATGAAGAAGAAAGCGGGAACATGGATTAGGTAAATGGCGTACGACCGCGCACCTATCCATGCCAGCAGCCGACGGAGCGGACCGTGCGGCGGCAGATATCCCGCCGGATAGGAAGCAAGCCACACCAAGAACGCGGCGAGTACCGCGATAATGCCAACCCGATAGCGCCATAGACTCAAGGAGTCCCTGCAGCAGATCGCCATGCCAGTGAATGCCGCAGCGACCAGCAGCATCTGCATCACGGGGCGACGCGCCAGGGAACGTGGCTCCCACCGCAGCAGCCAGCCCCGCTGCTCGGCCATGGCCAGCAGTACACCGAGTGCCAGTGCGTCCGTCCTCAGCATCATCAGCCACGGCGTGCGGATGACGAACAACTGCGACAACGCGAGCACCGCGATCAACCAGGGCAGCCATCGCCGAAAGAAGAACGCTAGCAAGGGAAACAACAGATAGAACTGCTCTTCCAGAGACAGGCTCCAATAGACGAAGCTGGCACCGTATTCGGAATGGAACATGGTTTGGGCAAGCCTGAAATTGGCAACGCTAAACAGGCCTGCCAGCGTCGCCATCACATTGGCGTGCCAACTGCCGAACGCATTGCTCCGATTAAAGGCCACTGATGCCACCAGCACAATGCCAAGCCACAGCCACGCCGATGGCAGCAATCGCCAGCATCGCCGTATCCAGAAGGCGCCAAGGATGCCTAGCGATTCGCGACGATCGCGCGCCTGATCCAGGCGCGGCAGAAAGCTTCGCGCGATGACATAACCGGACACGGCGAAAAACAGGTCCACACCCCACCAGAAACCGAAGCGTGCGTGGATGGCATTCAGTACGTTGTCCGTGTCATGAAAAAGATTGCCGCGCGCATGCTCAAGCAACACGCCAAGCACGGCGAATGCGCGCAAGCATTCAATGCCCACATTCTTGCCGCGTGTCGCCAGCACCGTCATCCGCTCAACCCACGCTAGCCAGCGGTACGCGAGCCAGCCGCTCACGGATGCTCGCGACCAGCCGTGGGCCCACTACGTCCATGGAGCAATAGCGCCTCAGCGACTCCACTGCGGCACGCGACATGGCGGCGTGCACGGCGGGCTCCCGGGTGGCGACGTAATAGCTCTTGCGAAATGCCGACACGAGTGACTGGTGATGGATGCGGTGGCGCAGCGTGCGCAGCGTCTGCCGCGGGTCATGCGGCCACGAACCGATTTCCTCGCTCGAATCCACCACGAACGCACACTCCTCGTCGACGTAGTCGCGCATGGAGGTGTGGCACGGTGCAATGGCCACCTTGCCGGCCGACATGTACTCCATCAACGGCAGGCATTGGCCCTCGCCATGCGATGCATTGAGTGCGAATGTCGTGGCCGACAGAAGGGCCTCGTAGTCGGCAGGATCAAGATAAGCATGCAGAAATACGATACGACCCGCGATCGGCCCCATGCGGTACACCGTCTCCAGCATCCATGGAATCACCTCCGACGGATCGTAGTGCGTAAGCTTGAAGACCAGCGTGGCATCGGGCTTGTCGCGCAGGGCCTCGCAGAACGCGCCGATCATCGAGCGCCAGTTCTTGCGGCCATCGCAGGGGTTGAACACGGCCGTATAGACGACGCCGTCCAGAAGAAGATCGCGCGGGCCCGACCCTGTGGATGCCGGCAAGGGCAACGAGCCAGGCAGGGCGGCCTTGATCAGACGCTTGCGGTACTGCGCCAGATCCACTTCGCGGCTGTCGATCAACAATCCGTTACAGCGGATGCGCCGCACACCCAGCGCGGCACGCCGCGTTCCCTGCACGCGATCCCACAGCGGCGCCGGCACCGATGCGATGGGGTAATCCCTGCCCAGGAACGAACGCGCGCGCTCCACCGTGAAGCTCGAATGCGTCAGCGCACCCTCGAAGTGGTTGAGTACCCGCACCCAGTCATTGCGCGGCTTGCCATTGAATTCCTGCGACGGCAGCGCCTCGTACTCCCATGCAAACACAGGGATGGTGGGGCACGCCAGACCCAGCGGCACCTTGTTCGGCGGCATGAAGCAGAGAAACACACACGCCTCGCCGCGCGCGCGACACGCCTCGTAGATTGCATCCACTTCCGTCGCTGGATCGGAGATATCGATGACGCTGCCGATCTGGTCGAGCAGCGGACGAAATTCCTGGATGACGAAGCGGTAGCTGTATTCGGGCTGGCCAAGTCGCTTGTGCAGGTCGCGCCCCGCGGTACTGGTGTAGACGAGTAGCTTCATGGCGCAACCGGCAAAGAAGACAGGTGCGGACGGGCGTTGGACTCCGCCGACGCCGACATGGCGATGTCATCGGCAAGGAAACGTTGCAGTTGACGCTTCACGACCTCGGGGCCGCAATAGTTCTGGATTGCCTCATGCGCCTTGAGCGACATCGCCGCATACGTCTCCGGTTCGGCACACGCCACTTGGTAGCTGCGATGGAACGCATCGAACAACGACTTCCACTCCAACTGGTGGAACCACGTGCGATCCATTTCCATGTCACCATGCGGCCACACCGTTGGCTCACCCGGGTGGCTAGCCACGACAAAGGCGAAGTCGTCGCTGATGTAGTCGGCCATGGCCGTGTGGTTGGGAGCGATCGCCGGAATGCCCGCGCCAAGAAACTCGACCAGCGGCAGGCACAATCCCTCGGCGAGCGACGTGTTGACGTAATAGGTCGTGGCATCGAGCAGCGAGGCGTAATCCTCCTCGGTGAGGTAGCCCGCCACGGAAATGACTCGGCACTGGAACGGCATCAGCTTGCTCAGCCACATCAGCAGTTCGAGGTGGCACAGCTTGAGGTCGGAGCCAGCGATCTTGAGGATCAGCGTGGCGTCCGGGTTATCACGGAACGCCCAGCAGAATGCGGTGATCAGGTCCGCCCAGTTCTTGCGCCCTGCCTCCGGCGTGAGCACCGCGGTGTAGACCACACCATGCGGGTCCATCCGGTAACGATACGCTGGCGGCGGGTCCCAGCCGCAGGGCTCCGTCCAGTACTCATGCGGTTCAAGCGGCCGGGCGCCCTTGCGTTCAATGGCGACCAGC
>NZ_JAELTT010000382.1 GCF_016428975.1 Dyella sp. ASV21
ATGCGGGTGGATAGCCAGCCGGGCCGCGGCACCCAGTTCCATCTGTATATTCCCCTGCTGGACCGCGGCGCCGAGGCCAGCGATCAGGACGAGAGCGATAACCTGCAAGGCGAAGCCGAGCGTGTACCTGTCTCTTATACACATCTCCGAGCCCACGAGACCCGTGACCGAATCTCGGTTTGCGGCGTGGGGGTGGAAAAGGGGGGGGGGGGGGGGGGGGGGGGGGGGGGGGGGGGGGGGGGGGGGGGGGGGGGGGGGGGGGGGGGGGGGGGGGGGGGGGGGGGGGGGGGGGGGGGGGGGGGGGGGGG
>NZ_JAELTT010000383.1 GCF_016428975.1 Dyella sp. ASV21
CAGGCGCCCGTCGCGGCCTTCGCGCAGCAGCGGACGCAGTTGATCCTCGGATTTGCGCTCGGCGCGGTGCGGCAGGTACTTGGCGATTTCCTCGGCAGCCTCGGCATAGCTGGCAAAACCATCGGGACTGTCTCTTATACACATCTCCGAGCCCACGAGACCCGTGACCGAATCTCGGTTTGCGGGGTGGGGGTGGAAAGGGGGGGGGGGGGGGGGGGGGGGGGGGGGGGGGGGGGGGGGGGGGGGGGGGGGGGGGGGGGGGGGGGGGGGGGGGGGGGGGGGGGGGGGGGGGGGGGGGGGGGGGGGGG
>NZ_JAELTT010000384.1 GCF_016428975.1 Dyella sp. ASV21
CTTCACGGGAAACTTGATCACGCCCGGCAGCAGCAGCGGCGCTCCGATGATCTCGCCACGGGCATCGGCGTCGGCGATGTGCGTCACCTTGGCTACTTCCTCGATCACTGCCTGCTGGAACGCGGGCCTGTCTCTTATACACATCTCCGAGCCCACGAGACCCGTGACCGAATCTCGGTTGGCGGCGTGGGGGTGTAAAGGGGGGGGGGGGGGGGGGGGGGGGGGGGGGGGGGGGGGGGGGGGGGGGGGGGGGGGGGGGGGGGGGGGGGGGGGGGGGGGGGGGGGGGGGGGGGGGGGGGGGGGGGGGG
>NZ_JAELTT010000385.1 GCF_016428975.1 Dyella sp. ASV21
GGTGCAGCCTGCCTGAGCCTGGCCGTTAGCGCCCATGCTGCCGATTTCAACAACTGGCCGACCCGCTACACCACGTCCGGCGGCACGGAGTGGCGGATCACCGGCAACTACCAGTACGACCTTACCCCTGTCTCTTATACACATCTCCGAGCCCACGAGACCCGTGACCGAATCTCGGTTTGCGGGTTGTGGGTGTAAAAGGGGGGGGGGGGGGGGGGGGGGGGGGGGGGGGGGGGGGGGGGGGGGGGGGGGGGGGGGGGGGGGGGGGGGGGGGGGGGGGGGGGGGGGGGGGGGGGGGGGGGGGGGGG
>NZ_JAELTT010000386.1 GCF_016428975.1 Dyella sp. ASV21
GGTGGTCGATATTCCCAAAGATGTACAGAACACCCCGCTCAACTTTGCCGGCCATGGCACCCTGCCCATCCTGGGCTATCGTGCGCGCCAGCACGCCATCGACCATGCACGCCTGGACGATGCGCAGCTGTCTCTTATACACATCTCCGAGCCCACGAGACCCGTGACCGAATCTCGGTTTGCGGCGTGGGGGTGTAAAAGGGGGGGGGGGGGGGGGGGGGGGGGGGGGGGGGGGGGGGGGGGGGGGGGGGGGGGGGGGGGGGGGGGGGGGGGGGGGGGGGGGGGGGGGGGGGGGGGGGGGGGGGGGG
>NZ_JAELTT010000387.1 GCF_016428975.1 Dyella sp. ASV21
CGATCGACAGCGCCGTGTCCTTCCTCACCGAAGTGGACGTGCCCGGCCATGACGCCGCCTGGCGCGTGCGTACCGCCGCCCTTGCCGCCGACCACGCCGCCTATCGCTACACCGCTACGTTCAAGCCTGTCTCTTATACACATCTCCGAGCCCACGAGACCCGTGACCGAATCTCGGTTTGCGGGGTGGGGGTGGAAAAGGGGGGGGGGGGGGGGGGGGGGGGGGGGGGGGGGGGGGGGGGGGGGGGGGGGGGGGGGGGGGGGGGGGGGGGGGGGGGGGGGGGGGGGGGGGGGGGGGGGGGGGGGGG
>NZ_JAELTT010000388.1 GCF_016428975.1 Dyella sp. ASV21
CATGCGCCACTTGGCCAACTGCGCAGCGAGGTCCTCGCTGGACCAGGTTTTGCCGCGCCCATCCAGCGCCACCACATGGATGTCACGTGGCAACGCCGCGAGAATCGCGGCGCCTTCGTCCTGGATCTGTCTCTTATACACATCTCCGAGCCCACGAGACCCGTGACCGAATCTCGGTTTGCGGGGTGTGGGTGGAAAAGGGGGGGGGGGGGGGGGGGGGGGGGGGGGGGGGGGGGGGGGGGGGGGGGGGGGGGGGGGGGGGGGGGGGGGGGGGGGGGGGGGGGGGGGGGGGGGGGGGGGGGGGGGG
>NZ_JAELTT010000389.1 GCF_016428975.1 Dyella sp. ASV21
CTTCGTGATATCGCGGGCTTGTGAGTGCGCCGCATCACCACCGTGAAAGTTGCGGCCATGGGAGGCTGCTGCCTCCGGATCGAACTCAACGGCGCCCGCGATACCAAAGCCGGCAGCCGAGAACCCTGTCTCTTATACACATCTCCGAGCCCACGAGACCCGTGACCGAATCTCGGTTGGCGGGTTGTGGGTGTAAAAGGGGGGGGGGGGGGGGGGGGGGGGGGGGGGGGGGGGGGGGGGGGGGGGGGGGGGGGGGGGGGGGGGGGGGGGGGGGGGGGGGGGGGGGGGGGGGGGGGGGGGGGGGGG
>NZ_JAELTT010000390.1 GCF_016428975.1 Dyella sp. ASV21
GCGTTGCATGGCGAGGAACAACGCCAGCACGGGGATCACGGTGATCACCGAGCCCGCCATCATCAGCTCGCTGTCCTGTGCGTGCTCGCGCGAGAGCGAAGCCAGGCCGATCGGCAGGGTGTAGTGCCTGTCTCTTATACACATCTCCGAGCCCACGAGACCCGTGACCGAATCTCGGGTGGCGGCGTGGGGGTGTAAAAGGGGGGGGGGGGGGGGGGGGGGGGGGGGGGGGGGGGGGGGGGGGGGGGGGGGGGGGGGGGGGGGGGGGGGGGGGGGGGGGGGGGGGGGGGGGGGGGGGGGGGGGGG
>NZ_JAELTT010000391.1 GCF_016428975.1 Dyella sp. ASV21
CCCCCCCCCCCCCCCCCCCCCCCCCCCCCCCCCCCCCCCCCCCCCCCCCCCCCCCCCCCCCCCCCCCCCCCCCCCCCCCCCCCCCCCCCCCCCCCCCCCCCCCCCCTTTTCCACCCCCACCCCGCCACCCGCGATTCGGTCACGGGTCTCGTGGGCTCGGAGATGTGTATAAGAGACAGACCTTGGGTCTGCTGGTATTCGCCTTTGGCGGCCTGGTGGCGGCGTGCTCGCACACGCTGCTGGGTATCGTGATCGGTCGCGCCCTGCAGGGTATGGGCGCGGTGGCGGGGGCGGGTAGTGCGCTGG
>NZ_JAELTT010000053.1 GCF_016428975.1 Dyella sp. ASV21
CCCCCCCCCCCCCCCCCCCCCCCCCCCCCCCCCCCCCCCCCCCCCCCCCCCCCCCCCCCCCCCCCCCCCCCCCCCCCCCCCCCCCCCCCCCCCCCCCCCCCCCCCCCCCCCCCCCCCCCCTTTTTCCCCCCCCACCCCGCCACCCGCGATTCGGTCACGGGTCTCGTGGGCTCGGAGATGTGTATAAGAGACAGGCCTTGGCCGGCGCTGCTGCCGGGGCCGGGGCCGGGGCCGGCGCCGGCGCCGGCGCCGGAGCGGCAGCCTCACCGTCGGCCTCGATGATGGCGATCAGGGCGCCCTCGGACACCTCGTCGCCCACCTTCAGCTTCACTTCCTTCACGGTACCCGCGAACGGGGCCGGCACTTCCATGGTCGCCTTGTCCGACTCCAGCGTGACCAGGCCCTGCTCTTTGGCCACCTTGTCGCCGGGTTTCACCAGCACTTCGATCACCGGCACGTTCTCGCTGCCGATATCGGGAACGCGTGCTTCTTTAAGGTCGGCCATGGTTTCTCCTACGGATGGCGATGGCGAGCCGGCGGGGATGACGGTCGCGTAAGGCTTTAATCATAGCGAACGAGACCCGATTCCGGACGCTTTTGGATCGTTTTAATCCACCATTCGCATACGTATGCAAGCCATTTCTCAGCCTTTGGCGGCGGTTTCGCCCTCATCCGCCCGAGGCGCCGGCCGCAGACTCGGACGGCAGCCGCCCCTGCACCACGGTCAGCTCGCGCTGCGGATATGGGATGCTGATGCCGGCGGCGTCGAACCGCTCCTTCACCCCGCGCAGCAGATCGGCCTGGGTCGCCCACACGTCGCTGCTGCGAACATAGGCGCGCAGTACCAGCACCACGGCGCTCTCGCCCAGGCTGTCGGTCCACACGCCTGGCTCAGGGTCGCGCAGGATGCGCGCATCGGCGGCGAACAGCGCGCGAATGATGTCCATGGCCTTGCCGATGTCGTCGCGGTAGCCGATGCCCACCTTCAGCTCCAGACGGCGCGTGCCGCGACGGTTGAAGTTGATGATCGCGTCTGAACCGATCTTGGCGTTGGGTACCACCGCTTCGCGGTTGTCCGGCAGCACCAGCAAGGTGTGCATCAGGTTCACGCTCTCCACCGTGCCATCCACGCCACCGGCCTTGATGAAGTCGCCAATACGAAATGGTCGAAACACGATCAACAGCACGCCCCAGGCCAGGTTGCTCAATGAGCCCTGCAAGGCCAGGCCGATGGCCAGGCCGCCCGCGCCCAGCGCGGCCAGCAACGGTGCGGAGGGCACGCCGGCCTGTTGCAGCGCCATCACCACGATCAGCGCGATCAGCACGCCATTGATCAGGTTGCGCAGAAAGCCGCTGAGCGTTTCGTCCACGTTGGCGCGACGCATCGCGCGACGCGCGAAATTCGCCACCCGCGCGGACAGCCACAGGCCGACCAGCAGGGTCAGCAGCGCAAGCGCGAGGTTGATGAGCAGGGTGATGGAGCTTTCGGAGAAATGCAGGCGCGCCAGAAAATCATGCATGGGCAAGGACTCGTGCAGGACAAAGCGCAGGAGCCTAGCAGCCGGACGATCAAGGTTCCGTTGGGTGCGCGCCGTCCACCGCCTTTAAAAAGTCCGCGCCGGGAGTGATGGCGCGGCTCAAGGCCGTGCTGGGGAGCGGCGACCGAAGGATGCGTACGCGGGGTCGCCTCAATCGGCGCGCGTACGTTCCGTGGCTGTTGCCAGCTTCTTGTTGTCCTTCGCATTCGGATCGCGGATGAGCAACTGGAGGCGCGAACCATCCTGCAGGCGGAACTGGAACTGTTGCTGCAATTGGTCGAGCTGGGTCAGGCGCGGGCACAGGGCTTCGGAGCGCCGATTGAGGGCATCGGAACGCGCATTCACTTCGCGATCGATGCTCTTGTCCAGGGACTCGGCACGCGCCTGGAGCGCGGCGACCTTGCTCTGGTTGCCACTCAGCGCCGCCGTGACCGCTTCGCCCGTGATCTTGCCGACCAGATCGGATACCGATTCGCCAATGCCGTCGGCGATGGTCTCGTCCATGTCGTGGTGTTGCCACACGCCTTTGCCCAGACCGTTGTCGATGCGCGCCAGCGCCTGCCGGCGATTTTCGTCCAGGCGATCCACCATGCGGCGGCGATCCGATTCGCTTTCGGCAAACGTGATCATTACGGTGCGCATGGCGGCGTAGCCGATATTGACGCCCTCGCGGGCAATGCCGGCCACTTCAGGCAGAAGCCCTCGCACTTCGGCTTCATAGGTACGTAAACGGGCGGCGTCATCGGCAGATACGCTGATGTCGCGTCCGTCCACCCGCAGCTGCCCGTCGTGAATGTTTACCTGCGCCGGTTTGCCGGCGTCGCGCCAGAAGTCGATGCCACTGGCATTCACCCGTACGTCGTAGTCGGTGGTGTAGCCGCAATGGCCGTCGTGGATCTCAAGATTGCGCGCCTGGGCCGCACCGCCAAAGGCGACGCCAGCGACCAGCGCCGAGCTCATCATGGTCTTGCGCATGTCGGTAACCCCCGCGAGCGCTTGTCGGGCAACCCTTGCCCAACGTCGTGCTCACCATGCCGCCCCGCACATGCCCAAGCATGGGCCAGGCGTCATGCCATGCCATCGGTCATACCTGGCGCCCGAAAAATGGCGCAGCGCACATAGGCTTCGGGCGCCATGCGGGTTAAGTTCCGCGCACGGATTGCCATGAGGGGAGTCGTGGAATGCGGGAGGGGTGGGATGTGATCGTGGTGGGCGCGGGCCTGGCTGGCCTGGTTGCCGCCACCGAGCTGGCCGACGCCGGCAAGCGGGTGCTGGTGCTGGACCAGGAACCGGAGCAAAGCCTGGGGGGACAGGCGTTCTGGTCGTTCGGCGGGTTGTTCTTCGTCAATTCACCCGAACAGCGTCGCATGGGTGTGCGCGACTCGCACGCGCTGGCACTGTCGGACTGGATGGGTACGGCGGCTTTTGACCGCCCGGAGGATCACTGGCCGCGCCGCTGGGCCGAAGCCTATGTCGATTTCGCCGCTGGCGAGAAGCGCGGCTGGCTGCATCGCATGGGCATGCGCTGGTTTCCCGTGGTCGGCTGGGCTGAGCGCGGCGGCCACGGTGCGGTCGGGCACGGCAATTCGGTGCCTCGCTTCCACGTCACCTGGGGCACCGGCCCCGGGGTGATCGAACCGTTTGTGCGACGCGCGCGCGCCGCGCAGGCCAAGGGACGCTTGCAATTCGGCTTCCGTCATCGGGTGGATACGCTGCTGGTCGAGCGCGGCGCCGTGGTCGGCGTGAGCGGCAGCGTGCTGGCCGACGACACCGCCGAGCGCGGCAGGCCCAGCTCACGCGACATCACCGGCTCGTTTGCGCAGCGCGCGCAAGCGGTAATCGTGGCGTCGGGCGGTATCGGCGGCAATCATGAACTGGTGCGCAAGAACTGGCCCGAACGGCTGGGCAAGCCACCGGCGCGCATGCTGTGTGGCGTGCCGGCGCACGTGGACGGCCGCATGCTCGGCATCAGCGAAGCGGCGGGGGCGCGGCTGATCAATCGCGATCGCATGTGGCACTACGTGGAGGGTATCGAGAACTGGAATCCGATCTGGCCAATGCATGCCATCCGCATCCTGCCCGGCCCTTCTTCGCTGTGGTTCGATGCCACCGGCAAGCGTCTGCCCGGCCCGTTCTGGCCCGGCTTCGACACGCTGGGTACGCTGGAACACCTGCGACGCACCGGCCACGACTACAGCTGGTTCGTGCTCGATCAACAGATCATCCGCCGCGAGTTCGCGCTGTCCGGCTCCGAGCAGAACCCCGACCTCACTGGCAAGAGTTGGCGCCAGGTCGCCAAGCGCGCGGTGGGCAAGGACGCACCCGCGCCCGTGGAAGCGTTCAAGCAGCATGGTCGCGACTTCATCGTGCGCCATACGCTGGAGGAGCTGGTCGAAGGCATGAACGCCCTGGCCGGCAATCGCCTGCTGGATGTGGCGCAGATCCGCCGCGAGGTGCAGGCACGCGACCTGCAATTCGACAACCCCTTCGCCAAGGATGCCCAGGTCATGGCCATCCATAACGCGCGCCGTTATCGCGGGGACAAACTGGTGCGCGTGGCCAAGCCGCATCGTCTGCTCGATCCGGCCCAGGGCCCGCTGATCGCGGTGCGCCTGAATATCCTTACCCGCAAGACGCTGGGTGGTTTGGAAACCGACCTCGACGCGCGCGTGCTCGGCCACGACGGGCAGCCGCTGCCCGGATTGTATGCCGCGGGCGAGGCGGCTGGTTTCGGTGGCGGTGGCCTGCATGGGTATCGCGCACTGGAAGGCAGCTTTCTTGGTGGATGTCTGTTCTCCGGCCGCGTCGCCGGTCGCGCCGCGGCGGCGGCCATCGCATGAGCGCGCACGCCCAGCCACGCATCGCCATCTACGGCGCGGGCAGCATCGGTGGCTACCTCGGCGGCCGTCTGCACGAGCATGCCCGCGTCACGCTGATCGGCCGCCATCGCGTGATCGATACGCTGCGGCTCTGCGGCCTCAGCTGGAGCGACCTGGAGGGACATAAGCAGCACATCCCCGCCAAGTCGCTGGACCTGCAACTCAATCCGTTCGCGGCGGCCAAGGCGCATCTGGTGTTGGTGACGGTGAAGTCCTCCGCCACCGAAGATGTCGCGCGCGAATTGGCGGAAGTCGCCGCGCCCGGCGTACCGATCATCAGTCTGCAGAATGGCCTGCACAACACCGAGCTGTTGCGCGCCGCGCTGCCCAGGCATCCGGTGTTGGCCGGCATGGTGCCGTTCAATGTGGTGCAGCACACGCGGGGGCATTTCCATCAAGGCTCCAGCGGTGCGTTGATGGTGGAGCCGCATCCTTCGCTGGCGCCGTTCCTGCCGATCTTCGCCGCGGCGGGTCTGCCGCTGACCCAGCGCCAGGACATGCTGGCGGTGCAAGTGGGCAAGCTGCTGCTTAACCTCAACAATGCGGTGAATGCGTTGTCCAACCTGCCGCTGCGCGAGGAACTTTCCCAGCGCATCTGGCGGCGCTGCCTGGCGATGGCGCAGCGCGAAGCGCTTGCCGTGTTCGCCGCCGCCGGCATCCGTCCGGCCAAGCTCACCCCATTGCCACCCAACTGGTTGCCACGCGTGCTCGAATTGCCCGACGCGGTATTCCGGCGACTGGCGGCACGCCTGCTGTCGATCGACCCGCTTGCCCGCTCATCGATGTGGGAAGACCTCGACACCGGCCGCCCCACCGAAGTGGACGCCATCAACGGCGAAATCGTTCGACTGGCTCACGACTACGGCGTACGCGCTCCCGTGAACGAGCGCCTGGTATCGCTGCTGCACGAGGCCGAGCGCGCGCGCCGCGCCTGGCGCGCCAAGCAGCTGCTGGACGAATTGAGCGCCGCTCAGTGATGCCGCTCCGCCTCGTAGAGGCGCTCGCGCGTATGACGCAGCGAGAAGGTTTCCCAGCCCGCGACCACCACCAGCACCAGAGTCGTCAGCCCCGCCAGGGTCAACACCGACAAATGCATGGCAGGCCACGCCAACAGTGCCAATAGCGCCAATCCCACCAGGTGGGAAAAGGGAAAGTTGGTGCGGTTCACGGTCTGCTTGAACAGCGCATTGCCCAGCAAGTACAGCGCCGGACCGCCGAGCAGCACGGCAACCTGGCCGGCATCGCCCACGGCATGGGGATGCGTAAGACTCAGTTCGTCGCCCACCGCGCAAACCACGATGCCCGCCACGATCAACAGATGCAGATAGGTGTAACCCAGGCGCGCCACGCGACCGGGATCCGTCGATTCGCTGATCGAGCGGCTGCCGCGTTCGGCGGCGAGATCGAAATAGATCCACCACATCGCTACGCAACCGATAAAGGCAATGGTAAAGATCGCCCAGTCTTCCGGCGTGCGGGCGCTCTCGGCGAAGCTGCTGCCAGTCACCACCACCGACTCGCCGAGCGCGATGATCACGAACAGGCTGCAGCGCTCGGCCATGTGGCCGCCTTCCACGTCCCATTCGCGCGTACTGGACTGCCCCAGGCCTGGCACGTAGAAGAACAGCGCCGGCCCGAGGTATTCGATGCCCAATGCAATAGTCCAGAACAGCCAGCGGCGCTCATCGGCCAGCAACGCGCCTGCGATCCACAACGCGCCCGAACACACCAGCCAGAGCGTGATGCGATGGAAGTTCTGGCGCGCGGCTGTGGGCGCATCGCGCAAGGCCCACAACATGAAACACGAGCGCCCTACCTGCATGAAGACATACGCGCCCGCGAAAACATAAGCGCGCCCGTCGAAGGCCTCGGGCAGTGCGGTGGACAACAATAGCCCCGCGAACATCAGCACCAACAACAACAAACGCACGGCCAGACGTTCCGGATCGAGCCAGTTGGTGATCCAGCCGGTGAAGATCCATACCCACCACACCGCCAGGAACAGCAACAGCACGTGCAACGCGCCGCCCAGGCTCATGTCGTGCAGCAAGGTATGCGACAACTGGGTCACCGCATAGACGAAAACCAGATCAAAGAACAGTTCGATATTGGTGACCTTGCCGTGCGTACCGGCAATACGTGCACGCAGCAGGCTCGGCCTGCCCGCGTTTTCCGCCTGGACTGTTTCTGACATGGCTTGGCCTCCTTGAGGGCCTGTTATCGCACGGGAGCCATCACGGCTGCCATCGGCGCTGCCCGGAAACGCTCAGCGCCCGCCATCACGAAAGGAAGCGACGCGCCCTTCCGATACCATCACCGTGACCAGGCGCCCCTCCACCCGATACTGCCATTGCTCGCCCCTGGGTTCCGTGGTGGCGACAGCGCGCCCCTGGGCATGACCGCGGCGGGCAGGCGACGACTTGCCATGCGGCTTCGCCGCCTTGCCGTGCGTCTTCTGCGCGGGCTTGCCCAGCAACTCCACCACGCGCGTCGTGCTATCCCCCGCTACCAGCACCTGACTGCCCACTCGCAAGGTGGACGTATCGGCCTGCGCCAGCAGGGCGACGCTCCATATACCAAACCCAAGCATCCAGCGCATCGCCGTCTCCCCGTTGTGGACCGCGCCGTTTACGCGGCCCGGCCACGCTAACCGGGGCAGACACGATGGACATGCGCCCATGCCTCAAGCACGGGTCAGCCGTCTAGGCGGCGAAGTAGTCAGCGCGTACGATCCTGGATGTCGGACACCTTGCCACCGAGGATGGTGATGATGACGATGCGTCCGTCATCGCGCAGGAACTGCCAGCGTTCACCCTGATAGCCGCCCAGATCACTTTCGATGGGCTCCTTCAGGTCAGGCTTGCCAAGCAGTTGCAGCGCCCGCGCCGCGCTGTCACCCACGGTCAGCACTTCGCTGCCAACGCGATAGGTGCTGCCGGCGTGCGCCGAAAGACTCAAGGAAAGCGACAGCAATACGACAAGATAGCGACGCATGATGGACTCCTTGTCAGAAGAGGGATGGATCGTCAAAAACCCGCGCCTGGACGAGCCAGGTAGGTGGTCTCGGCCGGTGTATTCAGCCGACCGAGCACGCTATTGCGATGAGGAAAGCGGCCAAACTGCGCGATCACCGCATGGTGACGCCGGGCATAGTCCAGATAGCCCTCGAACGGCTCGCGCTCCTGGGCAGGCAGCTGTGCCACCAGGCGTTCGAACAGCTGCACGCAATGCCGTTGCAAGGTCAGGTTCTCCGCATGCTCCAGCGGCAGGTAAGCAAACAGGCGTTGTGCCGGCGCCAGCCGCCGATCGTCGCCACGCGCGATGCCGGCCAGGGCGATGGCCTGCGCCTTGCCGTCGGCAGCCCAGGCGCGCGCATCATCGCGGTGGATATTGCGACTGAACTGGTCGAGCACGATCAACAGCGCCAGCCAGCCTTCGGGCGTGTCGACCCAATGATCCAGCTCGCCGCGCGTGGCTTCCCCCAGCGTGGCGCCGAAGCGCTCGCGAATCGTTGCGTCGAACGCATCGTCACGCACGAACCAGTGTGGCTCGGTCGACGCCGAGAACCAGAAATCCAACACATCCGTGGGAGTGTTCGTCATGCCCGCTCCTGGGCCGCGAGGGCAATCAGCCGTGGGTGGTACCGGCCAGACAATGCATGTCGTTGTGGATGCCATGCAAGCGCGACAGTTGCACGCCCAGCACGTGGGCCGACTCGGCGTTGGCATGGGCCATCTGTTGTTCGAAGCGGTGTAGCAAGGTGCATTCGTTGCGCGCCAGGCAATGGATCCACGCCACGTCCCGATTGCTGGACATGCCCACGGTCAGCTCCGCCAGCGCGCTGCGTACGGCGCCGGCCAGGGTGCCGTGGCGGGCCGGCGAATGGCCGGCGGCCCGCACCTGAGTCTGCAAGTCACCGATCAGGGCGTCGAGCGTATGCACGTTCTCCTGCAGCAGAGCCTGTAAACCGGGCTCGCGCACGTGACGAAGCGCGCGACGGTACAGCTCGCGATCGTCGATGCCTCGCCTGATCAAGGTGTTGTAGCGCGGAGCGTGAGCGTGCGACACGAGGTCGCCTCCTGATACGTAAGGGGGACTGCGGCACCATCCTCGTCCTTCGCCACTTAGCAGAAGGTTAACCTCGCGCCATGACGGCCTCCGCGCTCAGCCGGCATTTCACTGGCCGACCTGAATCAGGTCGAGCGGCTGGCCTCCCTGCCCCTGAATACCCTGCTGCAGCTCGGCCAGGCGCTGGATGGCCGGGCATAGCGCTTGTACCTGTGGTGACAGGGCCCCCAGGCGCTGTTCCAGGCGCGGACGCAGCTGGGTGGCGAGGTCTGCGGCACTGTCGCGCAGGCTGGCGGCGGCCTGCAGATCCCCACTCATGGCCGCCTGCAGGGCCTGCTGGCCGAGGTCGTTGGCCAGCAGGGGCATCAGGTCGGCGGCCAGCTGATTGGCGTATTCATCGGCCAGGTTGCCTTGCCAGTCATGGGTGCTGTTGGTGCTGGCAATACGCTGCTTGAGTTCAGCGGCTCGGCTGGCAAGACGACGGTCCAGCTCGGCCCGGGTATCGGGCGACAGCGACAGGCGCGTGCCCTCGTCGTGCATGGCCCCCGCCAACTGATCCACGCCTTGCGTGGCCACGGCTTTGACCCGCGGCACCAGCGCGCGCAGCTGGCGCTCGAACAGCGCCAGTCGATCCTGGTCTTCGGCCCGCAGGCGAACCGCATTGCCATCGGTGCGCAAGCTGCCATCCCGCAACTCGACCTGACGTGGCGAGGGCTGGGGTCGATCGAACAGCAAGCGATCGGGCGAAACGGTCAGGTCGTAGCTGCTGCTGGCGTGGCAGGTGGTGGCCAGATCTTGCGCGAAGGCAGCCAGCGGGAGCAACGACAGGACCAGAACGAGCGGCAGGCGACGAGCGAGCATGGGCAATCCAGTAACGGTCATGCCGCAGCGATACCCCGGGGCACCGCAACCGCCGCTGAATTCAGCGGCGGAGTGAGCGCGGGCGAAACTGTGCGCGTACTGCCGGACGACCCAGACGCCACGCCAGCCAAAGCAGCACCGGCACGGCCAGCGCGCGCAGAGCCAGCGACACCATGACGGTGCGCTGCACATGGTCGAACGCGGCCTGGGATGCGACATCCAGTGGCGTCTGCGCATTGGTAAGCGTGATGGCGTTGCTGAACTCACGCCATTGCGCCAGCGCGTGGAAGCCGCCGTACAACCCCCACGCCACTGCCAGCGCCAACGCGGCCACCTGCATGGCGGGCCGTGCCCACCCTTGGTGCAGGATTACCCCCGCGCAGATCACCACCACGGCGAAGCCTGCACTGAAGTACCCCACGTCCCAGGCCAGCATGCGGTGCAACTGGGAGGTGGCATCGGCATTGAGGGTGGCATGACCTTGCAGGGCATCCCACAGCTGCTCGGCATGCAAGGCGTTTTGCAGGCAGCCGAACGCGGCGAGCAACAGCATCAGCCACACCAGAATGCGCCACAGCGCGAACCCATCGGTCCGCGCACCCTGGCCTCGAACCTTCAACAGCATCAGCCCGATGCCTTAAGGCTCTGGAGATCGGCCAGCACCTGGGCGGAATTCTTCTCCGGGTCCACGTCCTGGTAGACCTTGGCGACCTTGCCCTGCGGATCGATCAGGAAGGTGGTGCGGCGGGCATACTTGAAACCCACCTTGGAGGTGAGCACGCCATAGGCCTGCGCCGTCTTGCTGTCGGCATCGGACAGGAGCGGGAACGGCACGTGGTATTTCTCGGCGAACTCCGCATGCGACTTCACATCATCCAGGCTCACGCCCAGCACATCGGCGCCGGCCTGGCGCAGCTTGCTGATGTCGTCACGGAAGGTGCAGACCTCCTTGGTGCAACCGGGAGTGAAGTCTTTCGGATAGAAATACAGCACTACCCAATGCCCTTTGTGATCGGCCGGCGTATGCCACTTGCCGTTCTGATCCTGCAGGCGGAAATCCGGCGCGACCTGGCCCACCTGCGGCAGCGCCGCCGGCTCGTCGGCATATACCGGCGCGATCAGGCCCAACAGCAAGGTCAACATCAACCACAGGGAAAAACGGCGCATGACAGCACTCCTGGTGCGTGGAAACCCGGCAAGTGTACGCGTTCCAAAACAAAGGGCGCCACGCGGCGCCCTTTGCGGTGTAAGCCACGGGAATTAGCGACGGGTAATGGTGAACGCACCCACCGACACACCCAGGTTTACGCCCGTGCCGCTGCCATGCAGCGCCAGGGATGTGGTGCCCTTGGTCAATATCTGGGCCTCGCCACTCTTGACCACGCCCGCTTCGGCACCGGCCTGCGCGTAGCTGCCGAACACATCGTCGATGCTGCGCACGTGGGTGATGTCACCCTTGCCGTTGTCGATGCGGTACTTGCCTGCGGTGAGGCCACCACCGTTCATGGTGATCTTGACGTTGGCGCGCTGGCCATTGTTGCACACCACCGTGCCACTACCCGAAGCATGCTTGTAAATGGCCGACCACCCCGAAAGGCTGAAGCTGAGATCGCACTTCACGTCAGCTTCGGCGGCTCGCGCCTGACTCACGGGAAGTGCGCTCATCGCGCCGGCGCAAGCCAACACCAGAGCAGCCATGCCAAAAGTACGCTTGATCATCGTAGTCTCCTTACGTTGAGTGAGGACTTCAGACGGCAGCGACTATTGTCACCAACCTTCCTGAACGTCTCCCGAGGGATGAGTCTTTCCATTCATAGTCAGCAAGCACCGTGAACACCGCGTGCAGAACGCGCTTGATGCTTCGCTAACAATCCCTCGCGCACACTGGATTGCACGTCGAACTCAAAGGCGCTTTCATGAAGGCCGGCCTTGCCATTACCGCCTTTGGGCCAGTCGGCCTGTTGCTCAGCCAGCCCTTGCTGGACTGAAGGCAGGTGGCATCCATGCAAGGGGATCGCATGCTCCACTATTCACTGGTCGGCTACGACGGCTCCGCCACCTCGCAACGCGCCGTACGTTTTGCGGTGAGCCTGGCGCAGGCCTGTGGCGGCCGAGTCCGCGTGGTGTCCGTGCTTCAGGTGACCGAAGGCAGTGCCGATACCTGCGCCCTGATGATTACCGACCCCGGCGCCATGCGCTGCAGCAAGCTGCTTGAGGAAGTGCATGAGCTGGTCCCCGATGCCGCAACCCTGATCGATGCCGAAGTGGTACGCGGGAGCCCGGGTGATGTTCTGCTGGAGCAGGTGCGGCGCCACAACATCGACCATATCGTGATTGGCCACACCGAACGTGGCGCACTTGCGCGCTGGCTGCTCGGCTCGGTCTCGGGCGAAGTGCTCGAACGGGCGCATGTGCCAGTGACCGTGGTGCGTTGACGCGCCTTTCACCCCAAGGTCGGCCCCGGTTAATCCCCAGGGGCCGTAGCGTCGTATGCTTTGTCACACTTTCGTCATGCCGGGCTGGCGCCTACACCACTTTGAGCCACCCCTGGCCCGCACAGGAATGCCCCGTGAGCTACGCCCAATCGTTGCCCTGGACCTTGGAAAGCCTGGACTTCAGCCGGATCGACATCGCGCGCGTGCGCCAGAACGAAGATCTGTTCTTCCTGCTTTGCAGCGCCTCGTTCGTCGAGAGCGGCTCGGACCTGTACACCCACAACCTGGTCGATCACTTTGCTGGCGACGAGGCATTGCAGACCTGGCTCAGCCAGCACTGGGAGCACGAGGAGCTGCAGCATGGCCGCGCCCTCGCCGCCTACGTGAAAGCCGTGTGGCCGGAATTCGACTGGGATCGCGGCTTCGCCGCGTTCTGGCAGGAATACGGTGCCCTGTGCACCAATGAACAGCTGGAGAAGAGCCGCGGCCTGGAACTGGCCGCGCGCTGCGTGGTGGAAACCGGCACCGCCAGCCTCTACCGGGCACTTAACGACATCACCGACGAACCGGTGCTCAAGCAGCTCACCGGCCATATCAAAAGCGATGAAGTGCGTCACTACAAGCACTTCTACCAGCACTTCCGGCTATACCGGGAACGCGAGGGTTTTGGCCGCTACAAGGTGTTCCGCGCCATCCTGCGTCGCGTCAACGAGATCAAGAGCGAAGACGGCGACATCGCATTGCGCCACGTGTTCAACCAGTGCTATCCGCAGTACAAGGACAACGATGCGGAGTTCCGCCGTATCGCCGGCCGCGCCCAGAATCTGCTGCGCCGGAACATTCCTGCCGAGATGACGGTGAAAATGCTGCTCAAGCCGCTGGATCTGCCGCCGCGCGTGCAGAGCGCGGTGGAAAAGCCGCTGGCCCGCATCGCCGAGAAGCTGTTCCTCAACTGACCCGTGCCCAGCGCGCAAACAAAACGCCCCGGCCGGGACCGGGGCGTTTCGCGTAGTGGCAACGGCAAACCATCATTTGGCCGGACGCGGCTGCTCCTCCACCTCACGCGGCTTGCCCTGCTGCGGCTCGTTGAGCTTGGCGATATCCACGGGGCGAATCTGCTTGATGAAACACGGCGCATCCTGCGGCCCGGTGATCACGCGGTCAAAGCGCGCCGATACCTCGTTCACGCTGGAGGTAAGGCCAATATGGTTGGTGAACTGCAGGTTGCGGCAGCTACCGTCCAGATCCAGCAGCCACGCTTCGTTGGGCCGGGTATAGATCGCCAACTCATCGTCGCTCAGCGGCTCCCACGACCACAGCGTGAAGTAGCGAAAACTCTTCACTGGCTCGCCGGCCGCCGCCGCATACGCCTGCTGACGCGCCTGGATACGGGCGGTGTAGTCCTTGCCGATGCGGGCGCAGCCCGCCAGCAGCACGCCGGCCGCGAGGGTGACAAGGATGGTTCTGAATGTCATGGGTGACGATCTCCGTTATTGCTCATGCTCAGAACGCGCCATGCCATGACGCGTGTACGCGCTCACTTCTTCTTGGCCTGCTTGGACAGCGGCTGCCATTTGGCCGCGTCGAAACCACCGACCTCGTAAACCAGCGTGACCTTCTTCTCGCCGTCCTGCAGGGTGACATCCATGGTGATCTTTTTCGCCTTCGCCAACTGCGCGATGAAGCTCTTGTCGTCGCTGAACAGCAAGGCCGGCTCGCCGGTGCTGGGCGCAAAGGCTTTGATGCTGCCCGGCTTGCCGTCGAAGGTGGCCTTGATGGTGCAGTTGCCCTTGCACACAAAACCATGCGCGCCGCCATTGAACAGGAACGCGTTCTGGCCCCACTCGGTGTGGCGACGCAGCACGAGGCGCACGCGATCACCGCTTGCCGGCTCGCTGTTGTAGATGGTGGCGGTGGACTGGGTGCCCCCCGCCATGGGCGCCACCTGATACTGCCACAGGCCTTCCAGGCGGTTCTTCTCGCTGGTTTCCAGGTAGCGCTTCTCGATCGCCGGCAGGCTTTGCTGCACTTCCTTGGCGGCGGCGCTATCGGGGTAGCGGCTGACGATTTCCTTGCCCATGGTGACCGCCATCTGGTCGTTGCCAATGCGCAGCAACTGGCGATAGGTGTCGAGCTTCTGCGCCGAGTCGTCCGCAGGCGCCTGGGCAGCCTGGCCCGCCGGCGCCGAGGAGTCGCTCGACGGCGAGCAGCCGGCCAGCGCGAACAAGGTGCCGAGGGTGGCGGCGGCAAGACAGAGACGCGGGTTCATGAGCAGCGGATCCTGTGTCGGTAAGACGTCTAGAGTGAGGCGAGGGGGCGCGGCGACGCAAGAGCGGCGCCATGCCCGCGCATCAGGCGTTGGCCGGCACCTCGCCGAAGCGATCGCGCAGCAACGCGCGGTAGCGCCGACTGCAGGGGACGCTGGCGCCATCACGCAGGGTCAGGCGCGCATCGCCGGTATCCAGCGGCTCGATCTCGGCAAGGTAGTCGAGGTTCACCAGATAGCTGCGATGGACGCGCACGAAGCGTTGCGGGTCCAGTCGCTCCTCGATCCCGGCCATGGTGGCGCGCAAGGGGTAGTCGCGCCCACGCACATGCAGGTTCACGTAGTTGCCGGAGGCCTGCAGCCACTCGATCTCGCGCGCGGCGATCAGAAACTCCTTGCCCAGCTTGCGCACCAGAAAGCGCTCGGGCCGATCCACCGGCTCCACCGGCGGCCCTTCGTCCGGCTCGGCCAGTAGCGAGGCCTCACCTTGGAGGCGACGCAGCACGAACCCGTAGAAGGCGATGATGCCGACGAAGGCAAAGTAGGTGCGGATGTCCTTGAGATACTCGTAGCCCAGCTGCAACGGCCAGTCGTCGCCGAAGTTGTAGTGATAGCCGCGCAGGCCATAGGCCAGCTTGCGCAGCGCCACCATCAGGCCCACGTGAATCAGGCAGAACGGCACGCTCAGCAGCAGATGCACCTTGAGGTTGCGGCGCCAGGTGTCAAAGCGCATCGGCCAGCGCCGGGTGGCCAGCACCACGGGGTACACCAGGGCGAGGATGGCCAGGCTGCTGCTGATCTCCCATACCCACGGCTCGATGTCGCTGGCTCGCGGCGCGCGGTAGACATCGTCAAACCACGCCACCATGCCGTTGAAGAGCGTATTGGGCAGGATGAACAGCAGCCAGAAGCCCACCTCGAAGGGGCGCTTCCAGCGCAGAAATGTCGGGTAGTCGAATCCTGACCGTTCGCTCATCGCACCATTCTACGGGCAAGCCGTCCCCGCTCGTCCCCCATAGCCCCCACTTCGTCCCTGCGCCGCGTCGATCAATCACTTAGCGGACGACAACCCGCCGTGGCGCGCACACCCTGCGTGGCATCTTCCCCTGGAGCGCCACCGTGAACCGCCGCCACGATATCGACGCCTTGCGCGTGCTGGCCTTTGGCCTGCTGATCCTCTACCACCTGGGCATGCTCTACGTGGGGCCAGCCAGCGACTGGACCTTTCATCTCAAGAGCAGCTACCTCGCCAACTGGCTGCAGTACCCCATGCTGGCCTCCGGCTTCTGGCGCATGGACCTGCTATTCCTGATCTCGGGCCTGGTGGTGCACTTCCTGCGCGGCCGCCTGAGCCTGCCGCGGCTGGCCTGGAAGCGTACGGTGCGCCTGCAGCTACCGCTGCTGTTTGGCATCGCCGTGGTGGTGCCGATCCAGCCCTATGTGCAAGGCGTATCCAATGGCCTGGTGGCGCCGGGCTTCGGTCATTTCCTGCTGCGCTACTGGACCGGTGGTCCGTGGCCGGCGGGCGCCTTCGACGGCTGGCAGTACGGCTTCACCTGGAACCACCTGTGGTACCTGTCATACGTATGGGTGTACACGATGATGTTGATTCTGCTGCTGCCGGCGCTGGAATCAGGCCCGGGACAGCGCCTGCTCACCCACTGTCGCCGTTTGCGCGGCCCTGCCCTGTTGCTGTTGCCCGCGCTACCCCTGCTTGGCTACTCGGTATGGCTGGCGGCCCGCTACCCTATTACCCACGCGCTTTCCAACGACTGGTACGCGCACGCCGGCTACCTCACGGTATTCCTGTACGGCTACGTGCTGGGCACCGACCGGGGGCTGTGGAGCGAGCTGGCGCGCCTGCGGCGCCACGCCTTGCTGCTGGCCGTCGCGAGTTTCGCGCTGCATTACGTGATCGATCAGGTCGGCAACTGGGTGGACATGAGCTGGCTACCAATGACGGCCTATGCGAGTGCGCGCTTCTTGATGCGCGTGCTGCATTTTGTCTATGCCTGGGCCGCCATCGCCGCGGTGTTGGGCTACGGCCATCACTACCTCAATCGGCCGTTCCGCTGGCTGCCGTATGCCCGCGAGGCGGTGTACCCGTGGTACATCCTGCACCAGAGCGTGATGCTGGCCGTGGCCTACTGGGCGTTGCCGCGCCACCTCGGGCCGGTGCTGGAGCCGCTATCGGTATTGCTGGGCACGGTAGCGGGCTGCGCCCTGCTGCACGAATTCGTGATTCGCCGCACACGCTGGTTGCGGCCCCTGTTCGGGCTGGATGCGATACCGCGCCAGCGTGCTGCCCCGGCCCGCGAGCTATCCACGCAGAACGCCTGACACGCAGGGCAGCGGGAGCGCTCAGCTCCCGCTGCCCGATAAGCCATCTCCAGTGCCTCACGGTGACCATCGCGCGACAGACCCGGTTGGCCAGCGCCAGTCACCCGCCAGGCGAGGTCGCTGTGAAGACGGGCGCTTTGCCTCGGGTCTCGCCACACCGATAATGGCCCGGCCAAGCCCAGGACCCCTGCATGTCTTCCTCGCCTGCTTCGACGGATGCGCTGCGCTCGCATCCGGCCTTCGTGCAATTCTGGTTTGCCCGCATCTGCTCCGGCTTCGGCTTTCAGATGCTGTCGGTGGCAGTGGGCTGGCAGGTCTATGCCATGACCGGACGCGCCTTCGACCTGGGCATGATCGGCCTGGTGCAATTCATCCCGTCGGTCATGCTGGCCCTGCCCGCAGGCCATGTGGCCGACCAGTTCGAGCGCCGTCGCATCGTGCTGCTGGGACAAACAGTGGACATGCTGGCGATCGCGGCGCTGGCGGTACTGAGCCTGCTGCACGTGGCCAACGAGATGCTGATACTGAGCCTGGTGTTCGTCATCGGTATCGCCAAGGCATTCGAGTTTCCCGCGCTGCAATCGATGCTGCCCGCGCTGGTGCCTAACACGGTGCTGCCGCGCGCCATGGCCGCCAGCGCCTCCGCCGGACAGGCCGCCATGATCATGGGCCCCGCGGTGGGCGGCCTGCTTTATGTGGCTGGTCCCGGCACCGTGTACGTGGTCTGTGCCGTGCTGTACCTGATTGCAGTGCTGCTGATGGCGCATCTGCGCTACGAGCAGGCGCAACCCAAGCGCGAACCCGCCACGCTGAAGACCTTGTTCGCTGGCGTGCACTTCATCCGTCGCCGCCCCGATGTGCTCGGGGTGATCTCGCTAGACCTGTTTGCCGTGTTGTTGGGGGGTGCGACAGCGCTGCTGCCGATCTTCGCCCGCGACATCCTCAAGACCGGGCCCTGGGGCCTGGGCCTGCTGCGTGCCGCGCCCGCCGTGGGCGCGCTGCTGATGTCGCTGTGGCTGGCGCGGCATCATCTGCAGCGACGCGTGGGTCCGATCATGTTTGCGTCCGTCGCCGGCTTTGGCATCGCCACGCTGGTGTTCGCGCTTTCGTCCACCCTGTGGCTGTCGCTGGTCGCGCTATTCGCGCTGGGTGCGTTCGACATGGTGAGCATGGTGATCCGTGGCGCGCTGGTGCAATTGGAAACGCCCGACGATATGCGCGGCCGCGTGAGCGCGGTCAACGCCATCTTCATCAACACCTCCAACCAACTGGGCGAGTTCGAGTCCGGCCTGCTGGCGGCCTGGGTGGGCGCCGTCAACGCCACGCTGATCGGCGGCATCGGCACCCTGATCGTGGTCGTGCTGTGGATGCGGCTGTTCCCCAGCCTGCGACGCCGTCAGCGGCTGCAAGGCGAAGCGGCGACACAGGCCGGTTGATCGGTTTGCCGCTATAGTCGGGCGCACCATTGCGCCCCAAGGAAGTGGCTGTGAATACACCCGTGGTCCGCTCGAGCTTCGTCACCGTGCTCGCCTGGATTTTCATCGCACTGGCCGGGTTCACCAGCCTCGTCGGTATCTTGCAGAACGTGATGATCCAGGCCGTGTTCGAGCCGATGCTGCAGCAGCAGGCGGCGCAGGCACCGATGCCACCGAACCTGCCGCTGCCCTTTGCCTGGATGACCACGCTGATGCCGTGGTTCTTCCGCGCCTTCCTGCTGATAAGCCTCACCACGCTTGCCGCAGCCATCGGGCTGCTGCACCGAAAGAACTGGGCACGCAAACTCTTCATCGGCCTGCTCGGCTTCGGCGTGGTGTATCAACTGGGCGGCCTGGCGATGCAATGGTGGATGCTCGGCCATATGAGCGACATGTTCGTCAATCTGCCCGGCGCACAGCCCGAGGTGGCTACCGCGATGCAAGGCATGCTTACCGCGATGCGTGTGTTTGGCACGCTCATGGCCCTGGCCTTCTGCGTGTTGTTCGGCTGGCTGATGGCGCGACTGTGCCGTGCGGATGTTCGCGCCGAGTTCGGCATCGCCCGGTTGGTGACGAGCACGAACGACATGTCCGCTCCTTGATCTCGGTCAACGTCGGTCCATGACCACTGGCTAGCATTCGGGCATCTCGCTGCCCGCATGGATGGTCCGTCGATGAACGTGGATATCGTGATCGTAGGTGCCGGCCCTGCAGGCCTGTGTATGGCGCGGGCCCTGGCCGATACCGGACTGAGTATCCTGTTGATCGAGCAGCAACCGCTGGAGGCGCTGCGCGACCCCGTCTTCGACGGTCGCGATATCGCCCTGACGCGGCGCTCGGTACAGATGCTGCAGACCCTGGGGGTATGGCATCGCATCGGCCTGGCCGATATATCGCCGTTACGCGGAGCGCGTGTGCTCGATGGACGCGCCACGCGCGGACTGAGCGTACGCGCGAGCGGCGACGGAGTTGCCGAACTGGGCTACCTGGTACCCAATCACCGCATTCGTCGCGCCGCCTTCGCCAGCGTGGAAGACGAGCCCCACATCACCGTTGCCAGCGGCATCGCGGTGCGCGGCATCCGCTACGAGGACGGTCGACCGCAATTGCACCTCACCAATGGCGCCAGCGTCAGCACGCAACTGGTGGTGGCCGCCGACAGCCGCTTCTCGCCGTTGCGCCGCGAGGTGGGCATCGCCGCCGACATGCATGATTTCGGCAAGAGCATGTTGGTCTGTCGCATGGCGCTGGAGCATCCCCATCACGGCGAAGCGCTGGAATGGTTTGGTCATGGCCACACGCTGGCTTTGCTGCCCTTGCAGGGTGGCCTGGCCTCTGTGGTGCTGACGCTGCCGCCGGAGGCGATGAAAGAGGTGATGGCACTGGACGATGCCGCATTCAACGATGCCTTGGGTCACCGTTTCGAGCATCGCTTCGGCAGGATGCAATTGGCCAGCACGCGCCACACCTATCCACTGGTCGGCGTGTATGCGAAGCACTTCATCGCACCGCGGTTTGCCCTGCTGGGCGATGCTGCCGTTGGCATGCATCCAGTCACGGCCCATGGCTTCAACCTCGGCCTGCACGGCGTGGAGCGGCTTGCCGGCGAAGTTCGCCGCGCCCATGCCGAAGGCCGCGACATCGCTTCGAATGAATTGCTGCGCCGTTACGAACGCACCCATCGCATGGCGACACGGCCGCTGTATATGGCCACGCTGGCCATCGTGAGGCTCTATACCGACGATCGGCTGCCGGCACGGGTGGCCCGCCGTGCGTTGCTGCACACCAGCCAAGCCACCCCGCCCTTTCGCCTGGGGCTGGCCCGCATGTTGGCGGCTGAACGCCGCCTGCATTGCCCCATCCCGCTGGCGCCTACATGAACGGTGCGCGATGCTGTTTACACACCGCTCACACCAGCGCTGGCAACGTGGCATGACACATCGCAAGGAGGACGCCATGAGCAGGCACTACGATATTGAAAAGAGCATCAACGGCGTCCGCGAACGGGTGAGTGACCGGGTACGCCACTATGCGCATGAAGCCGCCGACCGCGCGGATGAGCTGGTGGAACGCGGCCGCGATGCGCAACGCCGCTTTGGCCGCAACCGTAATGGCTACGCCCGCCGCATCGGTCATGCCGCTGAGGATTTCGCCGACGAAGCGAATTATCAGTACCGGCGACTGCGCCGCCACGTGTCGCGCCATCCGGTGGCTACCACGGCCATTGTCGCGGGCACGGTGGGTGCGTTTCTATTGCTGCGCCACCTGTTCCGCAGCAACGACGACGATTGATTCGCGGCTCGCTGCCGGCCACACGCAAAAGCCCGCCATCCGGCGGGCTTTTCTTTTGCCACCGCGATGATCGCGGCGGCGGTGATGGGCACAAAAAAAACGCCGCGTAACCGCGGCGTTTTCATGGACAGGCTTAGACCGTGGTCGGGTTCGGCTTGTCCGGATCGAGCTTGTAGGTCTTGATGGCGCGCGCCACGTCCTTGGCGTTGACCTTGCCGTCCTTCGCCAGTGCGGCCAGCGCGGCGTGCGCGATCCAGTAGCGATCCACTTCGAAGAAACCACGCAGGTGGGCACGGGTATCGGAGCGGCCGTAGCCGTCGGTGCCCAGCACGGTGTAGCGCATGCCATCGGGCATGAAGGCGCGGATCTGATCGGCGTACTCGCGCACGTAGTCGGTGGCGGCCACGGCCGGACCCTGGCGATCCTGCAGCAGGCCGGTGACATACGGCACGCGCTGTTCGGCTTCCGGATGCAGACGGTTCCAACGCTCGGCATCGAAACCGTCGCGACGCAGCTCGACGAAGCTCGGGCAGGACCAGATATCGGCGGTGACGCCGAAATCCTTCTCCAGCAGCTCGGCGGCGGCGATGACTTCGCGCAGGATGGTGCCCGAGCCCAGCAGCTGCACGCGCGGCTCGCCCTTCTTCGGCTTGCCGGCGTCCTTGAACAGGTACATACCCTTGATGATGCCTTCCTCGGCGCCCTGCGGCAGATCCGGGTGGCTGTAGTTCTCGTTCATCACGGTGATGTAGTAGTACACATCCTCCTGCTCCTGCAGCATGCGGCGGGTACCGTCCTGCATGATCACGGCGATCTCGTAGGAGAACGTCGGGTCGTACGACTTCACGTTCGGAATCGAGCCGGCCAGCAGGTGCGAATGGCCGTCTTCGTGCTGCAGGCCTTCACCATTGATGGTGGTACGGCCAGCCGTGCCGCCGATCAGGAAGCCGCGCGCGCGCATGTCGCCCGCCGCCCAGGCCAGGTCGCCAATACGCTGGAAGCCGAACATCGAGTAGTACACGAAGAACGGCAGCATCGGCTGGTTGCTGATGCTGTAGCTGGTGGCCGCGGCCATCCAGGCGGCCATACCGCCGGCCTCGGAGATGCCTTCCTGCAGCACCTGGCCCTTCTGGTCTTCGCGGTAATACAGCAGCTGGTCGGCGTCCTGCGGACGGTACTTCTGGCCGAACGGCGCGTAGATGCCGATCTGGCGGAACATGCCTTCCATACCGAACGTACGCGCTTCGTCGGCCACGATCGGCACGATGCGCTCACCGATCTGCTTGTCGCGCAGCATCAGATTCATACCGCGCACCAGCGCCATGGTGGTGGAGATCTCGCGATCGCCCGAGCCCTTGGTGATCTGCTCGAACGCGGACAGCTCCGGCGCCTTGAGCTTCACTTCGGACTGGCGACGACGCTGCGGCAGGAAGCCGCCCAGCGCGCGGCGACGCTCCATCATGTATTCCACTTCCGGCGAGTTCTTGCCCGGGTGGAAGTACGGCACCTCGGCCAGCTTGTCGTCCGTCACCGGGATGTTGAAGCGGTCGCGGAAGTGGCGCACGGCGTCGGCGTCCAGCTTCTTCTGCTGGTGCGTGGGGTTCTGCGACTCGCCGGCCGCGCCCATGCCGTAGCCCTTCACCGTCTTGGCCAGGATCACCGTGGGCATACCCTTGGTGTTCACGGCCTGGTGGTAGGCGGCGTACACCTTATGCGGATCATGACCGCCACGGTTGAGGCGCCAGATGTCGTCGTCCGACAGATTGGCGACCATCTCGCGGGTTTCGGGATACTTGTTGAAGAAATGCTCGCGCGTATAGGCGCCACCGAAAGCCTTGCAGGCCTGGTATTCGCCGTCGACGGTTTCCATCATCAGCTTGCGCAGCACGCCCTTGGTGTCGCGCGCCAGGAGCGGATCCCAGTAGCTGCCCCAGACCACCTTGATGGCGTTCCAGCCGGCGCCACGGAACACACCTTCCAGTTCCTGGATGATCTTGCCGTTGCCGCGCACTGGACCGTCCAGGCGCTGCAGGTTGCAGTTGATCACGAACACCAGGTTATCCAGCCCTTCGCGGCCGGCCAGCGAGATGGCGCCGAGGGACTCGGGCTCGTCGGTTTCGCCGTCGCCCATGAAACACCAGATCTTGCGGTCGGTCTTGGGCATCAGGCCGCGGTGTTCGAGGTACTTCCAGAACTGTGCCTGGTAAATCGCCTGGATCGGACCCAGACCCATCGACACCGTCGGCACCTGCCAGTAGTCCGGCATCAGCCAGGGGTGCGGGTAGGAGGACAGGCCGCGACCGTGACCGGCCACTTCCATGCGGAACAGGTCAAGCTGCTCTTCGCTGATGCGACCTTCCAGGAACGAACGAGCGTAGATGCCCGGGCTGGAGTGACCCTGGTGGAACACCAGGTCGCCCGGATGCTCGGCGCTGGGAGCGCGCCAGAAATGGTTGAAGCCCACGTCATACAGCGTGGCCGACGAAGCGAAGCTGGCGATATGACCGCCCAGTTCGCCCGGCTTGCGGTTGGCGCGCACCACCATCGCCATCGCGTTCCAGCGGATCAGCGTACGGATGCGCCATTCCATCGCCGCGTCGCCGCTCATCTTCGCTTCGTTGGCCGGAGCGATGGTGTTGACGTACTCGGTGGTCGGATTGAACGGTAGGTAGCCACCGGCGCGACGCGTCGAATCGACCATCTTCTCCAGCAGGAAATGTGCGCGCTCGGTGCCATCGTGATGGATGACCGCATCAAGCGATTCGACCCATTCCTGGGTTTCGGTGGGATCGAGGTCCTGTTGGAGGATGTCGTCGAGCTGATCCATGGGGAGCTTCTCTCCGCGGCGCCGGGGGGTCGGCGCGGCAATAGGTGAACGCCTCGCAATGAGAGGCAGGGAACCTTCTGAGTGTAGCTCCGGTGCGGTTTTTCGCCAATTGGATCGAAACAATACGGGGGCGAATGGGGTGGAAGGGTTTGATTTTGGCGACAATCGCCGAAGTGGTATGCAGACGAGTCTGCAGGCCGGCCGCCTTCCCCGCCCGGCCACGCCTATCGGCGGCCCGGTGCCGGGCCGCCGGCCACATCAGTAGACGAACAGGTAGCGCAGTACCAGGTGGTTGCCCGCGGAGTGGTTCCGGGCCCAGCCTTCCGCATAGATATTGCCGACAAAACGGTGCTGTTTGCGCCGCCATTGCACCCCCGGCCCCGCGCCATAGACACGCTCCTCCGAGTGCGGCTGGCTCCGCCCGTTGATACGGTCCGCGCCAATCTGCCAAAACTGGTAGACCCCCGCGCCCACGCGCCATTCGGGTGTCACGGCATAGGAAGCACTGAGATTGTAATGGGCGGCTTGCCCGGCCTGGACGCTGTTGACCGGCTCGCCGGCCATGGCGGCATAGCGCGCTTCCGGATCGTGGCTGATCCCATTCCACAGATACATGAAGCGCCCGCTCACCTCCCAACGCCGCGACGGCCTGAGCGTCCATGCGTAATAGGGGCTGAAACTGAAATAGTCGCTGCCGGTGTTCAAGCGCGCATCGGCGCGATAACGCCCCAAGGGCAGCACCACCGGCAACGATAGCCGCGATGAAAACGGCCACCCGAACAACTCGCGGTCCCGCCACTGCAGATAAGCACCGACGCTGGGGTTGCCCACGCCCCGCGCCTGCCCATGGGTGGCCCCGATCCGTAGATCCAGATCCACCAGCGGCACCACCGCTTCGACACCGACGTTGCCGCCCAGCCATACGTGAGGCGTGGTGTAGGCGTAGTGCAGACGATGCACCCACAACGTCTTGTCGTAAGGCGTCGACAGGCGCTGGCCATCGGCGTCGTAGTTGCGGGTGGCGTGGAAGCGACTGGCGCTCCACTGCATCATCGAACCGACACCGCCGCCGCCATCTTCGAAGCTGGTCGCGCCCAGGTTGACGCCAGGCAAGGGCACCGTCGTCGCGTGAACCGTACCGCCTGCGCAGCAGATCCACGTTAACCATAGAAAGAGTCGCCGCACGTTCGTTCACTCCTTGATAGATACCTTCCCTCGCACCATCGTCACGACGGTCATGACGCAGCGCGCGAAGCCAGCTCAGGCGACGTCCCATTCGCCAGCCCCAGCGCCAGACGCTCGCTGCGCCACAACCACAGCCCGCACAGCAGCACCACTACTTGCGTGCCCACCAGCAATGCGAAACCTGTGGAGAAATCCTCACTGGTCGCGCCCGCCGACGCGGGAGAGCGCCCGATCACCCAGCCCATCAGCAACGGCATGAATGCCGACGTGAGCGCGCCCGCACCGTTGGTGAACCCCATCGCACTGGCGACGTGCTCGGGCCGCGCGTAGTACTGCAACATGCTGGGGATCGAAGGCGTCTGCACACCCCAGAAGAAGCCGGCGGCGATCAGATAGACCACGGCGGCATAGCGCTCCTCGGCGCCGATAGCCGACAACACCGATATCGCCGTGGCGACACTGCCCGCCACGAAGATCAGCGGAATGTGATGGCGTGGAATGCGATCGATCAGAATCCCGCCACACAACACGCCCAACACAATGGCGTACTGCGGCAGAGAACCCAGCCAACCCATTTCGCTCATCGAGAAACCGCGCGCGGTCTTCAGGTAAACCGGCAACCAATTGGCGCTGCCCCACATATAGGCAAGGCAGGCCGAGGTGAGCAGTGTCAGCGGCAGCACATAACGCGTCTGTAGCGCATGGCTGAAGGTTTGCCCCACGCCCCGCATTGTCGACGCGAGCGAGCCGGCACGCCGCGAGTACTCAGGCCGCGCCGGCATCCGCACGAACGCCCACACCAGCGGTAGGCCAACCACGATATTGATAAGGCCGAGCACGTAGAACGAGCCCTGCCAATGCAGGCCGGCCACCAGGCCGCTTACCAGCGGATAGCCCAAGGCCAGGCCAATACCGGTACCCATGTTCACCAGCGAATTGGGCTTGCCGTTTTCGTGGCCGTCGAAATAGGCCTTGATGTAGGACGAGGCCAGCCCGTACAGCGGACCCTCGGCTACACCCAGCAGAACGCGCGAGGCGAACAGCATCGACCAGCCCGCCATGAACGGTGACAACACCGTGACCACGCCCCACAGCAACAACCCGCACAACAGGCTGCGACGCACGCCGAGCAAGATCGCGCAGACCGGCGTCAACATAAAGTTGGAAACAGCGTAGCCCAGCATGAACGCCGTGCTGAGCAAGCCCTGCCGGCTGCGGTCGCCTTCGGCAAGACCGAAGTGTCTGAGGAAATCGTTATCGGTAAGCAGGATCGCAATATTGATGCGATCGATATAAGAAATGGCGACGATCAAAAATAAGGTCGTGACGCCGTACCAGCGCGCATACTTGCCCATGAGCCCTCCTCACTTGTGCGGGGCCGGAGCGCCCCTTCCCGACGCCCCCGCTGCAACCCCTGACCAATGCGCTGCCGCTTACCCTCGATGCGAACAAACGATGCGAGCGAAGCGCGATGCTCTTCCTTGGCGCCGAATCAATACAGCCGCTTCTGCGGTGGACCGGCAAAGTTCAGCGGTCCCAGGGCTGCCATGTCCACCTCCACCAAGGCCGGCCCGGCGTGCTGCACGGCTTGGCCCAGGATCTCTTCGCAGGCCTCCACGTTGTCCAGTCGCCACGCGGGCATGCCCATCGCTTCGGCCAACATGTGGAAGTTCGGCGTATGCAGCTCGTTGTAGAACTGACGGTCGCCAAAGTACTTGCGCTGAATGCCACGCATGACGCCATAGCCACCGTCGTTCATCACCAGGAAAACCACGTCCAGTTGTTCTTGCACGGCGGTTGCCAACTCACCCACACCCAGCATCAAGCCACCGTCGCCCAGCAAGGCCAGCACCTTGCGATTCGGATTGGCGACCGCGCTACCGATGGCCTTGGGCAACCCCAACCCAATCGCCCCCGCCAGCGAATGGATGTTGCACAGCGGGTGCTCGAAGCCGAGCAGGCGGCTTCCCCACGTGCTGCCGGACATAGTGATATCGCGTACGACGATGCCATCCTCGGGCAACACGCTACGCACCGCATCGGAAAGCGTGGCGTACGGGCCAAGTTGCTTGCGCAGCGCACTTTCCGCCGTAGCCACCAGCTTCGCCACATCATCCACGCCGATCTCGCTCTGCAGCGGACCGGCCGCCTCCAGCCGATCGGCAAGGTAGCCCAGCACCTGGGCGCAATCGCCCTGCACAAACGCCTCCATGGCGTAGTTGCGATTGCAGGCGGCCGGGTCGATATCGATCTGGACGCGATGAGGCGTAAGCGGCAGCGAGTACGTCGCCGTCTCGTTACTGCGCAAGCGCGAACCCGCCACGATCAGCAGATCGCTGCGCTCGAGCAGCGCGGCAACGCCCGCATCGTTGTGAAAAGCGCGCAGGCTGCGCGGGTGGCTATCGGCGAGGATGCCGCGACCATGCGTGCTGGACAGTACCGTCACGCCGAGATCGGCCAGTCGACGCACCGTATCGACCGCCGCAATCGCACCGCCACCCACCCACAGCATGGGGCGACGGGAGGCGCGGAGGCGCTCGCTCAGCGCATGGGCAGCCGTCACGTCGAACGCCAGACTCGTGGTCCGCCGGGCGGAAATGTTTGGTCGCGCAATGAGCGCCGCCTGCACATCCACCGGAATCTCGATGCTCACCGGACCCGCTGGCAAGCGCATGGCTTCCTGAATCGCCCGCTGCGTGATGGCAACCGCCTGCTCCGGATGGAGGATGCGGTAAACCGCCTTGGAACACCCTCGCAGCAAGCTGGGCTGATCGCGCGTCTCGTGGATGAAGCCGGCATCGCGATCCAGATAGTCCCGCTCCACCTGACCGGTGATGTGCAACAGCGGGGTGCCCGCGTTGAGTGCCTCCATCAGTGCGCCGGCCGCATTGCCAGCACCGGCGCCGGTGCTGGTGAGCACCACCCCCAGTCCACTGAAGCGGCCGTGCGCATCGGCCATCGCTGCCGAACCCGCTTCACCGCGCGCCGGGACGAAGCGAATCGAGTCACGCCGACCGATCGCATCGGCTACCGGAAGATTATGGATGGAGATGACGCCGTACACCGCACCCACGCCATACGCCTCGAGCAACTCGACGATGGCGTCGGCCACCGTGATCTTGTTATCAACCTTCGTATCTGTGCTCATCGGCTCCATTCCATCGCTTGCTGTTCCATTCCGAGATAGATGCTTTTCTGTTGCATGTACGCCAGCACGCCCTGGCGACCCTTCTCGCGCCCCAGACCGCTCTCCTTGAAACCGCCGAACGGCGCGGAGATGGCGAACTTCTTGTACGTATTGACCCAGATCGTGCCGGCCTCCAGGCGCGAGGCGAGGTGCCAGGCGCGACGGTAGTCGCGCGTCCAGATGCCCGCCGCCAGCCCGTAAACGCTATCGTTGGCCTGCGCGAGCAGTTCGGTTTCATCCTCGAACGGCATCGCCACCAGCACCGGCCCGAAGATTTCTTCGCGACAGGCGCGCGCATCAGGCGACAAGCCTTCGATGACGGTAGGCAGGAAATAGCTGCCGGCAGCCAGCGCAGGGTCGGACGGTGCGCGGCCGCCGCGGCGAATCCGGCCGCCCTCTTCCACCGCCGATGCCACGTAGGCCGCGACACTATCGCGGTGCGCCATGCTCACCAGCGGCCCCATGTGCACGCCATCGTGCTCGGGATGCCCCAGGCGCAGGCGATCCACCACTTCATCGAGGCGCTTCAGGAAAGCGTCGTAGAGCGATCGGTGCACCAGCAAACGGGAGCCCGCGATGCAGGCCTGGCCGGCGGAACTGAAGATGCCGTAGACCACGCCCTGCACGGCGCGTTCAAGATCCGCATCGTCCAGCACGATCGTGGGTGATTTGCCGCCCAGCTCCAACGACACCGGAATCAACTTATCGGCCGCAATCGCCGCAAGCCGGCGGCCCGTGCTGGTACCGCCGGTAAAAGAGATCTTACGCACCAGCGGATGCCGCACCATGGCCTCGCCGACCACCGAGCCTCGGCCTGGCAGGACACTCAGCAAGCCTGCGGGCAAGCCCGCCTCTTCAAACAGCTTGGCCAGCGCAAGAGCGGCCATCGGCGTGGCGTCGGCGGGCTTGACCAGTACGGCGTTGCCTCCCGCGAGCGCGGGAGCAATCTTCTGCATCTCGCTGGCGATGGGCGAATTCCAGGGCGTGATGGCCGCTACCACCCCTACCGGCTCGTACGTGCTGAAAGTGGTGAAATCACGGCTGCGCGGCGTGGGCATTTCACCCTCGAAGGTTTCGCACACCGACGCGAAGTAGCGCGCGGTGCCCGCCGCGCTATCCACCAGTGCGCGGGTTTCCGCCAGCGGCTTGCCGTTATCGCGTGTCTGCAGGCGCGCCAGGTCTTCGCGACGTGCCGCAATGAGTTCGGCGACCCGATGCAGCACCGCCGCTCGCTCATGGGGC
>NZ_JAELTT010000392.1 GCF_016428975.1 Dyella sp. ASV21
ATGCCATCCTGCGCGCGCTGCGCCAGCTCAACGACAACGAAACCCTGCTCATCCAGTCCGGCAAGCCGGTCGGCGTGTTTCCCACGCATGCGGACGCGCCACGCGTGCTGCTGGCCAACTCCAACCTCTGTCTCTTATACACATCTCCGAGCCCACGAGACCCGTGACCGAATCTCGGGTGGCGGGGTGTGGGTGGAAAAGGGGGGGGGGGGGGGGGGGGGGGGGGGGGGGGGGGGGGGGGGGGGGGGGGGGGGGGGGGGGGGGGGGGGGGGGGGGGGGGGGGGGGGGGGGGGGGGGGGGGGGGGG
>NZ_JAELTT010000393.1 GCF_016428975.1 Dyella sp. ASV21
CACCATGCCGGTGGCCGCGGAAAAGCCGCCGAGGAAGGCCAACAGCGCGATGCCGCGATCGCCGTGCGCCATCGGCAGATTCAGCACCCAGGCATCCTTGTTGCCCATCTGCACCTGCGGTATGCCCCTGTCTCTTATACACATCTCCGAGCCCACGAGACCCGTGACCGAATCTCGGGTGGCGGCGTGTGGGTGTAAAAGGGGGGGGGGGGGGGGGGGGGGGGGGGGGGGGGGGGGGGGGGGGGGGGGGGGGGGGGGGGGGGGGGGGGGGGGGGGGGGGGGGGGGGGGGGGGGGGGGGGGGGGGG
>NZ_JAELTT010000394.1 GCF_016428975.1 Dyella sp. ASV21
CATGTCGCTGCTCAAGCGCGTGCTATGGCGCGCCGGTTTGGCGGCACTGGCCTGCGCCATCGTGGCGGCGCTGGTCACCAGCGGCGAAAGCAAGGCCATCGCCGGCACGGCGGCGGCCGTGTGGTGCCTGTCTCTTATACACATCTCCGAGCCCACGAGACCCGTGACCGAATCTCGTTTGGCGGCGTGTGGGTGTAAAAGGGGGGGGGGGGGGGGGGGGGGGGGGGGGGGGGGGGGGGGGGGGGGGGGGGGGGGGGGGGGGGGGGGGGGGGGGGGGGGGGGGGGGGGGGGGGGGGGGGGGGGGGG
>NZ_JAELTT010000395.1 GCF_016428975.1 Dyella sp. ASV21
GGGATACGGTTGAGATAGCCGTAGATATAGATCTTGAGCAGCGTCGCCGGGTGATAACCGGGGCGCCCGGTGGCGGCCGGCGAAACCCCATCGAACCCCAGCTCGCCGAGATCCAGCTCATCCACGAAGACATCGACCACGCGGACGGGATTGTCCTCGTCGATGTAGTCGTCCAGCCGTTCGGGAAACAGCACGCTCTGCGACCGATCCACCCCTTCGACGAATCGCTTCATGCGACACTCCGGCTGGTATGACGCTAGGATCGGTGCGTTCGCTTACGGGGTGTTTTCACACAGGCTGGACCC
>NZ_JAELTT010000396.1 GCF_016428975.1 Dyella sp. ASV21
GGTGCTCGAAGGCATCCTGGCCTTTATCGATGGCAAGGACGCCAAGGGCATCGTGGCGCAGAAGCGCTTCCACCATCAGTACATGCCTGACCGCGTGGACGTGGAGCCGGGCGCGTTCTCTCCGGCCTGTCTCTTATACACATCTCCGAGCCCACGAGACCCGTGACCGAATCTCGGTTGGCGGGGTGTGGGTGGAAAAGGGGGGGGGGGGGGGGGGGGGGGGGGGGGGGGGGGGGGGGGGGGGGGGGGGGGGGGGGGGGGGGGGGGGGGGGGGGGGGGGGGGGGGGGGGGGGGGGGGGGGGGGG
>NZ_JAELTT010000397.1 GCF_016428975.1 Dyella sp. ASV21
CCCCCCCCCCCCCCCCCCCCCCCCCCCCCCCCCCCCCCCCCCCCCCCCCCCCCCCCCCCCCCCCCCCCCCCCCCCCCCCCCCCCCCCCCCCCCCCCCCCCCCCCCCTTTTCCACCCCCACGCCGCCACCCGAGATTCGGTCACGGGTCTCGTGGGCTCGGAGATGTGTATAAGAGACAGGTGTAACGCAGCGAAAGATCGCCACGCGTATACGCCTTCTGCTTATCGCCATCGCCAAGATTGAAATAGCTCAGCCATTGCGAACTCTGGTACTGCGCGCTTACCCGCGGCGTGAGGCGACCGCCG
>NZ_JAELTT010000398.1 GCF_016428975.1 Dyella sp. ASV21
CCCCCCCCCCCCCCCCCCCCCCCCCCCCCCCCCCCCCCCCCCCCCCCCCCCCCCCCCCCCCCCCCCCCCCCCCCCCCCCCCCCCCCCCCCCCCCCCCCCCCCCCCCCTTTCCACCCCCACCCCGCCACCCGAGATTCGGTCACGGGTCTCGTGGGCTCGGAGATGTGTATAAGAGACAGGCGTTCGCATGCTGGTGGTACCGGGCTCCGAAGCGGTGCGCCGCGACGCGGAGAACGAAGGCTTGCACCACGTATTCACCGCCGCCGGCGCGGAGTGGCGCGTGCCGGGCTGCTCCATGTGCATCG
>NZ_JAELTT010000054.1 GCF_016428975.1 Dyella sp. ASV21
GGTAGCTCCGCTCTAAGGCGAGCCCATAAAGCGGCCCGCAGAGCGCAACCACTATCAGGACATCCGCTAATGCCACCTTCCACCTCATGTGAACTCTCACAGCATTTCTACTCAAAATGTTGGGTGGCAGGACGCTCGGGATAAGGTCCCTCAGTAATATCACCAGCTTCAATCTTCTTAACGAGCGCGGCGATCAACAATTCGTATACGGAATTAGCCGTGCTTTCGCTCGGAAGATAGAAGATCTTCGATAGGCAATAGCTCGTACCCAGTTCCAGATTGACGTCGGCCAGTCCGATAGTCACTTGCCTAAGCACCTCTCCGGGCTCCGCACCTATCTTGCGGGCGTCCTTAGGACCTAGGGCAACCAGCTCTATTTCCCCGTCCCGAGCCGCAAACCTCACGCCGAGAAAGTTGTCTTGCGCACCGGTGATTCTGGCGATCTTGTAGACGTCTCCGCTTTTTACAGCCTGCATCCATCCACTCCTATGAGTCGCCAGAACTGTCCGCTTCGGGTCGATAGCGGACCTTTCCAAAATATAGCCGTAAAAGCCCACCAGCACCCTGGTCAGCACCAGCGGGGTGTTCAGCGTGCACCGGAACCGAAGTTCAACCCGACCGGAATCCGCAGAGAGGACAACTATTTTCTAAAGCTGCCATCGAGTGACACGACATCGCTGGGGCAGATTGACAGATGGGTGGTCACTGTCACTTGCGGCTGGACTTCCGCGCTACGAAATGTTCCGGATCTCTACAACGTGAGTATGGGATACGACATCCCCCAAAAAAATGTTCTGGACGCGCAACCGAGACTCGGAGCCGCCGCGGTTGGCTTGTCCGGTTGGAGTGGCGTGGTTGGTGTTCGAGTTCCTTCGGATGCCGACAGGAAATCATGTTTCAAAGTAACGGTTACCGCCGAAGGACGCTCGGGGAAAACGAGAGAATGGGATGGAGTGCAACGTGGACTACCGAGGTGAAGTCCCTCATGGCGGTTGAGGTGCGTGCCCGCCATGTTTACCGATCAAACGACAAGTTGCCGGTCACTCCCGCGAAAACGGGGGCTTTCAGCCGCCAAAGGGCTGGGCTTCCCGTGCCTCCAGGCGCAACGATTTACAGGCACTGGTTCCCAGCTTTCGCTGGGATGACGATCAAAATCAGAGCATCGCCAGGGCTGCGGCGACTCAACCGAAATCCGGCCCGCGCTTCCATAGTTCGCTCCATGGATTGCGCAAGGGCCCGCAGACATAGATATCGGGGTGATCGCCGCTTTCCTCGTTGACGATGCCAAGCGCATTGGTCGTGTGACCAGCGACGCGGCAGTCGGAGAACAGCGCGTTGGCATCCTCGCGGGAATTGCCTAGCACGATAAGCGTGGTCGGTGGCGTCTGGGGGTAGCCGCGCAGCCAGCCGGAGTTGATGGTGGTGATGGGTGCAGGCAGGTGATAGCGCGGCCCGAGCAAGGCGATGGCACCGTACTCGCCGTAGTTACCCACGGCAATGCCAAGGTTCGCCTGCTGTTCGGCGGGCAGGCCATCCCGAATGGCGGCCACACGCGCAACCAGTTCGTCCCAGCCTATTTCCTCACGCAGATCACCGTTGTTCCGCAGCGCAAAGTCACGCAACGGGCCGCTGGAAGCGATGGGGACAATGCGAAGCGTTGCATAGATGCCGATGGCAAAGACGCCGGCAAACGCCAGCACGGTTATCCCGACACGCCACGCGTTGCGCATGCTGCCAAGCCATTGCTCGCCAACCACGGAACCCATCGCTAGCAGCATCGGATAAGCGCCGCAAAGGTAATAGAAGCGCCCTTTCGCCAACAGGAAGAGCAGCAGTGGCACGACATACATCCAGGCAAGCATGCGATAACGGCGATCCTT
The DNA here is from genome assembly GCF_016428975.1 of Dyella sp. ASV21. Taxonomy (GTDB): domain Bacteria; phylum Pseudomonadota; class Gammaproteobacteria; order Xanthomonadales; family Rhodanobacteraceae; genus Dyella. The sequence continues at coordinate 1,881 of NZ_JAELTT010000054.1, forward strand.
GAAAAACGCCAACAAGCCGGCCAGCCAGATGGGGGCGACGAACAGGTTAGCATTCAAAAGGAATTGATCGCGCAGAAATCCGTCCGCGCGCCCCAGGCGTACGTCGCGCGCATGGATGCCCTGCAGGAAATGGTAGGAAACGAAGTCGTGCCGAATGAGCCAAACCAAATTGGGCGCGAATACCAGTAGCCCGATGGCGCCACCGGCCCAGAACCAGCCATGGGTGACATAGCGCCGTGCGTCGGTGAGTAGCACGCCCACCAGCACGCCAGCCAGTTCGAATGCGATCGAATACTTCGTTTGCAGGCCAAGACCCGCGAGCAGTCCGATGGCCAGCCACCAGCGTGGCTCGTCATCCCGACGCAGACGAATCACGCACCAGGCGATAAGCACCCACCACAACAGATCGAACGAGGAATACTGGAACTCCGTCGCCTGGAACATCGGCAGCGGCGAAAGCGCCACCGCGACAGCCGTAAAGATTTGCGCCGGTCGCCCGCCGCCGAGGTCCCGCGCCATCATGCCGCTGGCGAAAATCACCAGCACCTGCGCAAGCACCGAAAACAGCCGCAGGCCCACGAGGGACAGGCCAAACATCGACAGACCAAGGTGCTCCAACGCCGCCGTTAGCGGTGGATAGGGAACAAACCCCCAATCCAGGTGCTGTGCGTCACTGAGAAACTGCCACTCGTCCCGATGAAACCCGTACTGCCCGTTGGTCACCATGTGGGCCAGGCCAAAGAGCAAGGCTATGATGAGCACCGGCGCAACGCTGCCACGATAGCGAGGCGTTTCACGCTGAAGCGGGCTACCGATCGTGGTCATGAGCGCATCCTGGAGGTGAGCGTATCGTGGGGCCGGGGGCCATTAGAGCACCAGATGACTATGCTCGAGCGTGCTGAGGCCGGCCCACGCCCCACGGCGGCCACACGTGCAGTAGCGATGGGGCAACTCATATAAACCGGGAGGTTTTGGATGAAGCGGCGATTGATTTTCCTGCTGTGTCTAAGTGCACTTTCCATGACCGGCCTGGTGGCGGCTGCATCCACGCCACCCGCCGGACACATCACCGGTGTCGGCGGCATCTTCTTCAAAGCGAAGGACCCCAAGGCGCTCGCCGCCTGGTATCGCGATGTGCTGGGCATGCCGGTAGAGGCCTGGGGAGGCGCGGCTCTTCGCTATGACGCGCCAAAGCACCCTCCCGCGCTGGCATGGAATGCGTTTCCCGCAACAACGGATTATTTCGCGCCATCGACGAGTGGATTGATGATCAACTACGCCGTGGATGACATGAACGCGTTGCTCGCGCGATTGCGATCCAAGGGCGTCACGGTTCTCAAGCAGGACGACAACGACCCGAACGGCCGCTTCGCCTGGATCTTGGATCCCGAAGGAAACAAGATCGAGCTTTGGGAGCCCAAGCGCTAGGTGCGCCGACGCCGGCTACCGGCTGGGCACCCTTTGCAACTGCGATGTCAACCGGTCAACGCAACACCCCGACACGACGACGGCAGAAGGTGCGTTGACGTGGCTTCCAGGCTCAGATTCTTTGCTCGAGGGCCAGCAGGCTGGACGTACCTAAATCCAGGGGTAATCCGACCTAATTGACACAGCGGGATCGTTAGAGATGCCGCTGAGGATGCGTAGAAGATTGAGATTCCGCGCAAAACGATTTCATCAAAGTGTTGCGTTGACCGGTTGAATCCCCACCCCGGAGCGGACATTGTTAGTAGCCAGCATTGCGCAAGGACGACGCGCTTTCAGTGGGTCAGGGCGCGGGCAGCATGCCGATGCTAGTCATCCAGCGTTCCGCCAGTTGAGTCCACTGGCCGACGGGTTCGTTTCCCTTGCGCACGCCAAACGCGTGGCCGCCATGCGGGAAAAGATGCAATTCGGCGGGAATATCGGCTTGCGTAAGCGCGAGGTAGTAGGTGAGCGATTCGCGCACGTCGTCGGTGGCGTCGTCCTGCGCTTGTACGATGAATGTGGGCGGGCAGTGCGGGTCGATCTTCACCGAGGGGTTCAGCGTCAGGCCTGGTTCTTTCCACAGGTGGCCGGGGTACCCGGCAATGGCAAAGTCTGGTCGGCTGGGTTGCCGATCGGCAGCGTCGATGAGGGGGTAGGCGCGCGTGGCGTGGTTGCTGATGTCAGCCACCATGCGTCCACCGGCGGAGAAGCCGATCACGCCGATCTTGTGCGGGTCAATACCGAGGCTGGCCGCGCGCTCGCGCAGTAGGCCCATAGCGCGTTGCGCATCTTGCAGTGCCATGGGCGCGATGGGTTGGCGCGCGCAGTTGCATTCATACGAGTAGTACGGGCCGGAGCCGGGCACGCGGTATTTCAGCAGCACGCAAGTGATGCCCTTGGAGGTGAGCCAATCGCAAATCTCGGTTCCTTCCAGGTCGATGGCAAGCAGGTGAAAGCCGCCGCCGGGAAACACCATGACGGCGGTGCCGGTGTTCTTTCCCTGTGGGTGGTAGATGGCCATGGTGGGGCGCATCACGTGTTCGACGAAGATGACAGGCTTGCCGGCCTTGTCGGATGCAGGCTTGGCGGTGCCGAACATTTCGCTCTTGGGACCGAACGGCTGGGCGATCTTCATGCCCTCGGGCCACAGTGGAAATTGGTCGATGGGTGCTTCAGGCGCCCATGGACGTTGCTGCGGATCCAGCAGCGGTTCACTGCCGGTGACGGTGGCAAACGCGTGGGCACTCAACAGCGAGGCGGCGAGCAGGCCGATCCATCGGACGCGAGGCATGGCGGATGTTCCATTGGGAAAATGGTGAGTCTGTCAGGCGCTGCGGCGTATAAGGGGTGAGGGATATGGCGAAGTGATGATGATGGAGGCGTTGCGAGCGTGGGGACTGGGGTCAGCTTGGACGTCCAAATATCGGTACGTCGCCTTAGGTTGAACGTCCATTCCGGTAAGCGCTGAATATTCCACTGGGGCTGTCCATGGGTACCGGCAGACGCTTACGGCTATATTCTGGAAAGGTCCACTCTCGACCCGAAGAGGCAGGCTTAAAACCTTCAACAGTGACAAGGTTGAGCGACTGGCGCAAACATGGTGACGCGCTGGAGTCGCGATGGGCGGCTACTAATGTTGTGCAGCGTACAGATATCGAACGCTACCGAGCGCAGCATCGTGCTCGACCCTACGACTGGGTGAAGCCTGGCGCGAGCTATCGCGGCGCACATTGGGTGTGCGCGGGAGACGTTATGCCTGAAGGAGATGGACTAAGGCAGGAGGATATCCACTACCTCTTCCGGCTTGGTCATGGACGGCTTGTGACCACGCCAATGGCGGTTGCCGATCGACTGATGGCTCGCGATCTTATTGAACCGGTAGGCGTACTTGATGGCGCCCAGGTCACAGGCATGAGCCATTACCACGTCGATATCACTCGACGCGGCACTGACATGATGGATGCCGTGTGCTCGGGCAGGGAGCGGCGGTTCGTGGCCCCGTGATCCCGGGCCGTCCTTGAAGTAGCCCGTATAGGCGCCACCGTTGCTGGCCAGGCCCATTGCTGGACGTGCTGGAGCTATCGCAGCGTACGCGCGCGTTTTGCCAGTCGCGCCTCGTGCAACGAGTGAACCTGCGCTACCTGTATGGCTTCTACTTCCGAATGATTCCAGGCGGCACGCATGTCCGCCTCCACGGCCATGGCCACGTCAACGGCCTCGTCCTGGTACAGCTCCTTGAGTACCTGGAGCAGGGCCATGGCTTCCACACCGTTGTCCTCCAGAAGGTCATACAAGGCGTCCCGCCGACGGACGGCCTCAGGGTCCACCGGGCCGATGCGATCGTGGATGGCTTTGAACATGCCGTCCAGGCTTGCCCATGCCTCGCGAGTCCTGGTGCTATCGGCCCGAGAAGCCCGATAGAACTGCTGCATCCCGTCCTGTTTGTCGGCTTCTGCTTGCTGCTCGGCGGCTTGGATAAGCTCGTAGTTGCTGGCATTGCCTGAGTTGTCGTCCACGTCGCGCGAGCCGCCCATGTCATGTCTCCCGGGTCTTCAATACGACACTGATGAACCGGGCCGGGCTCGTGGTCCACGATGCCTTTGGAGCCCAGAAACTGCGCGCGTTTTGGATCTCGGCATCCAGTCGCTCCGAACTCCAGCCTTGCGACTTGGCCTCGGCGCTGACTCGTTGCTTCAACAACTGCACGAAGAGCCGATCCTGGGCGAGTTGTTTGCCAAAGGTGTGCTCACCCGTGGGGCCTGCTTTGACATCGACCTCGTGCTGGAAGACCGAGCAAATATGCTGAACCAGGCGCGCATTGGCTTCGTAGCGAGACAGCGCGCGGGTGTATTCCAGCCGTTTGAGTTCATCCAGTTGGTGGCGGTACTGATCCCCATCCAACTTCAGCGCCGCCTCTTCTCTCGCATATTTCGCCTCGATACCGCTTTCGATGGTGTCGCCCCACTCGGTGAGCCGCTCCCACACGGGGGGGTCGAGAAACGGGTGATCGGTGCGGGGTTGCAAGGTGCGCCACGGCGGCAGATCAGCCAGCGCGCCCGATTGTGCCCTGGCTTCGTCGCGGGCCTGGGCCTGGAGCGCGCTCATGGAGGCCACATCGAACGCGCGCACCCTGCGCTTTTGCCGCATCGCGAGGATGCCAAGCGCCCATGAGACGAGGGCAACGATAACTATGATGATCGGGAGTGCCACGATTCACCTCACGGGTGTAGGTGCGAGCGGTATGGCAAAGCAAGCACCGCCCCAAGACCGGAGATACGGCGCGTAGTTATCTGACGATTTCCCCTGGCTGATACCTCTTGATGCCGGCGCAGCATTTCTGGCCGCGACACAACGCGGCTGGCCGAAGCATAACGGAATATCAGTTAAATGATGATCGAATAATGGTGAGTGGAGTATAGGGTAGGTAACCCGTCCCATTTCGGGTTGCCATGTCCACCAAACGCACCCTGCCTCGCAAGCCGGCCAGGGAGTACGCCCCGCGATCGATTAACCGCCCCGAGTACGAGGCGGTTCGGGGGTTGCTGTACGAAATACGGGTGGAGGCTCAACTCACCCAGATTGACCTCGGTCAGGCCCTGAAGCGCAACCAGACTTACGTCAGCTCCGTGGAGCGGGGCATCGTGCGCACCGACGCGCTCCAGCTATTGGATTGGTGCCGGGCGTGCGGCATTACCCTGGAGCGATTCGGGCGACGGCTGGAGCTGAAGCTGGGGTACGATTCGTGATGACGGCCGTACTTACCTGCGCTCCGGGCACCGGAGTCCTGCGGGGCGCAGGAGAGGCGTTGCCGCCTCCCCCGTCACAGGCCGCTTGAGCCAACCGCCGGCTCAAGCGTCTCGCTAGAGCGCCACTGCTTAGCGACACACCGCGCAGGTGGGGCGGCAATGGACGCCTCTCATACCGCTCCGCCTAAACGCCCGGAGAACCCCGTTCAGCGCGCCACTGCATCAACCTTGGCGATGGTTCAGTGCGTAATCGATCGCCGCGCGTATCGCCGCCACTTGCGCGTCGTTGCACTGCTGCGGTGTCGCGCGCGGGCTATCGGGGTAGACCTCGGTGGTGGTGGCGTAGCGTGCGTTGGTAATGCCCGCACACAAGCCCCACTGCTTCACGGGAAACTTGATCACGCCCGGCAGCAGCAGCGGCGCTCCGATGATCTCGCCACGGGCATCGGCGTCGGCGATGTGCGTCACCTTGGCTACTTCCTCGATCACTGCCTGCTGGAACGCGGGCTGCGGGTTGTCGATGTCATCGACCAGATAGAAGCCATCGGGCACCTCGCCAGGCTCAAAATCTTTGCCGTCGCGGGCAGCCAAGGCCGGACGAAATTCCGACTCATCCGAATCGGTGGTTTCGTGCAAATCGATGTGCATGAGCACGACATCGCGTAGCGGCTCCAACAGATTCACCAGCGCCGCCGATTCGCCCGAAGGGCTGTTCTTGCGAAAATTGCGATTGGGATCGAGTGCATCCGGATTCCAGCGATTGATCCGCTCGTATGCCCACGGACTCACGCATGGCACCACCATCAGGTTGGCTCGCCCCGCATACGCATGGCCATGCTGCTGCAGGAACTGGAGCGCACCATGCACACCGCTGGTCTCGTAGCCATGCACGCCGCCCGTCACCAGCAACACCGGTAAATCCTTGCGCCAGTCGCGGCTGCGAACGACCAGCAATGGGTAGTGCTCCGTGTCGTAATTCAGGGCGCCGTAGGGGGCCACGTCAAACTGCTGGCGCAGCGAATCGATAACGCTCAATACGTCGTCGGCATAGCTGCGCAGCTTCACTCGCAGCGCGCGCCACGCGGCCAATTCTGTCGTGCCCCACGCTTGACCGGGTGTGCCGATGGGATAGAAGGGCTGGTTGCTCATAGCGCCGTCGTCGTGATGGAAAGCCCTACTCTATCATTCGGGCCGCGCGCCGACGCCCGTGGAAGCGGGCGCGCCGCAGCGCCATCCGCGCGCGGAACCACTACGCGCCCCATGCGCTGACCAAGGCTGGCGGCTCAGCGCGGCACGCTGGCCTGTCCAACGATGCGGAAGGTTACCGGCACCTGACCCGACAAGGGCTGGTGGCCGCCCACGAACAGCGCATAGCGCCCTTCTCTTACCGCGCGCACACCATCGACATCGACCAGGCTCAAGGCGCGCGGATCGAGACGAAAATGCACACTGCGCTGCTCGCCTGCAGCCAGCGAAATGCGCTGAAACGCCACCAGCGCACGGCGCGGCGCTCTGGGCGCATCCGGATAGGAAAGGTAAACCTGCACGACCTCATCGCCCGCGCGCGAGCCGGTGTTGCGCACGTCCACCGCCACCTCCAACGGCTCCCCTGCCTGCACGCGCTGCGTGGACAGCGTTGCCGGGTCATACGCGAACGTGGTGTAACTCAATCCATCGCCAAAGGCGTACAAGGGCTCGCCCGAGAAATAACGGTAGGTGCGCCCGTTCATGCCGTAATCGATAAAGGGCGGGAGATCGCGGGCATCTCGATAAAAGGTGACGGGCAAACGCCCCGCCGGGTTCATCGTGCCCGCCACGGTTTTGGCTACCGCCACGCCACCCTGCTCGCCCGGATACCACGCGACGATTATCGCGTCCGCATGTTCCTTGGCCCAGGTCATCGCCACGGCGCTACCGGACATCAGCACCACCACCAGCGGCTTTCCGTGCCCGGCCACCGCTTCCAGCAGACGCCGCTGCGTCGCTGGCAAACCGATATCCGTACGATCGCCACCCATGAAGCCGGGCACGTCGATCTTGAGTTCTTCGCCTTCGACATCCGGCGACAAGCCCACGAACGCGACAACGGCATCCGCGCTCTGCGTCGCGCGCACGGCTTCGGCCAGTTGTGCATCGGCAGGGGCTATCCACTCCAGGTGGATACCCTGATCGTCGCCGCTGTGCTGCCATTCCAGCCGAAGATCGTGCCGCCGTGCGTCATCGAAATGCAGCTGCGCCTGCGGCGGCTCATCGCTGCCCGTGCTCGCGGCAATCAAGCGGCCATCCAGGTACAGGCGCACCGGATCATGCCCCGCGCAGTCGAAGCAACGATCCACCCGTACCGCCAGCGTGTAGTCGCCCGGGCCGGGCGGCAGTAGCTGGCCGGTCCAGCGCACGACATAGTCCTTGGCGCCCAGAGGCGCTAAGGGCGAGATGTGATCGGTATCGCTATCGATCCTGGTATCGATGCGCGTGACCGATGGCCGCCCGGAAAGCTCGCTGCCACGAAAGTATTCGCCCAACAGGCCCGGCCTATCCTCGGCTCCGCCCGTACGCAGTGCGGTCTCCGGGATGGGCACAGGTACACCTTCCGCCAGCGAGGCACCTTGGGCGTAATGCACCTGCGCGGCGCCAAATTGCGTGCGCAACCCCGCCAGCGGCGTGATGGGCTGGTGCGCGGTGCCGTGGTAGTTGGCCTCCAATACCGACAACGCATCCGCGTTCGGGCCGACCACGGCAATGCGGCTGCCTGGCTTCAATGGCAGGATGCCACCGCTGTTTTTCAGTAGCACCATCGACTCGCCTGCCGCGCGCAGCGCCAATGCGCGATCGGCCGCCGGATCGACACGAGGCGTGGACGCGGGCGCCTCGAACATGCCCAGACGATAGCGGGCGGCGAACAATCGTGTCGCCGCTTCATCCAGCACGTGCTCGTCGAGCGTGCCGCGATTCAACGTCGTGCGCAGACTGTCATAGGCGGTACCACAGTTGAGGTCCGTACCGGCGTGCAGCGCACTTTCCGAGGATCCGGCATTGTCCGTCCGGTAGTGATGAAACGCGGTCATGTCGTCCACCGCATCGCAGTCGGAGACGACAAAGCCTTGGAAGCCCCAATCCTTGCGCAAGCGCTCTCCCAGCAGCCAGGGCAACGCGCACGCGGGGATGCCACGGATGGCGTTATAGGCACACATGATCGAGCCGGCGCGTGCCTCCACGATCGCCGCGCGAAAGGCCGGCAGATAGGTATCTTCCAGATCGTGGGCGGACACGTCCACGTCAAACCCGTGGCGTCCGAGTTCCGGACCGCTGTGCACGGCGAAATGCTTGGGTGTGGCGATGACCGTGGGATGTTCCGGATCGTCGCCCTGCAACCCCTCGATGAAAGCCACGCCCAGCGATGCGGTCAGGCGTGGATCTTCGCCATAGGTTTCCTGCCCTCGCCCCCAACGCGGGTCGCGAAAGATATTGATGTTGGGCGACCAGATCGTAAGGCCGTTGTAGCGCCCGTGATCCGCGCGCATGCCGGTAGCCACGAACTTGCCGCGCGCCTGGGCAGCCACTGTGGCACCCACGGCGTGCAGTAGCGCGGTATCCCAGCTGGCCGCCAAGCCAATGGCCTGGGGAAAAACGGTGGCTTCGCCAAAGCGAGCGAATCCGTGCAAACCCTCGCTCCACCAATCGTAGGCAGGCACCCGCAAGCGCGCTATCGCCGGTGCCGCACTTTGCAGCTGCGCCACCTTCTCTGCGGGCGTCATGCGCGCCACCAGCTCGGCGGCCCTTTTTGAAGCCTCATCCGGCGATGCGGCGGCCACGCTGGCGACGGCATGCGCTACCGCGATCAATCCAAGGAACACGCCACTCCATCGTTTCACGCAACGCATCCCCGAATCATAAGTACAGCCTGACGCACAGACCCATCGATATCGCCGGCTCGCACCGGCGCCGTCCGGTCACCCAACGCAGATCCGTCGATTCCGATGCGTGGAGCGCGCCGCGCGCAGGGCATAAAATGCCGTCTTTCGCAGCGAGCGCGATGGGCATCGACCATCAGGCGATCTTTGGCAACTGCCAGCCGAATCGTACGGCGGCGAGTCGCAATGCGAAGCACACCACGAAACCCAACACCGCCGCCACCGCTGGCGGGCAGCCGAGCCGGCGCCCCACCACCACGACCGCCGCCCCCAGCAAGGCCGCACTGGCGTAGATATCCGCGACCAACACCATGGGCACGCGTGCGAGCAGCATGTCGCGCATCACGCCTCCGCCGCAGCCCGTGATGGCACCCATCAACATCGCGATAAACGGGTGGATCTTGAAGTCGAGTGCCTTCTCCGCTCCGGCGACGGCGAACAATGCGAGGCCAGCCGCATCGAGCGTCGTCAGCAGCTGCGCGGGCACCGCCTCAATCTGTGTATGAATCAGAAACGTAACCAACCCGGCGACGAACGCGAGCAAGGGATAGCGCCAGTCACGCATGGCGCTGGGCGGCGTCGCACCAATCAGCAAGTCACGGATGATGCCGCCGCCGAGCGCGACCATGAATGACAGCACCAACACGCCCAGTAGATCCAGCCCTGCGTGGACAGCGGTGCTGGCGCCCTCGATCGCAAATACCACCGTGCCAGCGAGATCGGCGGCAAGCACGACCTGCTGACGGATCATGACCGTACCCAGCCCTGCTGAGGGATCACGCGACATCGCCGAGCCTCTTACCCCGCCAGAAGTTGGCCATGGAACCGTTCCCCCCGAGATGTATCCCGATCCATCTTGGCCAAACGCTCCACCCAGTTCAACGGGTTGGCGGTCTTCATAGTTCTTTACTGGCACGACATATCGCAGCCAAACACATGCCCTAGCTTGACGAGCCGCACATCCCGTGTGTTTCGACCACATGTAAAGGGCCGCTATGAATACCCGCACCGAATCGCTGCAATACCCACCCCATCCGCACGCGGAAACCCTTTCGGCCAATGGCGATATTCGCCTTGCCGGGCTTGCCATTCTGGCCAGCGCCATCGTATCGACCGCCACCGTCGCGCTGGACCGGGGAGCCAGCGGATCGACCACGCAAGAAATCCTGCAAAGCATGGTGCGGATACAGTCCTGGCATCAGAACGTGCATGTGGTGGCGATGGCCTGCCTATGCGGTCTGATGTACGGCTTTACCGTGCTATCCCAGCGGCTGGACCTGCGACGGGCGCCGGTGTTGATTGGGCTGATCACCTACGCATTGGGCAGCGCGCTGATGTTGGTGGCCACCATTCTCGATGGCTTCATCAGCACCGGTATTGCAGCGGATTTCGTTAACGGTACGCCCGAGGCCATGCAGGCGGCGCGCTGGATGATCCACGTGGTGGAATCCATTGCCTTGACCGATATCGCCCGTGTGGCATGGGTACTGCAATCGGTGGCGGCCATCGCATGGTCCGTGGCGCTTTTACGCGACCCGGGCGCGCGGCGCGTGGTGGGCTACATCGGTTTGGTGGCGGGTGGGCTGCCGGCCGCGATGGTGATCGCGGCCGGCGCGCGGATGGACTTGAGCATCGTGGTCGGCACCTTGTTGCTTCAGGCCGTATGGAACCTTGCCGCGGGCGTGCTGATGCTGCGTGAGCGGCCCTCCGTCTGACACCCCCGCAGCAGCTTCACATTTCTTTACCCAGGCGACGCAAAGCGCTCATGCACCGAGCGCAAGCTGTGCCTGGCCGAACCGACCGATCCCGAACAGGAAGCAAGCCATGTCCATCGAACACGACGTACAAAGGAACCGCACCCTGCGCGCTATGCTCCTGGGCTTCGCCGGAGGGATCGCGTTGACCGCCGGCGTGGCGGTGCTGGCGACGGACGGCGGCATTTCCGCCATGCACCCGATGATGGGCTCCATGTCGCAGGCCGACATGGCCGAGCATATCGACAAGGCATGCCGGCACCTGTACATCGAAGTGGACGCCACGGACGCCCAAAAGGCCACGCTGGACCCGATCTTCAAGCAGGCCGCGGCCGATCTGCTGCCGATGTTCCGGCAGTTGCACACCGGCCATGCGCAGGTGATGAGCCTGCTGACGGCCCCCACCATCGATCGCACGGCGTTGGAGCAGGCGCGGGCCACGCAGATAGCCGTGCAGGACCGGATCGCGCAGCGCGTAACCCGGCTGGTGGAGGACAGCAGCAACGTACTCACGCAGGCTCAGCGGCAGAAGCTTGTCGCGCATCTGTCGCAGCGTATGTCGATGGGGCCATCCATGCATGGTTGAATTTGCCGCCCGACGACTATGATGCGGCATCCGAACGAGAGCGGGCACGATGAGCGAACGCATCCTGGTCGTAGAGGACGACGCGCGCCTGGCGAGCATGCTCGGCCAGTACCTGCGCAATCATGGGTATGCGGTAGTGGAGGCGGCAACCGGGGCACAAGCGCTGGAGAGGCTCGGCGCGGATGTCCTGGATGCCGCCATCCTGGACTTGATGCTGCCGGACATGGATGGGCTGGACGTTTGCCGCAAGCTACGCGAGCGGTCCGACTTGCCGGTACTGATGCTCACGGCGCGGGGCGATGCGATCGATCGCATCGTGGGGCTGGAGATCGGCGCCGACGACTACCTGCCCAAGCCGTTCGAGCCGCGCGAACTGCTCGCGCGGCTACGCGCCATTCTTCGGCGACGCACGGTGCAGGCTCCGGGGGCGGGGAAGGCCTTGGTGTTCGGTCAGTTGGAAATCGACACCGATGCGCACACGGTAAAGGTGGCGGGAGAAGAGGCCGAGCTGACGTCCTACCAGTTCGGGCTGCTGCTCGCGCTGGCGCAGCATGCCGGTCGCGTGTTGTCACGCGATGTGCTGATGGATTTGGTGCGCGGCGAGCCGCTGGACGCATTCGATCGTTCCATCGATGTGCACATCTCCCGCATCCGCGCCGCCATCGAAGACGACCCCAAGTCGCCCAAGCGCATCATTACGGTGCGTGGCGCTGGCTACCTGTTCGCGCGCAAGCAGGATTGAGCCTGCCATGACGCGTCTGTATCAGCGCATCTACCTGACCGTCGTCGCCAGCCTGCTGGCCTTCGCCCTGGCTTTTGCCTGGGTATGGCATAGCGGTGGCGGCCCGTTCGATACGATCACGCGCTCGCTCGCGCAGGTGGTCCTCAACACCCTGCCGCCCGCACACGCACCAGCGACGGATCAACAGCAGGCCCTCGATAAGTTGGCGCGGGGGCTGCCGGTACGCCTTGCGTTGCTGGACGATGCGCGACGACCGATTGCCGAGTCGGGCGCAGGGCCGGGCGCAGAGGGCACGCGTGATGTACCGCGCACGGACGATGCACTCTGGACGCTGCGCCTGCCGGATGGTCGCTGGCTGCGCGCGAGCGCGGCAGGTGGCGGACACCATCCACTGCATATGTTGTTGCTCAGCCTTCTCACACTGGGCGCCGTCATCGGCGTTCTGGTGTTGCCGGTAGTACGGCGAATTACCGGTCGGCTGGAGCGATTGCAGCGGGCGGTGGAATCACTGGGCGCGGGCGATCTGCGTGCCAGGGTTGCGGTGGAGGGCCGCGACGAGGTGGCGCGACTGGCGCGCAGCTTCAACCAGGCCGCTGATCGGATCGAAGCGCTGGTCGGCCATCAGAAGACCATGTTGGCCAATGCCTCACACGAATTGCGCACGCCACTGACGCGTATCCGCCTGGCCTTGGAACTCATCGGGCCCGCTGTCGATGACGGGCACCGCGGCGGCTTGCAGCAGGACATCCGCGAATTGGATGCCTTGATTGACGAGATCCTGCTGGTCAGTCGCCTGGACGCCTTGCCGCATCTGGAGGTCACCGAGCCGGTCGATCTGCTGGCGCTGGCCGCCGAAGAATGCGCGCGCCACGACCACGTCGACCTGGAAGGAACACCCGCGACCGTCAAGGGTGACCCACGCCTGTTGCTTCGGCTGATGCGCAACTTGTTGGACAACGCCAGCCGCCACGGCAAACCGCCCGTACAGGTGCGTTTGCGCACGACGGAGGGCCGCGTTGAGCTCATCGTTCGCGATCACGGTGCGGGGCTACCCGAAGACGAGATGGATCGCGTGTTCGAACCCTTCTACCGGGGCAGTGCCGCCAGTGAGCGTGCTGGCACCGGGCTAGGGCTCGCGCTGGCCCGGCAGATCGCCCGCCACCACGGCGGCGAGCTTGGTTGCCGATACGAGCCGCAAGGAAGCTTTGCGCTGGTACTGTCGATACCGCCGGGTGAATAACCCCGTCGATATCCGCCAATGAGGCCCGCCGCCACAAGCGCTGGGCGCAGCGTGCACGAGCGAAGTGGAACACGCGCACGGCGTAATGACGCCAACGCGACGCGGGGTAACGCGCGGCGGCCCCACGGCACGCCGCGCGGCTGCGCTCAGTAGCGCGGCAGGCCTTCGACGTGGCATTGCGCCACGGACTTGGCGGCGGTCGCTGCGCCGGCTTCGTCGCCAGCGCGCTCGCGCAATTCGGCAACGGTCTGCCAGTTGCGTGCGCACAACGGCCCCAGGCGCGGACCCAGCTCGTAGGAGCGGCGCGCCAGCTGCTCGGCGGTGGCGTAATCCTTCTGGTGGATCGCCAGCTCGGCGCGATCCTGCAGCAGATCCGGCGAGTTGGGGCTGAGCTTCATGGCCTGGTCCAGCTTGCCGGCGGCGGCGTCGTATTGGCCGGTGCGCAAATCGCCGTCGGCGGCATCCTGCAGGGCGGCCACGCCCGGGTCGCGCAACGGATTGACGTCGATGACGGACTTCTCTTTCTCACCCGCGGCGCGGATGGACGCCAGGATCTGCTCGTCCGAATGCGTGGGGCGCGTGGCCTGCGCGGAGGGCGCGCTGGGCTGGCTGCACGCGGCAAGCAGGGCCACGGCCAGTGCGGCCGGCAGGGTGGCAAGACGAAGGGTGCGCTGGAACATGATCAATCTCGACTGGGTGCGGTGGAAGCCGGCGCGGGCGCGCTGTCGCCACCGCCGAAAAGATTGCCGACGTGCTGCCAGAAGCAGCCTTCGGCGTCCTGCGAGAGTGTACCGGCGACTACCGGCAATTGACGTGCCCCCTCGCAACCCTCCTCCGAGCGCTTGCCGTCGGAGGTGTTGATCCAGGCCATCTCCAGGCCCTGCCCCGGCGCCGCGGACAGCGGACGGGTGGGCAACTTCTTGAACAGCTCCTGCCACGCCCGCAGGCTGCCGGTGGCGCCGTACAGGCCGCTGGGCTTGTTGTCGTCGCGCCCCATCCAGAACACCGCCAGGTGATCGCCGGTGAAGCCGGCAAACCAACTGTCGCGCATGTCGTTGCTGGTGCCGGTCTTACCGGCGGCATTGAGGTAGGCCAAGCCGGAACTGCCGATGGACGCCGCGGTACCCGAGCGCGCCACCTGCTGCATGGCCCAGGTCACCAGGCGCACCGCTGTCTGGTATTCGCCCGCACCGGTTTTCACTTCATAGCGCTTGACGGTCTGGCCGTGGCCGTCGACCACGCCACGCACGGCGACCAGCGGCAGTGCGTGGCCGTCGGCGGCGATGTACTGGTAAAGCTGGGTGGCCTGCAGCGGCGACATGTCGAGCGCACCGATCAATAGCGAGGGGCTGGGGTTCACGCCGGTCAGGCCGAACGACTCCAGGAACGCCTTGATGCGCGACACGCCCACGCTCATGCCGAGGTTGATGGTGGCAAGGTTCCACGAGCGCACCAGCGCATCGACCATCGGCACCATGCCGTGCGAATCGCCCTCGTCGTTCTTGGGCGTCCAGTAGCTGCCATCGGGCTGGCGCATGCTGATCGGCGAGTCGTCCACCGGGCTGCCCAGGTTCCAGCGCTCCGGGTTGGCCAAGGCCACCAGGTACACCAACGGCTTGACCAGCGAGCCGATCGGGCGGCGCGCATCCAACGCACGGTTGAAACCCTGGTCGCCCGGGATCTTGCTGCCGACGATGGCGAGCACGGCGCCGGTCTGCGCCTCGGTGACCACCGCGGCGGCCTGCGCTGCTTCGCCGCGCTTGCCCAGACTGTTGGTGGTGGTGGTAATGGCCTGCTCGGCATACATCTGCGCGGCAGGGTCCAGCGTGGTGAAAATGCTGAGGTTGCCGTTGGATAGCGTGTCGTCGTCGAAGTCGCTGGTGATCTGCGCACGCACCAGCTGCATGAATGCCGGAAAGCGGTTATGCGGCAACTGGCCGTTGGTGACGATGCCCAGCGGTGCGGCCTTGTACGCCGTAGCCTGCTCGCTGGTGAGCAGGCCGGTTTCCACGAACTGATCCAGCACCAGGTTGCGGCGCGACAGCGCGCGATCGGGATAGCGACGCGGGTCGTAGTAGCTGGGACCCTTCACCATGCCGATCAACAGCGCCATCTCCTGCGGCTTGAGGTCTTCCATGCGGCGGCCGAAGTAGAACTCCGAGGCGGCGGCAAAGCCATGCACGGCCTGGTTACCCTGCTGGCCCAGGAACACCTCGTTGACGTAAGCCTCCAGGATGCGGCTTTTTTCGTAGTGCGCCTCGATGAGAATGGACATCAGCGCTTCGTTGAACTTGCGCGAGAAGTTCTGATCGCGGTCGAGGAACAGGTTGCGCACCAACTGCTGGGTGAGCGTGGAACCGCCCTGCACCGTGTGGCCCGCGCGCAGGTTGGCGAACGAGGCACGCAAGATGGCCGTGAGGTCGATGCCGAAATGATGCTTGAAGTCGCGATCTTCCACGGCCTGCAAACCGCCAAGCAGCAGCGGCGGCACATCGGCGAGGCGCACGATGCGGCGCTCTTCCTGCTGCGAGCCGTACACGGTGGCGATACGCGCGGGGTCCAGGTGAGTGAGCTGCAGCGCCTTGCCGCTACCCAGGTCCTTCACCCCCGCCACCTGCCCCTTGCCCAGGGACACGCGAATGCGCTTGGGCACTTCGCCGCCATCCGGGCCGGCATAGCCGCGCGAGGCAATGGTGTAGTTGCTGCCATCCTTCGCCCAGGTGCCGGCAACCTCCGCGTGGCCGTCATTGCTGTAGCCGGCAAAGGTGAGCTCCAACTCCAGCGTGGCCGGCGTCATCGGCGTGCCGGCCGTCAGCGGCAGCGGGCGCGCGTAGACACGCGTAGGCACCGCGAACACCAGATCGTTGAAGCGATCCTGCACGCGCTTGTTGAGCACCAGCGTGTACGGCAGCACAAAGCCGAACAACAGACCCATGCAGACCCAGAACGGGATGCGGACCCAAGGCCAGATAGCGCTGAGGAAGTCACGAACACGGGACAAGAAGGCCAAGGAGGGAGAATCCTGAACAGGAAGGCCCGGCGATCATAGGGCCTGGTTCCCGGCGGGCGTCTGAACGCCGGGGGCGGTTTGAGGCGGAAAGCGGGCGGCAATGGGCCCCTTCCGGGTCCCTATGGCCTAGCGCGGTTGGGCGCTGCCCCAGCAAGCGGCGTCGGGCTGGAAGGGGCGCGGCGCCACGCCCAGTAGCCGCTCCAGCTCGCTGTTGTCGGCAATCAGGTTGGCGTCGAGCCGGGTCAACGGGCCGCGCAGGCGTGGCACCAGGTGCCGTCCCAACTTCAGCAACGCCGCCGGAATCGGTAGCGGCAGCGTCGGGGTCGGCAGGCTGCGGCGCACCCGCGCGAACATGTCCCCCGCCGTGAGACGCTCGCCACCGCCGAGGGGGAACACCCGCCCGGCAGCTTCCGGATGGTCGAGCGCGGCCACCACGGCGGCGGCGATGTCATCGGCATGCACCGGCTGGCGCAGCCCCTGCCCCGCCGGCAAGGGAAACACCCGCAGCCGCATCGCGCGTCGCGCGATGGGCGTAAGGCTCTTGTCCAGGCCGGCGCCATAGATAAGCGTGGGACGAAATACCGTCCACAACGCGCCCTGGCGCTCGCAGGCCGCCGCCAGTGCCGCCTCGCCATCGCGCAGCGTCTGGGCGATGGCCCGCTCGGCGGGCACGTCGGAGGCTTGTTTTGATTCGGCACTCATCGAACTGGTGGCGATTACCCGCGTACCCGGCGACAAAAAAGTGGTGGCCGATAACCATTGAGCGAACGGCTGCAACGGGCCAAAGCTGATCACCGCCAGCGGGCGGCCCATGTCGGGCACATGGTTGGGCAGATAGCCGTGCGACCAGCGCAGCCACGACTCATCCACGCGTGGCGCGCGACTCAGCGCCCGCACCTGTTCGCCCCGCTCGTGCAGTCGCGGCAACAGAAAGCGGCCGATCTGGCTGCTGGCACCAAACACCACAATGCTCATGCGCGCGCCTCAGGGGCCGGACGACAGGCGCGCCATCAAGGCGGTCAGGCGCGGATTGCCAGGAGCGAGCTTGCGCGCACCGTCGAGCGACTGCGCCGCACCGGGCCGGTCGCCGCTTTGCAACTGCTGCTCGGCCTGATCCATCCAGGCACCCGCCAGGCGCTGGCGCAACTGGCCCTGCCCCGCATCGCCGGGCGAGAGATCGCTCAGGTCGGCCAGACGATCGCTGGCGACCGAAAGACGCCCCGCCGCCAAGGCCTGATTGAACTGGCTGATGGCCAGATTCGGCAGTGTCTCAAGACCGTGGCGCGCCGTTTCGTTGTTCCCATCGATGGCCAACGCCTGGCGATAGAGGTCGTATGCGCTTTCGCCAGGGGGCAGCATCAACTTGCCTTGCGCCGCCGCCGCCTCGGCGCGCTGCACGGTGCGGGCCAGCTCGGCACTCTGCTGAGGGGTAAGCGGCGGGTGCTGCAGGTTGTCCGCATCCTGTGCGGGACCCACGCCATCGGTCGGTGCGGCCGCCTTGCGCGTATCGCCCAGGTGCGCCCTCGCAGCGGCCAACTCGGCCGATCGCGGCGCCCACGCGGCAGCCTGATCGAGCAGTTTGCGTGCCTGTGCATTGTCGCCGCTGTCGATGGCGGCATTGGCCTGCACGATCAACGCCTGCGCCACCTGGCCCAAACCGGCCTTGGCGTCGGCATTGTCCGGATCGATAGCCAATGCCGCCTTGAAATAGGCCAGTGCGGTGTCGTTACCCTCGCCCGCGATGCGACCGGCGCGCAACGCATCCTGGCCTTGCTTGATGGCGTCGGTGAGCTGGCTGTTGTCCTGCTGGCTGGCCTGCACCAGCGCCGCACGCAGCGCCGGCAGCTCGCCATAGTTGGGCAGCAAGGCGGCAAGTCGATCGGTGAGCGTGGAGGCCGTGGCGCGGTCGCCCGCGTCCAGCGCCTTGTGTGCCTGCGCCGCCAGCGCTTCGCCTACCTTGTCCAAGCCATGCGAGGCCACCGCGTTGCCGGGGTCGGCGGTGAGCACCTTGCGGTACAGCGCGCCCGCGCCACCGTCGCCATCGAGCTTGCCGGCATCGAGTGCGGCCTGCGCCTGTTCAATGAGATTCGCCGTCTGCACCGAACCGTTGCGGGCGGCGGACAGCGCCTGACCAAGGCGATCGACGTCGCTACCGCCACCGAGCAATTCGCGTGCCGCCGCGAGGGCCTGGTCTGCCTCGTCCAGCTTGCCGGCCTGCAAGGCAGCGTCCGCGCGGGCGACTTCGGCCAGACCCACCTTGCGCAGGCCGTCGCGTGCGCGGTCGTTGTCCGGCTGCAGGGCACGCGCGGCTTCGAACAACTCCCGCGCGCTGCTGCCGTCGTTACCGTCCAGACGTCCCTCTTGCAAGGCGATCTCGGCACGCCCGAGCACGCCATCCAATTCCGTGCTCGGCACGAGGCCGCGCAATTTGTCCTGTTCGATCCACAAGCCGGTGCCGGCGCCGATCGCGACCAGCAGCACCACGGGAATCAGCCAACCGCGCTTGCGTTCGCGCGGAGCCGGCGGACGCGCGGAGCTGCCGCGCCGGTGCTCGGGACCCGATGAGAAATGTGGCAGCCCATCATCGTCCCTGGGCGCCTGAACAGGCGCCTCGAGGTTATCGAGGTTGCCCATCGTGGGCTCGGTGCGGCCCTGCGAACCGTGCTCGTGCTGGTCTTTGCGTCCGTTCATGGGGTCACGAAGGTGGGGTATATCGACCCCACTTTAACATCGCCGCGCCGCGCCGCCCGCGCGCCGCCGCACGATGTTCAGCCGGCGCTGACGCGCCGCGCGTCGACCACGTTGGGCATGGCCGCCAGGCGGCCGAGCAGGCTGGAAAGCTGCTCGAAGTCGCGTACGCGCAGGGTAAAGCGCATCTCTACCTCGCCAGTATGGGTAAAGACCCTGGTGGAGGAGGCAATGATGTGGGTGCCCAGGTTGGTGATCAGGCTGGTGACATCCTTCTGCAAGCCCTTGCGATCGTAGCCATGCAGCTCGATGTCCACCTCGTACGCCTGGGCGGACGCCTTGCCCCAATCCACGTCGATCACCCGATCCGGATCACGGTGGGCCAGGCGCGCCAGGCTCGCGCAGTCGGCGCGATGTACCGACACGCCGCGCCCGCGCGTCACGAACCCGCGCACCGGATCGCCCGGCAGCGGCTGGCAGCAGCGCGCCAGCGTGGTCAGCAGGTTGCCGACGCCCTCGATGCGCAACGCGCTGTGGTCGCGCACGGCTTGCCGCTGCGAGGAAGGTGCCGGTAAAGGCGTCGCCACCGGCGGCGGTGCGGCGGCTTCCTGGAGTACGCGGGCGATCTGGCCGGGCGCCACTTCACTCAGGGCCAGCGCCACCAGCAGTTCGTCGTGCGTCTTCAGATGAAAGTGCGCGGGCAGCTTGCTGATGTCGGCGGTTGGCAGCGCCAGGCGCTTGAGTTCCTTTTCGAAGATCGCGCGCCCGGCGGCCACGTTGGCGTCGTAGGCGATGCGACGGAACCACGCACGCACCTTGTCCTTGGCACGCGAGGTATGCAGATAGCCATGGTGCGGCGACAGCCAGTCACGGCTGGGCTCAGCCACCTTGGCGGTAAGTACTTCCACGCGATCGCCGCTATGCGGCTGATACGTGAGCGGCACGATGCGGCCATTGACCTTGGCACCCCGGCAACGGTGCCCCACCTCGGTATGCACGTGATACGCAAAATCGAGCACGGTGGCGCCGTGCGGAAGATCCACCACTTCGCCCTTGGGCGTGAGCAGGTAGACGCGATCTTCGAGCAATTCGGTGTGCAGGTCGGCGGCCAGGTCCGCATCGCCTTCCGGGCGCGGCTCCAGCAGGCGGCGCATCCAGGCGATCTTGGCCTCGAATTCGCTATCGCCGCTGCCGCCTTCCTTGTAGCGCCAGTGCGCAGCCACGCCCAGCTCGTTGACGCGATGCATCTCGTGCGTGCGGATCTGCACTTCCAGCGTCTTGCCACGCGGACCGATCACGGCGGTATGCAGCGAGCGGTAATCGTTGCCCTTGGGGCGCGCGATGTAATCGTCGAATTCGCCCGGCAGGTGCGGCCACAGCGTATGCACCACGCCGAGCGCGCCGTAGCAATCGGCCACGCTGTCGACCAGCACGCGCACGGCGCGAATATCGTAGAGATCGGAAAACTCCAGCGACTTGCGCTGCATCTTCTTCCAGATCGAATAGATATGCTTGGGGCGACCGGCCAAATCGGCGCGGATACCCGCGGCCTCCAGCGAACGCTGCAAGACCGCGAGCGATTCGCGGATGAAATCCTCGCGATCCACGCGGCGCTCATCGAGCAAGCGCGCAATGCGCTTATAGGTATCCGGTTGCAGATAGCGGAAGCTCAAGTCCTCCAGTGCCCACTTGAGCTGCCAGATACCCAGGCGATTGGCCAGCGGCGCATGAATGTCGCGCGTCAGGCGCGCCAGCGGCTGGCGCTCCGCATCGGACCAGTTGCTCGCCGCGCGCATACGGGCCAGCTGGCGGGCAAGCAGGATGAACACCACGCGCAGATCGCGAATGATCGCCAGCAGCAGGCGGCGCAAACCCTCCGCGCCATGATCGGCACCGTGCTGCGCGTGCAACGCCCATACGCGCTCGGCGGCCAGCTGTCCGCCGACCAAACGCTGGAGCTCGGCCGGCAGCGTGGGTTCTCGCTCGGCCCAGCGCGCCGGCTCCAGGCGTGCCACCTCGAACCACAGCGCCGCTGCCTGGGTCTGCGCATCGCAGCCCAGCATGGCGAGCAACTCCAGCACGTCAACGCACTCGGCCGGGTTCACCGCCGCGGAGGCGGCCGCGTCCAGTGCGTCGCCCAGGAGGGGCGGCACGTTGCCAGCGCGTTCGCGCCACTCGGCGAGGCCCGAGTGTGTGTAGGGTGCGGCTTGGACCATGTAGGCATTCTAGAACGTGCGACGCGCTTTGCGGACGCGGGAGACTTTCCGGTGGATGAAATGGTGCTTGCCATCGGTATATCGCACGGCGCATGCGCCTTGTCGATGCGGCACCGACGCAACGATGATGGGCTGCGCCATGGTCAAAACGTCACCGTGACGATCACCGAATCGCTGTATTCCCCTGGCGACGGGGTTACCTGGGCGGGAACCATCCCGTAGACCACATGCTCCTGGATGGCGCCGGTGCCCACGCCCGCCACGCTGGCGGTGCCGGCGGCACCATCCCCCCATATGCGTTGCCGCGCCGCATCGGCGTACAGTTGGTAGTGCATCGTTTCGCTATCGCCGCGACGCCGCAGCTGGCGATCCAGCGGGTTGTTGGACACCACGCCACCACTCAGGGCCACCGCATAGGCGCTGTTCTGCGTGCATTGCAGGCGAACGCTGCCCTGCGCGTAGAGTGGTCGGCTCAATGGGCCGGCCGCTGAAAAGTCCATATCCGAGGCAGTGACCGTGCAGTTCTTCTGCACGGTGGCGCGCACGTTGAAATCAAGCATCAAGGTCTGGCTGGGCGACACCAGCGGACAGCTCTCCAGGCCGGCGGCCACAGCCGCAAACTGCACATCGACGCGAGCCCGGTCACCGCCATAGTTCTCCACGTAATCGGTGTTGTCGCCCGCGATCAGCGGCGTTGCCGATTGCGCCCCCGGCAGCAGAGCGAATACCGGGAACTCCGGATAGGCCGGGCCGGGCGTTGCATGCACCAGCAACACCGCCGTGGCGGCGGAGGCCTGCGGGGGTCCAAACAACTGCGTGTAACCGCCATCGGCGTACAGGTTGTAGCTCATGCGATAGGCCGCCGCGCGCAAGGATCGCGAAGATAACGACGAACTGCCATCGCCCAGCCCGAGATGAAGACAGGCGCGCATCGCCAGCGCCTCGGAGGTCAGCGTGCAATGGAGCCGTACCTTGCCACTGACTTTGGTGTCGGTGCGATCGAGCGGATTGACCAGGCCAAAGTTGACCGTGTTCGAGCTGCCGCCCTCCACCGCGCAAGTGCTGGCCCAGGTGGCATCGAGCCGGCCCCAGGCGCAGGCACATATCAGCCCCCATCGCGCGAGGCGTCGCCATCGGCGCGCGCTAGAGCGCACGATCGGTCGCCTCCAAGGCTGTGCAGACCAGCGGGCCCAGCGTGGGCAGCGCAGCGGCCTCGTCCTGGGCGAAAGCAAAGCGCACGTCGCAGTCGATGGCCTCCCCTTGCACTCGCAAATGGTTGCTCTCGAACAACTCATCCACATAAAGCATGCCGTCATAGCCCACCACTGCCATCTCGCCATTGTTCTGGTGCGTGGCCACCGACCCCACGGGAACGAAGGCGCCATCGGCCGTGGTCAACACGAGCGTGGCGCCCTTGACGCGCTTGAGATCCAGCGACACCAGCGAACCGCTACCGGAGGAAGGCACCACCACCGCGTGATCTTTCTCGACGCGCAGCGTGG
Source organism: Dyella sp. ASV21 (assembly GCF_016428975.1). Lineage (GTDB taxonomy): Bacteria > Pseudomonadota > Gammaproteobacteria > Xanthomonadales > Rhodanobacteraceae > Dyella. The sequence goes on from NZ_JAELTT010000054.1 coordinate 24,743, forward strand.
AAGGCAGCGCGTCGGGATTGATGGAGAGCCGACTTGGGCGATACGCCGCCAGGTCTGGAACCAGCAGGTAGCCGGAGGCGCCGGTGCGCCCCAGGGAGCGGTTCTCACTCAATACTTCCACCTCCGGCGCGCCCGTGGACACCAGGGCGAAGCCATCCTGGATGCGGCGCGACCACACCCACACATCGCTCATGAACACCACCGACCCGCTGCCTTCCAGCGTCACGTTGGTCACCTCGCCGTAGCGCTGAAAGGAAGCATTCCAATCGCCGTAGCGAGTCAACCGCTCAAGGTTGCCCTGCGCGTAGCGCGAATCCTGCTGCGCACCTCCTTGCACCATCCAACCCCAGCCGCCCGCGTAGTCGGCACTCTTCTGCGCATAAGCGCCCACGGCTTGTGCTTGCCGCTGCACATTTGCCGAGGCGCCCATCTGCACGGAGCCGCCGAGGGAAACGCTCACCCCGAGATAGCCCTCATACCCCTTCGTCTGCACCAGATTGCGGTAGATGCTCAAACTCAGCGACACGTTGCGGGTTGGGCTACTGGTGAAACCAAACGAGGCAAAACGCACCGGGTTCGCTTGCGGGTAGCGGTAGCCGGCATACGAGAACGCCGCGCTGCGCGAGCGCCCCAACGGCACGGCAAGGCTCACGACGTGCGTAGCCGTCGGCACCGCAGCCTGCTCCTTCGCCGCCAGGTCCGCATAGGCGCGAAAGGTCCTGGACGCCTGTGCGCTCAGGCTCAGCCATGGATGGCTGTACTGATATCCCACACTGAACTGGCCACCAAGCCCCGCGTCGTGACTCAATGAAAGCGCGCTCTGTAGGACGCCGGCTTGATCGAGCTTCACCAGCGAGCCCACGCCCATGTTGAGCAAGCCATCGGTCACCTCGACATGACCCTCCATGGTCAGCCTGGAGGAGTATCCGTATCGCCCGCTGGCACTGGCGACCGGCACATGGCCATAGCTCAGCGACGATTGCCCGTAACGTTCGCGTACCAACCCCGCTTCGACCGAGTAGTCGGACATGCCTTGGGAAAGCATGCGCGGATCGACGTAGATGTGGGTTTGCTTGGTGATGGTTCGTCCAAGCGCATCGCGCGTCACGATGGCGATGTCACCGGCCCCGGTAATCCCCGGCACATGATCAATGGTGAACGGCCCCTGGGGCACACCCGTGCTGTATTGCTGTACGCCATTCACGTACAGCGTCAACCAGGAAGGCACCATCGCCGTGCCGGTGAAGGTGTCAACCGGAAACGTCACCAGGTCCGGTCGCAGCTCGAAATTGCGCCCCCATTGCACACCCGCGATGCGCAAGGGCCGCGTCCAATCCAGGGCGGAGCTGACGGTATCGCCCACACGCAATGTGCGCATCCGCGCCTGGTCGGAGCGCGTCCAATAGGTGTCGTAGCGTACATAGCGACGAGAGGAAGCTCCCTCAGAGGCCACGCCACTATGGATCAGCACGCCATGGGTATCGAAGTACCTCACCTCGCTCAGCAGCGACAAACGCTGACTGCCCTGGCTTTGAAAGTAGACGTCATAGTTGGCAAGAAACCCGGGGGTGACCGCGCTGGCCGGCTCGCCCCTTGTCGCGCGAGAGCGCAGTTGGAGCGGCTTGAGAAGCTGATCGGCGGCGCGCAGGTCCAGCTTCAGCTCGGCCTGCGTGTACGTGTAGTCGAGACCGTCGATGTCGTCCAGCCGTACGTAGTCCTCACGCGACAGCTGCATACGCGCGATATCGAAACCCAGATGCTCCAACTCCTCGCCGGTGGTCGCCAACTTGCCCTGCTGGTCCTTGAAGTGCAGCAGTTGACGTTCTTCCGAACCGTTCACGCTGGTTTCCAGATGCACATCGCGCTCGGCCGTACTGCCATAGGGCACCAAGGTATCCAGCGGATCGTCGGCGTGTGCGCGCGTGACGCACAGAGCAAGCATCAGGATGACGACATGCCGACGTGGAAACTTGCCCGGCCTCCTTGCCATGGACGACTCCCCAACACTCACTCCCATCGGGTGCATACGAACAGGGCATCGTCGCTATTCGGCAGGGATCGGAAAACTGGACTCGCGGCCGTTGACGAGCGCGTGGACCGTCAACGGCCCCTGGCGCGCCTCCGGCCCTGCCGTCAGACGCCATAGTCGCTCGCGACCTCTCAAGGCATAGCCAGCAAGACCACCGACACCGGTCACGACATGACCGCCCTGATCGACGATCTTCATGTCCGCGATCTGCGCATGCAGCTGCCCTCGGTTCGATACGTGGACATGGACCCCCGAGCCGTCGCTTGTGAGCGTCCAGCTCAACGCGGGCGCCGGATCACGCTCGTCGCCGGCAACGAATACCGGGATCGAATAGCGCATGCGCATGACGACACCGTTGATGCGCGGCAAGCTGGGATCGGGAACTTCGTCCACGATCAGCCGGTAACTGCGCTCGCGGCCGTCAGCAGCGCCCTGAGCCATGACCAGACGCACTACCTGTTCGCCACCTGCCGGAATCTTGACAATGGGTGGTGTCGCCAGCAGTTCCGTCGTCGCATCCAGCTGGTCGCTGCCGTCGCGTTGATCCCAGGCAAACACCCGAATCTGGCCAAACAGCGGATCATTCCCCGGGTTGCGCAGCGTCACCGTCGTGGCGTGCTGCCTGGACGAAAACGACACCGCTACAGGAGATATCTGTAGCGATGCCGCTTGCGCGGGAACGATCCATGCGAGCACGAGTTGCATCGATAGCACGGCAATCAAGTGGCGCATGGCGGAGGCTCAGAAGTAGACGGTGGCGGTAACGATGGACGAGTAGTCATCGGGCCGTGGCGTCGCGTGGCCGGTCGGGATGCGGCCATTCACCACGTACTGCTGCGAGAAACCGGAGCCCACGGCCGCCATCCGATCATTGGCATCCGTATCGCCCCATACTTTCTTGTTATCAGGCTGATAGAGCTGGTAGGCGACGGTTTCGGCGTTGCCTGCACCACCCTTGAGCAGACGGTTACTCAACGTGGAATCCTTGACGTTGCCCGCGTTAAGGCCAACGCTGTATGGCGTGCCATGGGAGCAAGTCACATCCAGGTGACTGGTCGCCGTGGCGCCATTTTCCAACGTGCTATGCCGGCCGAAATTCAGATCGGTGGCGTCGATGTTGCAGTCAGGGTTGATGGTCAGATTCACTTTGAACTCGGCGTTGGCCGAGGACGCTGCGGAAGCCAGGCCAGGCATGGCGGCCATGA
>NZ_JAELTT010000399.1 GCF_016428975.1 Dyella sp. ASV21
CCCCCCCCCCCCCCCCCCCCCCCCCCCCCCCCCCCCCCCCCCCCCCCCCCCCCCCCCCCCCCCCCCCCCCCCCCCCCCCCCCCCCCCCCCCCCCCCCCCCCCCCCCTTTTCCACCCCCACCCCGCCAACCGAGATTCGGTCACGGGTCTCGTGGGCTCGGAGATGTGTATAAGAGACAGCTCCTACACCGCGTGGAGCCGAATCCTCGGCTATTACCAAGCGTGGGCCAAAGTTACGGAAAAAAGTGTTCAGGCCGCCAGTGAGCGCGGCTGGCTTCAGGTGTACGGCAAGGCGGGCTATCCC
>NZ_JAELTT010000400.1 GCF_016428975.1 Dyella sp. ASV21
CCCCCCCCCCCCCCCCCCCCCCCCCCCCCCCCCCCCCCCCCCCCCCCCCCCCCCCCCCCCCCCCCCCCCCCCCCCCCCCCCCCCCCCCCCCCCCCCCCCCCCCTTTCCACCCCCACCCCGCCAACCGAGATTCGGTCACGGGTCTCGTGGGCTCGGAGATGTGTATAAGAGACAGGGCCTTCCGAACGGGCGCGATCCACGATGGCCGGCAGCGACAGCGCCGGGCCGGTGACGCCCTTGGGGCGCATCACGATGTGGCCGGCGTCGTTGACGTCCACGTAGCCATCGCCCCAGTGCGGGAC
>NZ_JAELTT010000401.1 GCF_016428975.1 Dyella sp. ASV21
CCCCCCCCCCCCCCCCCCCCCCCCCCCCCCCCCCCCCCCCCCCCCCCCCCCCCCCCCCCCCCCCCCCCCCCCCCCCCCCCCCCCCCCCCCCCCCCCCCCCCCTTTTCCACCCCCACGCCGCCAACCGAGATTCGGTCACGGGTCTCGTGGGCTCGGAGATGTGTATAAGAGACAGGCGCAGAGCTATGCGGGCGAACTGGTATTGCGCATCCAGGCCAATCTGGACCCTTCGGCGCTCGATGCCATCATGAAGGATGTTGGCCAGTTCATCGCCGCCAACGATGCCGTGATTCGCGCTGGCA
>NZ_JAELTT010000402.1 GCF_016428975.1 Dyella sp. ASV21
GCGCGGTCGTTGCTCAGCGTGCATCACAACGAGACCTGGGGCGGCGAGAAGTTCTTTACCGTGCTGTCACGCATGATGATGGACCCAAAGAAGTATCGCGACGTGCTGGAGTTCAAGTACGTATGCCCTGTCTCTTATACACATCTCCGAGCCCACGAGACCCGTGACCGAATCGCGGTTGGCGGGGTGGGGGTGGAAAGGGGGGGGGGGGGGGGGGGGGGGGGGGGGGGGGGGGGGGGGGGGGGGGGGGGGGGGGGGGGGGGGGGGGGGGGGGGGGGGGGGGGGGGGGGGGGGGGGGGGGG
>NZ_JAELTT010000403.1 GCF_016428975.1 Dyella sp. ASV21
TCGCTGAGGAAGTCGCCCCACACCGGCTCCAGGTAGCGCACGGTGGATTCACCCACGAACACGTCGCACTCCAGCCCGCGTTCGCGCAGCGCCAGTTCCACCAGGCCCCAGCCGGTGAGCGTCATGGCTGTCTCTTATACACATCTCCGAGCCCACGAGACCCGTGACCGAATCTCGGTTGGCGGCGTGGGGGTGGAAAGGGGGGGGGGGGGGGGGGGGGGGGGGGGGGGGGGGGGGGGGGGGGGGGGGGGGGGGGGGGGGGGGGGGGGGGGGGGGGGGGGGGGGGGGGGGGGGGGGGGGGG
>NZ_JAELTT010000404.1 GCF_016428975.1 Dyella sp. ASV21
CAGTTCCGCCAACGCGACGGTTCGCGCCCGGATGTGGACCCCGACGAACCCGATGTGCGCATCAACCTGCGCCTGCGTCGTGACCGCGCCACGCTCTCGCTCGATCTGGCCGGCGCGCCCCTGCACCTGTCTCTTATACACATCTCCGAGCCCACGAGACCCGTGACCGAATCTCGGTTGGCGGCGTGTGGGTGGAAAAGGGGGGGGGGGGGGGGGGGGGGGGGGGGGGGGGGGGGGGGGGGGGGGGGGGGGGGGGGGGGGGGGGGGGGGGGGGGGGGGGGGGGGGGGGGGGGGGGGGGGG
>NZ_JAELTT010000405.1 GCF_016428975.1 Dyella sp. ASV21
GCCGCAACGCCGCGCGCTGCCGATCCACCATCCCGCCTCCCAACAAAAACAAAGGCCCCGCGAGAGCGGGGCCTTCGTTGCAACCTCGAAAAGGCTTAGACCTTGACGATGCTGACGAACTTACGGCTGTCTCTTATACACATCTCCGAGCCCACGAGACCCGTGACCGAATCTCGGTTGGCGGCGTGGGGGTGTAAAAGGGGGGGGGGGGGGGGGGGGGGGGGGGGGGGGGGGGGGGGGGGGGGGGGGGGGGGGGGGGGGGGGGGGGGGGGGGGGGGGGGGGGGGGGGGGGGGGGGGGGG
>NZ_JAELTT010000406.1 GCF_016428975.1 Dyella sp. ASV21
CTTCGATATCGTGGCCCACCCGCAGCAGGTAGGGCCGGATGATGTTCTCCGCCGCAGCGAGTTCGCCATCGGAAAAAAGGCTGGTAGCCTGCACCACTTCGGGCGCCAGCCGACGGAGTGTCGCGACTGTCTCTTATACACATCTCCGAGCCCACGAGACCCGTGACCGAATCGCGGTTGGCGGCGTGGGGGTGGAAAGGGGGGGGGGGGGGGGGGGGGGGGGGGGGGGGGGGGGGGGGGGGGGGGGGGGGGGGGGGGGGGGGGGGGGGGGGGGGGGGGGGGGGGGGGGGGGGGGGGGGGG
>NZ_JAELTT010000407.1 GCF_016428975.1 Dyella sp. ASV21
CAGGCCGTGCAGCTCCTGCATGGCCACGGGCAACGGCGGCAATTGCGGCGACTGATCGGTGCCATTACCCGGCAGGAAACCCAAATCCACCAGCAGCAAGCGATCGTCGTTGCGCAGACGCAAAGGCTGTCTCTTATACACATCTCCGAGCCCACGAGACCCGTGACCGAATCGCGGTTGGCGGCGTGGGGGTGGAAAAGGGGGGGGGGGGGGGGGGGGGGGGGGGGGGGGGGGGGGGGGGGGGGGGGGGGGGGGGGGGGGGGGGGGGGGGGGGGGGGGGGGGGGGGGGGGGGGGGGGGGG
>NZ_JAELTT010000055.1 GCF_016428975.1 Dyella sp. ASV21
CTTCATAGGCGTCGGCCTGCGCCAGCTCCTCTTCGCTGACGACGAACGCGGTGCCGTGCACGTGCGCGTCGGCCGCGCCGGTGTGGCGATCGATAGGATGATGGGCCTTGCCGCTGGTCTTCAGCACGTCGGGGTCGTCGATGGCAACCGTCGATTGCGCGTAACCCACCAGCGCATCGGGCTGTCCGGATAGCCGGCGCTGGAAGCTGCCGAGCTGCACGTTTTCCTGTTGCAGCGTTCCATAGGAAAAAAGCAGCGGTATCACGATGTCCTGGTGCTATCCATGCGACGTTGCTGGCCGAAGCCAGCAACGTTTCACGCATGCTGGACGATCAGATGTCCTTCGCCAGCGGTTCGGCGAGGCCGATGTAGCTACCCGGGGTAAGGTCGAGCAGCCGCTGCTTGGCATCCGCCGGCAGGTCCAGGCCGGTGATGAAGGTACGCATGGAGTCCTTGGTAATGCCCTGGCCGCGGGTCAGCGCCTTGAGCTGCTCGTAAGGCTCCGGCAGGCCATGGCGGCGCATCACCGTTTGCACGGCTTCGGCCAGCACTTCCCAGCTGGCATCCAGATCGGCGGCGATGCGATCGGCATTCACGGTGAGCTTGCCCAGGCCCTTCTTGAGCGATTCCAGCGCCACCAGGGTGTGACCGAAGGCGGTGCCCAGCGCGCGCAGCACGGTGGAGTCGGTGAGGTCACGCTGCCAACGGCTGATCGGCAGCTTCTCGGCGAAATGGCCGAGCAGGGCGTTGGCCAGGCCAAAGTTGCCTTCGGCGTTTTCGAAGTCGATCGGGTTGACCTTGTGCGGCATGGTGGAGGAGCCCACTTCGCCGGCCTTCAGCGCCTGCTTGAAGTAACCCAGCGAGATATAGCCCCACACGTCGCGCGCCAGGTCGATCAGGATGATATTGGCGCGGCGAATCACGTCGCAGTATTCGGCCACGCCGTCATGCGGTTCGATCTGCGTGGTGTACGGGTTGTAATCCAGGCCCAGGCTTTCCACGAAGCGCTGCGAGAAGCCGCGCCAATCCAGTTCGGGATAAGTGATTTCATGGGCGTTGTAGTTACCCACGGCGCCGTTGATCTTGCCGGGGATTTCCAGCGCCACGACCTGCTTGCGCTGGCGCTCGAGGCGCGCCACCACGTTGGCCAATTCCTTGCCCAGCGTGCTGGGCGAGGCGGTCTGGCCGTGCGTGCGCGAGAGCATCGGCAGGCCGGCATGTTCGTGGGCGAGCTGGCGCAGCCTGGCGATGATGCCGTCCAACTGCGGCAGCAGCACCTGATCGCGCGCATCGCGCAGCATCAGGGCGTAGGAGAGGTTGTTGATGTCTTCGCTGGTACAGGCGAAGTGCACGAACTCCTTGGCCTGGGCCAGCGAGGCATCGTTGCCGATGCGCTCCTTGATGAAGTACTCCACCGCTTTCACGTCGTGGTTGGTGGTCGCTTCGATGGTCTTGATGCGCGCGCCGTCGTCCACGCTGAAATCCGCGGCGATGCCCTTGAGCTTGGCGATCTGCTCGGCGGAGAAGGCCGGCAACTCCACGATGCCCGGGTCAGCCGCCAGTGCGAGCAGCCACTCGATCTCCACGTGCACGCGGCGGTGCATCAGGCCGAACTCACTGAAGATGGGGCGCAGCGATTCGACCTTGCTGGCGTAGCGGCCGTCCAGCGGCGACAGGGCGGTCAGGGCATGGGAGGACATCAGGGGGCGTTCCGAGGCGGGAAAGGGGCGATTTTACAACAGGGGCGGGGAGGGGCGGATTCCGGGTGGGCGGGTTTAGCGCCCCGTTTGGGTGAGGTGCCTCGGTTGCGGGCTTTGCTCGCGGCCACAAAGAAGCCGTCATCCCCGCGAAAGCGGGGGCACTTTTCGATACCCGCACGGCTGGTCATCCAGCGACTTAGGTTCTCTAGGGGCCTTCGGTTGCCATCGCCCGGTGACAACCGGAGTTCACCGCAACGCGCGCCCACCAACCACGGTCTCAGCCACCCGTGTCCAGGTAAGGTGGGCGCCCCCCTTGGCGGCGCACTAACGCGCCCCGACCTATAGTGCCTCGTCTCCCCCAGAGGAACCGCAAGGACATGAGCCAGTTCCGCATCGAACACGACAGCATGGGTGAATTGAAGGTGCCTTCCAAGGCGCTGTATGGAGCCCAGACGCAACGGGCCGTGGACAACTTTCCCATTTCCGGCCTGCATATGCCGCGCAGCTTTATCCGCGCACTGGGCTTGATCAAGGCGGCGGCGGCCGATGCCAACTTCCTGCTCGGGCACCTGAAGAAGGCTCAGGCGCACGCCATTCGCAAGGCGGCCCTGACGGTGGCCGATGGCGAGTATGACGACCAGTTTCCCATCGATGTATTTCAGACCGGTTCGGGCACCAGCACCAACATGAATGCCAACGAGGTGATCGCCCACCTCGCCAGTCGCGGGGGCGGCAAGATTCACCCCAACGATCATGTGAATTATGGACAGAGTTCCAACGACGTCATCCCCACCACCATTCAGGTGAGCGCCACGCTCACCACCAGCGAGCAACTGCTGCCCGCGCTCAAACACCTCAAGCGCAGCATCGAGCGCCGCGCCCGCGAGCTGCGCAGTGTGCCCAAGACGGGGCGCACGCACCTGATGGACGCCATGCCGGTCACCTTTGGGCAGGAGCTGTCTGGCTGGGCGGCGCAAATCGGTTCGGCCATCGAGCGCATCGAGGACAGCCTAAAGCGCATGCGTCGGCTGCCGCTGGGAGGCACCGCGGTGGGTACCGGCATCAATGCCGATCCCAAGTTCGGCGCCACGGTGGCGCGCGAGCTGAAGAAACTCACCGGCCAGCGTTTCGAATCGGCGGAGAACTTCTTCGAGGGCATGGCCTCGCAGGATGCGGCGGTGGAGCTTTCCGGTCAGCTTAAGACACTGGCGGTGGCGCTGATGAAAATTGCCAACGACCTGCGTTGGATGAACTCGGGCCCCTTGGCGGGCCTGGGCGAGATCGAACTGCCGGCTTTGCAGCCGGGCTCCTCGATCATGCCGGGCAAGGTGAATCCGGTGATCCCGGAAGCCACTGCCATGGTGGCGGCGCAAGTGATCGGCAACGACGCGGCAATCACCATCGCGGGGCAATCGGGCAATTTCCAGCTCAATGTGATGCTGCCGCTGGTGGCGCACAACTTGTTGCAGTCCATCGGTATTCTGGCCAACGTCAGTACGCTGTTGGCGGACAAGGCCATCGCCGGCTTCAAGGTGAATACGGCACGCGTCAAGGAAGCGCTGGACAAGAATCCCATTCTGGTCACCGCACTCAATCCGGTCATCGGCTATGAGAAGGGCGCGGCCACGGCCAAGCAAGCCTACAAAGAAAAGCGCCCCATCCTGGATGTGGCGCTAGAGACGACTGGGCTGAGCAAGGCAGAGTTGCAACGCCTGCTCGATCCGATGGCATTGACTCGCGGAGGCATTCACGGCGGCGGTGGTGGTGGCGGATGAGTCGCCGCTACCCACCGGCGCGGTCAGTGCCTTAGGCCATCGCGGCACTTGGCCACGTCGGCATCGTTGAGCGCCTGGGCGTAGGGCTTGAAGGCATCGAGCTGGGGAGCCAGCTCGTCCTGCGCGGATTTCATGGTGGCGAGGTCATCGCAGATCCGGCTGGCGGTCGCACGCACGTCCTGCTTGGCGGCCTCCACCTTTTGCTTGGTTTCCTCGGCGCTGTCCGCACCGGTCAGCTTGCCGGCGGCGGCACCGATCGCCTTCTGCGCCGTCGCCACACCAGCTTTGCCGGTGGCGATGGCGTCCTCGCGGATCTGGCGTGCGCCACCGTTGTAGCGTTGCAGCAGGGCGCGCTGTGCTTCGTTCACCGCCACAGCATGGCCGTCGATGCTCAGTGTGCCGTTGCTATCCACCGTGGCGTTGGGTGCGCCGGGTGCCTTGATGGTGACAACGTCGTTGTGCAGGGTGATCTGTTTGTTCAGCACGTCGCTATCACCACCGAGTACCTCGACATCCGCATCGGAATGACTGCAGGCGGCGGTAAGCAGGCTGAGTGCGAGCACGCAGGGCAAAAGGCGACGGGTCATCGGGAGGCTCCTCCAGCGGATAGCGACGTGCAAGGCAGGTGTGGCATGCGACACAAAGTGTCCCGCCCCTCGCCCGCATCCGTGCGGAATCGATGGGCGGGACGAGGCGATCAACTGTCGTCGCGGACCCGGCGGAACCAGATGGCACCGGCCAGCAGCGCCGCGCCGACCGCTACACCGATCCACAGGTTGGGCGAGGCGAGCAGGCCGTAGGTGTGCATCGGCGACAGCAGGCTCAGCGGGTTATGGGCGTCGCCCAGGTCGGCCGAGGCTTCCAGCGCACCGTCGTGATAGGCGATGTTGGAGCCGGGGAGCACGCTGAACAGGGCGCGGGCTACCACGTTCTTCCAGAACCAGGCCGTGGGCAGCTCGAACAGCCCCATGATGCCGAACCAGCTCACCAGCAGACCGAGCACCGCCGGACCAGCCACCGCCCACAGGAAGGGCTTGGTGCGTGCCCAGGACGAGCAGAACATCAGCCAGCCAACCGAGGGCACCGCCCACAGGGCATACAGCGGGATGGCGCTGAGCAGGTCAATCACGGCGCGGAGCGGGTGGGCCATGCCGATCAATTGGAAGGCATTGACGCCATGCAGGGACAGCACGAGGGCCAGAATTACCAGATGCAGCAGGCCGGCCACGATGCTTACCAGTACGGCGATCACCGGCGCCACCACGGTCGCACTCACCAGCTTGGACAGCACGGTGCTGGTGTTGGAGATCGGCAGCGATTTCCAGAACAGGATGCTGCGATCGCGGCGATCGTCGTAGAGCGCGCCCAGGCAGTAGAACAGCACCACAATGCCCATGACGATGCCGATCAAGCCCATCGAGGAGATCATGGCGATATCCAGGCCCGCGCCGATCTGCTTGAGATCGCCTTCGCCGGCCTTGGCGATCATCATCTGCAGGTTGTCGCCACCGACTTGCCAGCCATGGCGTGCACCCAGCACCTCGGCGGTGATGATGGCCATGATGTTAAGTACCAGGAACACACCGCCGGTGATCACGGGGGCCCACAAGAAGCCGCCCCGGTGCTCCCAGAATTCGCGCTTGAGTAGCCAAAAGAAGGTTTTCATGCGTAGGTTCCCTTCATGGTGGCAACGAACAGGTCCGATACGGAGGGGCGACGTACTTCGCCCATGTTTTCCAGCGTGGCGCGATCGGCGCCGTCGAACAGGAAGATACTCTTGCCAAACACTTGGCGTTCGTCCAGTGGCTTGAGGCGACGGGCCGCATCGGCCTTGTCGGCGCTTACCATCACTTCGGCGAAACGCTCGCCCACCGATTCCATATCGGTATCGAGCACCAGCTTGCCGTCACGAATGAACATGAGGTCGGTAAGGATGTGTTCGATTTCTTCCACCTGGTGGGTGGTTACGATGATGGTCTTGTTCTCGTCGAAGTAATCCTCCAGCAGGCTCTGGTAGAACTGCTTGCGATAGAGGATGTCCAGGCCCAGCGTGGGCTCGTCCAGCACCAGCAGGCGGGCGTCGATGGCCATCACCAGGGCAAGGTGCAACTGCACGATCATGCCCTTGGACATCTGCTTCACGCGCTGGTCCGGGGTGAGCTTGGTGCGCGCCAGGAACGCCTCGCACTTGGCGCGGTTGAAGCGCGGATGCACATTGGCGACGAAATCCACCGCCTCGCGAACCCGCAGCCAGCGCGGCAGCACCGCCACATCGGCGATGAAGCACACCTGTTCCATCAGCTGGTCGCGCTGGGTACGCGGGTCCAGGCCCAGTACATTCAGCTCGCCCTTGAAATCGGTGAGGCCGAGAATGGCCTTCAGGGCGGTGGTCTTGCCGGCGCCGTTGGGGCCAATCAGCCCCACGATGCGGCCGGACTCGATACGAAAGCTCACGTCGTCCAGCGCCAAGGTGTTCTTGTAGCGCTTGGTCAGACCATTGGCGGTAATGACCGCGTTCATGGCTGGTTCTCCCCATCGGCCAACGTGCTGTCCGGGGCGGTCCGGAGCAGGGTCTTTAAATCCAGGCCGAGGCGTTGCAGCCGGGCATAGAGAGCAGGCCACTCCTCGCGGAGGAAGCGTTCGCGCTCGGACTTCAGCAGCGCTTCCCTGGCTCCATCGATGACGAACATGCCCAATCCCCTCCTTTTTTCCACCAATTGATCATCGACCAGTTCCTGGTACGCCTTCGATACGGTCAGCGGGTTGATTTGAAAGTCCGCTGCCACCTGGCGCACTGACGGCAGCGGGTCGCCCTCGTTCAAGGCGCCGTCCAGGATCATCGCCACTACGCGTTCGCGGAGCTGGCGATAGATCGGGACGCTGTCGTTCCAGGTGATGGTCATACGTTTATTCCTTGCTGCTGATACGGCCGAACTGATTGCCAAACGAATAGTAGGGCATGGCCAGCTGGGACCCGAGCATGCCCGCCTTGGCGGCGGCTTCGGAGCGCAGCAGCGGCGATGCGGTCAGGGTGGCGATGCCCGCATCGGCCAGCAGGGCGGCGGCGCGCATGTCCTCGGCGGTGGGGCGAACCTCGACCGGGGCCAGGTTGATGACCTTGACGCCATTGATCTCACTGACAGGCAGAACATGGACGTTGGAGTGGATGGCGGCCAGGCCGACCGTGGTGAACAGGGCGGCGGCGGTCAGTGATAGCAGGGTGTTCGCTTTCATGGCGGGTCTCCTTTAGTGACCTCGTGGACCGGTGTTGTAGTGAACTATAACACCATATTCGGAGCCGTCAATGGCTGGCGGCCAAATTCGCAACATGACTGATGGCATAGAGGGCGTGGCGCCTTGCCCGGCCTTCTGCGGGCGCCCTGGTCCACCGTTTCCGGCGACCGGGCGGCGATCCATCGCCTGCGGGACATCCTCTGCCTCGCGGTGTCGTCGCGGCAGGGGCGCCCATCAGTCGTTGCGAGTGACAGCCATCACCTCTCGGCGAGGGCTGGAGCGCCATGGTTCAATGGCGATCTCCAGCCACAAGGAGGTTATTCATGGATGCAGGCTTGCGCGGGCGTGTGGTGGTCATTACCGGTGCCAGCAAGGGCATTGGTCTGGCTTGTGCGTTCGCTTTCGCCCGGGAGGGGGCGAAAGTGGTGGGCATTTCGCGCGAACTGGCGCATCTCCATGCCGCGCAGCACGACCTGCAACGGGAGGGGCTGCATATGGAGGTGGCCGCCGCAGACCTTCGCGACAGCGTGGCAGCGCAATTCGTTGTGGAGGCCATCGAGAACGACTTCGGCCCGATCGATGTGCTGGTCAACTGTGCCGGGGCCGCCAAGCGCACGCCCGTGGCCGAGTTGCACGCCGACGCCATGCAGGCATCGATGCAATCGAAGTACTTCACCTACATGCACATGATCGATCCGGTGATCCGCCATATGGCGGCACGCGGTCAGGGCAGCATCGTCAACGTGGTCGGGCAGGGTGGGCGCCAGGCCAATCCATTGCATATCGGTGGCGGCGCCGCCAACGCCGCGCTCATGCTGGCTTCGGTGGGCTTTGCCAATGCCTATGCCCGCCAAGGTGTGCGCGTGAACGTCATCAATCCCGGCATGACGCGCACCGGCCGCGTGCAAGAGGGCTTGATCGCCGCCTCGCGCGCGAGTGGGCGCCCGACGGATGAATTGTTGGCCGAGCAATTGAGCGACATCCCGATGGGGCGCATGGCCGAGCCGGAGGAGGTAGCCAACGTGGCCCTGTTCCTCGCTTCCCCATTGGCCAGCTACGTGACCGGCGCGGTCATTCCCATGGACGGCGGCAAGGTCTCGGTGATCTGAGTCGCAAACGGAGTACCCGGGCTGCGCTCGCCGGTTTTCTGGCGTGGTGGCGGTTGTACGCAATGGCCCTTCGGCGGCGCCTTTCATCGAGGTGGCAGGCTGGTGGGTTGGCACCGGCGTAAACCGGCTTTATTCACGTTTCTTTTATCCCGGTTCTTTGATCGTCTAGCGACTGCGCCGCGCTACTTCCTCATGCCAAAAAAGCACGGCGTACGACTCTTACGTGCAACCGGAGCGTGCTTCAGTGGGATTCGGCAAAGGATGGGTGCGCACATGGGGAAACCACGGCACACGGACTAGCGCGCTTCTCGCGCCATCCATGGGCGCTGGCCGCGTGGCGGCTGATGGGGCCCATGTGAACGCGCGCCTGCCCTTTGCTGAAAAAGCCCTCAAGCATGCGGCCGTTAAACATGCAGCGCTCAGGCATGCAGTACTCAAGCCTGCAGCGCTCAGGCATGTGGAGCGCAGGTGCCGCGTCGCCGAAGGCCAGCATCGGCCTGGCCACCCGATGCAGCAATCGGGTGCGGCTGTCTCGATTGATTTCTGACTCAGGGCGACATTCATGCGGCTCTTCACTCAGGTTCGATGGGGTACCGTGTTGTTGGGTGGCCTGCTGGCCTGTGGCGGCGCTGCGCTGCCGCTCGAAAGCACCGCGCAGAAAAGCACAGGCGCTCCCTCCGCTGCCACGCCGGCCGCCGCGAGCAGTGTCGCTACGCTGCCAGCCGCCAATGAGGCCACGTCGGCTCCGGCGGGTGAGGCACGCGACCTGAGCCTGTCGAGCATGGGCAGCTATGGACCGATCAAGCTGCGTGGCCTGGACCCCACCGGCTACATGAACGTATCGGTGCGCAACGATGAAGTGGTCACGGCGGCACGCCTCAAACTCATCTACACCTATTCGCCTTCGCTAATCTACGAGCTGTCGCACCTGAAGGTATATCTCAACGGCGAAGTCGTGGCGACGCTGCCGCTGGACAAGGAGCATGCCGGCCAAACGGTGACGCGCTATGTGGATCTCGATCCGCGCCTGTTCACCGATTTCAATCGTCTCAACGTGCAGATGATTGCCCATTACACGCTAGATCACTGCGAAGACCCGTATCACTCCTCGTTGTGGACGGACATCAGTCCGGATACCGCGCTCACGCTCACCACGTCGCACATCGGCCTGCCCAACAGCCTGGCGTTGTTGCCGGCGCCGTTCTTCGATCGCCGTGACAATCGCCGGCTGACCGTGCCCTTCGTGTTGCCGGCTCACGCCGATGCATCGACGCTGCGCGCGGCCGGTGTCGTGTCGTCCTGGCTGGGTGCACTCGCGGCATGGCGCGGCGCGCGCTTCCCGGTGGCGCAGACGCCGCCGGCCGATGCGCATGCGATTGCCTTCGCCTTGCCCAACGCCATGCCGCAGGGCTTGAACCTGGGTGAGATCAAGGGGCCGACGGTGTGGGTCATGCCCAACCCATCCAGCCCGCCCGAGTCCGGGCGCAAGCTGCTGGTGCTGGCCGGTCGCGACGCCAAGGAGCTGGAGCTGGCAGCCAATGCCCTGGTATTGGGACAGGCGGGCATGTCGGGGGATCAGGCCATCGTGAAGTCGGTGGACATCGGTCCCGCGCGTCGCCCCTACGATGCGCCCAACTGGGCTCCCGTGGATCGCCCGGTGCACTTCAAGGATCTGGTTACCGACCCGGGACAACTGCAGGTATCAGGCTTCAATCCACCGGTGATTCGCGTGGACATGCGCCTGCCGCCCGACTTGTTCGCCTGGGCACGGCACAGCGTGCCCTTGAACGTGAGTTATCGCTATACGGCGCCGTCGTACTTCAACGACTCGGTGCTCAATGTAAGCGTCAACGACCAGCTGCTGCGCTCGGTGCGCTTGCGTCCAGCCGATAACACGGGCACGGACCGGCAGTTCAATGTGCCCCTGCTTTCCGGCGCCGAGGCCCGTGGTGAAGAAGAGATTCGCGTGCCGGCGCTGCGCATCGGCAGCGCCAACCAGTTTCAGTTCCAGTTCCACATGGATTCGCAGAAGACCGGCTTGTGCGTCTCCAGTGCGACCGACAGCGCGCGTGCGGCGATCGATCCGGACTCCAGCATCGACTTCAGCCAGTTCGTGCACTACACCACCTTGCCCAACCTGGCGTTCTTCGCCGGCAGCGGCTTTCCGTTTACCCGCATGGCCGATCTGGCCGATACCGCCGTGGTGATTCCCGATGCACCGGATGCCAAAGAGTCGGAAGCGATTCTGACCTTGCTTGGGCAAATGGGGCGTTGGAGCGGCTTGTCGTCACTGCGCGTCGCGCTGGTGCCCACCAGTGCCGTGGAGAGTATGCGCGACCGGGATCTGCTGGTGATCGGCACCGGCTCGGGCGCGCAGCTGCTGGCCAAGTGGGGCAAAGGCTTGCCCATGCTGATCGATCGAAGCGAAAACCAGCTGTCGTTGCGCGAGCCGCCGGGTAGCGGTCGCAAGGAAGCCAGCGGCGACGCGGGCCACGCCGCGATGAGCGTGAACGGCTCCACCGCTGCCTTCGTCGGGTTCCAGTCGCCCTACGCCAAGGGCAAGAGCGTCGTCGCGCTGGCGGCCAATTCGTCCGACCAGCTGGGCAATCTGCTGGAGGTGTTGGGCGACGACGCACGCGTCGGCCAAATCGGTGGCGACCTGACCGTGGTGCGCCAGAAACAGGTCACCGCGCTCACCGTGGGCGACACTTACAACGTCGGGCACTTGCCGTGGTATGCGTGGTTGTGGGTGCGCATTTCGCGCTATCCGGCACTCATGGCGATCGCTGGCATCCTCGCGGGCTTGTTCGTGGCGCTCACCGTGTTCTGGGCCTTGGGTCGTCTCGCTGCTCGCCGTCTCGACAGGTGAATCATGCGAGGCGCGTTGATGCCGCTGCTGCGAATCCTGCTGATCGGTGCCGCCATGCTCGCCGCGCATACCGCGTTCGCTAGCACCTGCGCATGGCCTGACTGGGAGCAGTTCAAGCAGACCACGCTCAGTGCCGATGGGCGCGTGATCGATCGCAGCACGCCCCAGCAAGTCACGGTGTCCGAAGGGCAGGCATATGCACTGTTCTTTGCTCTAGCGGCCAATGATCGCGTCACCTTTGATCGCGTGCTGGGCTGGACCCAGAACAATCTGGCGCAGGGTGATCTGACGGCTCACCTGCCGGCGTGGATCTGGGGCCGGCACGACCCGGACAAGACGCAAGGCAAGGACAACACCGATGCGAGTGCTGCGCCAAGCTGGGGCGTCATCGACGGCAACCCCGCGTCCGACGCCGATCTCTGGATCGCTTACGCGCTGCTGGAAGCGGGGCGACTGTGGCACGCGCGCAGCTACACCGCGCTAGGCACCTTGCTGGCTCGGCGCATCCTGGCCGAGGAAACTGCCGTGTTGCCCGGCCTTGGGCGCACCGTGCTGCCGGCGCCCGTGGGCTTCCATCCCAAGGACGATCTATGGCGCCTCAATCCCAGCTACGTACCATTGCAAGTGATGCGGCATCTGGTGGTGGCGTTGCCCCAGCAAGCCGAATGGCAGGCGGTGTACGACAGTTCGCTGCGGGTGATCGCCGACACCGCGCCGCACGGTTTTTCGCCGGACTGGGTGCTGTATCAGCGCGGCAAGGGTTTCCTGCCGGATGAGGCCAGCAAGGCGGAGAGTGCATACAACGCCATTCGCGTATACCTGTGGGCCGGCACGCTGGCGGCGGATGCCGCCAAGCGCGATACGGTTCTGAACACCTTCCGCCCCGTGGCCGAGTACGTGGCGACGCACGGCGCGCCGCCGGAGCGCGTGGATACGCAGACCGGCGCGGCGACAGGCAACGATGGCAATGCGGGCTTTTCCGCGGCGGTGGCGCCTTACCTCGCCGCGCTGGGCCGCGCCGATCTGGCGCAGGCTCAAATGCAACGCACGCGCAGTCTCGCCCAGCAGGCGCCCCTGGGTTACTACAGCCAGGTACTGGCGCTGTTCGGCCTTGGTTACCTTGATGGGCACTATCGCTTCGATGCCGATGGCGCGCTCGTCCCCGCCTGGACCACGACATGTCCCGCGGCGCGCTGACCGGATGGGTGCTGCACGCCGCTGCCTTGCTGGTGGTTGCCAGCATGCCGGCGATGGTGCTGGCGCAAGCCGCGGATACGCAGGTCAAGCCGCTATTGGATTCGGCGCGCATGTGGCAGGCGAAGAATCGCCCGGATATGGCGCGCGGCATCGTGCAGAAGGCGCTGCTGATCGCGCCTGGCCAGCCCGATGCGCTGGCCTTGATGGGCCAGATCGAACTCGACTCCAATCGCCCCGCCGAAGCGGGGAAGCTATTGCAGCAATTGCAGCAGCAGTATCCCAACCATCCCGCCACGCTGGGGCTGGCGGATGCCTATCGACTCGCCACCACCGACAAGATGGCGCTGGCCCAGGTGCGCCTGCAGGCGCGCACCGGCAAGGACGATGAAGCCTGGCGGCGCATGCAGGCACTGGTTCCGCGCGGCTCGCCCCAGGGGGCGCTGGCACAGGATTATTACCGCGTGTGGGCCGGCTCCACCGGCGGCCGCGACCCGGCGCTGGCCGAGCTGCGTCGGCGCACGGCGCAGAACCCCGATGATCTCAGTCTCGCCTTGACTCTCGCCGATCTGCTGACCGATCGCAGCGGAACGCGATTGGAAGGCTTGCAAATCATCTATCGCGTCTACCAGCGGCCAGACGGTGATCGCCGTCGCGCGCTGGAATTGTGGCGGCGCGCACTCAACGCAGCCGGTAGCGACGATCCCGCGTACTACGTGTGGTATCAGCGCTATCTCAAGGAAGTGCCTGACGACGCCAATGCCAGGCAGGCGCTGGCGGTGCTGGAGAAGAAGGGCGGCGCGAACTATGTGCCGCCGAGGACGGCAGCCTCGGCGACCTCCGCATCTCCCACGGCGGCGCGTGCAGGGCCGGCGTCCTCTGCCGCCGCCCGCCAAGGAGCGGCGTTGGGCGCGCAAGGTCTCGCCAAGTTGCGCGATGGCAAACATGACGAGGCACGGGCGCTGTTCGCGCGTGCGCTCAAGCTCGATCCGGACAACGCCGGCAAATGGCGCAGCTTGATGGCGACGGCCGGCTTCTGGGGCACCTTGTCCAAAGCACGTGCGGCCAACGCACAAGGCCACCCGGAGCAGGGCGAGGCCCTGGCGCGCGAAGCGCTTCGCTTGCAACCGCAACAAGCCGATGCGAAGAAGGTGCTGGCGCAGTCCCTGATTGCGCAGCAGCAATGGGCATCGGCCGAGGCCGTGTTGCGCCCCATGGTGGAAGCGCCCAAACCCGACGTGGATGCGCTGGAGCTGCTGGCCAAACTGCTGATCGATACACACCGCACCGGCGAACTCACGCCGTTGCTGGCGCAGGCGGAGCAACGCTACAGCGGCTCGGGCGAGGCGATGGCGAAACTGCGCGCGCAGCTGCTGTCCATCGAGGCGGATCAACTCATCGCCGAGCAAAAGCGCGGTGCGGCCGTGCTCAAGCTGGAGGATGCCGTTTCGCTCACGCCCCAGGACGCATGGCTACGCTACACGCTGGCGCGCCAATACCGCGACCTGGGCCTGCCCGCACTGGGCCGCTCGGTGATGGCGGATGGCCTCAGGAGCGCACCATCGGCGGATATGCGTTATGCCAGCGCCCTCTATCTCAACGCGCTGGACGACATCGACACCGCCAGCGACGTGCTTGCCCAGGTGCCGGCGGGTGAACGTTCCGATGGCATGCGCGAGCTGGCGGTGAACCTCAAGGCCCAGCGCGATCTGCGTCAGGTACGTCAGCTGGTGGCGCAAGGACAGCGGCAACCGGCGGGCGAACTGCTCGACCGGATCGCGCAGGCGTCGCAAGACGATCCGCAAACCCTGGCCAGCGTAGGCCGGGAATGGATCGCGCTGGGCGAGCCGGACAAGGGGCTGAAGCGGGTGCGCGACTGGCTGGATGCGCACCCGCAAGACCCCGCCATTGCCGTGCGCCTGCGCTATGGCGAGCTGCTGGCGTCGGCCAACCGCGACAGCGAGTTGCCTGCATGGATCGCTGACACGCGTGCGCGTGCGGGCATCACGCCCGAGCAGCAAGCGTATGCCGACGACCAACTGCTGCGTCTCGCCCTCCGCACGGCCGGTCGGCAGATCGATGCCGGCAACCTCGCCGGTGCCGCGCAGACACTGGACGCCGTGCCAGAGGCCGGCAAGAAGGATCGCCGTTGGCTGTTGACCCAGGCCGACCTGCGCGAGGCCCGTCGGGATTATCGCGGCGCCGAGGATTCCGCCCGCGCGGTGCTTGCCGATCATCCGGGCGATGTGGATGCGCGCCTCACCATCGCACGCATGAAAGAACGTCAGGGCGACCGCGAAGGCTCGGAGCAAATCGTTCGCCAGGTGTTGGCGGATACCTCCGCCGATGATGTCGATACGCGGCTGGCGATTGCGCGGCGCTTCACCGCGCTGGGTCGTCATGCCGATGCCAGCGCCTTGGTCGACCCGCTGCGGCAGCAATACCCTGATCGCTCGGACATCACCCTGCAAAGCGGTCGCATCGCGCAGGCGCAAGGCCACTTCAACACCGCGGCGGGGCTTTACCGCACGGCGCAGACGCAGGAGCAGGGCGAGGGTGAACTGGCCAGCCCCGAAGATGGACTCACCTCGGCCGCGCGCGCCTTGCAGGGCCTGGAGGATCGTCGGCAAGGGCAGGTGGCGACGGCGGTGATCCAGTCCAACGAATCGGGCAGCAGCGGCATGTCGCGCCTGGATGCCACCGAGATCCCGCTCTACGTGCGTATTCCCGATGGCTACACCGGGCACTACTTCTTCCATGCCGATACGGTACTGCTCGATGCGGGGCGGCTCCCCGCCGATCAGTTCGATCCGGCGTACAAGTACGGCCAGATCGCCGCGCTGGGCAACCTGGGCCTGAACTCGGTGCAGCAGAACGACAAGGGCGTGGCCTTGGCCGCCGGTTATGACTTCAGCGGCGCGGAGAACAACTGGCGTGCCGACATCGGCACGACGCCGCTGGGCTTTACGGTGCATCAGTGGCTCGGTGGCTTCCTCTACCGGCATGACTTCTACAGTTCCTCCGTCACGGTCGATCTTTCACGCCGGCCGGTTACCGCCAGCCTGGTTTCCTATGCGGGCGCGCGCGATCCCGCGTCGGGCGAAACCTGGGGCGGCGTGGTGCGCACCGGTGGCACTGTGCGCGGCGCGCAGGAGGTGGGCCCGGTGACGCTGTTCGCGTCGGTCGGTTATGGCTTGTTGAGCGGCCGCAACGTGGAGGACAACCACGAGTTCAAGGTGCGTACCGGCGTGGACTGGCCGGTGTACTCGGGCACCGACCAGCGCTTCAGCAGCGGCTTGGTCATCAACTACTGGCATTACGACAACAACCAGCACTTCTACACCTTCGGCAACGGCGGCTATTACAGCCCGCAGAAGTATTTCTCCGTATCCATACCGCTGGACTGGGCCGGTCGTTACAAGCGCTGGGCGTGGGAGGTGGAGGCATCGCTGGGCAACTCCAACACCAACGAAGACTCATCGCCGTACTTCCCCACGCGACCGGATCTGCAGCGCGCGGCCGTGGCACGCATGGCCGCCGCAGACCTGGGCTCGCCGTACTTTGGCGGTGGTTCCGGTGGCGGCTTCAGCTATACCGTGGCCGCCGCGCTGGAATACCGGCTCACTTCGCACTGGGTCATTGGCACGCGCCTCAAGCTGGATCGTTCACGCGACTACGCCCCCAACCTTGGCACGATCTACCTGCGCTATTTCTTTGATCGGCAGCGCATGCCGGTGCCGTACCCGCCCGAGCCGGTCAAGCCGTATTCGGCCTACTGACCGGCCGCCATGACACCTGGGACGCCCACGTGACCAACACCGCCCAACCCACCAACGACACTTCGCAGCGACGCATGGCGCCGGCGCGCCTGCGCCTGAACCAGTCGCTGGCCATCGATGGGTTGCCGCCGTCGCTGACCGCGCTCGCCACGGGCAAAGTCTATGCGGTGTATGCAAGCCGGTCGGCCGCGCGCGATGCGTTGTTCTGGAAGACGGCAGTGAATGCGCTGCACACCCCGGTAAACGTGCTCTCCACCCGCCCCGCTGAAGACATAGCTGCCGCGCTGAAGCAACACGGCATGGATATCGACCAGCCCGGCGCCGTGCATCCTCGCGCCAATGTATGTGCGCTGCGCATGCCATCCCACCGGGACGGCTGCGACGCGTTGATCGAGGCGATGCAGGCCATGTCCGACCAATGCGCATCGCCGGCCACGCCGTTCCTGATTGAAGGCGCCGCGGCCTGCTTCGCCTGGCGCGACCGCACCGCATTGATCCGCCAGGGTGCGGCCTTGGCCGGCTGGTGCGAGCAGACGCGCCACAGCGTATTGCTGGTGATGCTGCCGCCGTTGGTGGAGGAGGAGGGCGGCTTTCTTCCGCTCACCGATTTCCAGATGCGCTTTGGTGGCGCCGCACAGCTCGTGCAAGTGCAGGGCGAGTATCGCTGGGAGGTGGCCTTCTGGCGAGACAGTCACAACGCACTGGCAGCCAGTGAATCCATTCCCCTGCGTTTCTCGCCGAAAGACCACCGGCTCGTTGCGGTGCTCGATTCGCTGACCGATCGCCCCGAGGGGCTGGGTCTGTTGGCGCCGGATGAAACCGCCGTGCTGGTATCGCGCGATGCCGTGCAGCACGAGCGCTCGCTGCCCAAGCATTGGCAGGTGCTGCAGGACAACGATGCGCTCGTGGCCGAAGCCAGCCATGCGGTGGCCGCTACGGTGATCCTGCACTACGGCATTACCGTCGACCTTGCCAAGCTGGCTAAACAGGTGAACTTCCTGCGCCGTCGTTGCGGCAAGGCGCTGAAGATACTCATCCGTGAGGACAACATAAGCATTCGCTACGAACTGATGCTGTTGAGCCTGGGCGCCAACGTCATCATCCCGCGCAGCACATCGCTGGCGCAGGTGGAGATCATGGTGGATGGCGTGCAGGGGCAATTGTTCTCGCGCCCCGTGCCGGAGGATTACCGCACCGCGCTCTCCGCCGCGATGAGCGACACCACCAGCGGCTACGTGCCGGCGCAGCGCTTCATCACGCTGGTGCGCGAAGCGGTAGAGCGCAGCCGGCCCATTCGCCTGGCCAATGTGCTGCTGCGCTTGATCCTGGAGCCGGATATTGCGGGCATCGACGCGGTAAAAGCCTGCCGCATGCGGCGCGCCGGTGACTTGTGCACGGCTAGTGGTGACAGCCTGTACCTGTTCTTCTTCGCCTGCCACGTGGATGACGCCAGCGTCGCCATCGCCAAGGTATTCGAGCGCCCGCTGTCCGAGCTATTCCGGGGCGAGCTGCGGTGCGGCGATCGCGACTCCATCCTCGGCATGCTGGACACCTTGGACGAGGAGATCGCCGAGTTGCCGCCGCCGGACTATTCCAGCCTGGTCGAAACCGCGCAACCGGTGGCCTCGGTGGTGAACCCTGCCGAGCCGGTGGAGCCGGTCGAAGAACCCGCAACGCTGGCGCCCGACACCGATGTATTGCCGCGGCTGGGGCTGGCCGACGTGATGGCGACGCCATCGTCCGAGGCCGCCGCACTGCGACGCCCGCCGCGTGCGGCGACGCTGCCACTCAAGGCTCGGAGCTAGTCGCCATGAACCTGTTCTTCGGCTATTTCATTTGGGGACTGATACTTGCCGCGCCACTGTGGTGGATCGCCTGGCGCCTGCACATGGCGTCGTGGTGGCCACGGTTGCGCTCCCTGTGGCGCCGCCGCACGGTAAAGCTGCCGCCGCAATTGCAGCCGCTGGTGATACTCGGCAAGCGACAGCAGGGAGGCGGCGGGAGCGGCGCATGAAGACCATCGCCATCATTTCCTCCGTGGGTGGTGCAGGCCGCACCACGTTGACCGCTGCGCTCGCCGGTTTGCTCGGTGCACGCAAGCATGCCGTGCTGGCGCTGGAGTGCGATCCGCGCAACGTGCTCGCGCTCTATGGCGGCTTGCGTGAGCCGGCGGGCGCGGGTCTCGCTTCCTATCTGCTCAATCCGGGCAGCGCGCCGGCCGAAGCGGCATTGCAGAGCGACGACGGCACGCTGTGGCTGCCGTGGGGCGGCGCACGCCCGCAGGGCGGCCTTTCCGCCGCCGAGCAGGCCATGATTGCCGCCACCTTGCATCGCCAGCCCGGCTGGCTGAGGGATTTGCTGGCGCAAGTGGATCTGCCGGGCAATGGCATCGCGCTAGTGGACACGGCCACGTGGCCGTCGGTGCATGCGGAGCAGGCGATCGCCGCGGCCGACCTGGTGGTGGTGGTGGTGCCGCCTACGCCGCTGGCTTGTGCGACCTTGCTGCGCTTGCGCGCGGAATTGGCGGGGCGGGGCAAACAAAGTCTCTACGTTGCCAATGGCATTTCACCGGCCATGGCATTGCACACGGATATCATCGCGCTGCTGCGCCAACTGCTGGGCGCAGAGCTGTCGACCTATCGCATCCATGCCGACAGCGGTGTTCCCGAGGCACTGGCACGCAACCAGAATTTCTCGCTCGCCGCCCCCCACTCGCAGGCTGCACATGATATGCAGGGCCTGGCGACGTGGTTGTCCAGTTGGGTAAAACAGGCATCGCGACGCGCGGCGCCGGCTGCTGGTGGCGCGCCATGAGCAAGGGCGTGTTGCGCAACGCCTGGATGCGCATCAAGCGCGTTACCGCGCAGCAGATTGGCGTGGGAGTGGATGCGGGGGCGCACCTATGGGCCTTGCGACTGGCCTTCCGGCAGCCACGACCCGGGCAGCGCGATTGGGCCGTGCACGCGTATGGCGCGGTTGCGGGCCATCTGCGCAACGAACTGGGCGTCACGGAAAAGGCCGGCGTGGGTACGTGGCTGGGGCGGTTGTTCTTCCGGCCGCGCCGTCGACGCGCGCATCTGGCGGCGGATCTGCGCCATGCGCGCCATCAGCGTGGCAAGCAGCGCCGCTCCATCCTGCTCGGGCGCATCGGTCGCTGGCTCGCGCCGGTGTATGGCGTGGCCGGTCGCACCGGACAAACCCTCCATGCATGGCTGCCCAGCGTGCCATGGGAGCGCTTGAGCGAACGTGTGGATCGCTGGTCGGCCAAGCTGGATCGGGTGCCCTTCATGAAGCCGGTGATCCTGCTGATGGCGCTTGCGGCCGCGTTGGCGTTCTGGACCACGCCGCTGCCATTGGCGAGCCAGTTTCAGCTGTTCATTCTGGTGTGCCTGGTGATGCTTGTGGCGCGGCGCATTCCCGGGCGCTGGCCCACCATGCTGATGGTGTCGCTATCCATCCTCATGACGGGCCGTTACATCTGGTGGCGCGCCACGCAGACGCTGCATTTCGCCACGTCCATCGAGGCGCTGTTCGGCTACATCTTGTTTGCGGCGGAAATCTACACGTGGATCGTGTTGTTCTTTGGCTACATCCAGACCGCCTGGCCGCTCAACCGGCACCCCAAGCCGTTGCCGGACGACCCCGCCGAATGGCCCACGGTGGATATCTACATTCCCACCTACAACGAGCCCTTGTCGGTGGTGAGCCCCGCCGTACTCGCCGCCAAGAGCATGGATTGGCCGCGTGACAAGCTACGCGTGTACCTGCTCGATGACGGCAGTCGCGAGGAGTTCAACCAGTTCGCGGCGGAGGTGGGCGTGGGATACCTCACGCGCGAAGAACATCGCTTTGCCAAAGCCGGCAACATCAATCACGCACTTGGCCTGACCAGTGGCGATTACATCGCCATCTTCGATTGCGACCACATTCCCACGCGCTCCTTCCTGCAAACGACCATGGGCGAGTTCCTCGCCGACCCCTCGTGCGCGTTGGTGCAAACACCGCATCATTTTTTCTCGCCCGATCCGTTCGAGCGCAATTACGACACGTTCCTGCGTATTCCCAACGAAGGCAGTCTCTTCTATGGCTTGATTCAGGACGGCAACGATTTCTGGAACGCCACGTTTTTCTGTGGCTCATGTGCGGTAATCAAGCGCGCGCCCTTGCTGGAGGTCGGCGGTATCGCGGTGGAAACCGTGACCGAGGATGCGCATACCTCGCTCAAGATGCATCGGCGCGGCTATCGCTCGGCGTACCTGCGCATTGTGCAGGCGGCGGGCCTGGCGACCGAGAGCCTTTCGGGCCACATCGGTCAGCGCATTCGCTGGGCGCGTGGCATGGCGCAGATTTTCCGCATCGACAATCCGTGGGTGGGCAAGGGGCTGAGCTTCTTCCAGCGCATCTGCTACAGCAACGCCATGCTGCACTTTTTCTACGGCTTTCCCCGCTTGATCTTCCTGCTGATGCCGTGCGCCTATTTGTTCTTCGGCTTGCACGTGTTCAGTGCGGACGCGATGGCGGTGATGGCCTATGTGTTGCCCTATCTCTTTGTTTCCGGGTTGGCCAATTCGCGTATCCAGGGCCAGTACCGTCACTCGTTCTGGGCGGAGGTCTACGAATCGGTGCTGGCCTGGTACACGGTGTTGCCCACCACGGTGGCCTTCATCAACCCCAAGAAGGGCAAGTTCAACGTAACGGCCAAGGGCGGCCTGATCGAGAAGGAGTACCTGGACTGGTCCACCTCCAAACCCTACGTGTGGCTGCTGGGCATCAACCTGCTGGCGATGGTGGCCGGCATCGTGCGCATTTTCACCACCCAGCGCGATGAGCCCGCCACGGTGCTGATGAACATGGTGTGGGGCTTGTTCAACGTAGCCATGTTGGGGGCGGCGGTGGGTGTGGCGAAGGAGGCGCGCCAGGTGCGCGTGGCCCACCATGTGCCGCTGAGTGTGCCGGCGATGTTGATCCTGCCGGACGGCAAGACCCTCGCATGCCATACCGAAAACTACTCCACCGGCGGCCTGGGCATCGTGCTGCCCGATGCGCTGAAGTTCAACGCCGGGGAGGCACTGGGCGTGAGCTTGTCGCGCGGGGATCAGGAGTATTACTTCCCTGCCGTGGTGGCGCGATGTAGCGGCACCCGCCTGGGCTTGAAGTTCGAGGAGTGGTCCTACGAGAAGGAGGCGCAATTGATCCAGTGCACGTTTGGACGCGCCGACGCCTGGGTGCGCTGGGAGGAGGAGCTGGTTCCCGATAAACCCTTGCACAGCTTTGTGGAGGTGGTGGAGATGGGCTACCAGGGCGTGCTGCGGTTGTTCGATGCCTGCCTCGATGCGGTCGAGGCGGTGGCTCTGCGCCGACCGCGCCAACAGGGATAACGGGAGCACCCATGGGACTGTGGAACCTCTACTTCATCGCCAAGATCTACCTTGCCTCGGTGGGTTCGCTCCAGTGGGTATGGTGGCTCAACCTGCTGTTCGCGTTGGGGCTGATCGTGCCGCTGCGGCAACGCTGGCAGCGTGTGCTGCGCCAGATCGTGGCCGTGGTGGCCGGCGCGGCGTTGATCTATCACGAGTCCAATCTGCCGCCGCTGGCTTATGTCATGCGTCAATTGCCCGGGCTGGCCTCCTTCACCCCCGGCTACATGATGGAGCTGGCGCGCAGGGCGTTCACGCCGGCCATGGTGTACGTCCCCATCGTTGCGCTGCTGGTGTATGGCGTGGTCAATCGCTGGGTGCGCGTGACCACGTTCGTGCTGATCGCATTGATCGTGTTGCCGCTGTGGCAGGGCGTGGGCAGCTTGATCGCCAAGTCCGCGGCGCCCTCGGGTTACGCGGCGAACCGTGGCGCGAATGCCGGCATGGCCAACGCCGGCGCCGATAGTTCAACCGGTAGCTACGATCAGCAGCTGGCGACGTTCCATCACACCGAGAAAGATCGCCATGCGGCATTCTTTCCCATGGATAGCGACCCGGCCGCGCAGTTCGACATCATCGTTATCCATATCTGTTCGCTGTCCTGGGATGACCTGGAGGTAGCCAGCGCCACCGACAGCCCGCTGCTCAGTCGCTTCGATTACATCTTCAAGGATTTCAGCAGCGCCGCCAGTTACAGTGGCCCCGCAGCCATTCGGCTGCTGCGGGCCTCCTGCGGCCAGCAAGCGCACCAGGATCTGTACAGCGGCACGCCGCAGGATTGCCACCTGTTCGCCGACCTTGCTGCCGCCGGTTTCGACGTGCAGTTTCTGATGAATCACGATGGCCACTTCGACGACTTCCGTGGCGTGGTGGAGCGCGAGATCGGCCCGTCAGGCATTCAACCGCAATCGATCGAAGGCCTGCCAGTGGCCATGCGCGCGTTCGATGGCTCGCCGCTGACGGGCGACTACGATGTGCTGGCGAAGTGGTACGAGGCGCGCACCGCCAAGGGCGGTGGCCCGGTGGCGCTGTACTACAACACGGTAAGCCTGCACGACGGCAATCGATTGCCCGGCAGCAACCTCACCAGTTTGCAGTCCTATCCCATCCGCCTGAAGAAGCTGATGGACGACATCGACCGCTTGATCGATCTGGTCCAGCACTCCGGCCGCAAGGCCGTGCTGGTGTTCGTGCCAGAACATGGCGCCGCCCTGCGCGGTGATGCCGGCCAGATTGCCGGGCTGCGTGAAATACCCACGCCGCGCATCATCCACGTTCCCGTGGGCATCAAGCTGATTGGCCTGCCAGAGGGCAAAGACCGGGCAGGGCACAGCATTGTGGTGAACACGCCTACCAGCTATCTCGCCTTGGCGCAGTTGCTGTCGGGCCTGGTGGCGCACAGCCCATTCCGGCCGGAAGCGCAGCCTTTGGAGCAGTACACCACCGACTTGCCGCAGACGCGCATGGTGGGTGAGAACGAAAACACCGTCACCTTGCGCACCCCGGATGGCTACGTGATTCACACGCCCGACGGCGTGTGGATGGAGGGCAAGTAATGTCTAACGACCGTTCCAAGCTCATGCCCAGCGATATCGACACCTACGCGAAATACGTCGAAGGTATCGATCCCAGCCGCTATTACGACAGCCAGGCCCAGGAGGTGTGGCTCAACGCGATGGAGCGCTGGCCACTATTGGCGGACGTGCTGTACCCGGACTCCGAGCCCAAACGTGGCCGGTAGTTTCGCGGCCACGGGCTGAGTGCGCCCCGGCGAATTAGCGCCGGGTCCGCGTTCCGGTGGACTCCGGTCGCGGCGGCGGGTGTCCAGGGTGCCCGGGTTCGCGCCCGGAGAAGGAAGTCTTGGCGTAATGGACCGCCTCCGCTTCACCGGGTGCCGGATCCGGTGCTTTGGCCGTCGGTGCATAGACGTTGTGGATCTGCGCCAACGATAGGGGCGTAATGCGATGGGACATGGGTGGGGCCGCCTTTTATGAGGGAGTGGTGCTGCCGCGTGGCAGGAACGATGGCGCCTTGCGTAGGCGCGTGGTGAGGGCGCGGCGTCGAGGAGGTGTGTCAGGCGGTTATCGAAATTACTTGCGCCAGTCAGCAGAAATATCATGCGCGCGAGCATGTTAGGGCAAAGTAAGTGCCTTTGTTGTGCTAGGCTGAACTGCAAGTCGGTTTTTAGTATTTGCTTTTTGGCGCAAGGACCTCTACTGTGGGCGGGCTGAGTTCCAAGGGTCACCATGAATTGTGGCCCGATGCTGTAGATGAAAGCTCCTACACCGTTGCACCCGCTTCCTCCTTGTAACCAGCTTGTTCATGCCGCTATTTATGCGGCTTCACCCGTTCCAAGGAGTTATATCAATGTCCCAGGTAGAAACCGGCACTGTGAAGTGGTTCAACGACGCCAAGGGTTTTGGCTTCATCAGCCGTGACAAGGGCGGTGACGACGTGTTCGTTCACTTCCGTTCGATCCAGTCCTCGGGCTTCAAGAGCCTTGCAGAGGGTCAGAAGGTGTCCTTCACCGTGACCCAGGGCCAGAAGGGCCTGCAGGCTGAACAGGTCCAGATGATCTGAGTTCGCCTCATCGTTAAGAAAGAGCCCGGCCTTGTGCCGGGCTTTTTTTTGCGCGCCCGCCCGCCTCTAGACCTCAAGCGCGTCGTGATCGGCGAGCGGCCGTGGCCGCGCGCCCATTGCCTGGCTTAGCGCCTGGCGCTCACGACTGGCCGGTGCTCGGGCCGTGCCCGGTGCCGCCCGACGGGGCACCTTCGCGCGAAGTCTTTTTCTTGGCCTGCTTCTCATCCTGCTGTTTCTTCTTAGCAAGTTCGCGCTGGCGTTTTTCGTAGGAGTAATTGGGCTTTACCAAAGGAGGGCTCTCTCAGGCAGCAATGACGGTGGAGGGTGGTTTGCTCAGCAACAGAGCACACCTGTGGAAAAGACCCGACGATATGGCTTTTACACAAGCTAACCCAGTTCTGAGCCTTTCGTCATCCTCGCGAGGCGCTACTGGTCAGCCGCTGGCGGCTGAAAAACACTTCGCAAGAATGATCTCGATGGCTGCTAGTTCCGCCTTCGCGGGAATGGCGACGCGCTCAGCTCATCTTTGAATACGCGCCATTACTTGGTGTATTCAGCGCGCACGGCCTTGCAATAAGGGCCGTTCATCACAAATCGGCGGCATACCGTTGGCCGACTTTCATAAATACCGCAGTTCATATGACTGCCATCCACCGCCACGCACCAACCCTCCTGGTCTCGCGCCATCACATGGAGGCCGCTGTCGAGATAGGTGGTGAGGTGGGAGGGAACGTTGTCCTCAGGTTGAAGCACAACCGTCAGGCGACAACAAAGGGCATCGCATGTTGAGCAATGGGCGGATGCCGTTGCCTTAACGCCGGGGTTGGTCATGCCAGTGGGTTTTCCTTGATACGGGTGTAATGCAGCAGATTGCCGCGATAGGGGAGTTTGTCCTGGTCGTCCATCGGACAGCGTTCTTCGACCAGTTGGAAACCATGCGTTGCCAGCAGGCGGCTAAAGCGCTCACTGTGGTTGCGACCCGGATCGGTCACGATCACTTCCGCGTTCGGAAACGCGTGTCGCTCGACCAATCCGGCCAGAAGCTCGGCGTGATCCAGGCCGTAGAGCACGTCGCTGGCGATGATGAGATCGAAGTGACCCAGCGCCGGCAGCGGTACATCCCAGCGTAGTTGCTGGTAATCGGGCGCCGCCAGTTCATTGAGCGCGGCGTTGTACGAAAGGAATGACTCGGCCAATGGGTGGATGTCCGACGCCACGACATCGGCGCCACGCCGCTGTAGGACAAGGGTAGCGAGCCCAATGCCACACCCCAGCTCCAGCACGCGCTTGTTCGAGATATCGACGCGGTGCATGGCCTGCGCAAGCAAGCGCCCCGAAGGCCACACCTGACCAAACTGACTCCACTGCGCCGGCGAAATGCCCAGCCTGGCGCGGTGACCGTCCGGATCGGAAAACTGCCGTTCTTCGCTAAGAACCCGCAAGCGGTAAGTGTGTCCACCAATGGACACCCGCTGATTGCGGGTCAAATGACCGGGCATGTGCTCTCCCAGAAGACCATCCCCGTGGGTGAAGGGGGATTCGTACGTGAAAGGGAGCGAGGCAGGCGGTCGATAAACGGCCGTGTGAGACGCGCGAGATAGGCGGGTACTTGCGATGCTAGCTGCCCATAGTACACCAGGGAGGTCGCAAGGGCCGGTGCGCCAGGGTTTTCCGGGCCGGCAGGGATGTGGGTGAGGCGGTTTCGGGTCTGGGGCGCGCGCTGATAAGCCTCAGGACGAATCCCTCAGGGTGAATGGATGGTGGCGATTTGAGGTGAGTTCTGGTGGTTCGTCAGGTCACGGTCAAAACGTATACCTATTGATGCGAGTTTGGAGGGATGTGGCCGAGCCGTGCGCGTGCTTGCCGCAGAGAGTGGCATGCTGTTTGCTTTCAGGGAAAATGGAGAACGCGGTCTTGTTGCACGTTCTCAGCCGGTGAGCCGAAGGGGCGGTTACAGTCACACTGCTGCTGGTCATCTAGCTCGGCATCGGGTAGTGAGATAAGTGGCCAGTGAGGCCGGACTTAAGCGAAGGAGATGCAGGTGGTAGCAAATTTGGATGCCCCGGAAGAATCCATGGTTGAAGGATATGTGCCCATAACGTCTGTTAGGCACGTCATCGTCCATACCTTGAAGAAGGAGCAGAAGGACGCGACAGGGGCAATCGATCCGCGTCAGGAAGAGATGGAGGTATCGGAACTCGCGCAGCGACTAGTGGATACACTCTACGTCGAGTATCGAAAGCGCCACTCGAAGTCGCACGGTAAGTTTGACGGTGACGAAGAAAAGTCACCTTCGCAGGTGTATGCAAGGCATTACCTGATTGATAAGGAAATTGCCTTCTATGAGTTCAGCACCGCGATGGCAAAGCTACTGTGTGACAAGACTGCGCGAACCGCCGCTACTGGCGGGCACATTTTTATTGCGCACGTTGACCATGACAGCGTGGAGTACGTTCTCATAGCCCTCATTACTGAGGAGCAGGCCATCGCGCTTAGTGCAGGCAAGAACCTGAGACCGGCGGAATACTTGAACCTCAAGGGATTTCGATTCGCTGGTCGCATCGATGCGACAGCGTGGAATGCCGGTGCGGAACGTTACGTAAGTTTTTTAAAGGGAACGAAGAACGTAGCGGACTACTTCAAGGCCTTTTTGGCGTGTGATACCGCGATCTCCAACCTCTTAGATACACAGCACCTGACTGAGTCGATGCGACGGTTCGTGTTGTCAGTTGAAGTCGAAGGTTCGCCACTTACCGAGGCGCAGCGCGATTCGCTCCTGCGAAAAGTCGACGCGGAATGCAGGCGAATGGCCGATGATTCAATTCCGTTGAACATAACGGAGTTCAGTCGCGCAATGTGGCCGAGTGATCCTGATGCCTTCGCCGACTCGATCACGCAATCCGGTTTCGAAATCAACGATGGCTTTGTTCCACACAAAAGCGGCCTGCGTGGGCTAGTAAGTTTCCGGGGAAAGAGCGCGCACTGGACGTTGGAATTTGATCGCCGAGCGTTGCTTAGCAAAGATATCGTCTATAACGATTCAGATCGGAGCATCACTCTTAAAGGGTTGCCACTCGATCTCATAGAGAAGCTTAGGGAAGAAGACGAAGATTCCGGCGAGTGAAAATGGGCACCTTTGAAAAGCTGGTGAGCCTTTATCGCGCGATCGACTTCGATGGTGCGACGGGCGGCTTATTGGTCTTGAAGGACGAGGGACAAATTGCGCTTGCTAAGGAGCTTTTCAGGAAGGATCCGGATGAAACAGGCTTGACCTTAGTGACAGGCAACCCCGATGCCCTTGCAGTGGGGGCGGAGCTGAAGCTAGAAGTCAATCTGCCAAGACGAGGGCTAGGGATTGTTGCTGCCGACCTAAGCTCTCTCATTGATGCTGGTCGCGTGTCTGAGCCGCGCAATTACTACATACGATCTGAGAACTATCTGAAAGGCGAAAAAGACCCGCCTGCGTTGTTGGCTACTTACAAGGCCATTCTAGGCTTCATCAAGTTGCTAGCGGAGGCCTCTGCTTACTTGGATGAATCCAAAGAGGAGCTGATCTTCATAAATAAGGGTCGGTTTTCCGTGCCTGTTGGATACAGCCTCGCATCTTTGAGGCCGACGCTCTCAACTGAGATAGAGAGCGTCCTAAATCAGTTTGGCGAAGACATGCATCGAGCGCAAAAGCTCGAAATTCTAGCGAGCACTACATTCGACCTCACCTCAAACTTGAAAGCTGGTGAGCGCTTTGAAGCGCTGCTCGCTAACATGGCCGAACTGTCTAAGAAGGTCGGTGACGGCTACCGGCTGTTCGCGTCTGGATTCTCCTACGACAAAATTAAGGGGGAGATTCAAGATGCGAACATTGAATTTACTGCGAAGATTCATAAGACATTTTCCGACATCCAGAGCCAATTGTTAGCCATTCCAGTGGCGACGGTCATCGTTGCCACACAGATGAAGCATGCAGAGGGGATTGGTAGTCAGTTTTGGATCAACACCGGTGTGGTGGTTGGTAGCATCATCTTCACCATATTGACTTGGATCCTAGTCACCAACCAGCGGCATACGATGAAGGTGCTTGGGGAGGAAATCGATCGGCGCGAGCAGAAGATCGTAGATGACCACGAGAAAGTAAAAGACCTGTTCGAAGGGTAATCCCCCCGTTTTCCACGGGGCTCAGAAGTAGAAACTAAGCGGCCATGGCCAGCCGTTGCTTTGGTGTAAATCCGCCCAGGGCCATGTTCGGGCGGTCGTGATTGTACGTCCACATCCAGTCG
>NZ_JAELTT010000408.1 GCF_016428975.1 Dyella sp. ASV21
GCGCTCTCCCAGCAGCCAGGGCAACGCGCACGCGGGGATGCCACGGATGGCGTTATAGGCACACATGATCGAGCCGGCGCGTGCCTCCACGATCGCCGCGCGAAAGGCCGGCAGATAGGTATCTTCCTGTCTCTTATACACATCTCCGAGCCCACGAGACCCGTGACCGAATCGCGGTTGGCGGCGTGTGGGTGGAAAAGGGGGGGGGGGGGGGGGGGGGGGGGGGGGGGGGGGGGGGGGGGGGGGGGGGGGGGGGGGGGGGGGGGGGGGGGGGGGGGGGGGGGGGGGGGGGGGGGGGGGG
>NZ_JAELTT010000409.1 GCF_016428975.1 Dyella sp. ASV21
TGCGCCCCATCAGGGCGGCGACATTGGCCTCGTCCGCGACGATCTCCAGATGGATGCGGCCGATGCGGCCGTAGATGGCGCCGGCCGCACCGATAGGGTCTTTGCGGTACACCTTGTCGCCCTTCTTCAGGGCAACGTCCTCGGTGACGGCTTTGCCCTTGGCGTCTTTGGTGGCGACGGGCGTGCGGTGCACGTGGTGCAGGTGCTGGTAGATCGAGTAGAAGGTGACGGGCGTGCCTTCGCCGATCTCGGTGTCGTGCCGAAGAATCACCACGCCGTTGCTGGTCCAGCCCTTGTAGT
>NZ_JAELTT010000410.1 GCF_016428975.1 Dyella sp. ASV21
TCCGCGCCATCACCTCGCCGCTGGACGGCAGCACGGTCTACGTGGACCTCAACGCGGCCGGCGTGCAGGTGCATAGCGATGCGGATTTCCCCGACTGGCAGGGCTGGGCCTTTATCGACGACGACACGGACGGCAACAGCCGATGCGACTCCGCGCGCCTGCTCCAACGCGTGCTGGACGAGCTACCGCCCGAGCCCCCCGTGCCCGGCGCCACGCCCGAGGCGCAGCGTCGCCAGCGCCTGATTCGCGCGCACATCGCTGCCCAGATGGACCCGATCCGTCAGCGCCTCTCGCGT
>NZ_JAELTT010000411.1 GCF_016428975.1 Dyella sp. ASV21
CGTGGAGTCCATCCTCACCAAGACCCACGACGTGCGTCCCTCGGTGATGCAGCCGGGGGAAACGGACCTGGATTTCGTGCAGCGCCTCGCCGCCGAGAGCGGGCTGTATTACGCCTTCGCACACAGCGCCCAGGGCCATCGCCTGATCCTGGGCGATCGCCTCTACGTGCACGGCGCCATCGAGGGCGGCCCGGTGACCTACGTGCCGGCACGCGGCGGCGATCAGGCCATGCCCTGCCTGTGGCGGTTCCAGTACACCGAGCAGGTGCGCACCGCCCAGGT
>NZ_JAELTT010000412.1 GCF_016428975.1 Dyella sp. ASV21
CGCGCCACCGCTCGACGCGAGTGCTGACGCTGGCCGAGCGCGAGGAGATATCCAGGGCGCTGATGGCAGGCCAGTCGATCCGTGCCGTCGCCACGCGACTGAATCGGGCGCCGTCGACCATCAGCCGTGAGATCCGCCGCAACGGTGGGAAGGATCACTATCGAGCCAGCCGCGCTGACCACCAGGCCTGGGATCGCGCGCGACGCCCCAAGGCATGCAAGTTAGTCCGTCATCGCGTCCTGGCGCGCCTGGTAGCCGCTAAGCTGC
>NZ_JAELTT010000413.1 GCF_016428975.1 Dyella sp. ASV21
GCGACCAGTCGGAAATCGGCGTGCCGGCGATCATCAAGCTGGTGGACGCGCTGGATACGTACATTCCGGAGCCGGTGCGTGCGATCGACAAGCCGTTCCTGATGCCGGTGGAAGACGTGTTCTCGATCTCGGGCCGTGGCACCGTGGTGACCGGTCGTATCGAGCGCGGCATCATCAAGGTGGGTGACGAAGTCGAAGTGGTGGGCATCCGCCCGACCCAGAAGACGACCGTGACCGGCGTGGAAATGTTCCGCAAGCTGCTGG
>NZ_JAELTT010000414.1 GCF_016428975.1 Dyella sp. ASV21
GCGACCAGTCGGAAATCGGCGTGCCGGCGATCATCAAGCTGGTGGACGCGCTGGATACGTACATTCCGGAGCCGGTGCGTGCGATCGACAAGCCGTTCCTGATGCCGGTGGAAGACGTGTTCTCGATTTCGGGCCGCGGCACCGTGGTGACCGGTCGTATCGAGCGCGGCATCATCAAGGTGGGTGACGAAGTCGAAGTGGTGGGCATCCGCCCGACCCAGAAGACGACCGTGACCGGCGTGGAAATGTTCCGCAAGCTGCTGG
>NZ_JAELTT010000415.1 GCF_016428975.1 Dyella sp. ASV21
CGGGAGCATGGAGGGAAGGCGCTTTCGGTAGATGATCAAGGTGTCGCAAGCCTAAGCGTCGGCGACACCTCAAGCCCTCAAGAGAAGAACTATGTAGGCGTTGGTATCTACAAAGCGCCGCTGGATGAGGACGGTCGCGCTAAGGCGCGCGCCATCGTGAAGCTGCTTTGCCGTGAGGATATTCAAAGCGACAGCACATATCAGCGATCCTTGATCTCTGATGCACCCTCCGGCTTTTCCCTTCATTGCACTCGCAA
>NZ_JAELTT010000416.1 GCF_016428975.1 Dyella sp. ASV21
TCACCGAGGGACGCACGTCGTGGGTCTTGGTGAGGATGGACTCCACGTCGGTCAGGCCCGAGCGCTGGAGCACGGCCTGGATGATCTGCGGGATGGTTTGCTGCGGATACAGCCGCCAATCGGAACGCAACCCGGCACGGGCCAGTTGGGGCTCCACCACGACGCGATAGCGGGTGCGCCGAAAGCCCGTTTGCCCCTGGGTGATCGCCGACACCACGCCGTGCACATGGCGCACCGCCTGCGCGCCCTGCCAGA
>NZ_JAELTT010000056.1 GCF_016428975.1 Dyella sp. ASV21
CCGCCAACCCGAACGCGGCCGGCTACGCGGCAACCAAGTTCGGTGTGGTGGGGTTTTCCGAAGCACTGCGACGCGAGGTGTATCAGCACAATATTCGCGTCAGCGTGATCGAGCCCGGCGTGGTGGAAACCGAGCTGCGCGAGCACATAGGGCATGCCGAGGTGCAGGCGGCGACCAACGCATGGGCCGAGGGCATGCGCCAGTTGCAGAGCCGCGATGTGGCTGAGACGATTCTGTTTTGCGTCTCGCGCCCGGCGCACGTCAATATCAACGAAGTGCTGATGCGCCCCACCGACCAGGAGCGTTGAGCATCGCCGCACTATCATGGGCGTTCTCGCCCAACAGGGAGCAGGACGATGACAGGAATCGAGACCCTTTCCGAGCAACGCTGCTACGGCGGCGTGCAAGGTTTTTATCGACACGATTCGACCCGTTGCGGCGGCCCAATGCGCTTTGCGCTGTACCAGCCGCCGCAGGCCGCTTTCGAAGTGTGCCCGGTGCTGTACTTTCTCGCCGGGCTCACCTGCACGGAAGAAACCGCGACCATCAAGGCCGGCGCGCAACGCCTGGCCGCCGAGCTGGGACTGATCCTGGTCATGCCCGATACCAGTCCGCGTCAGACCGGTATCGACGGAGCGACCGGCGACTGGGAGTTTGGCGAGGGAGCCGGCTTCTACGTGGACGCCACGCAGGCGCCGTGGTCGTCGCGCTTTCGCATGCACAGCTATGTCGCGGACGAACTGCCCAGCCTGTTGGCGCGCGCGTTTCCCATCGACAATGGTCGCTGCGGCATCACCGGTCACTCGATGGGTGGCCATGGCGCACTCACCATCGCGCTGCGGCATCCGCATCGCTACCGTTCGGTATCGGCGTTTGCCCCCATCGTGGCACCGACACAGGTGCCGTGGGGACAGAGGGCGTTGCCGCGTTATCTGGGGGACGATGAATCCGCCTGGGCCGACTACGACGCCTGCGAACTGGTGCGCAAGCAAACCTTTCACGGCAGCATCCTGATCGATCAGGGCGAGGCCGATGGTTTTCTCGCCAACCAGCTTCGGCCGGAATTGTTTGACCAGGCGTGCGCGGAGGCTGGGCAACCGCTGCTGTTGCGTCGTCATGCGGGTTACGATCACAGTTATTACTTCATCACCAGTTTCATCGACGATCACTTGCGCCATCACGCTCAGGCGCTGGGGCGGTTGTGAACCTGCTGCATCCCATCACCACGCCGCGCGCACTGATCCGCGTGGTCAATGCGAGTGACGCCGCGCGTGTGTGGCGTTATCGCGTGGCCAATCGCGAACATCTCGCGCCGTGGGAGCCGTTGCGTGACGCGAGCTACTTCACCGTCGAGCATTGCATCCATACGCTGGCCGAGATGCACCGTGCCGTGCAGCAGGATCGGTCGTATGCCATGGTGGCGTTGGACCTGGCCGGCGAAGAAATTCTTGCCAGCTTTACCTTGGCCAATGTGATGCGCGGTTCCTTCCAGGCCTGTCATCTTGGCTATAGCGTGGCCGCGCACTGGCAAGGGCTGGGCCTGATGCGCGAGGTGCTGGGCGCCGCGTTACCCTGGGCGTTCCACGCACTGGACCTGCATCGTGTGATGGCCAACTACATGCCCAGCAATCAGCGCAGCGGCCGCCTGTTGGAGCATCTCGGCTTCGAGCGCGAAGGCTACGCCAAGCAGTACCTGCAAATTGCCGGTCGCTGGGAGGATCACATCCTTACCGCGCGCCTTCGCACCGAATCCGCCTGAGTCATCCGGCACGCGCTGTGGCGAGCGCCAGAGGGCGATGCGTGGGGGCGGCGGGTGCGCGATGGAACGTCGGCACGATCGCCCGTCAACGCGCAGCGAAGGCTAAGGAACGATGGGGTTCACGCAGGGCCCTATAGCGTGCAAGGCCCTGCATGACGGCGCCGGCGAGTCAGTCGCCAGCCATCGCCTGGTTTGGAACGCCCAGAGGGGCGTCCCGGCTCAGGCCTTGGCGGCGGGGCGACGGCGGTTGCGCTGGCGCTGGCGATTGCCCTCGGCCGGACGGTCGCTGCCGCCGTGACCGTGGCTCGCGCCATGCGGGCGGCCCGGGCCCTGCGGACGGCTGCTGGAACCCTGCGGACGGCTCGGACGTGCTTGGCGCTGGCCTTGCACCGGACGCGGTGCGCCGGCGTCCAGGCGCAGCGGGTGCGAGGGCTCGTAACCGGCGACGTCGCTGATCGCGATGTCCTGCTTGAGCAGCTTGCGGATGTCGCGAAGCAGACCCGATTCCTCGTGGCTGACCAGCGACACGGCCATGCCGTCCGCGCCCGCGCGACCGGTGCGGCCAATGCGGTGCACGTAATCCTCGGCGACCATCGGCAGGTCGAAGTTGATCACGATGGGCAGTTGGTCGATATCGATGCCGCGCGCGGCGATATCGGTGGCCACCAGTACGGTGATGCGGCCCGACTTGAAGTCGCTGAGGGCGCGCGTGCGGGCGTTCTGGCTCTTGTTGCCATGGATGGCGGCAGCGCGCAGGCCGGCCACTTCAAGGAAGCGCACCAGCTTGTCCGCACCATGCTTGGTACGGCTGAACACCAGCGTCTGGCGGCGGCTGTCCTGGGACAGCACATGCAGCAGCAAGTCGCGCTTGTTGGCGGCGTCTACCGGGTGCACGTGATGCGTCACGGTGGTGGCGACCGTATTGGCCGGGGTCACCGACACTTCGCGCGGCGCATGCATGAACTGCATGGCGAGCGCCTTGATAGGCGGCGCAAAGGTGGCCGAGAACAGCAGCGTCTGACGCTTGCGCGGCAGGGCAGCCAGGATGCGCTTGAGCGCCGGCAGGAAGCCCATGTCGAGCATGCGGTCGGCTTCGTCCAGCACCAGCACTTCAACGCCGGAGAGGTCGAGCGAGCGCTGCTGCATGTGGTCGATCAGGCGGCCCGGCGTGGCGATGACGATATCCACGCCGCGACGCAGCGCCTGCATCTGCGGGCCCATGCTGACACCGCCAAAGATGGTGGTGCTGGTCAGGCGCAGGTGCTTACCGTAGTCGCGCAGGTTGTCATGCACCTGGGCGGCCAACTCGCGGGTCGGCGTGAGCACCAGTGCGCGCGGACGGCGCGTCGTGGCGGGTGCGCCATGTGAAAGATGCTGCAGCAACGGCAGCGAGAAGGCAGCGGTCTTGCCGGTGCCGGTCTGGGCGGCGGCGAGCAAGTCGCTGCCTTCCAGTACGACCGGAATGGCCGCAGCCTGGATGGGGGTAGGTTCGGCGTAGCCCTGTTCGGCAAGCGCACGCAACAACGCGGGCTCAAGGCCCAGCGATTCGAAAGACATGGAAGCTCCAAGCGCAACCCGGAGCGTTCATCGAACCGCGTTGCATTGATTCAAGAGGGAGGGAACGGCAGTGCCGTCCTGCGTATTGTAGCGCAAATGGCCGCCGAGCGCCTGGGTTGGATCAAAACGCCCTTCAGTACACCATTCCGCGCGGGCGCTCGGCCACGATGAGATAGCTATCGAACGGGGTTTTGCCGTGCAGCGAGCGCATGTGGACGTTCAGGCCGGCAGCCTCCATGCCCGCGCGCAATTCAGCGGCCGCGGGGTAGTGCTGGGCGCCCACGCGCATCCAGCCGCTCACGCGCAGGAAGAACTCCGAGCAGCGCGTGAACGCATAGCGCCAGCTCCGCTCGCGCAGCACGCTGCGCACGATCAGCAGGCCGCCCGGTGCCAGATGCGCGGCCGCATGGCGCAGCATCGCCTGCTGGTCGGCGGCGGACAGGTAGTGCAGCACGTCGAGCAGGGCAACGTGACCGCGCAGC
Organism: Dyella sp. ASV21; assembly: GCF_016428975.1. GTDB lineage: Bacteria > Pseudomonadota > Gammaproteobacteria > Xanthomonadales > Rhodanobacteraceae > Dyella. The sequence continues at coordinate 3,799 of NZ_JAELTT010000056.1, forward strand.
GCCTGCGGCGCAAGCCCGTCGGCCTGGCGCAGCGTCAGTGCCCCTTCCAGCCCTGCCTGCCGAAGCGCGCGCTGTCCGGCAATGATCTTGCGTGAATCATGATCGACGCCCAGGTAGTCGGTGATCAGGCCATTCGCATGCAGGTATTGACCGAGCAGGCCGATACCGCAGCCGATGTCGAGCAGGGGCATCGGCCGGCGGGAAACCAGTTCGGCCGTGGCGGCATACGCCGGGTCGGTAGCGAGCTTGCCGCACACATAGCGGCGCTGGAACCAGTGGTCGTACGACTCGGCAATGCGATAACGGACCGTGTCATCCATGAGCGACATATCAGCCGACTCCTTGACTGCGTGATGTGAAGGCAAGTCTGCGGTACGTGCCGGATGCGTGCCAAGGCCCGCCCAAGGTCGGTCTTGCGCTACGCACGGCTTGATGGTTCGCTTGGCGCCCTGCGTGCCGCGCGGGCGGACACGACCATCCGGATGGAGTTGCCATGTCGCCGTTCGCGCCCCTGCGGGAGCTCAACACCACCCAGCGTCATACCGTGCTGGCCAGTTTTCTCGGCTGGACGCTGGATGCATTCGATTACTTCCTGCTCACCTTTGTGATCATCGGCGTGGCGAACGAATTCCACGCCAGCAAGGCGGATGTCACCTACGGTTTGTTCTTGACGCTGGCGGCGCGCCCGCTGGGTGCGTTGCTGTTCGGGCGGCTGGCTGATCGCTTCGGTCGACGACCGATCTTGATGCTGGATGTGATGCTGTTTTCGTTCTTTGAGTTGGCCACGGCGTTTTCCACCTCGTTGACCATGCTGCTGGTGTTGCGATTCCTGTTTGGCGTGGCGATGGGCGGTGAGTGGGGCATTGGCGCCTCGCTGGTGATGGAGTCGATTCCGCCGCGGGCGCGCGGCATCGTGTCGGGGCTGCTGCAAAGCGGCTATCCCTGCGGGTTCTTCCTTGGTGCGCTGGTGAACTGGCTGCTGGTGGATCACATCGGCTGGCGCGGCCTGTTTGTGGTGGGCGCGGTGCCGGCGCTGCTGGTACTGTATATCCGCCGCACCGTGCCGGAGTCCGAAGTGTGGCTGCAGGGGCAGGCCAGCCGCGAAAAGCGCGGGTTGTTCCAGGCGATGCGCGGGCACTGGAAGCTGGCGATCTACCTGATGCTGCTGATGGCGGCGTTCAACATGTTCAGTCACGGCTCGCAGGACATGTATCCGACCTTCCTGCAGTCGGACCTGCACATCCCGGGCGGCTCGGCCACGGCGTTTGTGTTGACGGCGCTGCTCAATATCGGTGCGTTGGTGGGCGGATTGTTCTTCGGTTCACTATCCGAGCGCATCGGGCGTCGGCGGGCCATCATCCTGGCCGCCTTGTTGGCCATTCCGGTGATTCCGCTCTGGATGCACGGCGGCTCGCTATTGCTGTTGGGTCTGGGCGCTTTCCTGATCCAGGTGATGGTGCAGGGCGCCTGGGGCGTGGTACCGACCCATCTCAACGAGCTGGCGCCGGACGAGGTGCGCGGCACGTTGCCGGGTTTTGCCTATCAGATGGGCAACTTGCTGGCGGCCATCACGGCCACCGCCCAGACCTGGATCGCCGCTCGCCACGGGGGCAACCTGGCCTTTGCCATGTCCTTCTGGATCGCCGCGGTGGCCCTGTTGCTGGCCGTCCTGGCCTGGCTGGGACCAGAGGCGCATGGGGTGCGCTTTGGCCGGGCCCAGGCGGGCGAGTAGACGGCCGGGCTGCTAGAATCCCGTTTTTGGATCCATCACGAGATACGCAATGAAGGCTGGCAAGGACAAGGTCATCTCGCTCCACTACACGCTGACGGTGGACGGAGAAAAGGTCGAGAGCTCCCTCGATCGCAACGAGCCGCTGTGGGTGCTGCTGGGCCATGGCCAGCTGATCCCGGGCCTGGAAAAGGCGCTGGAAGGCCACGAAGCCGGCGAGCAGCTGCAGGCGGAGATCGCCCCGGCCGAGGGTTACGGCGAGCGCCAGCAGGGTCTGACCCAGCGCGTGCCGAAGAAGTACTTCCAGCAGGCGGCCAAGCTCAAGCCGGGCATGACCACTGTGCTGGCGCTGAAGGAAGGCGGCCACCGCGTGGTGGTGGTGGAGAAGGTCGGCATGACCACGGTCGATGTGGATCTGAACCACCCGATGGCCGGCAAGGCGCTGACTTTCGACGTGACCATCAACGAAGTACGTGATGGCACCGAAGAAGAAATCCAGCATGGCCACGCCCACCCGCCGGGTGCCGAGGCTCACTGAGTTTCGGCTTTTCGACGCGAAAGGCTTTCGCTTAAGGGGCTGACCCTTACAACGGCAACGGCGCCTCACGGGCGCCGTTGTCGTTTCCGCATCCAGCCGATGAATCAGACCAGGGTGATCTGTACGTCGACGTTGCCGCGGGTGGCATGCGAGTACGGGCAGATATCGCGATGGGCCACGTCCACCAGTTCCTGTGCCACGTCGCGCTCCAGCCCCGGCAGGCTCACATCCAGCTTTACCGCGATGCCAAAGCCGGTGGGTTCGCGCGGGCCGATGCCCACATGCGCGGTCACCGAGGCGTCCTTCAGCGTTACGCCCTTCTGGCGGGCGACAAAGCGCACCGCGCCTTCGAAGCAGGCCGCATAGCCGGCTGCAAACAGCTGTTCCGGGTTGCTGCCCGCACCACCCGGGCCGCCCAGGCCCTTGGGTACCACCAACTGCAGGTCGAGCACGCCGTCGTCGCTCTTGGCGTGACCTTCGCGCCCGCCGGTGACGGTGGCGGTAGCGGTATAGAGAATCTTGCTGATGTTCATGGTGAATCCTCGCTGGGGGAAAGTTGGAGTTGCCGGGTGAGTCGCTTCAGTTCATCGCGCAACGATTGCATCTGATCGATGGACAGTTGCAGCCGCTGCGCCATGCAGGCGGGAACCGCGCTGGCCTGCTCGCGCAGGGACAGGCCAGCATCGGTGAGACGGATTTCCACTTCGCGCTCGTCTTCCAGGCGACGCTGGCGGGTGACCAGGCCGGCGGCCTGCAGCCGCTTCAGCAGTGGGGTGAGCGTTCCCGAGTCCAGCTGCAGGCGTTGGCCGAGTTCGCGGACGGTAAGGCCGTCCTGCTCCCATAGCACCAGCATCGCCAGGTATTGCGGGTAGGTCAGCCCCAGCGGTTCCAACAGCGGCCGGTACAGGCCGGTGACGGAGCGCGAAGCGGCGTACAGCGCAAAACACAGTTGCTGGTCCAGTAGCAGGTGTTGGGGGGAGGGGAGCCGTTTCATGTGCTAGATCATATGCTCAAAATTAAATTGTGTACAATTCAATTTTCCAATCGAAACGATAGGCCCGCTCTTTCCGTTAGTCGAGCAGTCGTTTCCCGAAAGCGAAGTGGTCGCGCCAGTAGGGCCCGTCGATATCGTCCAAGCGTACGGTGCCGCCACTGTTGGGGGCGTGTACGAAACGTCCCTTGCCCACATACACGCCGACGTGGCTGATGCCGCCGGAACTGGCGAAGAACACCAGGTCTCCGCTCACCAGTTCCGTCATTTGACGCACCTGCTGGCCGTTCATTTGCGACATTTCGCGGGAGCTGTGGGGCAGGGCGAGGCCCGCCGCATTGCGGTAGATGTAATCCACCAAGCCGGAACAATCGAAGCCGCCATCCGGCGTGTTGCCGCCCCAGCGGTAGGGCGTGCCGACCAGGGCAATGGCACGAAACAGCACATCGTTGGCGGTGCCGGCATTGGCCGCCGGAGCCCGCGCCGGTAAATCCGCCAGGCCCGAACGGGAATCCTTGAAGGTTGGCTGAGGCTTACGCGGCCCGCTGGCACAGGCTGCCAGCGTCAGGATGAACGTGCCCAGCAGCAGTTGCCGCGCCGTTCGCCACAGGGCGGGCGATAAGGACGGGACAGCGGCATCCGGGCACATCAGGCTTCCCCTCGGCGAGATTTGGTGCCGAGGTTATCAAATCAATGAGTTGGATGAAAGATTTCAGAGGATGCCTGAATTTATCTCGTGTCCTCTGAGCGAGGCTTGTCGACCGTGAGGTTGCGCTTGGTGAGGATGCGCCCGTCACGATCCGATGCCACCAGTCTGTAGTCGCCGGGCCGCAAGTAGAGGTTATTGATGCTGTTGTCCGCGGTGAACACGTAGCGATCGGCGGCGACGGCGTCGTCCCCCTCGTTGGCGTAGCGTGCTTCGACCACGCAGGGGATCTGCCGATCGCAAAGCTCGCTGGAAATCACCCGCGGCAAGCGCTGGCCGCCAAGGCTCAGCCAATGCGGGCGGCGCTGGTGTCCCGATGGGGGGAGGATCACATCCACATCGTGGCGGCTCGGATCGGAGGCCCAAACACTACCGTTCTGCCGGCCGATCAGTACCGAGGGCTGCGTGACGGGAAACCGTGCGAACAACTGCCGGTACAGATCGGTTTTGGGCATGGGGCCGATATCACGCCAGCGGGTCTGGTCGATGGAAAGGGGGTCGAATCCGCTGAGCTGCTTGAGCTGCATGGCCATGGGCTTGATGCCGTCGCCGAGGTTGCCCGGCGCCTTGTCGATGTGCGCATAGCCGGCATGGACGAAAAGGCGGGCTTTGGGGTCGTTGGCGAATACTTTCCGGTACAGCATGTTGGCCTGGCCGGCTTCCCGGTCGGCAAGCGCGTCCGCGTCCGACTCGTAACTGACGATATGAAAGCCAAGGCGTATGGCCTCGCGGATGATGTCGCCATAGAGCGGCTCATGAAGATACTCGCTACCGGAGTTGGGCGTGGGATAGCCACGCTTCATCAAATCGCTGTCGTTGTTGTTGAGCGCTTCGGCCGCGAAGTAGGTAAATCCTTCGGCGCGTAGCTTGGGCAGCAGTGCGAGCGTAAGTTCGCGGGTGTGGCCGTCGTGATGTGCTTCATTGATCATCACGATGTGCCGATCGGTCGCCAGCTGGGCAATTTCGGTGGCGGCATCCACCGCCTGCCAATCGTTGGGGTCGGGCAGTGTAATGGCCGTCTGTACGCGGTTATCGAAGGGAAAGTCGATCAGCGCTTCGTCGTAGAGGCCCAGCTCGTCCTCGGTGGTGGCGAGCAGTTGTTGATCGATGAGGCGATCATCGCGACTCAACTGCGGCATCACCTGCCGCAAGTAGCTGTAGCGTGACAGTTCGTTCTTCATGTGTGCGGTTTCGGTGAACAGGTCGCGCGAAACCTGTGTGCCGGACGACGCCGTGGCCGGTTGTTGCGGCGGTGATGGCGTCTGAGGAGCGGCGAAGGCCGGCATGGCAAGGGCAGCGATGCAAGCCAGGCTCCAGCGCCAGAAATACAACCTCCTGCTGTACTTCATATCGGATGGATACATCGCTCTGACTCCCGGGGTTAGGGTCGGGCAATTGCGACGCTACAATGGCTCTATGGATGCTTCACGCAGTGATGTGTTGATTCTTGGCGGCGGCGTTATCGGCCTGGCCTGTGCTTATTACCTGCTGAAGTCCGGAGCGACCGTGCGCGTTTTGGAGCAGGGTACCCCGGGTTGCGGCAGTTCGCACGGCAATTGTGGAACGATTACTCCCAGCCATGCCGCTCCCCTGGCTATGCCCGGCATGCTCGGCGTGGCTTTGCGCTCGATGCTGCGCGCCGATGCGCCGCTTTACCTCAATCCTCGCTTGGACGGTCAGCGCCTTCGCTGGCTGCTGGGCTTTGCGCGCCATTGCAATTGGCGCGACTTCGAGCGTGCGGCCCAAGCCCGTTCGGCCATCCTGCAACGCTCGCGTCGCTTGCTGGCCGAGCTGGTGCGCAGCGACCATCTGGATTGTGAGTACGGCGAAGAGGGCGAGTTGTACGTCTATCGCACCGGTAAAGCCCTGCAGGCGGACGAGCGGCATCACGCCGATTTGCTCGACCGCCTTGGCGTGGAGGTGGAGCGCCTGCGTGGTGACGAGGTGCAGGGGCGTGAGCCGGCCTTGAAGCCGGGCGTGGCGGGCGGCCTCTTCCATCCCGGAGATGCTCGGTTGCGGCCGGACCGCTATGCCGCCGAGTTGGCGCGGCGTGTGGTGGAATTGGGCGGCGTGATAGAAAACGCGGCGCGTATCGATCACTTCGGTACGGAGCAGGGGCGCATCGATTTCGTGCGTACCACGCGGGGCGTGTTCCGTGGCGACCGCGTGGTGATGGCGCTGGGGGCGTGGTCCCCGTTGCTGGGCAAGCTTCTGGGCTTACGTCTGCCCATGCAGCCAGGCAAGGGATACTCGATCACTTACACCAGGCCTCCATTGGCGCCACGGCATGCCCTGGTGCTGCGTGAGGCGGCGGTGTGCGTCACTACCTGGGAAAGCGGATACCGATTGGGCAGCACGATGGAGTTCTCCGGCTATGCCGAGGGCCTCAACCGTACGCGCCTGGATGCCTTGCGTCGCGGCGCCGCCGAAGGGCTGCATCAGCCGGAGGGGCCGCAAATGCTGGAGGAATGGTGGGGCTGGCGGCCCATGAGTGTCGATGAGGTGCCCATCATTGGCCCGAGTACTCGCTATACCAACCTGACGCTGGCGACCGCACACGGCATGCTCGGTGTAAGCATGTCGGCGGCGACCGGCGAGCTGATCGCCGCGCTGCTGCGCGGCGGTGCGCCAGCCATCGATCCCGCCCCTTTCGCACCGGCGCGGTTCGGCATATGACATTGACGCCGCGTGTTCGCGGTGCCCGTTACGGTGCGTGCCTTCCTGGGAGACGGCGATGGCCGAATCGTTTGATCTGATCGTGTTGGGCGGTGGTTCCGGCGGCCTGGCTGCCGCACTGCGCGCGGCGCGTCACGGCGCGCGTGTTGCCCTGCTCGAACCCCATGCCTTGGGTGGTACCTGCGTTAACGTGGGGTGCGTGCCAAAGAAGGCGCTGTGGTTTGCCGCGCAGTTGGCGCAGGGGCAACGCCTGGCGTTGGACTATGGCTTCGCATCGCAACCGGGCGCACTCGACTGGGAGTATTTTCGCCAGTTGCGCCAAAACTACATCGACGGCATTCGGCAACGCTATGCCGCACGCTTGCGCGATGCCGGTGTGCAGCTCTATCCCGAGATGGGCCGCTTCGTGGCGGCCGATCGCGTGGCAACCTCCGGCGGTGGTGAGTTGCGTGCCGCCCATACGGTGATTGCCACGGGTGGTCGACCGCGTCGCCTGGACGTGCCGGGCTTTGAGCTGGGCTTGGTATCGGACGACATCTTCGCGTTGCGCTCGCTGCCGCGTCGTATCGCCATCGTGGGTGGCGGTTATATCGCGGTGGAATTCGCCGGCCTGCTGCGCGCGCTGGGCAGCGAGGTGACATTGTTCGTACGTCAGCGGCTGCTGCCGGGCTTTGACGTGGAGCTGGTCGATGCGCTGGAAGAGCGCATGCGCGCGGAGGGCATCGAGATAGTGTCCGGCGCGCGTGCCCTGGGGCTGCGTCGCGAGGGCGAAGGCACCGTATTCGACGATGCGACGCATGGCAGCGTGGGCCCCTTCGACGCCGTACTGTGGGCCGTGGGGCGCATCCCCAACAGTGATCGGCTGGATCTGGAAGCCGCCGGCGTAGCGCGTAGTGCGCAGGGCGACATCCTTACCGACGAGTGGCAGGCCACCAACGTGCCGGGCATCTATGCCGTTGGCGACGTAACCGCGCGCGTCGAGCTAACGCCCGTGGCGGTGGCGGCCGGCCGGCGCCTGGCCGATCGCCTGTTTGGTCGGCAGCCGGACAGCCGGCTCGACTACGACAACATTCCCAGTGTGGTGTTCGCCGAGCCGCCCCTGGCGCGCGTGGGGCTGACCGAGGCCGAGGCGCGCGAGCGCCATGGCGACGGGGTGCGCGTATATCGCAGCCGCTTCACGCCGTTGCAGTGGGCGGTGGCAGGTGTGGGCACCAAGACGCTGATGAAGCTGATCTGCGTTGGCGAAGACGAACGGGTGCTGGGTATCCATGTGCTGGGGCCCGGGGCCGAGGAGATGCTGCAAGGCTTCGCCGTGGCAATGAAGATGGGGTTGCGTAAGCGCGATCTGGACGACACCGTGGCGATTCACCCCAGTTCGTCCGAAGAGTTGGTGCTGATGTCCTGAGGCGAGGCGGCTAGACTGGCCGGATGGACCTCGTCACTTTGCATCGCGGCACCGCGCCGCTACTGATCAGCCTGCCGCACGATGGCAGCTTCATTCCCGATGCCATCGCGGCGCGCATGCGCCCCGACGCGCGCCGCTCCGTCGATACCGATTGGCATGTCAGCCGGCTGTACGAGCCGCTGGCCAAGGCGCTGGGCGCCAGCCTGTTGCGGCCGCTGTCCTCGCGTTACGTGGTGGATCTCAACCGGCCGGCCGATGGCCAGGCGCTCTATCCGGGGCGTCGCGAAACGGGGTTGGTGTCCACTATTGGCTTCGATGGGGCGCCGCTTTACCTCGATGGCGCCGAGCCGACGGCCGAAGAAATTCAACAGCGGGTGAATGCATTCTGGCGCCCGTATCACGACGCGCTTTCGCAAGAACTTGATCGCCTGTGCGCCGAGCACGGCCGTGTCGTGCTGTGGGAAGGCCATTCCATTCGTAGTCGCGTGCCGATGCTATTTGAAGGCCAACTGCCTGACTTCAACCTCGGTACCGCTGATGGCGCCAGCTGCTCGCCGGCCTTGCAGCAGCGTCTGCAAAACGCGTTGGATGGCCAGTCGCGCTATAGCTTTGTGGTGAATGGTCGCTTCAAAGGCGGCTACATCACGCGTCACTATGGGCGGCCGGAAGCGGGCGTGGAAGCGGTGCAGCTGGAGTTGTCCCAGCGCAATTACATGGACGAAGACAGCTTCGCTTACGACGAGACCAAGGCGGAAAGCTTGCAGGTGCTCATCGCCGAACTGCTGCGCCAGTGCGTGGCTTGATCGCAAGAAGATTCGATGCGTGTTAGGGACTTGCAATGTCAAGCCGCGTGCGCCGGAAATCGCGCGTTGTCGACACATCAAAAGAGTTCCTGCGCGCGTCAAAACATGCCATGTTTTAGCCGTCGCGCCGCCCGTGTCGCCGGGTTCCGGCCGGGTCCGCGGCATTCGACGTTCGAGGCTCATCACTATGCGTAAGTTCGCGATCGCTTCCCTGCTTGTGGCGGGTGTGGCTCTCTCCGGTTCCGTGCTGGCCCAGAATGCTGCCCCGCAGGCTGCGCCCGCGACCCCCTCGGCCTCCGCTGCGCCGGCTGCTTCTTCTTCGCATCACCACAAGAAGAACAAGTCCGCCAACGGTCAGCCGCAGGGCACCAAGCAGAAGGGCAGTCACTCGGCCAAGCGCACCGCTAAGGCGCCGCTGCCGGCGACCGAGCCCAGCCACTGATAGCTGGCGCTTGGGTCATAAAAAAACCGGCGCGTGAGCGCCGGTTTTTTCGTGCCCGATCGATTCGCCTCAGCGACGGGGCAGCGCTGCCACGCATTTGAGCTCGATAGCGATGGGCGTGGGCAGCGCGGTAACGCCCACGGTGGTGCGACAGGCATCCACGCCGGCGAAATGCTCGGCGTAAAGGCGGTTGTAGACCGGAAAGTCGCGAGCCAGGTCGGTAAGGAAAACGGTCACGTCGACCAGATCCTCCCAGCGCGCGCCGCTGTCCTCCAGCACGGCGCGCACATTGGCGAACACCTGCCGGCATTGCGCCTCGATGTCATAGCCGACCAGTTGGCCCTGAGCATCGTGCACGTTGCCGGGAATGGCGTTGCTGCCGGGCTCGCGCGGCCCCACGCCGGAGAGGAACAGCAAATCACCCACCCGCCGAGCGTGTGGATAGGCTCCCACCGGTGCAGGCGCCCGCGCGGTGCGGACGATGTCGCTCATCGATTGAACTCGGGAATGGTGCCCAGGCGCTGCAGGGCGTGCTCATAGGCGGGCTTGAGCTCCTCGCGCGAACTCACGTGCATGCCCAGGTCGTTCACATGGCCATCGAAAAGGCTATAGCACCAGGCATGCACCGAGAGTTTTTGGCCGCGTTCCCAGGCGTCCATCACCATAGTGGTGTGGCAGACGTTGACGGCCTGCTCCATGGCGTTGAGTTCGCACAGGCGCGCGTTGCGCAAATTCATCAGCTCGATGCCGGTGAGCCGGGTGGCGTGCTTCTGCGCTACATCGCCCACATGGCGCAGCCAGTTGTCGACCAGGCCCATGCGGCGATCATCGAGCACGGCCTGCACGCCGCCGCAACCGTAATGGCCCACGACCAGGATGTGTTCCACCTTGAGCACGTCCACGGCGAACTGGATGGTGCTCAGGCAATTGAGGTCGGTATGCGATACCACGTTGGCGACATTGCGCTGGACGAAGATCTCGCCTGGTGGCAGGTCGACGATCTGCGTGGCGGGCACGCGTGAATCCGAGCAGCCGATCCACAGGTACTTGGGCGCCTGCTGTTGGGCCAGGCGTTCGAAGAAGCGCGGGTCCTGCGCGCAAACGGACGCGGTCCATGCGCGATTGCTGTCGAGCAGATTCTGGAGGGGGCTTTTCACGGCGATGCTCTCTCAGTAGCGAATACAGATGTTTTTCGGTTCGGTGAAGAAGCGTAGCGCCTCGGTGCCGCCTTCTCGGCCCATGCCTGATTGCTTGGTGCCGCCAAAAGGCGTGCGCAGGTCGCGCAGCAGCCAGCAATTGATCCAGACGATGCCAACATCCACTTGTGCCCCGAAGCGGTGGGCGCGGGAGAGGTCGCGCGTCCACACCGAGGCCGCCAGGCCATAGCCCGAGCCATTGGCCAGCGCCAGCGCTTCGGCTTCGTCCTCGAACGGGATCAGGCAGACCACCGGTCCGAAAATTTCGTGTTGATTGGTATGGGTATCGTTGGCAAGGCCTTCGACGACGGTGGGCGCCACAAACCAGCCCTCCGCACAGCGACCGGCAAGCTGCACGGCGTCGCCACCGCACAGAACGTGGCCGCCTTCGGCGCGCGCCTGCGCGATGCAGCCCATGACCTTGTCGTAGTGGGCCTGGGACACCAGCGCGCCCACGTCGCTGCTGGCATCGCTGGGGTCACCCACGCGTAACGCCCGCACGCGGGCGAGATACAACTCGCGGAAGCGCGCGTAGATGGAGCGCTGCACCAGCAGGCGCGAGCCGCACAGACAGATTTCGCCCTGGTTGGCAAAACCCGAGCGCACGATGGTGTCAAGGTTGGCATCCGAGAGATCGGCATCCGCGAAGACCACGGCGGGATTCTTGCCGCCCAATTCCAGCGAAAGTTTCTTGAACTGCGGCGCGGCGGCGGTGGCGATCTGCGCGCCGGTGCGGGTGCTTCCCGTAAAGGACACGGCCTTCACCGCCGGATGCTCCACGATGGCGTGCCCCACCTCCGGGCCACGCCCTTGCACGATATTGAGTACGCCCGCGGGAAAGCCCGCTTCCATGCTCAGCTCACCCAATAGTGCGGCGGTGCAGGGAGTGATCTCCGATGGTTTGGCAACCACGGCGTTGCCCGCCGCCAGCGCGGGGGCGATCTTCCAGGTGAATAGGTAGAGCGGCAGGTTCCATGGGCTGATGCAGCCGACCACACCCAGCGGTTGGCGCAAGGTGTAGTTGATGGCGCCCGTTTCCATGGCATGCGATTCGCTGCTCCACGGCACGATAGCGGCGGCAAAGTAGCGCAGGTTGGCGACTGCGCGAGGAATGTCCAGGCTGCGTGCCAGGTTCAGTGGCTTGCCGCTGTCACGCGACTCCAGCGCGGCGAACTCTTCCAGCCGGGCTTCGATCAGGTCGGCCAGTCGATTCAGCAGGCGCGCACGCTGCTCGGTCGGCGTGGCACTCCAGGCGGGTGCGGCACGTTGCGCGGCCTGAACCGCATCATCGACGTCAGCGGGAGAGGAGTCCGGGCACAGCGCGAAGATCTGGCCCGTGGCGGGTTCGAATACGTCCAGCCAACGGTTGTCGCGCGGCGCCTGCAGGCGACCATCGATCAGATTGGCGAGGCGCAGGCTTGGCATCTGCACAAGTTTAAGACCTGAGGCGTCCAATTGCACCGGACGCCCCCGTATGCGGTGGACGCTCAGCTAAGCGCACGCGTGCGCCCACCATCTACCGCGATGCTCACGCCATTGACGTAGGCCGCGGCAGGCGTGCACAGAAAGGCGACCACGGCCGCCACTTCGGCGGCGTCGCCGAAGCGACGTGCAGGCACCGTGGCCAGCATGCCCTGGGCGATGTCCTCTTCACTGCGGCCGCTGGCCTGGGCCTGCGCGGAGAGCAGGCCATCCAGCCGTGCGGTGCGGGTATAGCCCGGCAGCACGTTATTCACCGTGATGCCGTCGATGGCCAGTTCCGATGACAGCGTCTTGGCCCACGCGGCCACGGCGGCACGCACCGTGTTGGAGACGCCAAGGCCTGCGATGGGTTCTTTCACCGAGGTGGAAATGACGTTGACGATGCGTCCGTAACCGCGCGCGCGCATGCCCGGCAGTGTGGCTTGCACCAGGGTCTGACCGGCCAGCAGGTGCTGGCGAAAGGCGGCTTCGAAGGCACTTGCCTCGGCGGTATGCGCCGGGCCGCCTGGTGGGCCACCGGTGTTGTTGATCAGGATGTCCAGCGGTTGCTCGCCCACGATATCCGCCAGCGCGGTGCGCAAGGCATCCGTCTGCTGCATATCCACCGCGAACCAACGATGCAGCTGTCCGTGCTTGCGCGGCAGCGCATCGGCGGCAACTTTCAGCGCATCGGCAGCACGAGCCAACAGCGTGACGCTGGCGCCGAGTTCGGCCAGCTCGATCGCACTGGCGCGGCCAATGCCTTGGGAGGCGCCGCATACCAGCGCGTGATGTCCACTCAGGTCCAGCTGCATGTCGGCTCCTTGTGGAAGAGGGAAGGGTAGGCTAGCGCGCGCTGAACTGGATACCGAGCGCGGCGAACCAGCACAACCAGGCGGCCCACAGGCTGAAGCGCCAGACGCGACGCCAACGTGTGATGGCGCCGTCCTCCAGTGCGGGCAGTACCGGGGAGCGCAGGGCCAGCTGCAGGCGTATCCAGGTGCGCACAAGGTTGGCGGGGCGCCCTTCGGCGTCGGTAATGATTCGCCACTCGTTTGGGTGGTTACGGCGCAGCAGCGAGGCCACGCGGTATTGCGCCGCGAAGTGCAGCACAAAGCAGATCACGCCGGCCAACAAAAAGGATAGATAAAGCTCAAGCATGCGCTGCGTCGTTTCCAAAGAGCCAGGTGGCGGGTTCAGCCGTTGGTCGCACTGCCCGCCGGCGGCGTAGAGGTTTTGTTCTGTGCGTCCGAGGCATTGTTGTTCTTGGATGCGTCGGCCTTGTTGTTCTCGCCGATGCCCGGCAGCGGAATGGTGTCGCGCAGCGTGTTGAGTACGCCGTTGCCCTGCGAAGGTTTCGCACAGATGGCATTGTCCACGGCGTCCTTGTAGGTCTTGTCCATCAGGCCGAGCCACACCGTGCCATCAGGGCCATGCGGCACTTTGAAGGTGCCGGCGGCGGCCATCTTGACCGGCGCCTCCGCGGAGAAAGCCGCGGGGGATTGTTCCCAATACGTGCTGCCGGCTTGTTGCTTGGCCGAGCTGTACAGCACCAGATAGCGTGCGCGCTTATCGGTAACTTCCACGCTGCCGAACGCGCCCGTGGTTTCGTCCGTCCAGCCCATGTGTTCACACAGCCCGATATCCTGGGTATTGATCGGTTGGAACGCCTCATCCAACAGCACCAGCGTCGGTGCGAACAGATAGCTCGCGCGCAACCAGCGGCCGTTGAGCTCCGACTTGAAGGCGATCCGGTAAGGGAACTGCGTTTCGCGCGGGAGACTGAAAGCCAGGAAATAGCTACGGTCGCCGTTGAGATTTGCCACCATGCTGCCCGGTCCGAGCACGAACTTCTTCGGCTGCCAGGGCAGGGCGTTCTGGTAGGAGAAATCCGCGAAATTACTGCAGCAGGGGGTGGCCTGCTGCAGCGCCTGCTTTGCCTGATCCAGGCCGCTGTGCGTGTCTTCGGGCGGACGGAGGTTGGGTGGCACCAGCGTTTTCACACTGTGACATCCCCCTGCCATCATGGCGGCGGCGACAAGGAACGTGGCAAGGATAGGGTGATAGCGCATGGATGGACCGTGGCTCAGAATTCAGCCGTACCCGCCGCACGCGGAAAGGGTATGGCGTCGCGAATGTTGGACAAACCGCACACGTAGACCAGCAGGCGCTCGAAGCCGAGGCCGAAGCCCGCGTGCGGCACGGTGCCGTAACGGCGCAGGTCACGGTACCAGCTGTATGTGGCCGGATCGAGGCCGAACTGCGTCATGCGGCGGTCCAGGTAATCCAGGCGTTCTTCGCGCTGAGCGCCGCCGATGATCTCGCCGATGCCCGGGGCCAGCACGTCCATGGCCGCCACGGTTTTGCCGTCGTCATTGAGGCGCATGTAGAACGCCTTGATCTGCTCGGGATAGTTCATCACCACCACCGGGCGGCCGACGTGCTTCTCGGCCAGGTAGCGCTCATGCTCGGTCTGCAGGTCGATACCCCAGGCGACTGGGAACTCGAACTTCTGACCGGACTTCTTGAGGATCTCCACCGCATCGGTGTAGTCGATGCGTTCGAAGGGCTCGGCGATAAAGGCTTCCAGACGGCTGATCGCATCCGGCTGTACGCGGTCGGCGAAGAACGCCATATCATCCGCGCGCTCCTCCAGTACGGCCTTGAAGATGGCCTTGAGGAAGCCCTCGGCGCAATCAGCATTGGCGTGGAGGTCGGCAAAGGCGATTTCCGGCTCCACCATCCAGAACTCGGCCAGGTGGCGTGGCGTGTTGGAATTCTCGGCACGGAAGGTGGGGCCAAAGGTGTACACCTTGCTCATGGCCAGGCAATAGGCCTCGACGTTGAGCTGGCCGGACACCGTGAGAAAGGCTTCGCGGCCGAAGAAATCCTTGCGGAAATCGATCTTGCCATCCGGCGTGCGCGGCAGGTTCGCCAGGTCCAGGGTGGACAGGCGGAACATGTCGCCAGCGCCTTCCGCGTCCGACGTGGTGATGATCGGCGTATTGATCCAGAAGAAGCCCTGCTCGGTGAGCCAGCGGTGGATCGCCGTCATCATGGTGTGGCGCACGCGGGTCACTGCGCCAAACAAATTGGTGCGCGGGCGCAAATGCGCCACTTCGCGCAGGAACTCCATGGTGTGCGGCTTGGGCTGAATCGGATAGGTCAGCGGGTCGTCGACGAAGCCGGTGACTTCCACCGTATCGGCCTGAATCTCAAAGCGCTGGCCCTTGCCCTGCGAGGGCACCAGCGTGCCGGTGACGATCAGGCCCGCCCCGGTGGTGAGGTGCTTTACCTCGTTCTCGTAGTTGGCCACCTTGTCCGTGACCACCGCCTGGATTGGATCGAAGCAGGAGCCATCGGTCACATTCACAAAGGAAAGGCCGCCCTTGGAATCGCGGATCGTGCGCACCCAACCGCGCACCGTAACGACGCTGCCGGCCTCGATGCTGCCGGAAAGAGCCTGCTTCACGCTCGATAGAATCGGGCTAACCACCGCCATGGATTGAAACTCCTGCTGGGTGCCGCATATCGGGCACGTAAGACGAACGGAGCATGATAATGTACGTGCTGTTCAGGTAGCGACCCTTCGCGCCCGAATTCCGACCATCGAACCATCCGGATAGTTGCAGTGCCCATGACCATCACCATCACGCCCGCCGCCAGCGAACGCATGCGCTCCTTCCTTGCCGGTACCCCCGGCGCCGCGGGTGTACGCTTTGGCGTCAAGCGCACCGGCTGCTCGGGTTTCGGTTACGTGGTGGATCTGGCCGACGTGGTCGGTGTGGACGATCAGCGGGTCGATGTGGACGGCGTGCCCCTGATTGTCGACGGCAAGAGCCTGCCCCTGGTCGATGGCACCGTTATCGATTTCCAGCGCCAGGGCCTCAACGCCAGTTTCGTGTTCCATAACCCCAACGCCACCGGCGAATGCGGGTGCGGCGAGAGTTTCACTGTCGGCTGAGACAGTGCGCGGGGGCCATACGGTTTTCGGCTTGCCCCAAACCCCTGAATTCCCTTATAGTTCCGCTTCTGTCCGGCCCTGATGGGTTCGGATGGAACCTTGCCTCACCGCATAGTGCGGGAGGCTGCCAGGCCCTAAAAAGGCCGCATCCACAAGGAGTTACCACACGATGTCCCTGCGACATTACGAAGTCGTGTTCCTGGTCCACCCTGACCAGAGCGAGCAGGTCCCGGCGATGATCGAGCGCTACAAGGCGCTGATCGAGACCGACGGCGGCAAGATTCACCGCCTGGAAGATTGGGGCCGCCGCCAGTTGGCCTACCCGATTGTGAACCTGGCCAAGGCTCACTACGTCATGCTCAACATCGAAGTGAGCCAGAACGCGCTGAACGAGTTGGAGTCGGGCTTCCGCTTCAACGACGCCGTGCTGCGTCACCTGGTCATCAAGCGCGATGACGCTGACACCGAGCAGTCCTTCATCCTGAAGTCCAAGGAAAAGGATGATGCCAAGTCCTCGCGTCGCCGCGACGACGAGCCGCGTGACGACAACGATCGCGACAGCGACGACTGATCAGGAGCCTAAGCCATGTCCAAGTTCTTCCGCCGCCGCAAGTTCTGCCGCTTCACGGCTGAGAAAGTGAAGGAGATCGATTACAAGGATCTCAACACCCTTCGCCAGTACGTGACCGAGAACGGCAAGATCGTGCCGAGCCGCATCACCGGTACCAAGGCCCGCTACCAGCGTCAGCTGGCGACCGCTATCAAGCGCGCCCGCTTCCTGGCTCTGCTGCCGTACACCGACAACCACGACGTCTAAGTCGTGGCGCGCGCCGGGCATTCACCTGGCGCGCCGTCTCACTCTTCGGACAACCGTCCACGGCTGCGTCGGGCCACACCGGCGCTAACGAAAAGGAATACCCATGGAACTGATTCTTCTCGAGAAAGTCCGCAACCTCGGCAACCTGGGCGACAAGGTCAAGGTCAAGCCGGGTTACGGCCGTAACTTCCTCCTGCCGCAGGGCAAGGCCGTCCCGGTGAACGCCGCCAACCTCGAAGCTTTCGAGAAGCGCCGCGCCGAGTACGAAGCCAAGGCCGCCGACGCTCTGTCGGGCGCCGAAAGCCGCAAGGCCAAGCTGGAAGGCGTGACGGTGACCATCACCGCGAACGCCAGCCCGGAAGGCAAGCTGTACGGCTCGGTCGGTCCGCGCGAAGTCGCCGAGGCTCTGGAAGCCGCCGGTTACGATGTGCACAAGAACGAAGTGATCCAGGGCGAAGGCCCGATCCGCCACACTGGCGAATCCGATGTCGTGATCGCTCTGCATGCTGACGTGCAGACGCAGGTCAAGGTGATCGTGGTCGGCGAGAAGTAAGTCGCCGCCCGTCGCTAGCAGTACCCAGACGGGCGCCCTCGGGCGCCCGTTTTCTTTGGTGGGTGGGTAGCCGGAAGAGTTGGGTTTATCCACAGTCACCCACAGGTTATCCACAGAGTTATGGTCTCGCGGCCTGAGATGGCGCCGCGTATGCTCTTTGCCTAACGTCATGCCGCCGTTGTCGTTTGCCGACACGCTGCGAGGAATCGCGATGTCTTTCGTTCCAGATTCATCTGACCGTCCTGAGCGCTCCGAGCGTTCGGAGAGGCGCGGTCGCGGCGAACGCAAGTCGACGCCCCAGATCGATGCGCTGAGGATGCCGCCACACTCCATCGATGCGGAGCAGGCGGTGTTGGGCGGCCTCATGCTGTCCCCGGATTCGCTGGACAAGGTGGCCGATCGCCTGAGCGAGGAGGATTTCTATCGTCGCGATCATCGCCTGATCTGGCGTGCCATTACCGAGCTGGCCTCCAAGGGCATGCCATGCGATGCGGTGACCCTGGGTGACTGGTTCGAAGGCAATGGCCTGGCCGAAATGGTTGGCGGCGCCGCCTACCTGATTGAACTGGCCAACACCACGCCGAGCGCGGCCAATATTGCGGCCTACGCCGAAATCGTGCGCGAGAAATCGGTGCTGCGTCAGCTGATCGATGCTGGTACTGGAATCACCGAGGACGGTTACCTGCCGGAAGGAAAAACCGTGCAGGAGGTGCTGGAGCGCGCCGAGCAGCGCGTGTTCAAGATTGCCGAGTCGGGTGCGCGCGGCAAGAAGGATTCCGTGTCCATGCGCGAGGCGGTGAAAGACGCCTTTCGCATTCTGTCCGAGCGTTACGAGAACAAAGGTCAGCTTACCGGTATTTCCACCGGATTTTCGGACCTGGATGAGCTCACCTCGGGCCTGCAGCCATCCGACCTGATTATCGTCGCGGCGCGCCCCTCCATGGGTAAAACCGCATTCTCGGTGAACATCGCCGAAGCGGCGGCGCTTCGCGGCAAGAAAGCGGTCGCGATCTTCTCGATGGAAATGTCGGCCTCGCAGCTGGCTTTCCGTATGATTTCTTCGATTGGCCGCATTCACGCGCAGCATCTGCGTAACGGTGACCTGGCTGAAGAAGATTGGCCGCGCGTCACCAATGCCATCGCGATCCTTTCCGAAGCAAAGATCTTTATCGACGACACGCCCAGTCTGTCCCCGGTGGAAATGCGCTCGCGTTCGCGCCGCCTCCATCGCGAGCATGGTGGTCTGGGCCTGATCGTCATCGATTACCTGCAGCTGATGCAGGTGCCCGGCATGAAGGAAAACCGCGCGACCGAAATTTCGGAAATCTCGCGCTCGTTGAAAGGTCTGGCCAAGGAGCTCAATTGCCCGGTGATTGCACTGTCGCAGTTGAACCGTTCATTGGAACAGCGAGCCGACAAGCGTCCGATGATGTCGGACCTGCGCGAATCGGGCGCCATCGAGCAGGACGCGGACGTGATCATGTTCATCTACCGCGACGAGTACTACAACAAGGAATCGCCGGATAAGGGCTTGGCCGAGATCATCATCGGCAAGCAGCGTAACGGCCCGACTGATACGGTGAAGCTGGCTTTCCTCGGTCATTACACCAAGTTCGAGAACTACGCGCCCGACTCTTTCGTGGGCGCGTTCGAGTAAGCCTGCACAACGCGGCTTTAGGCGCCGTTACGGTATGGGAACGGCGCCTGTACCATCAGCGGCCTTTGCGCCGCCTGCACATAAAACAGGGGAGAGGTTCACACCCCTGGGCGCAGCCTCGTAACCGGTTTCCAGGTACGAGGTGCCACCTATGTCACTTATCCTGCTGCTCATCATCGTCCTGCTTTTGCTTGGCGCGTTGCCCACCTGGCCGTATAGCCGCAGCTGGGGCTATGGGCCCAGTGGTGGCCTTGGTCTGGTCATTATCATCCTGATCGTGTTGCTGGTATTGGGCGTCATCTAAGGTGTCGCCATGAATAGATCGACGGCTTTTATGTGGTCGGTGTCGGTTTGCCTGATGCTCGGTGGTTGCGGGAGCAGCACCCGAATTGTCCAGGACGATAAGACATGCGGGCAGCAGATGATCGACCTGCAGAACGCACGGGCTGCAGGGGCTATCACGCAGTCCGAATACGATAAGGCGCATCGCGCAGCCATGGGGCGCTGCACGAGTCGTTGAGTTGGCTTTGCCATCGGGCTGCCATCGATAGGGCTCTTGGACGCCGTGCCGACGCGTTAGCTTGGGTGACGTGGACGGGCTCCCGAGGCAAGGCTGCTAAGCTTTAGCCTTACCCCGGATTGCCCGGTCCGCTTCTTCTACCTCGTCATTCATCAGGCGCGCCTGCCCAGGCGCCAAGCAGGCATGAGCCGTACTACTGTCGCCACCATCCATCTGGGCGCCCTGCGCCATAACCTCGCCCGCATCAAGGCGCTGGCGTCACCGGCCAAGGTGATGGCGGTAGTCAAGGCCGATGCCTACGGGCATGGATTGGAGCGGGTGGCGCGCGCGCTCGATGGGGAAGCGGACGCCTTTGCCGTGGCGGCCTTGGGTGATGGCTTGCGCCTGCGCGCAGCAGGACATCGGCAGCGCATCGTGGTGCTGTCGGGGCCGGACCGGGCCAGCGATATCGCCGAGATGCAGCGTCTGAACCTGGATGCGGCCATCCATCATGAGGCGCAGCTGCAATGGCTGCGCGAAGCTTCTCCCTCGCGCGGCTTGCTGCGTGTATGGCTGAAGGTGGATAGCGGCATGCATCGCCTGGGCTTTGCGCCGGAAGCGGTGGCGTTTGTGCATGGTCAGCTGTCGACCATGGCGGGCATCGATCCGGAGATCGGTCTGTTGACCCATTTCTCCGATTCGGAAGTGTTCGGCGGCGAGCAGACGCCGGCGCAGATGGCGCGCTTCGCCGCAGCAACGAAGGATTTGCACGGGCCGCGCTCGCTCTCCAATTCGGCCGCCGTGCTTGGCTGGACGGCGGCACGTGGCGATTGGGTGCGTACCGGTGGGCTGCTATACGGGCTTTCCGTGGTGGGTGGAAAGACCGGAGCGGACTTCGGCTTTCGCCCGGCAATGACGTTGAGCACGCGCCTTATTGCGGTCAATCGCATCGGCCGAGGCGAGCACGTTGGCTACAACGGCACCTGGACCTGCCCGGAAGATATGCCCGTGGGTGTGGCTGCCGTGGGCTACGGCGACGGCTACCCGCGCAGCGCGGTAGCTGGCACGCCGGTACTGGTTGGTGATCGCCGGGTGCCGCTGATCGGTCGCATATCGATGGATCTGATTACCCTGGACCTGCGCAACGCGCCCGAGGCCAAGGTGGGCGACAGCGTCACGTTGTGGGGGCCGGAGTTGCCGGTGGAGTTGATCGCGGCGGAGGCAGGCACGATCTCCTACGATCTCACCTGCGGCATGACCCGTCGTGTGCTGTTCGTCGAGGACGAGAGCTGATCGCGGTTCGGCGCGTCTCGTTGTCTGCGATGGCGGCCCGTTAAGCTCCTGCCGTCGCGCCACTCTTCCAAGGATTCCCCGCATGGCCAAAGCCAAGACCGCCTACGTCTGTACCGATTGTGGTGCGGAGCACTCCAAGTGGCAGGGCCAATGCATCGAATGCAATGCCTGGAATACCTTGAGCGAGATCGTGGTGCAGCCCGCCGTTAAATCAGCCGGCGCGGCGCGTAGCTCGGGTTACGCAGGTGGTGCGGCAGGTTCGCCCAAGGTCACGCCACTCACGGCCGTGGCGCTTACCGCCGAAACGCGCACGCTCACCGGCATCGGGGAGCTGGATCGCGTGCTGGGTGGCGGCCTGGTCGATGGCTCGGTGGTACTGATCGGCGGCGATCCTGGCATTGGCAAATCCACACTCTTGCTGCAGATGCTCGGCACGCTGGGGGCGCAGGTGCCCAGCGTATATGTCACGGGCGAGGAGTCGCTGGGACAGGTTGCCTCGCGTGCGCAGCGCCTGGACCTGCCGTTGGGTCCGTTGCATGCGTTGGCCGAAACCTGCATCGAGCGCATCATCGAGCAGGCACTGGCGAGCAAGCCGCGCGTGCTGGTGATCGACTCCATTCAGACCATCTGGACCGAATTGCTGACCGCCGCGCCGGGCTCGGTGAGCCAAGTACGCGAATCGGCCGCCAAGCTCACCCGTTTCGCCAAGGAAACCGGCACATCGGTGTTCCTGGTGGGGCACGTGACCAAGGAGGGCGGCATCGCCGGCCCCCGCGTGCTGGAGCACATGGTGGACGCGGTGCTGTATTTCGAGGGCGAATCGGGGAGTCGCTTCCGTGTCTTGCGTGCCTTCAAGAATCGCTTTGGTGCGGTCAACGAGCTGGGCGTGTTCGCCATGTCGGAGCGCGGGCTGCGCGAAGTGCCCAATCCATCGGCGATCTTTCTTTCTGCGCACAGTGGCCCCACGTCGGGCAGCGCCGTCATGGTCACCCGTGAGGGTACTCGTCCGCTCTTGGTGGAAGTGCAGGCGCTGGTGGACCAATCCTCGCTGGGCAATCCTCGCCGCGTAGCGCTGGGTTTGGAACAGAATCGCTTGGCCATGTTATTGGCGGTGTTGCATCGTCATGGTGGCGTGGCGGCTTATGACCAGGATGTGTTCGTCAACGTGGTCGGCGGTATTCGGGTACAGGAGACGGCGGCGGATCTGCCAGTGCTGCTCGCCGTATTGTCGAGCCTGCGCGACCGGCCGTTGCCGGAGAAGACCATTGCCTTCGGCGAGGTTGGCCTTTCCGGCGAGATTCGTCCGGTGCCCAATGGCGAGGAGCGGCTGAAAGAGGCCGCGCATCATGGCTTCCAGAAGGCAGTGGTGCCCAAGGCCAACGCGCCTAAGAAGGGCAAGGTCGGCGAGATGGAGGTGGTGGGTGTGGAGCGCCTGTCGCAAGCGATCGACGCCGTTCGCTGAACGATCGTGAAGTGCCGCGGATGGCCGGCACGCGTGTCGTCATCCAAGAGTGGTTAGTCTGCGGCTCCCAGTGTCGATCAGGCAGGATGCTGTATGTGGCGCAAGCGAGAGCGTGGCGGGTTGCGATGGACGGCGGTGCTGCTGGGTGTGGTGTTCGCCGGTGCGGTATTGGCTCAGGATGAGGCCAAGCCCAACGAGCAGGTCACCGGCACCGGTGGCCGCTTTCTTCATTACAGCTCCAAGCAGGTCAACGTCGACCTGACCGAGCAGGATCAGGAAACGCTGCAGCGCGTGCGTGACCATCGTTACGCCGCGGGGCTGGAGCCGGCGTTGGACGCCGTGCTCACGACGCTACGCGATCAAGGTTACGTGGCGACCAGCATCGACCGGGATTTTCATCTGATCGAGGCACGCCACGACGAAGTGCTGGTGAGCAAGGGGCGCGAGACCTTGCGCGGCTTGCTCAAGTCCAAGATGGCGTTGCCGGGAAAGCCCGATCACCAGACGACGGAAGCATTGGTCCTGTTGATGCCCGCGACCGATGGGCAGGGCGTACTCGCACGGACCCGGTTTCGCCGCACGATCTGGGACAGCAATGGCGATTCCCGCACCAGCGTAGTGAGTGAAGCCGAAACCTACGAGCAGTTCTACGCCGCGCTGGCCGCGCACCTGTCGCGCTGAGCCAATCGGGGATTATTCGGGCGGCAGCGCCTGGAACGCGGGCAACTGCTCGGCGCGCACCGATAGTGCGACCAGGGCAGGGTAATCGCGAGGCCCCAAGGCATCGCGCGCCACCTGTTGGGTGAAGCGCCAGGCCACGGCCGTCGTGAGATCGGCCTGGCTGAATCCGTCGCCGACCAGCCAGTCACCGGCAGTGGCTTCAGCGTGCTGCTCCAGTATCGCGTACGCGGCGTTGAGC
>NZ_JAELTT010000417.1 GCF_016428975.1 Dyella sp. ASV21
AGGCTTGCTGATCAGCGTGGCTCGCACGGTAACCATCACGCCCGCCATTGCGGTCCAACTCCCGACTGACAGTGGACGGCGCACGACCAAGGTGAGCCGCGATCTGCCGGAGCGATTGCCCCAAAGCCACCCGCCGCGAGATCTCTTCGCGCTCTGCCAGCGTCAGGGCACGCGGTGAGCGGCGCTTTGGCGCCGGCCGAATGCCGCCGGCTTGGGCAATTACTCGGCGTATCGAGGAATGCCTACGGCCCAACC
>NZ_JAELTT010000418.1 GCF_016428975.1 Dyella sp. ASV21
CCTGCGAGGAGGCAGGCATCACGCCGCTTGTGCCCCAAACGCAGACCTCCTCCAGTGCGGCGGCGGGGCGCTTTACCAAGCAGGACTTCCGCTACGACGCCGCTACCGATAGCTATCGGTGCCCCGCAGGCAACGTGGCCACGCGCCGCATGAGCACGGACGAAAACGGCAAGACGATCCACGTCTACTGGTCATCCGCTTGCCCGAGCTGCCCACTGCGTACGAACTGCACCACCGGCCGTTATCGGCGCTTGC
>NZ_JAELTT010000419.1 GCF_016428975.1 Dyella sp. ASV21
AACTGAGGGCGGCGTGGTGGCGTTTGAGTTTGTCGTAGGCTTCGGGTGTGAAGCAGTTGCTCCATAGGACGTTCGGCGGCAGTTCGCCTTCGCCGCTTTTGATCCAGCCCCAGCGTTGATCGAAATCTTCCCGCGCCCATTCCGTGGGCATCTTCACGATGCAACGCGAGAGGCGCTGACGGATCGGGTCCATCTGGGCAGCGATGTGCGCGCGAATCAGGCGCTGGCGACGCTGCGCCTCGGGCGTGGCGCCGG
>NZ_JAELTT010000420.1 GCF_016428975.1 Dyella sp. ASV21
TGCTGGGGCCGGACGCCTTGGCCGCCCGTGACCAGTATCGCGGCCGTGTGCCGCACATCCGCGCCATCACCTCGCCGCTGGACGGCAGCACGGTCTACGTGGACCTCAACGCGGCCGGCGTGCAGGTACATAGCGATGCGGATTTCCCCGACTGGCAGGGCTGGGCCTTTATCGACGACGACACCGACGGCAACAGCCGATGCGACTCCGCGCGCCTGCTCCAACTCGTGCTGGACGAGCTACCGCCCGAGCCCC
>NZ_JAELTT010000421.1 GCF_016428975.1 Dyella sp. ASV21
CACGCCTGAAAAACGAGGCGCTTACCGCCGCGCTGGCCAACGGTTGGACGCAGAGTCTGGAGGGCATCACGTCCGCGCCCGCGCGCGCCTTCTTCGACAGCGGCAAGCCGGGGCAGGCGCTGGCCGAATTGATGCCCGCGCTCAAGGCCGCCGGCAGTCCGCTGGATCTGTTGGAATCCCACGAGAGCTACGACCTGACCCAGCGCCTGGGCGATACCGGCGCGGCCTCGCCCTTCGTCGGCATCGCGCTGGCCA
>NZ_JAELTT010000422.1 GCF_016428975.1 Dyella sp. ASV21
ACGGTCGCGCTAAGGCGCGCGCCATCGTGAAGCTGCTTTGCCGTGAGGATATTCAAAGCGACAGCACATATCAGCGATCCTTGATCTCTGATGCACCCTCCGGCTTTTCCCTTCATTGCACTCGCAATGGGCAGACCCTAGACAAGAGCGGCTCGTTCTGGCTGATGCCGCGCCCCCTATTCAACGAACTCGGTGACTTATTCGTACCTTTGGAGCGTTGGGTGCATACCCATGGTCGCAAGTTGGTAAAGCTGG
>NZ_JAELTT010000423.1 GCF_016428975.1 Dyella sp. ASV21
GGGGCGATCCATTTATCCCGGCTTTACCGACTGGGAGCGGCATCCCAAATGGAACTTCCAACCCACCACTTTTATCCCCAAACCCTGGACCAAGCTGGGCTTTGCACAATGGGATGCGCTCAAGACGCTGGCCGTGCTGCATCGCCCGGTCAGCGTGTCGCTCCACGACCCCGCCAAGCCGGGC
The DNA here is from genome assembly GCF_016428975.1 of Dyella sp. ASV21. Lineage (GTDB taxonomy): Bacteria > Pseudomonadota > Gammaproteobacteria > Xanthomonadales > Rhodanobacteraceae > Dyella. The sequence continues at coordinate 185 of NZ_JAELTT010000423.1, forward strand.
GCACGCCTGAAAAACGAGGCGCTTACCGCCGCGCTGGCCAACGGTTGGACGCAGAGTCTGGAGGGCATCAC
>NZ_JAELTT010000424.1 GCF_016428975.1 Dyella sp. ASV21
AATCACTGACCTGGGATCGCGGCAAGGAGATGGCTGACCACCGGCGCTTTACCTTGGCGACCGATATCCAGGTCTACTTCTGCGATCCGCAACATCCGTGGCAACGTGGCTCGAACGAGAACACGAATGGCCTACTTCGCCAGTACTTTCCCAAAGGCACCGACGTGTCGGTGTATTCTCAGGCGAAGCTTGATGCCGTTGCCCGTCGATTGAACGAGCGGCCCCGGCAGACGTTGAACTTCGAAACGCCGGCCG
>NZ_JAELTT010000425.1 GCF_016428975.1 Dyella sp. ASV21
AGGCTTGCTGATCAGCGTGGCTCGCACGGTAACCATCACGCCCGCCATTGCGGTCCAACTCCCGACTGACAGTGGACGGCGCACGACCAAGGTGAGCCGCGATCTGCCGGAGCGATTGCCCCAAAGCGACCCGCCGCGAGATCTCTTCGCGCTCTGCCAGCGTCAGGGCACGCGGTGAGCGGCGCTTTGGCGCCGGCCGAATGCCGCCGGCTTGGGCAATTACTCGGCGTATCGAGGAATGCCTACGGCCCAACC
>NZ_JAELTT010000426.1 GCF_016428975.1 Dyella sp. ASV21
ACCGGGGCGCGCAGATCACTAGCGTGGAAGAGGAAAGCGCCGACGCCGTGGAAGGTACCTACTACCGCTACCGCGCCGAACTGCTGCCCGACACCGTGGAATGGAAACCGCCCCACCGCATCAAGCCGCGCATGGACGGCCCGCAGGTCGCCACCGTGGTCGGTCCTCCCAACGAGGAGCTGTGGGTGGACGAGCTGGGGCGCGTCAAAGTGCAGTTTGCCTGGGATCGCCAAGGCCGCTCCGACGAAAACAGCT
>NZ_JAELTT010000057.1 GCF_016428975.1 Dyella sp. ASV21
GGATTGAGGGTCTGGATGTTGGCGCGGACGACTACCTGACCAAACCTTTCTCGGCGCGCGAGCTCGTGGCGCGCGTCAGGTCGAATCTTGACCTGGCCCAGATACGCAGCGACGCCAAAGCTGCCATCGCCCAGTCCGAGGAGCGGTTGCGCGAGCTTAATATGGACCTCGAAAATCGAGTTCTTGAGGAGGTCAACAAACGCGCGAAGGCAGAGGAGGCGCTACGGCACGCTCAAAAGATGGAGGCGGTCGGCCAGCTCACCGGCGGTATCGCACACGACTTCAATAACCTCTTGACGGTGATTATCGGTGGCCTAGAGACGATCGAGAGAAGCCAGTCGGACGATGCGCGGCATGCCATCGGCCTGAGGCTCGCGTTCAAGGGCGCAGAGCGCGCCGCCGACCTGACCAGTCGATTGCTGGCCTTTTCAAGGCGGCAACCCCTGGAGCCGCGGCGCCTGGATGTCAATGCGTTGGTTCATGACATGCGAAACCTCCTGCATCGTACGTTGGGCGAGCAGATTAAACTCAAGGGCGCGCTTGCACCCCAGTTATGGGCTATCGAGGCCGACAAGGGGCAGTTGGAAAACGCCATCATCAATTTGGCGGTGAACGCCCGTGATGCCATGCCCCATGGTGGCGTGCTCGCGATTGAAACGTCGAACGCCGTGATCGATAAGGCCCATGCCGGAATCGGCGCCGACGTGCTCCCCGGCCAATACGTATGCATAAGCGTCAGTGATAGTGGCGAAGGCATGAGCGAGGAGACGATGTGTCGGGCGTTCGAGCCATTTTTCACCACCAAGGAGGTCGGGCGGGGTACCGGCCTCGGACTAAGCATGATCTACGGATTCGTGAAGCAGTCAGGTGGGCATGTTTCGATAAGCAGCGAACTGGGTAAAGGCACCATCGTGAGCCTCTATTTCCCGCGCGGTACGGCCCAGGAGGAATCCGCTCCACAGAAGATTGAGCTGGCCATTCCAAAAAGCACCCGTGGCGAGGTGGTTCTGGTCGTCGAAGACAACGACGATGTTCGTGCATACACCGTCATGAGCCTTGTGGAACTCGGCTACGACGTGTGCCAGGCGGCCAACTATGACGAGGCGATCCGTGCTTTGCGTGACGATGAGCGCATCGAATTGCTGTTCACCGACGTCGTTCTGCCTGGCAAGAGCGGTCGCGCCATCGCGGACGATGCCATGCGGCTTCGGCCGGCGCTGAAAGTGCTTTTTGCTACGGGATACTCACGGGATGCCATTGTGCATCACGGCCGTCTTGATCCTGGGGTAACCCTGATTACCAAGCCATTTACCTTCGAGCAGCTCGCTTTAAAGGTGCGTGAGGTTTTGGATCGACGATGATGAAGACCCTTTGCGCCGGATGCTAGCCGCTCGGCGCCGTGATGCGATAGACGTCTGTTTGTGCGTGGCCTTCGGGAATCCGGATCAGCTTGCCGTCTTCTGGTCACGGCCGAATGGCGTGGTCAGGCACGTGCGCCATGCCCGGCGCGGCCCGGTCGCCATCGAAGCCCGCGCGCCACGCACGATCCGCCCGACATGATCGGCGCTGTGGGCGAGGGTGCCGTGCCGGTGCAGCCAGCGGAACAAGGGTGAGCAATGGTGGTCGACGTGGCCGTTCCCTGCGCCCCTCTCTGCGGGCCGGGCCGTCACTCGCGCGACGCCTTCACGCGCTCGCGCCCGCCCTTGGCCGAGATGGGGTGTAGCCTGGCTTCCCTTGGGGCTCGCTAAGGGTTGCCTAAAAGCTCGACCAGTCGCGACTCGCAGGGGGAGAGGTCATAACCCCGTCGTTGCGAGATCACGAACGTGAGCGGGCCGAGGTGCCAGGCGCGGCGTTCGAGTTCGACGAGTTCGCCCCGCGCCAGGTCCTCGTCGACGAGGTGTCGCGGCATGTGCCCCCAGCCGAGCCCGGCCTTGAGTAGATCGCGCTTGGCGCCGAGATCGTTCACCAGCCATAGGCGCTTGCCGGCCACGCCTTGTTGGGTCTTTTCCGCTTGCGGCTGGTTGTCCGTCACGACAATCTGGACATGCCGACCGAACTCGTCCACGGGTATGGGGTTCGGTGTCGAGGCGAGCGGATGGGAGGGCGCGCACAGCGTCAGCATCTCTGCCTCGCACAGCCAGTGGCGTTCCACGGCATCCGGGCTCACCTCCGGCACATCCTGGACCGTAACGGCCAGCGCACACAGCTTTTCGAGCACCAGTCGCTCGCCTCCCTGCATGGTCGTGATGCGCAAGTTGATCGCGGCGGTGGGGAACTCTGCTTGCAGCGTTCGCAAGCCCTCGATCAACTGGGCGCGCGGGAAGTAGACATCGACCGCCACCGAGAGCTGGGGCGCGCCGGCTCGGGCGATCGAGCCGGCACGGGTCTTCATTTCTTCCGTGCGTGAGATCACCGCCCGCGCGTCCGGCAGAAGGCTGCGTCCCGCGGCGGTGAGCTGCGCCTTGCGGGTGTCGCGATCGAACAACTCGACATCGAAGGCGCTTTCCAGTGCCTTGATCGCGTGGCTGATGGCCGATTGCGCGCGACTGAGCTTCCGCGCCGCACCGGAGAAGCTGCCTTGATCGCATACCGCAACGAACGCGCGCAGCTGGTTGATGGTGACGTTGTCGAGCACGATCATCCAATAAGTAGATCGAATTAAGCGATTTTTCGTCAATTGCCCTGATGCGTCAAGCAACCCATCTTCGTCTGGACCTTAACCCCCACAACGAAGGATGCACGACATGAACAGACTGAGTGGAAAGACCGCCGTGATCACCGGGGGCGCCACGGGTATCGGCCGCGCCGCCGCAAAGCGCTTCATCGAAGAGGGCGCCTTTGTCTTCATTTTCGGTCGCCGGCAGGACGTGCTCGACGCCGCTGTTGCCGACCTCGGTCCCCATGCCCGCGCCGTGAAAGGCTCGGTCTCGGATCAAGCCGACCTCGACCGGCTCTACGCGGCGGTGAAGGCCGAGCGCGGCACCCTCGACATCGTCTTCGCCAATGCCGGGGCGGGTGCGCCGCTTGCCCTCGGTCAGATCACCGCCGAGCACATCGACGAAACCTTCGACACCAACGTGAAGGGCACGATCTTCACGGTGCAGAAAGCGCTGCCGCTGATGAGTGAGGGCGGTTCCATCATCCTGACCGGATCGAGCGCCGGCACCACGGGCGCCCCGGCTTTCACCGCTTACAGCGCGAGCAAGGCCGCGGTGCGCAACCTCGCGAAGACCTGGGCGGAGGAGCTCAAGGGCACCGGTATCCGGGTGAACGTGCTGTCGCCCGGGGCGACGGCGACCGAGCTGGCCAAGGAGGCATTGGGCGAAGAGGGCCAGAAGGCCTATGGCGCGATGACACCGCTCCAGCGCATGGCTGATCCGTCGGAAATCGCGGCGGCCGCTGCCTTTCTCGCCTCGCCGGACAGCAGCTTCATGACCGCCAGCGAGCTGGCCGTCGACGGCGGCCTGGCACAACTCTGACGCGCTACGCCCGGGCGGTCACTCCATTGGATATCCGGACCCCGCAGGGCGCAGTCAACAAGGAAGCAGAAAAAGGAAAAGCACATGAACAACCATCGTGAACAAAAATTGGCGGGAAAGATTGCGGTCGTTACGGGCGGAAGTAGCGGGATCGGCCTGGCCACAGCCAAGCGCTTTGTGGAAGAGGGTGCCCACGTCGTAATCACGGGCCGACGGGAGAAAGAGCTGCAGGAGGCCGCGGCCTTCATCAAGAGCAACGTGACGACGGTCGTAGGCGACGTGTCGCGCCTGGACGATCTGGATCGGCTCTATGCCGTCGTGAAAGAGAAGCATGGCCACATCGACGTTCTCTTCGCGAACGCAGGCGCGGGGACCATCGCACCGCTTGAGGTAGCTACCGAGGCCCATTTCGACCAGACCTTCGACGTGAACGTGAAGGGCGTGTTCTTTACGGTGCAGAAGGCCCTTCCTCTCTTCAAGGACGGCGGCTCGATCATCCTGAACTCTTCGGTCTCGAACGTGTTGGGGCTACCGGGGTTCAGTGCCTACGCCGCGAGCAAGGCGGCCGTGCGCAATTTCGCACGCGCCTGGACCCTGGAGCTGAAAGACCGAAGGATCCGCGTGAATTCGATGAGTCCCGGGCCCATCGATACCCCGGCCCTGGGGACGACGACGGGCCTTACCGCAGAACAGGCCAAGGAAGCGGCCGCCCAGTTCGCCACGCAGGTCCCGATGGGTCGCAGGGGCGTGCCCGATGAAATCGCCGCTGCAGTGGCGTTCCTCGCCTCTGATGAGAGTTCTTACATCACGGGTATCGATCTCGCCGTCGACGGGGGTATGGCGCAGGTCTGACCCCGACGCGGCCCCGCGAATGGCCTCCAGAAGGGCCGCCGCGGGGCCACGCTTACCCAATCGAAGGAGATTCCCATGTACGACCGATCCACACTTTCCGAATTGATCCGTTTCGCACGCGTCGCTGCAGGCGCCGTCGTCATCGACGTTTACCCGGGCGATGGCGGCTGGACCCGAAGCTTCTCCGACATCGTCGGCCCCGAGGGGCGGGTCTACACTTTCGTGCCGGCTGAAGTCGCCCACTTCAAAAACGATCCGCTCGGCAGCATGCGCGCGCTGGCGAAGGAGCCGGGCCGGGAAAACGTCGAAGCCGTCTCGGCGGACCTCGTGGCGATGCGGGAGGTCACGCAGCCGGCGGATGTGTTGTGGTTGCACTTGTTCTACCACGACCTGCACACCGACCTGATGCAGGCCAGGGGCGCGACGGCGGCCGACTTCAATCGAGCCGTCTACGAGCAGCTGAAGCCTGGTGGCTCGTATGTCATCGTCGACCATGCGGCCGCCGTCGGGGCGGGTGCGAGCGAGGCCCGGTCGCTGCATCGGATCGAACCCGCATCCGTGCGCAAGGAAGTGGAAGCGGCCGGCTTCGTTCTAGACGCTGAGAGCAGCATGCTCGCGAACAACGACGATCCGCATTCGATCAAGGTATTCGACCCGTCCATCAAGGGCGACACCGATCGCTTTGTCTATCGGTTTGTGAAGCCCTGAGAGGTTTCGGCTCCGGGGCTACTGCGAGGGCTTGGCAACGAGCAGTTGGCGCCCGCGATGAAGAACCTGCGTGCGCGTACCAATCATCCGCAGGGCGTCGAACAGCTTGCAAAGACAGTAGCCATGTCTGGATCTGCGTTCTTTGAACGCCTCTCCCGATTGGGGTGTTGCGCCTATGGAATACCTGCTGGCATGGCGGATGGTGATCGCGAAGGCGCTGCTTCGCGATCACCAATGGACGATCTCGGAGCTTGCTGACCGCGTGGGCCACGCCTCAGCGAGCGCTTTGAGCAGGCGCGTCGGAAGGCCTGCTGGCAAATACGCGCGCTTAAGGTCATCAATGCGTCAGGCAAGGATGATGTGGGTCATGAAAGACATGTTGTCGCTGGCTGGAACCAAGGGCGGCGGCAAGCGGATGAGGCTGGTATCGAAAGATTACGTAGCGAATGTTTAGAGTGGTACGACAATCTTTGCCCACACGCTCTCGCCTTCAGAGTGATTGCGAGCCGAGAACTCACGGAGCGCTTTCACTTCAACAGATGCGCCCTTCAACTGGTATCGTGCTGCGGGCCCGATGGAAACCACACGTGCGCGATTTCCATCGCTGTTGACCGGCGCGCCGTACTGGCGATCATCCGTGGTCTGCTTGAGGACATAGCCGTTCAAGCCGACGCGCAACGCGGGAGTCACTGCATAGGAGGCCGAATAGTCAAAGTGGAAAAGTTGTCCCGAACGGTAGTCCGTGTCGGCATTCCGGAAATTGAAGGTATAAGTGACCTTCGCGGACAGCTCCCAACCAGACGCCGGAAGATAAGAGACGGAGAAAATGGGGCGAAATGAGTAATAGTTGTTTCCGGTATTGAGGGCGCGATGGACGTCGTAGCTGCCCTTTGGCACCACTAGATCAAACGCCGCCAGCGTATGCCAATCGCCGCGCTGCCATCCAACGGTCGAACCTAGCGTCACATCACCCATGGCGACGATGCTGTGATTGCTCGACGCGTCACCGCTGGCGATGCGAGCACCCGATCCGATGGCAAAGAAGCCGACTTTTCCTCCGGCGATCTCCAGGTTGGACTGATAGAAGAGGCGTGCCGCAACGGCGTCCACCGTCAAATGGAAGTTCGCAATTGCCGAGCGACCCTTGCCGTTGTTGTAGCGATCGGCGGTGTAATAGTTGGTATACAGGACACCGTAAAAACCCTGCGAAGGAATGGCGCCTGCATAGAACCCTTCGGAGCCTTTGCCGATGTTGTCGCCGCTATTCTCCGTGGCGCAGACCGTCGACGCGCCCCATAGGCTTGCCAGTGTCATGCCGATCAGGGCGAAATTCCTAAGGGAAGTACGATTCACGACAGTGCTCCCGTGGACTTGAAGAGCACCTTGAACAGCGCGTCGCCGAAGAGCGTGATCAATACCCCTGCGAGAAGGACGATCGCGCCGACCACGCGCACGCCAGACACGTGGCGCGTGACCATGCCCATTAGGCCGAAGTGGTCAATGGCCAGTGACGTGAGTAGTTGGCCGGCAATGACCAGAGCAAGCATATTGGCCAAGCCGATGCGCGGCGCAAGCAGCACCGTGCTGAAGATGGCCGCCGCGCCGAGAAAGCCGCCACCAAAGCGCCACAGCGGCTGGTTCGGCAGGCTGGCAATGGCGGCCGACAGGCCGCCTTTACTTAAGGCAATGACTGCCAGGGCCAGCGTTCCGATGACAAAGGAGACGAGGGCTGAAGCTACGGTGTTTCCGTTCAGTCCACCCGCAAGCTGGCTGTTAACCGCAGCCTGCGTGGAGATGGCCGAGCCCGCTGCGAAGGCGAGCAAGAGAAGTAAGAAGTTCATGACCAATAGCCCCTCACTCAAGCGACAGCGGGTGAAACGTCGGAAAATGGATTCGGCTCATATCCAGCGCGGGCGAACAGATGCGCACGGGAAGATTCCGTGGCCGTTTTGAGTGCGTGCATATCAACGTCCACAAGCCTGCCACCTGCCTTGCGAATGCGACCGCCGACGATGACGGTATCGACGTTACTTCGCTCAGCCGCATGTACGACGGTGCCAATGGCGTTGTTGGCGGGATAGAGATTGATGTCGCTGGTGCGGATCAAAACGACATCCGCCTGCTTGCCCGGCGACAGCGTGCCGGTGCAGTGCTCAAGCCCCGCGACCCGTGCACCCTGGACGGTTGCAGACGCAAGGGTGTCGCGAACGCTGACCGGGGCCGGGGCATTTTCGTCGCCATTGAACCGACGGTGCTGCGCATGCGCACGCTGGAGAAAGTACACGGCGCGCATTTCGGCAAACATGTCACCACCGTAGGAAGCTTCCACATCGATGCTGATGGCCGGATGGATGCCGTGATCGATGGCGCGCTGATAGACGGTGAAGCCTTCTTCCAGGCCGTACTGTGCGTCCGATCGCGGACACACATTCACATTGACCCCGCAGTCCTTGAGTATCTGCCACTGCTCGTCTGTAAGGCCGGTACAGTGATTGAAGATGTTGTCGGGACCCAGCAAACCCTCTTCCTGCAACGAAGGCAGCAACTGGCCCATGTCCTGGCCAAGAAACTCAGTGATAATGCGCAGGTTGCACGCGCGCGCGGCCTCCCAGGTCTCGCGATCCCATTGGGACATCATCGCCATGGTGACCAGCTGATGATCGGACGCGAAGCGCTCCTGCTTGAGGCGTGCCAGATCGTCGGGCCAATGCTGGGCCCACTCACCAGCCAGTGGCTTGCCCGGCGCATACACAGCGCGGATCCCTGCATCCTCAAGCGCATCGATCGACGCGTCTGAATGCGCAGGGCTACGTGCGTTGTGTGAGTTGTCCACGATGGTGGTAATGCCGGCGTCGAGCGCGCCCAGGGCCGTCAGCAGGTTGCCGATATACATGTCTTCCGGCCGGTAGTGGGTCGCGAACGAGAAGTGCGTGGAATTGAGATAGTCCAGCAGCGTCGGCGAATTGGGGTCGATCCGTCGAAGCTGGCCCTCCCATGCATGGCGATGCGAATCCACAAAGCCCGGCATGACAATCATGTCGGTCGCGTCGATGACTTGGGCGCCGTCGACATGGAGCTCGGCAGCGATGGCGGCAATGCGATTGCCTTCGATGAGCAGGTCTCCGTGGAAATCGCCAATCGTCGGATCCATCGTGATGACGGTCCCGCCCTTGATGAGTAGAAGTTGCGAGCCTGGAACAGGACGCAAAGGCTCCACGATGGCGCGCAGATCCTGCCAGCTGATGCCGGAAGTGGTGTTGGAAGACATGGGGATTTCCTGGCGCGACAAGGTTCGCGCGTGAGAGGGGGTTAGATCAGGCGTTTGCGCCGCCATCGACGTGCAGCACGGTGCCCGTCGTAAAGCCATTGGTCATCAGGAACAACGCAGCGTCTGCCAGATCATCAGACCTGCCGACACGACCTACCGGGAGACTCGAACCCATGATCGCCATGGTGTGGCTGCGATCAGCCTTGGGCAGGAAGTCCCACGCCGGCGTATCGACCACGCCAGGCGCAAGCGTGTTCACGCGAATCGGGGCAAGTTCGAGCGCAAGCGTGCGTGACAGGCCTTCCATGCTGGCGTTCAGCGCCGCGACAATGGATGCGCCGGGCGAGGCCCTGTGGGCCGCTACGCCGCCAAAGAGCGTGATCGAGCCATCGGCAGCCAGTCGTGATGCGAAATGGCGAACGAGATGGACGGCGCCCCACAGCTTCGTCCACAGCATGGCCTCGATGTCGCTGGTGGTGATGTCCACGAACGGTTTGAATACATTGTTCGCGGCGGTAATTATCAAGTGATCGATCGGTCCGATATTGACCGCCAGCGCGGCCACCTCCGCCTCATGGCAAATGTCCACCTCATGAAGCGTCACTTCGCCGGCAATGGTGGCTTTGGCGGCAAGCAGGCGATCGCCGGACCGTCCGACCGCGTGCACCAGGGCGCCTTCCGCCGCGGCCTTGCGAGCCACTGCCAGTCCCATACCCGAGCTGCCGCCGACGACAACAACGGTTCGTCCTTTAAGCGCGATAGCCATGTCAGGCTCCGTTTGATAGAAAAAATGCCCGACATTAGAATGGTTTATGCGAGCAGGGCGGGCGTCCTGCGGTGGTGGAAAAGTTAAGTCCGCACCCGCGTATCAACAATCCTCTGAGCGGTTCATGCCTTATGAAGCTGGAGATACAGAATGCGGGGCTCTGAGTACGCCGATTTGAAGGCGTTCGTGATGATTGCCGAGCTGGGTGCCTTTGCCAGGGCTGCCGAACAGCTCGGTGTGTCGCCCTCCGCCTTGAGCCAGACCATCCGCGGCCTGGAAGCTCGCCTGGGCGTTCGATTGTTCAATCGCACCACGCGAAGCATTGGCCTGACCGAAGCGGGGAGTCGCCTGTTCGTACGCGTGCAGCCGCTGTTCGATCAGTTCGAAGAGGCCATTGAAGAGGTGAATGCGTCGCGTGACACGCCGCGCGGAACACTGCGCATCGCAGCACCCCAGATGGCGCTTGTGCACCTGCTGCAACCCATGCTCGGTGTATTTCAGCGTGACTACCCGGACGTCGTGCTTGATCTACATAGCGACGAAAGTCTCAGCGATATTGTGGCCAACGGTTTTGATGCAGGCATTCGTCTCGGAAAGCATATCGATCAGGACATGATCGCAGTCCGGCTTGGGCCGGACCTACGCCAGATCGCGGTGGCATCACCCGAGTATTTGGAAAAACACGGCACGCCCAGCACGCCGGAAGAGTTGCGCGAGCATCGCTGTATCAACTGGCGCAGGGCAGGGCAGACAAGCTTGTACCCTTGGGAATTCGCCCGTGACGGCAGCTGGTTTGAGGTGGCGGTGACGGGTTCGTTGATCGTCAACGACTGCGCGGTGGCGCTGCAGGCGGCGGTCGACGGGCTGGGCATCACCGTTTGGACGGAGGAGTGGATGAAACCGCAGATAGACTCCGGCAAGCTCGTGCCGCTCCTGCGGGAATTTTCACCTCCGAGTCGCGGCTTCTATCTCTATCACCCCAGCCGGACGCGCATGCCCGCCAGCCTCGAAGCGTTTATTCACGTAGTGAGGCAGGTGGCGCTCGCAGGCGCGGACAATCCCGCTTAAGTTGCGCACAAGGCCATGGCGTCCATGCGAGAGCGGCCTCAGGGCCAGGGCGCTATTTCTCGACAATCTTCGATGAACGCTTTGGTTTTGGCTTCGGCGCGAAGAGATTTTCAACGATGTAATCGATGAAGACCCTGAGTTTCGGCACGGGGTGCCTTCCACTTGGCCACATGATCCGATAGACGTCAGTCTGCATGTGGTCTTCAAGAATGCGCACCAATTTCCCGGACTCCAGCCAGGGGCGGATGGCAAAATCGGGAAGATAGGCAATGCCCACACCTTCAACGGCGAAGCTGACGCGTGCCTCAAAGCTGTTGCAGGTGATGGCAGCTGGTAGGGGAAGTTCGTCTTCCGTGCCGTGCCCGTGCACGGGCCATCGCTGCAATTTTCCGGTATTGGCGAAGCGAAACTGTATGCAGGCGTGCTCCTGAAGGTCTTCGGGTTTAATAGGGAAACCGTTTGCTTTGAAGTAGTCGGGCGAGCCTACCAACACCATTTGGAACTCGCCGACTAGTCGGGATGTCAGGCGCGAGTCGGGCACTTCGCCTGCGCGGATAACAGCGTCGTATCCCTCATCGATCACATCCACACGACGATCATCAAAGTGCAGATCGAGCTCTATGTCCGGATAAGCCTTCTTGAACCCGGCCAGCACAGCGAGAAATGGATCGCCAACCATCGGGAGACTGATCTTCAAGCGCCCCCTGGGGGCCGCGATGGATTGCGACATTTCAGCCTCGGCCGCATCGAGCTCGGCGAGGATTCGACGTGATCGATCAAGAAACTGCATACCTTCTGCGGTCAAGGTGATGCTGCGAGTGTTCCGGTTGAATAGACGCACGCCGAAGCGCTCCTCCAGGCGTGCAATGGTCTTACCAACGGCCGAGGCTGAAACACCAAGCGTACGGCCGGCTGCGACGAAACTACGGGTTTCGGCAACCTGCACGAAGACATTGAAACTGCTGATGGTATCCATAGCGGCTCCGGCATAGCGCGAAACGCTAGCGACAGACTGGGTCAGTGAGTCCATACCTTAAACCTTGCGCCTCGGGTCCGGCGCGTGCGACCGATTCAGGCATAGACGGCTCGCTCGGCGGCCCCGCCGTATCGCCACGCTTTTAGCAAAATAGCGACAAGCGACAACGCGGCGAAGCCAAGCCCGCAAGCGATGATGCCGGATACACCATAACGCTCGATGGCCACACCGCCTAGCCACGCGCCGATCGCGATGCCTGCGTTGGCGAAGGACACGTAAAGGCTCGTGGCAAACTCATGGGCCTCAGGTGCTGCGCGAGTTAGCCAGGTCTGCGTAATAACCATCCCGCTGGTATGAATGGCGCCCCAGAAGAAAACGATCACACTCAGGGACAGCAGGTTCGCGCCCTCCAGGGCGTACAGCGTGACGTACGAGCACGCCAGAAGTACGGGAAGCGCAGCTACGGTTGCTACCGGCCACCGGAGAAGAAGACGACCTGAAATCAAATTACCCGTCACCCCGCCCACGCCGAATAGCAGCAACATCATGCTTATGGTCTTTGCATCCAGGCCCATCCGATCTCGAAGAAGCTCAGCGGCATAGCTGTAGACGGCAAACTTGGTCGTAAAGACAAGTACGGTAGCGGCAATCGCAAGCCAGACTGATAGACGACGCAGGATGGCCAATTGACTGGCAAAGCTCATCGGACGCGCCTTGGTTTGACGTGGTAGTTGGATAAGCAATCCCAAGCCGGCCAACAATGTCGTCGCGGCGCAGCAAAGAATGGCCGCCTCGTAGGACACAAGATCGGCCGTCAAAGTAGTCAGCGGAACGCCGAACACCAAGCCGAGTGTGGTGCCGATAAAAGCCGTGGTGGTTGCGTGTGTGGCACGTTCTTTCGGATACAGCGACACCGCAGCTGCGAAGGCAGCGGAGAAAAACACCGGGTGAAGCAGGGCGGGCAGGATGCGCAGCGCCATGAGCGCCGAATAGCTCGGTGCATAGGCTGAAAGCACGCTGCAGGCAGAGAAGCAGAAGAGGGCGCCAACCAAGATCTTCTTTCGATCCCGTCGGGACGAAAGCAAGACCAGGAACGGGCCGGAGATGGCGACGATGAAGGCAAACAGACTCATCAGAAGCCCTGCCTGGGCAATGCTGACGTTGTAGCGTGCCACGATAAGAGGGAGGATGCCTACCACGCCCAGTTCTAGCGTGTATAGGCCGAAGAGACCCAGGATGATGAAGGGCATGACGCTTAAGGGTTTGACCGTAGGGCTCACGGGAACTCCAAAAAAAGGAGCCGCTATCTGGGCCAGGCGAATCAGAGGATTCCCTCTGTAACCCGCAGGCTCGACAGCGGCTCAATACAGCAATGGGTTTAACGTGCAGAGGGCTTCAAGCGGTCGCAACGTCGATCACGACCTTGCCGAAGGCGCCGCGGTTCAAGTGAGCGAATGCTTCGGGCGCCTGGTCGAAGGTGTAGCGGCCGTCTATCACCGGCTTGATGTCGTGGTGGTCGATCATCCGCACCAAGTCCTCCAGAGCACGACGGTGGCCAACCGCTACCGCCACTAGACTGGCTCGGCTACCGAGTAGCGGCATGATTGAGGAATTGAGCTCATCCGACTCAAGAAGGCCAATGATCGAGATGCGGCCGCCTGGGGCGACAGCTTCCAGAGACCGGCGAAGATTCTCGCCTCCCGCCATTTCCAGAATGTGCTCGGCCCCGCGGCCGCCGGTTAGGTCGCGCACGGCAACATGCCAATCCGGTTCCGTGTTGCGATTGATGCCATGTGTGGCACCCAGCTCGATAGCGCGCGCAATCTTGTTTTCGCTTGTGGTCGTGACGATCACTTTGGCGCCGGCAGCGGCAGCCAACTGGATGGCAAACAACGACACGCCCCCCGTGCCTTGAACGACCACCGTTTGGCCGGCGCGTAGCTGGCCCAGCTCAATAAGTGCCATCCAAGCAGTGAGGGCAGCGATGGGAAGAGTGCTTGCCTCGGCAGCGTCAAGGCTTTTGGGCGCCCGCACACACCAGTCGGCGGGAGTGGCTACGTATTCGGCAAGCATCCCGGGAATGGGTCCGCCCTGCGTTGGCATCTCCGCCCACGAGCGCGGGGCACCATCCGTCCAGCCGGAGATGTACGTAGAAATGACGCGATCCCCCACGGCAAACCGGTTCACTCCTTCGCCAACTGCCACTACCGTGCCAGCCATGTCGGACGTAGGCACAAAGGGGAACTCAAGCGTCGCCGTCATGCCGTTTTCGATAACTTGGGTATCGCGGTAATTGAGGGACACCGCTTCTACCCGGACCAGGATCTCGCCGGCCTTCGGTTGCGGCCGCGGAGCGGCGGCAAGCCTTAGCTTGTCCAGACCAAAACTGGGAATCTCCCAGCGCTTCATTGCATCCGTCATGTGACTTGTCTCTAGAGAGAAAGATTACGGCGGATGCTAGAGAGAAGGGCTGCGGCGATTAAGTCAGGCGCAGGTCCGCTAATTACGGAATTCGAAGTCCGCAATCCGTTGTGATTAGATCGTGTTATCGCGAAAAGGGTTCGTTGTCCTCGCGTGCGGCGGCAAGGAGGGTGCTCGCCCGGCTGGTGAGCAGACTGCCCGCCTGAAAATAGCCCATCACGGTGCCTACGCCTCGGTGTTCGGTCATCGCCATCACCTCGCCGAGCGGCACGCCTTGCCGACCCGCTTCGGTAACAAAGCCCGAGCGCAGGCTGTGTGCGGCCCAGTCGCCCTCGAGACCCGCGAGCTTGGCCCGCCGTTGCACCATCCGCGCCACGTGATCGCCGGTGAGGGCGGTGGTGCCGACCGTGCCGCCGCGATGCAGCCGCCGAAACAGCGGACCCGTCGTCGCCGGCGCGGCCGCCAACCAAGCGGCCAGCGCATGTGCGGCCTCGCCGCGCAGCGGCTTCTCACGCCGCACGCCCTGTGTGTCGGTCTTGGTCGCCCCCAGCGCCACCAGCCAAGTGTCGGCATCGAGCGGACGCACGTCGGTCACCTGCAGGCCCACCACCTCCGAACGACGTCGGCCGCCGCCGCTCCAGGCCAGCAGCAAGAGCGCGCGATCGCGCACGCCGCGCAGTTCATCGGTGCAGGTAGCCAAGAGGGCCTGCAGCGACTCGGCGACCGCAGCGGTCTTCTGGCGCACCTGGGCTTTGCGCGCCTGGCGCAGCAGGGTCTTCACCGGGCCTGCATCGGTCGGCGTGTCCCAGCCGCGCACGCGGTGCCAGCTAGCCAGCACGGCCAGGCGATGACTGACCGTGTTGAACGCCAGTGCGCCCGCATGGCCCTTAACGCCAGCGGCAACCAGAGCCTCATCGAGCGCGGGCGGCAAGGTGTGGTCCCACGCCCCGTCGGCGGTGGGCCGCGCCAGATGATCGAGCACAAACTGCACCACCACCGTCGTCGGCAGCGGCGCGTCACCGAAGGCGTCGTCGTAGCGCCCGCGCAGCCACGCCGCCCAGTAGGTGAGGGCCGTGCGGTAGCTGCGCACGGTGTTCGCCGCGGTGCCGGCGGCCACAAACGCCGCAGCGGCCGCCTGGCTTGCGGCATCGAGCGTTGTCAGGTCCAGCGGGAGATTCGCACGGTCAGTCGGCATAATCGTATGATTCATTACGTCCACCGTAACTAAAAAAGGCTTTTTGCCAACTAAGGTCGGATAAACTGCCCTTATCAGACCTAATCTAGCTGAGGGCGGAGTATGGCCAACGGAGTGCCGGAACACGAGGTTTTCAAGGCCGCGGACGCAGTGCTGGCCCGCGGCGAACGCCCGACCGTCGAACGCGTGCGCACCGAGCTCGGGCGCGGCAGCCCGGCGCGGGTGGGGCAGTTGCTGGAGCAGTGGTGGGAGCAGCTGGCGATGCGTTTGAAGGGCCACGCGTTGCTGCCGGAATTGCCGGGCGAGGTGGCCCAGGCCTTTGCGGAGGCATGGCGGCTCGCACTGAGCCACGCCGGCACCACCGCCGAGGCCGCTCTGACGGAGCAACAGAACACCTTGTTTGCGGCGCAAACCGAGCTCACCCAAGAGCGCAAGCTGTGGGAGATCGCGCTGGCCGCAGTCCAGGGCGAACTGGCCGAGGGGGCGAGCAAGCTGGCTCAGGCCGAACTGCAACTGGCCGAACGCCAGGGCTTGCTCGAGCAGCTCGCGGCCGACGTGACCGACGTGCGGCAACAACGCGATCGCTTGCAGGGCGAACTCCAACGTCGACAGTCGGAGCTCGAGGGGCTGCGGGCGGAACACGCCGCCATGCAGGCGCACATCCGTACAGTGGAAGACCGCGCTCACCAGCAGGTCGACCAGGCGCGCCAGGAGCTCAAGGCGCTGGGGCAGCAGCAGGAGCGGGCGCGGCGCGAACACGCCAAGCAGGTGGCCGAGTTCACGACGCAGCGGGACGCCCTGCAAGCTGTCGTGCGGACGGCCGAACAGGCGGCAGCCCATCAGGCGGGGCAGGTGACTGCCTTAGAGGCGACGATCGCCCAATGGCGCCGTACCCCAGCCTCCGCACCGCCTGCCAGGCGCAAGTCAGCGAAGGCAACGGGCAAATCCACAACACGCCAGCGCCGCTCATAGCGATTGCATTCGCGAAGCGCAATAGCCACCGCTATGCTGCATGCAAGCACAGGGGATTCCGCGATGACGACACGATGGCCGAGGGGATCGGCGTGGAGGAAATGGGACCTCCACCTGCACGCGCCGGGAACGAAGCTCAACGATCAATTCGCCGTGGCCGATGGATCGGATATTTGGGATGCGTACTGTCGCGCACTGCATGCGTCGGATGTGCAGGTTTTCGGGATTGCTGACTACTTCTCCGCCGATGGCTATTTTTCCGCGCTGCAGGCCTACCAAGCCCGTTACCCCGACTCGCCGAAACTTTTCTTACCGAACGTCGAGTTGCGCACTAACGATGTTGTCAACAAGCAGCAGGAGGAAGTCAATGTCCATCTGCTGTTCAATCCCTTCCGCCCCCATTACGCCGAAGAGATTCGATCCTTTCTAGACGTACTCAAAACCAATAAGACCGCTGGCGGTGGGCGGCACGTCAAGACCTCCGAACTCAAGCACCAACATGATTTTGCTTCGGCCACGACCACGCGGGAGTTCATCCGAGAGGCGCTAAGTAATGTCTACGGCTCGACCGCCGACTTGCTGGACTACGTGCTTATTATTACGGCAGCCAACAACGACGGCATTCGACCTGAGCGTGGCAAACAGCGCAAACTGTTGATCACCGACGAGCTGGACAAGTTCAGTAACGCGTTTTTCGGGCATGCCGGCAATGTCGATTATTTTCTTCGGCCGGATCGTGGCGAAGACAAGGGCGCGCCGACCATGCCGAAGCCGGTCCTTTCCGGGTGCGACGCGCATTCCCTTTCCGATCTCGAGGAGAGGCTCGGACAGGTGGCATCCGATGCCCATCGAGGCATCGAGTATGCCCCGACCTGGATCAAGGCGGACCTGACCTATGAGGGGCTGAAGCAGATCATTTTCGAGCCCGGCAATCGCGTGTTCATCGGTGCCGAACCCGACGTCGAACGGCGTGTCCGCGATAACAAAACGCGCTATATCGAGTCAGTACACATTACGAACGTCGACGGGTACAAATCGGATGCGCACGGTGCCTGGTTCCACCAGGAAACGATTGCGTTGAACAAGGAGCTCGTCGCCATCATTGGCAATAAGGGTAGCGGGAAGAGTGCCATCACCGACATCATCGGCCTGCTAGGCAACAGCCACAATCAGCTGTCCACGAACACGTCCGGTGCGAAAGGCGAAGAACTGTTTTCGTTTCTCAATCGGAACAAATTCCTCAAGGGCGGCTGCGCGAGTCATTTTCAGGCGACGCTGAATTGGTACGAGGGCGCGGCGGACACTAAGCGCCTCGACGCCCAAGCCGCCACGAATCTGCCGGAGAGGGTCGAATATCTTCCGCAAAAATATCTGGAGCGGGTCTGCGCCAATATTGCGGATGACGAATTCCGAACCACACTCAACTCCGTGATCTTCCGCTATGTCAAACCGCAGGACCGATTCCGCAAAGGCAATCTCGACGAGTTGATCCAGTATCGAACGCAACAGGCCAACGAGGAGATCCTCCTGAAAAAGCAGGATCTTCGTTCGGCGAATGGCGCCGTGGTCGCCGCCGAAAAGAGGCTGACCGAGGACTATCGCAAGCAGTTGGAAGAAAAGATTCGACAAAAAAAGGAGGATCTTGAGGCGCACGGCAAGGTCATACCGACCGAAATGTCGAATCCCAATACTGGGCCAGATGCCGCCGCTGCCGAGCCCGCCGAACTCCTGCGACTTTCACAGCAACTGTCCGCGCTGGAACAGCAAATTGAGCAGCTGCAATCGGAACAGATCACGGTGAGTGCTTCCGCAGAAGAACTTCGGCAATTTCGCCAAGCAATCGAACGCGCCGTCCAGGATCTGGCCGGACTGGAGACGAAACACGAGGCGCTTCTTGCTGCGGTCGGATTGAACTTCAGCCAGATCGTGGCTTTGAACGCGGATTACACCGCCCTTGATACCGTGATCGGCGAGAAGGTGCTGCGGCTAATGCAGATCGAGACCCTGCTTGCCGCCCCCAATGCGATCACCAGCCGACATGCCACTGACATCGGCGCGGATGCCTCCAGCTTGGTTGGCCAGAAAGCCACCATCGAGGCGCAGAAGGCCGAGCTGGTCGAGCGACTGGGTCGGCCGGCCCGTGAGTATCAACAGTACATCGGCGATCTGAAGCTATGGAATGATCGCGAAAGGGAGCTACGGGGCGATCCTAAGAACCCCGGTGCCGAGACGCTGCTGGGACTGCAAGACGAGCTTCAGAAGGTCAATACCGTGTATCGGGAAAACCTACGTACGCTTCGTGCTGAGCGCGAACGCGTCAGTAAAGAGGTCTTCCGCAAGAAGCGTGATCTGACCCGGTTCTACGACACCGTGAAGCAGGCGATTGACGACGAGATCGTCAAGTGCCGGAGTCAACTGGGCGAATACAACCTCACGATCGAGGCGGGATTACGCTTCGCGTCGTCGTTTTTTGACGAGTTTCTTAAATTCATCAATCAATCGGCGATAGGAAGCTTCCGCGGACAGGAAGAGGGGCGGGCGATGCTTCGCCGCTTTACGGATGCCGTGGACAACTGGGAGGATGAAGGCCAGGTCTTTCGGGCGTTGGAATCGATCGTTGAGGCGCTGCATGCCGACATGCGCGACGAAGACTTAGGTGAGCCTCCCGTACGCGATGTCTTCAAGCAAATGAAAGGCCAGAAGACGCCCCAGGAGCTTTATGACTATCTCTTCGGCTTCGACTACCTTGAACCGAAGTACGATTTGAAAGTCGATGGCAAGGATTTGAGCGAGTTATCTCCCGGAGAGCGAGGTGGCCTGTTACTCATTTTCTACCTCATGCTTGATCGACAAGATATCCCGCTGGTCATTGATCAACCCGAAGATAACCTCGATAACAAGAGTGTTTACGAGGTCCTCGTTACGTTCATCAAGCAGGCCAAGAAACGTCGGCAGATTATCCTTGTCACGCACAACCCCAATCTCGCCGTCGTGGCTGATGCGGAGCAGATCATTCACGTGTCGATCGACAAGAAGGAGGGCAAACATGACTTCGATTTCTTCTCCGGCGCGATAGAAGATCCACGCATCAACCAAACCGTGATTGACATTCTCGAGGGCACATTGCCCGCCTTCGACAACCGTCGCCTCAAGTATAGAAGGGTCATTCGACCTATGACGTAAAACCATGTTCGTCGCCCCGGGGCGAACACTTGGCGAAGTGTCGTACACAAAACTGGACGGCGATAGATGGCGTATCGGGCCTATGGGCGTCGATCGGCAAGCAGGAAAGGGGGAACATGACTTACCATTTTAAGAACCTGTCTTCCGCGGATTTTGAAGATCTTGCCCGAGACCTCATCGGGAAGGATCTGGGCGTGCGCTTCGAGGGGTTTTGCGCTGGCCCCGACGGAGGAGTTGATGGCCGTCATGCCGCCACCAATGGCAAGTCGGTTGTCCTTCAAGCAAAGCATTACGAGGGCTCGCCTTTTAGCAGGCTAAAGGGTGCCATGAAGCGAGAGCGCGCATCGATAGACAAGCTCACCGCTGATCGGTACGTGCTAGCCACCTCATGCCAACTTACACCCAATGGAAAGTCCGACTTGGCCGCTACGATTGGGCCTCACCTTAAGTCGGAGGCAGACATCTTTGGTCCAGAGGATCTCAACGGACTCCTGCGAGATCACCCTGATGTTCTCAAAGCGCACATCAAGCTTTGGCTGTCCGGCACAGGCGTGCTCGAAAGGATTCTTCGCGCGGCAGCCCACGCGTATGCGTCGATAACGCTCGAAGAGATTGAACAGAAGGTCAGGGTCTATGCACCGAATCCAAGCTTCGATCAATCCCTAAAGAAACTCGACCAGCATCGTGTATTGATCATTTCAGGGCCACCAGGCGTTGGTAAAACCACGCTTGCGGAGATGCTCTGCTATACGTTTCTGAGTGAGGAGTGGGAACTCGTCCCGATCCGCAGCCTCGAAGATGGGCTCGCAGCGTTCCAGGATGGGAAAAGACAAATCTTTCTCTTCGATGACTTCCTTGGAAGAGTCGCCCTCGACAAGAAGGCATTGGCGCATAAAGACTCTGAATTGGCGCGATTCATCATGCGCATTCGCCGATCCAAGAATGCTCGTTTCATCTTGACGACACGAGGCTACATATTTGAAGAAGCCAGGCAGGTGTCGGAGCACCTGGGAGATCAGCGACTCGATGTGACCAAATATGTGCTTGACGTTGGCGTTTACACTCGGCGTATCAAGGCCAGAATTCTTTACAATCACTTGCTAGTAGCTGGCGTGCATAGGGATTACGTCAGGTCACTCATCGAAAGCAAATGCCTTCCCGCAATCATCGACCACGCGAACTACAATCCCCGCGTGATTGAGGCGATGACCGATGCATTACATATCTCGAGCATTGACGCCGCGGAATATCCAGCCAAGTTCCTCGACGCGCTAAAGAACCCGCACCGCATATGGGATGCTGCTTTCAGAAACCACCTGGACAATAGATGTCGCCACCTCCTCATCGCCATGTTCTTTCTCTCAGAATACGGCGTGGAGGTGCCCGATCTCAGGGTCGCTTACGACTCCTTGCATACTGCGATGAGCTTGGCATATGGCCATCCCTACGGACCCAAAGACTTTGAAGAGTCGCTGCGTATCCTTGAAGGCAGCTTTTTAAGCATTTCCGGTGGAAAAGTCTCCTATATCAATCCTTCGCTAAGGGACTATCTCTCAACGTACCTTTGCGATGAAGATCTGCTCTTTCGAATGGCACCAACGGCCAAATCCATAGACTGGATACGGAGGCTGTGGACATTTGTACAACTTAAATTTTCCTTTTTTGCGCAACAGAAACGCATAGCCCAAGCTTGCGTCGACTTGCTGGACATGATGAAGAGCCGCCCCGCATGGCAGGCCGATCGCCGTGATCCAAGAGTCCTGACGTATGGCGATGCATCTAACACCACAAGACTTGAACTTCTGATTGATTGGTGGAGAGTCACCGATGATGATAGGTTTGCTGACTGTGCATTGACAATTGCGCGCAGTCCTGTGCAAGGGTTCGACGCATGGCGAGACGGAAGTTCGCTCGTCGGATTGTTCTCGACCTTGACCGACAGAGACAACGGTCGAATGTTTGTCCATGAGGCCGAACTTCTTGCGGTGGTGGAAGCTGCACTAGTCGAGATGATTCGATGGAAGCCAAGTATCGATGATTTATCGACACTGTCGGATGCAATAGAGCATGGCGGTGATGACGTTCCGCCTAGCGTGTCGGCCACCCTAAAGGATGCGATCTGGAACGAATTCGATGAAATCGATAGCCTGGTTCAAAATGAGGACGATGAAACCCAGCTAGAAGAGATCATCAGTAATCTGAAAAAGTTTGCTCGACAATTTGACGTGCCAGAAAAGATGCTGGGCTCTGCGGTTGCGAAAGTCCAAGATCGCATCGATGGTCTTGAGGAGCGCGGCGTATCGGACCCCTCACCGGATTTTGACTCAGGTGAGCGCGAACTGGACCGTTTTGACGATAGCGCACTCACCAATCTTTTCATGCCGCTCCTCGAAGAGTGAGGCCGGGACGCCTGAGCATGCTTGATCGCATGCTCCAAAGGAATCAAGGAATGAAGGCAATTCAAACAGCCATGAAACCCCCTGAGCTTGCCGTATTCGCGAGATTCGTTGCGATCGGCTTTGTGGGTGCCGAGATCTTCCGACTATCTTTCTACCTCGGCACTCAGGCCTTTCGGGCTTACAGTGCCCCAGTTTGGCTTGTCACTGCCACGTGCATATTTTTTGCCGCTTTGATTTTGACCTATGGCATTGCTCGTCAAGCTCACGCAGAGCTTGGCCGGATGCTTAAGAGCGGCCGCATCGATCTGATGCTTCTCCTAATAGTGGGTGTCTGGACCGATGGAGTGGCAGCCAACTCCCTAGAGAAACTACATGCTCACGTTCGGGATGTTGGCCCCGCCTGGGCGCCCCTGCTACTCGCCGCTTTCTCTGGCGTAATGCTTTCCTCGCTCGTCGCCAAGTATTGGCCGATCGAGAGGCCGGCCTCTCAATTGGTTTTTCTTGATGACGACGAAATCACCGATTCGGGCGCGGACTTTCTTGACGTGAGTCTTCATGCCCAATCGTTCGCCGAAGCAGTCCTGGCCAGCGCCGCACAGTCTGGACTGGTTTTTGGAGTAGATGGACCGTGGGGTGTCGGAAAAACAAGCTTTACGAATCTTGCATCACGCTACTGGCAAGAAAAGGCTATTGAATCTACGCTAGTTTTTCGGTTTGAGCTTCTGCGCTATGCGTCGGAGCCAGATCTTCCTCAGCGATTCCTTCGCGAGCTCACCGCGGCTATTCAAAAGCATGCGTTCGCACCTGAATTTGCGCCAGTCGCTTCGCGCTACGCAAAAGCCCTTAAAGGAAAGGCTGAGTTTTCGTTTCTCGGAATCAAGTATTCGCTAGAGCCGAGCGACGAAACGATAGATGACATGCTTCAGGACATTGATGACGTCCTTAAGCGCATACGACGCAAGATAATCATCGTAATTGATGACCTGGACCGATTGGACACCAAGGCTGTCGCGAACGTGCTGTTTGCTATCCGGCGCACATTTCGCCTGTCGCATGCCATATACATCCTCTGTTATGACACTGAAATTCTGGTGGGTTCTGACGGCGACTCTGAAAATGCGCGGGCATTTCTTGAAAAATTTGTCACAGTCAAGCTTAGCCTTTTTGTCGATGGCACGCTGATTCAGCGTTTTCTGGAACGCGACTGGAGTTCCGAAGAAAGCACCTTGCAAACCATTCCGTCAGAGACGATGGTGAAGCTTTCGAGCGTACGCTCCAAGCTATCGGAAATCTTAGGCGGGCCGATGGCCGCGAGCTACATGCCTATGCTTGGTAACATTCGCAAGGTAAAGCGATTCCTCAACGCAGTCGTACTGATGCAAATTGAACGAACCGAGCTCGCGCGCACGGATTTTAATCGGGGTGACCTCATCAACCTAATGTTGCTCCACCTACATTTCCCTGGCATTTTCCGGCAAATCTATGCCGAGGAGACGGAGGGGCGATCCGGGTCCTTTTCGGTCCAGCGAAATCTGGAGGGGCGTTCGTTCGTCAACAAACAGGCTTTCATGGACTTTGTAGATAGACAGTCATCGACGGATGCGAAATTTTTACTATCCCAGCTCTTTGACGTTGGCACTCTCAACTTCAATTCTTGGGCCGATCTGGATGAGGCTGCACTGAGTTCACGTGCGTGCTTCAATCAGCGGGGGCGGCGGAATCTCGAAAACTACCTGAAGCTCATCGTCCGCTTCGTGACACCGGAGCCGAGAGACACCTTCGTCTTGTATAAGGAGGCGGTCGACCGCGTGCAGGAGGGGATGCTAATTCGCTCTCTCCTTACGGAACGAGATTTCCGCCTGACCGACAACGACGAGGCTCACAATCAGTTCTGGAGTCTGCTTGTCAATCGCGCCAGTGCATTCGACGCAGCGGTAGCAAATGATGCGATCGCCACACTGATTGAGTTCTTACCCAATTACAATGCAGTTAGCGTCGACGGACTATCGCTCCGCAATCGATCCATCTACTCCCTTGTCCGCTTGCTAGACAATGCAGGTTGGGGGCGGACAAAAAAACGTCGCCTGCCGAACTCGCCAGCAAATGTCGTCGAAATTGCCCACAGGATTTTTGGCACAAACGGACATGAGGGGCGTGGAATTCTCGACTTGCTGAGCTTGGAGGGGAGGGGGGTTCTCGGCTGGCATGATTTGGCACTCTTTCGCCTGACCTGTTCTTGGGATCGCGCTGGGCAGCTACACAATCTCCAATGCGCGCTGCTTTTGTATGAAGACGCCAATGCGGAAACCACGGGCATCGTGGCTACGCTCGCGGTGCAGGAAATGCGTCGCATCTCGCAAGAGGTTTTTGCCCGGTTCAAGACGACCTTTATAAGCACCGGGCGCAATTTCTTTGCTGAGGTCGACGGCACCGAGGATGGCGCATTTTTTGGGCGCGCGCTTGCTGACTTCAAGATCAAGCAAATGATGCCGGATGACGCCGATTCGACTCACCTGAAATTCGCTCTGGCAGCAACGCGTAACGCAGTAAAGAGCTTTGTCATCTATCAACTCAGCAACAGCATGGGCGCCACAGGCTCGGGCGTAGGTTGCGGCTATTACGATGAGGTGGGCTCATCCGATGGCCATGGCATTGCCAAGCTAATGAACGACTACGTCTTCGACGTGTGCTTCGACCTCGGCAAAGAAGAAAATGTGCATCACTTTGTTACTCATCTTTTATCCCATTTAAGCAACGCCTTTTTCTCTGGCGGAGACGAAGAGGGGTACTGGCCAACCGTTGCAGGGCTGCCCGGACCCCTTGACCCTCACCGCCTGGCGCTTTACTGGCAAAAACATCGCACCTGGATTTTGGAGAAGGAGCTTCCTTCACTGCAATGCCAAGTGGTTACTGGAAATTACATTGCCACGTATACCGAAGATCTCCCGAAGGTCTTCGCTGTTCTGGATGATCTCATGAGAACGAAGCTTCAGCCCACTGGCGATGCCCCGCAGCTTTAGAGCGAGGATGCGGCGACAGCTTAGTGCTGATAGGACGAACGACGACAGGTGTAGCAGCGATTTCACATGCCTATCTAACCTGTGAGGTAAGCAAGTAAGCGCAGGCTTGCCGTCGCGTTCGCGTCGGGCATCAAGCGACCTGCCTTTCGCTTTAGTTATTGCTGCTTCATTGCCAAACACGTCGAAACGGTAGCCTCATACACGATTGCTGCCTCAATGAAGCGCTTCTTGGCATCCGCAAGCTCGTGGGGTGTGGTACGCCCCCGCTTTCGTAGACGGTTAGCTGCCGGATTTTGAGTTGGCCGCCTCGAACATCATTGGCGCAAGGCCGCCAAGATGTCCATGTCGGCGTTGCCGGTTGTAGAAAACCTCGATGTAATCGAACACGTCGCTGCGTGCTTCCTCACGACTGCCGTAGACGCGGCCACGCACCCGTTCCTTCTTCAGGCTGCTGAAGAACGACTCCGCCACCGAGTTGTCCCAGCAGTTGCCGCGTCGACTCATGCTGACCTCCAGGCCGTGTTCGTGGCAGAAGCGACGCCAGTCGTCGCTGCCGTATTGCACGCCCTGGTCGGAGTGAATCACGACACCGGCTTCGGGGCGTCGCCGCCAGATCGCCATCAACAACGCATCCATCGCCAGCTCGCGTGCCAGGCTGGATTTCATCGACCAGCCGATGACTGCACGCGAATACAAGTCGATGACCACGGCTAGATACAGCCAACCTTCGGCCGTGCGCAGGTACGTGATGTCGGTGACCCATGCTCGATCAGGATGCGCAACGTTGAACTGGCGTTGCAATCGGTTGGTTGCGACAACCGCAGGCTTACCGGCCTTGTAGCGACGCCGAAGCGGTGAGCGCACTGAACGAAGACCGTGTTTGCGCATTAATCGCTCCACGCGTTTCCGACTGATGTGTTCGCCCGCTTCGGTCAAGTCTCGGTGTACGTTGCGGCTGCCGTACACACCGCCCGATGCCAGGTAGGACTCTTCGATATGTACCATCAGGCGAGCATCTTCCTTGGCGCGAGATGACAACGGTTGCTTCAGCCATGCGTAGTAGCCGCTGCGCTCGATCTTGAGCACACGACACATCGTGGTGAGACGAAACTGCCGGCTGTGGGCCTGCATGAAGGCGTACTTTGCTCTTATCCCTTGGCAAAGTACGCGGCGGCCTTTTTTAAAATGTCGCGCTCCTCTTCAGCGCGACGTAGCTCGGCGCGCAGCCGGGCGTTCTCCTGCACCAGGTCGACTTCCTTCTGCGCTTTGCGCGCATCGCGGCTAACGCCGCGCTCACGAAGCCATGCATAGAGACTGTGCGATGACACGCCGAGCCGATCGGCCACCTCCATGACGGGGTAGCCACGCTCGCTGACTTGCTTGACCGCTTCAGCCTTGAACTCGTCGGTGAAACGTTTGCTGGTCATAGATCCTCCGATCCTCAATAGACACTATCAGGTGTCTACGGAATCGGGGGCGTACCAC
>NZ_JAELTT010000427.1 GCF_016428975.1 Dyella sp. ASV21
GCCGCGGGCCCCGCCTTCAACCTGATCTTTACCTTGGTCGCGTTCTGGCTGATGTTCCTCATCCTGTCTCTTATACACATCTCCGAGCCCACGAGACCCGTGACCGAATCTCGGTTGGCGGCGTGTGCGTGAAAAAGGGGGGGGGGGGGGGGGGGGGGGGGGGGGGGGGGGGGGGGGGGGGGGGGGGGGGGGGGGGGGGGGGGGGGGGGGGGGGGGGGGGGGGGGGGGGGGGGGGGGGGGGGGGGGGGGGGGGGG
>NZ_JAELTT010000428.1 GCF_016428975.1 Dyella sp. ASV21
ACCGGGGCGCGCAGATCACTAGCGTGGAAGAGGAAAGCGCCGACGCCGTGGAAGGTACCTACTACCGCTACCGCGCCGAACTGCTGCCCGACACCGTGGAATGGAAACCGCCCCACCGCATCAAGCCACGCATGGACGGCCCGCAGGTCGCCACCGTGGTCGGTCCTCCCAACGAGGAGCTGTGGGTGGACGAGCTGGGGCGCGTCAAAGTGCAGTTTGCCTGGGATCGCCAAGGCCGCTCCGACGAAAACAGCT
>NZ_JAELTT010000429.1 GCF_016428975.1 Dyella sp. ASV21
GGGGGGGGGGGGGGGGGGGGGGGGGGGGGGGGGGGGGGGGGGGGGGGGGGGGGGGGGGGGGGGGGGGGGGGGGGGGGGGGGGGGGGGGGGGGGGGGGGGGGGGGGGGGGGGGGGGGGGGGGGGGGGGCGGGGGGGGGGGGGGGGGGGGGGGGGGGGGGGGGGGGGGGGGGGGGGGGGGGGGGGGGGGGGGGGGGGGGGGGGGGGGGGGGGGGGGGGGGGGGGGGGGGGGGGGGGGGGGGGGGGGGGGGGGGGGG
>NZ_JAELTT010000430.1 GCF_016428975.1 Dyella sp. ASV21
CCCCCCCCCCCCCCCCCCCCCCCCCCCCCCCCCCCCCCCCCCCCCCCCCCCCCCCCCCCCCCCCCCCCCCCCCCCCCCCCCCCCCCCCCCCCCCCCCCCCCCCCCCCCCCCCCCCCCCCCCCCCCTCCCCCCCCCCCCCCCCCCCCCCCCCCCCCCCCCCCCCCCCCCCCCCCCCCCCCCCCCCCCCCCCCCCCCCCCCCCCCCCCCCCCCCCCCCCCCCCCCCCCCCCCCCCCCCCCCCCCCCCCCCCCCCC
>NZ_JAELTT010000058.1 GCF_016428975.1 Dyella sp. ASV21
CGTCCAGGCGCCACTCGTTCTCGGCGTCGGCCGTCAGCGGGTTGTCGCGCAGGCGCTGCATGGCGTGGCTGGTTTCGTTCCACGCGTCGAACAGCGTGCGCCAATTCCACTTGAACAGCGTGTCGCCGTTGTGGAACAGCTTGATGCCCAGCTTTTCCTTGGGGCGACCGATGCGGTACGCCATACCGGTGAGCTCATGCTTGACCAGCAGCGCCTCGAACGCTTCGCGATTGGCCGTGGCAACCTGCACCACCGCGCCCAGTTCCTCGTTGAACAGTGCGCGCAGCGTGGCTTCGGCCCAGCCGTCGAGCTGGATTTCCAGGCCGCAATGGCCGGCGAAAGCCATTTCCAGCAGGGTGACGATGACGCCACCGTCGGAACGGTCGTGATAGGCGAGCAGCAAGCCGTTGGCATTGGCCTCCTGCACGAGGTTGAACAGCGACTTCAGACGCTTGGCGTCATCCAGATCCGGCGGCACGCCGCCGCCACGATTGAACACCTGGGTCAGCGCGGAACCACCCAGGCGGTCGCGACAGGCGCCCAGGTCGAGCAGCCACAACTCGGAATCGCCGCGATCCAGGCGCAGCTGCGGCGTGAGCGTGCGACGCACGTCCGTGACGCGGGCAAACCCGGTAATGACCAGCGACACCGGCGATACGGTGCGCTGCACGGTGTCGCCGTCCGTCCACACGGTCTGCATGGACAGCGAGTCCTTGCCGACCGGGATGGAGATATCCAGCTCTGGGCACAGTTCCATGCCCACGGCCTTCACGGCGTCGAACAGCGCGGCATCTTCGCCGGCGTAGTTCACGGCGGCCATCCAGTTGGCGGACAGGCGCACTTCGCCCAGCGAGGCAATCGGCGCGGCGGCGAGATTGGTGATGGCTTCGCCCACCGCCAGGCGCGCGGCGTCGGCGCTATTGAGCAACGCTACGGGAGCGCGTTCGGCGATGGCCATCGCTTCGCCGGTATAGCCGTCGAAATCGGTAATGGTGACCGCGCAATCGGCCACCGGCACCTGCCACGGACCCACCATCGGGTCGCGCGCATTGAGGCCGCCCACGGTACGGTCGCCAATGGTAATGAGGAAGCTCTTGCTGCCCACGGTGGGCAGGCGCAGCACGCGCAATAGCGCCTCGTCCATGCTGATGCCGGCCAAGTCCGGCACCAGGTCGACACGCGGCTTCACGTGGGTGGCATCGCGATGCATGCGCGGCGCCTTACCGAACAGCACATCCATCGGCAGGTCGATCACGTTGGTATCGGTGCGCGGGTCGTGCACGGTGAGGTGACGCTCGGCCGTGGCTTCACCCACCACCGCATACGGGCAGCGTTCGCGAGCGCAGTAGGCTTCGAACTCGGCGAGGTCGTCCGCGCCGATCGCCAGCACATAGCGCTCCTGCGACTCATTGCTCCAGATCTGCATGGGCGACAGCGAAGGGTCATCGCACGGCACGCGCGACAGATCGATGCGGCCGCCGACATCGGCGTCGTTGAGCAGTTCGGGGATGGCGTTGGACAAGCCACCCGCGCCCACGTCGTGGACGCTCACGATCGGGTTCTTGTCGCCACGGGCCCAGCAGCTGTCGATGACTTGCTGGCAGCGGCGCTCCATCTCGGCGTTGTCGCGCTGCACGGAGGCGAAATCCAGCTCCTGGCTGGAGGTGCCCGAGGCCACCGACGAGGCGGCGCCGCCGCCCAGGCCGATCAACATGGCCGGACCGCCCAGCACGATCACCTTGTTGCCTGGCTGTACATGGCGCTTCTGCACATGGTCCGCGCGGATGTTGGCCAGGCCGCCGGCGATCATGATCGGTTTGTCGTAGCCGCGACGCACGCCGGTTTCACCGGTTTCGTGCTCGTAGGCGCGGAAATAACCACCCAGGGCGGGGCGACCGAATTCGTTGTTGAACGCCGCCGCGCCCAGCGGGCCGTCGCGCATGATTTCGAACGCGGTGGCCATATGCGGCGGCAGCGGGCGATCCACTTCCCACGGACGCGGCTTGCCCGGAATGCGCAGGTCCGACACCGAGAAACCGGTAAGGCCGGCCTTGGGCTTGGCGCCGCGACCGGTCGCGCCTTCGTCGCGGATCTCGCCGCCCGCACCGGTGGCCGCACCCGGCCAGGGTGCAATAGCGGTGGGATGGTTGTGCGTCTCCACTTTGATCGCGTAATCGACGCGCTCGGGGTGTGCACGCCACACGCCGTCTTCATCGGCGAAGAAGCGCTTGCCCTCGTAGCCCTCGATCACCGCCGCGTTGTCCTTATAGGCGGACAACGTATGCGCGGGCGAATGCTGGTGGGTGTTCTTGATCATGCCGAACAGGCTCTTTTCCTGAGCCTCGCCGTCCATCGTCCAACTGGCGTTGAACACCTTGTGGCGGCAATGCTCGGAATTGGCCTGGGCGAACATGAAAAGTTCGGCGTCGCTGGGATCGCGCCCCAGTTCGGCGTAACGCGCCGCCAGGTATTCGATCTCGTCGTCGGCCAGGGCCAGGCCCAGCTCCTTGTTGGCCTTGTCCAGCGTGGCCTTGGCGTCGTCGCCCAAGGCGATATGCACCAGCGGACCCGGTTCACCGGCCAGGAACAGGCCCTGCGCGCCGTCCAGGTGGGTCAGCACCGACTGCGTCATCGCATCATGCAGCACACCCAGCACCGCCTGATACTGAGGCGATTCCGGCGCGGGCAGCGCGGCTACCTGCCAGGCCACGCCACGTTCCACGCGGCGCACGTCGAAGCCGGCGCCATGCAGAATGTCGGTCGCCTTGCTCGACCACGGCGAGATGGTGCCCAGACGCGGCACCACCCACAGCGAGGCGGGCTCGGGGGCAGCGTCCCTGGCCTCCAGCACCTCCAGCAGGCGGGCGCGCTGCTCGCCTTCCGGCATGTGGGCGGCATCAATGAAATAGACGAACCACGAGGCCTGCACGCGGGTGCCACGATGAATGGCTTCCAGGCGGGCGTTCAGTCGTTCGAGACGAAAAGGCGAGAGGGCGCTCTGCCCGTCGAGTGCGATCATTCGGGGAACGGGAGCTATGCGAAAACGCCTATTGTACCTCAAGGCGGATGGAGACTGCGGCGACGCAGCATCTCGCGATCGGTAAGGCCGGCACGGCCCGGGAAAACCGCCTGCCGGGCTAACCCCTTGTTTTAGATCGCCACCGAACCCTTGAGGCGTCCCGCGAAAGGGGTATCTGGCGGGTTTGAGCCGCCTCATCGCAGGCGAACCGATACCGGCCGATATCGTGCGCCCCACAATACGCCAACCCAGCCTCCAGGCCACGGGCGCTTCACGCCCAGCCCTGAAACCCAACAAAACACCCCCACCTTAGGAACGGGTAAACTTGGCCGTTTCCGTCACCGCGCACGAGCATTCGATTTCCGATGTCTACCGAAAAAGCCGCCGTTGAAACCATCGTCCCGCCCGCCGCACCGCAGGCCGAGGGCCAACGAGACTTCATTCGCCAGATCATCCGCGAGGATCTCGCCAGCGGTAAGCACCACGCCATCCGCACCCGTTTCCCGCCCGAGCCCAACGGTTACCTGCATATCGGCCACGCCAAGGCCATCTGCCTGAACTTCGGCATTGCCCGCGAGTTCACCGGCTGGTGCAACCTGCGCCTGGACGACACCAACCCGGGCAAGGAAGACCCCGAGTTCGTCGAGGGCATCAAGGACGACGTGCGCTGGCTGGGCTACGAGTGGCACGACCTGCGCCACGCCTCGGACTATTTCGAGGTGTTCTATGACGCCGCGGTCAAGCTGATCAAGGACGGCATGGCCTACGTGGACGACCTGAACCCGGAAGAGATGCGCGCCTACCGCGGCACCCTCACCGAGCCCGGCCGCAACTCGCCGTTCCGCGATCGCAGCGTGGAAGAGAACCTGGACCTGTTCCGGCGCATGCGCGCGGGCGAATTCGCTGACGGCGCCAAGACCCTGCGCGCCAAGATCGACATGGCCTCGGGCAACATGAACATGCGCGACCCGGCGATCTACCGCATTCGCAAGATCGCTCACCAAAATACCGGTGACGCGTGGCCGATCTACCCGATGTACGACTACGCGCATTGCCTCTCCGATGCGCTGGAAGGCATTACCCATTCGCTCTGCACGCTGGAGTTCGAGGACCACCGCCCGCTCTACGACTGGTTCGTGGACAAGGTGGATCTGGTGAACCACCCGGAGCTGTGGCAGCACCTGCGCGAAGGCGGTTTCCACACCGAGCCGGCCAAGCCCCGCCAGATCGAGTTCTCCCGCCTCAACCTGTCCTACTCCATTACCAGCAAGCGCAAGCTGGCGCAGTTGGTCAACGAGAACCTGGTGGATGGCTGGGACGATCCGCGCATGAACACGTTGCGCGGCCTGCGCCGTCGCGGCTTCACGCCGGCCGGCCTGCGCCTGCTGATCGAACGCCTGGGCGTGAGCAAGCAGAACAGCGTGATCGATTATTCGATCCTGGAAAATTGCATCCGCGAAGACCTCGATGCCACCGCGGCGCGCCGCATGGCCGTGCTCGATCCGCTCAAGCTGGTCATCAGCAACCTGCCCGAAGGCCACGAAGAGCAGCTCACCTTCTCCAATCATCCCAAGGACGAGAGCTTCGGCACACGCCTTGTGCCGCTCTCGCGCGAGCTGTGGATCGAGCGCGAGGATTTCGCCGAAGTGCCGCCGAAGGGCTTCCATCGCCTGAAGCCCGAGGGCGAAGTGCGCCTGCGCGGCGTGGGCATCGTCAAATGCGACGAGATCGTCAAGGATGCCGACGGCAACGTCACCGAACTGCGCTGCACGCTGGACCTGGAATCGCGCCAGGGCATGCCGGGCGCCGACCGCAAGGTCAAAGGCACCATCCATTGGGTGAGCGCCAAGCACGGCGTATCGACGGAGGTGCGCGTATACGACCGTCTGTTCAACGTGCCCGCCCCCGACGATGAAAGCGACGGCAAGAGCTGGATCGAACACATCAATCCGGACGCCAAGCGCGTGGTGCGTGCATGGCTGGAGCCGGCCGCGGCCAGCGCCGAACCGGAGCAGCGCTTCCAGTTCGAACGCCTGGGCTACTTCGTGGCCGACCGTATCGACCACCAGCCCGGCACGCCGGTGTTCAACCGCACGGTCACCCTGCGTGACGCCTGGGCCAAGCAGGCCGGCTAAGCTGGCGCTTATAGGGAGATAGGCATGTTGCGTCTGCAGATTCACCTGACCTTGCCGCCGTGGATCGGCGATGTGGTCGATACCAGCAAGCGCTACGTCACTGACGAGGACCGCGTGGGCCTCGCCATTGAACTGTCGCGCCACAACATCGAACAAGGTCACGGCGGCCCGTTCGGCGCGGCCGTGTTCAACGAGGAAGGCCGCGTGGTGTCGGTCGGCGTCAATCGCGTAGTGCCGCAGACCTGCTCGGTGGCACACGCCGAAATGATGGCGTACATGGCCGCGCAGCAGCGACTAGCGGCCTTCCGCATCAACGAAGGTGGCGGCCGCTACACCCTCGCCACCAGCGCGCAGCCATGCTGCCAGTGCTATGGCGCCACCGTGTGGGCGGGCGTGGACGAGCTGCTGATCGGCGCCCGCGCCGAAGACGTGGAAGAGTTGACCGAGTTCGATGAAGGTCCGCTGCCGGCCGACTGGGCGGGCGAGCTGGAGCGCCGCGGCATCGCCGTGCGTCGCGACATCCTGCGCGAGCAGGCCCGCGGCGTGCTGGCCGTGTACGGCCAGAGCGGACAGCACTATTGAGCCGCCTGCGCGCCGCGCTGCCGCTGATCCTGCTGGTGATCGCTGGCATCGTGTTGTTTAGCTCGGGCGTGCTTGATCGTCTGCACCCCGAGCAGCTGGTGCGGCATCAGGCGCAACTGCGCGAGGAGATCGCCGGTGCGCCTTGGCTGAGCCGTGTGGCCTATATCGGCCTGCTGACGCTGGCTACCGCCACTGGCATTCCGGGCGCCGTGGTGGTGATCATGGCTGGCGGCTTCGCCTTCGGCGTGTGGGAGGGTACCGTCTATTCCTCCATCGGCCTCATGCTCGGCACGCTGATCCTGTTCCTGGCCAGCCGCTATGCCTTCGGCGCGGGCAGCAAGCACCCGCCGGCCATCGTGGAGAAGCTGCATCACGGGTTCGAGCGGCACCCGCTGACCTACACGTTGTTCTTGCGATTCGTACCCGTCGCGCCATTTGGCCTGATCACCGTAGGCCTTGCCTGGTTGCGCTGCCCGCTGTGGCTGTTTCTAGGCGCCACCTGGGTGGGCGGCACGGTCACTACCTTCTTCGAAACATCCATCGGCGCCGGCCTGGGAGAGGCTTTGGCGCAAAGCCAGGGCCACTTCGGCGCAAGTTTGCTATTGCAGCGCGGCGTGTGGATGCCGCTGGGCGCCGTCATCGTGCTGGCCCTGCTGGCACCCCTGGCGGAGCGTCTGCTGCGGCGGCACCGGCAGGCCAAGCCTTCCCATCCGGCCGATCGCCCACAACGTTGAAGGTAACCCCTCGGCCAATGGGCTAGCTGCCCAACTTGGCGAATCGCGCTAGGCTGATCCCAGCTGGCGCTCGGAGCGTCGGACAGGGTGATAGCCAATGGTTGCAGGGGCGAACTCCCGGGCAGTTCGGTGGTGGCGGCGCACGTCGTTGATGCAACGACTGGCGCTGGTGGCGCTTGTGCCTACGCTGGTCACCGCCACCCTGCTGGTCACCATGCTCACTCAGCGCCAGCTGGGGAGCTTGCTCGGCATGGCGCAGAACACCGCCGATGCCATCGCCACCCAAACCGCCTCCGTCTCCGCCGCGCCCTTGCGCGACATGCAACGCCGCGAACTGGTGCGCATCGCCGAATCCACCGGCGAGCTGCCCCATGTGGCGCGCGTGCAGATCCGTGCCGCGGATGGCGAAATTCTCGCCGATGACCTGGGCCGCAGCGGCGCCAACAGCAACGAAACACTTACCGTCACCCACGATGTGATCGACACCGATCGATCCGACCACCCGGTACTCGGTTCGGTGCTGGTGGATGTCAGCCTCTCCGATGCCATCGCCGCCCAGCGCGCCAGCCTTCAGCACGCACTGATCGCGCTGGGCATCAGCCTGCTGGTGGCGGCCGTCATCGCCTGGCAGGCTGCGCGCTGGATCAGCGCCCCCTTGCGCCGCCTGGTAGCGGCTGTGCATCAATTGGGGCGCGGCGACCGTCACGTCGAGGTGCAAGTCACCGATGAAAATGAAATCGGCGAATTGCAACGCGGCTTCAACAGTGCCGCACTGGCGCTGTTCGACGTGCAACGCAGCATGGAGCGCGAGATCGAGCAGGCCACCGTGGAGCTGGCCCGCAAGAACGCGGCGCTGGAGGCGGCCAGCGTAGCCAAGGCGCGCTTTCTGGCAGCCGCCTCGCACGATCTGCGCCAGCCGCTTTATGCGCTCACCCTCTTTTCGTCATCGCTGGCGGTGGACGAGCGCGACCCGGTGCGGCTGGACCGCATCGCGCACATCCAGGAATGCGTGGAGGCGCTCGATCATCTGTTCAGCGAACTGCTCGACCTGTCGCGCCTGGAAACCGGCGCCATGCAGATCGAAATCACCGAGTTTCCGCTCGACCAGGTGCTAGAAGAGGTAAGCCGCAATTTCCGCATGATCGCCGAGCAGCACGGCCTGCGCTTGATCATGCGTGCCACCGATCTATGGGTGCGCAGCGATCGCACCATGCTGGCGCGCATTCTCAACAACCTGGTCAGCAATGCACTGCGCTACACCAACGAAGGCGGCGTACTGGTGGTGGCGCGACAGCGACTCGACGGCACCGTGCGGGTGGATGTGTGGGATACCGGTACCGGCATCGCACCGGAGCATCAGGCCCGTGTGTTCGATGAGTTCTATCGCGTGGAATGCCATAGCGGCGGCGAGCGCGATACCGGTCCGCGCCGTGGCCTGGGTCTTGGCCTCGCCACCGTGCAGCGCCTGGCCGAGCTACTGGACACCCAGGTGCAACTCAAATCCACGCCGGGGCGCGGCAGCGTGTTCAGTTTCCATCTGCCCAACGTGCCGCCACAGCATATTCCCGGCAGCCGTGGCGACGAAACGCCGCTGGATGTATCCGGCATGCGGGTACTGGTGATCGATGACGAACCGGCGATTCTCTCCGGTATCCGCTACCTGCTGCGCAGTTGGGGTTGCGAGGTGGCCGTGGCGGAGGATCGCACCCAGGCGCTGCTCGCCGCCGAGGAGTGGCCCGTGCCGCCAGATCTGGTGATCTCGGACCTGCGCCTGCGCGACGGCGAAAGCGGCCTGGACGTGCTCGCCGCACTGGACGATCACTATCAGCGCGACGGCAACCTGCCCTTCCCGCGCCTGCTCATCACCGGCGAAACGCGCAGCGATCGCCTGCGCGAAATCATGGCCGCCAAGATCCCCGTGCTGTACAAGCCAGTGTCGCCGGAACAACTGCGCGAAGCGATGATGATGGCCTGGAACGGCACACACGCGACGGCATAACCTCAGTTCGCCGCATCTTCCTCGCGTGCCGCCACACGCCGGGCCAACGCCCAGTCGCCCGGCAGGAAACGGTGGAACAGGTCTTCCACAAAGTCGCCGCCCGGCGCGTCCGGCTGTGGCCCGGCGGTGAAATACGTGCCGCACCAATGCAGCCGCCGCCCCGCGATGGTGGGGCCGGCCAGCAACTGCGCCAGGAACCGTTCCAGACCATCCTGCAATCCGTACAGCGACCATAGAAACTCAAACGCCTGGCGGCGGCCGTGCGGATCGCGACGCTCCGCCAGTGCCGCCATGGCCACGACGCGCAGGCGTTCCAGGGTGGCGCCCACCCATACATGCAGCCGACTGGTCGACAGGCTCTCCGCCCGTGCGGTACTCACCCGCCAACCCAGTGCGCGGCGCAGCGCAGCGGCAGGCAAGGTCTGCTTGAACGCGGCGTAGCCCGGCAGCGATTCCAGCCCGGTCACCACCACGTAGAGCGGCAACTGCAAGTGCAGCGCATGCACGGCCTCATCCACCATGTCGTAAAGGTGCTGGGCCGGCGAATGCTGCGCCGAAATCGGCTCAAGCAGGCGATCGGCTGCGATGCAGATCACTACGCCATCCAGCGGCAGCTTGCGGCGTTCGCGCGCCAGCATGGCCAGCGCCGTACGCCAGGGCGAATCCATCGCGCGCGGTGACTCCGGCGCCCGGATCAAACGCCCCCCCGGCTCCACCGCCACGACCGAACGGTAAAGCCACCAATGCCAGGGCCTGGCGGCATCATCACCAAGCAGCGCACGCGCATGGGGCGCACGCGCGGCGGCCTGCAACAGATTGCGCACCTGTCCCGCGCTGTCGCCGACGAACAGCAGCCATGGATGGCGCGCCATGCGACGCCACTCGCCGCGACGGCGGAAGGGATGCAACAACGCACCGCGCGCATGCCGGGCCGCGTCGGCCAGGGCCGCCCACACATCACCGATGCCGTAACCCGCATCGGGATGGTCGGCGATCCGCCGATGTACACGACGCAAGACCAAGTGATGCCACACCAGCGCCCCCGCCCAACCGAGCAACCCCGCTACCGCGACCGCCACGCCCGCCCACGACCACGCCTGCGCCGGAATCGCCAGGCTGAAGGCCGGCCCCACGAACGCAACCAGCACCAGCAATACCAGCACCGAAGCCACGAGAGGTGCGGTACGGCGGCTGATCCACGATGCCTGCAGCGGATGCGAGGGCGTACCCGGAACCTGATAGGGCTGCGGCGTGATCGGTTCGCGCTGCAGGGCCTGCAGCACGGCGCCAGCCGTGACACCCGGCCGGCAATGCAATGCCTTGATGCGTCCCAACTCTCCGCTATCGCCCTGTTCGTAGTAGTACTGCCCTACGA
Organism: Dyella sp. ASV21; assembly: GCF_016428975.1. GTDB lineage: Bacteria > Pseudomonadota > Gammaproteobacteria > Xanthomonadales > Rhodanobacteraceae > Dyella. Next base: position 9,845 of record NZ_JAELTT010000058.1, read on the forward strand.
AACCGAGCAGCAACGCCATGGCATAAACCTCACGCACCTCTTCGGTATCGCTGCCCAAGCCAGCCAAGTGATCGAAGAACTCGGTCGCCGCGCTACCCGTGCGAAACAGGATGAGCTGTAGCGGCTCGCCCTGCTCGTGCGCGTCCTCGTGCCGTGCCATCACCTCGTCAAACCAGGCCACGGCGGCGAATGCCGCCATTTCGATTTGCGCCAGCGGCTTGCCCGCCGTCAACGCGACCTCGCGCGCCTGCTCTACTAATAGGCGTGCCTGCGCATGCGTGGCGGCAGCCACGTCAGGGCGCGCCAAGGCATCGACCTGCTCGTCGAGGAGCAGGCCGTAGGAGAACAAAGGAGCAAAGCATTCCAGCAGCCGCATGCTGCCAAGCGTTACGCCTATGCGGCGCCGCTGCAACTCCTCACCCAATCGGCCGCCCGGCATGGCCGCGACGGCATCTGTTTCCGGAACCCAGTTCAAAGAAGTGCCTGCGTGCTATTGGATCCTTCCCCTAGGCGTGCCCCCCGAGGCCACCACCCGGTCCGGAACAGAAAACCCATAAGCGACTCCCCATCGCAGTTCGCCGATTTTCGTAAGCCCCCGCAAGAGCGGCCATATCACCTTGTGACTAGACCATTCGTAGGCACTCCCTGGTTGCCGAGCGAGCAGGCAGGGGCTATGTTGCTAACGCGGGTATGCAGCGATGGGATCGCCGCATGACGCCATGGGGAACGACATGCGCATACTGATCGCAGACGACCACCGGCTGATCGTCGAAGGGGTCAAGCTCAAGCTGGGCGAGCTTGGACCCGACACTGAATTCGTCATCGCCATGGATATGGCGGAACTACGCGAGGCGCTGCATGCGCCTGACGCGCGCTCGCTTGCGCTCGCGCTGATCGACTTGGCGATGCCAGGCGTACGCGGCAACGAACACCTGGCCGAGGTCATCGAGCAACTGCCCCACATCCCCGTCATCGTGCTTTCCGGCTCGGAAGATGCCGCCCTGATGAAGAGCCTCCTCGCCATGGGCGTACAAGGCTTCATCCCCAAGGCGTATTCGCCCGAAGTGATGCTGTCGGCGGTACGCCTGGTGCTATCCGGCGGCGTGTACGTGCCACCACTGCTGCTGCAGGAGCGTGGCGACAGCGCCGCCGCTTCGGCAGGCAATGCCGCCAGCACACCGCTCTCGACCCTCTCGGCCGCCGTTGCGGCAGCCAATGACTCGCTGGAAGAGCGTCTGCGCAAGTTGCTCACCGAGCGCCAGATCGATGTGCTGCGACTGCTCTCGCAGGGCAAGCCGAACAAGTTGATCGCCCGTGACCTGGGCATCAGCGAGGGCACCGTGAAAATCCACCTTGCCGCTATTTTTCGCGCCCTCAACGTGCGCAATCGGGTGGAGGCAGTCGTCGCTTCGCGGCGCATCAGCGGGCTCTAGTCGGCGCTCGCCAACACCCCTCTCCCCCTTCACCTGGCCCTGACAATCGCGGCGTATGCTGCGACGGCGGACGTCGTGCGGCGCCCGCAACCAGGGCGCAAGCATTCAACCGCAGGGGGATAGCGTGTCGCCGAACGGAGGGGTTTCCAGCCTGTTCCGCCGGTTCTCGAACGGCTGGCGTCGTTGCCAGGTCGCCGCCCTGCTGCTGGCCTGGTCGATTGCCCCCTCCCCTGTCGCCGCCGCCGAGCCACCGCCTTCCAACGGTAGCTCGCACATCCGCGCACTCACCTTTGGCATTCTTCCCATTGGCGGGCCCTCCGAATCACTGGAGGCGTGGCGGCCAATGCTGGAGGATCTGAGCAAGACCCTGCATCTGCCCATTCGCAGCCTCTCGGTGAGCACGTACGAAGGCCTGGGCGAGGCCATGGCGGAGGAGCGGGTGGACTTTGCGTTCGTCTCCGGCCGATTGGCCCTGGATGCCGTGCTCAACGACCGAATGCGGGTGATCGCCCAGCTCACCCGCACCAATGGGTCGCGCGGCTACTACTCCGTGTTGCTGGTCGCCAAGGACTCACCCCTGCATAACCTGGACGATCTGTTCCGCCAGCCCGGCCACCTGCGCTATGCGCGCGGCGAAGTGTTGTCGGTTTCCGGTTATCTGGTGCCGGAAACGCAGCTATTTGCCAACCGTCGTCTCGACTCGGACACCTTCTTCGCCAGCGTCAGCGTGGACAACCATCAGAACAATGCGCTGGCCGTAGCCAATAACGAAGTGGATGTAGCCACCAACAACACGGCCGATCTCGAACGCTTCGCTCAGCGCTTTCCCGACCAGTACGCGCGGCTGCGCGTACTGTGGACATCCAGTTTGATCCCGCATGCGGTGGTGGTGATCCGCACCGATCTGCCCGCCGACCTTCGCCAGCAAGTGGCCAATGCACTGACCTCCTACGGCAAAGGCAAGAACGCCGCCAGCGAGCGGGCCAAACTCCAGCTGATCCACGACATCAGCGGATTCATGCCTGCCGGTAACGAAACACTGGTGCCGTTTGCCGATATCGAATTCAACCTCGACCGCCGCCGCGCCTACAGCGCGCAATGGGTGAGCGATGCGGCGATGCAGGCACGCCTGCACAAAATCGACGCCGAACACGAGGCGCTGGTACGCCGACTGATGGCGCCCAGCGGCCCGTAATCGCATCACGGCGAGGGCTTAGTGCGCCTGCATATCCTTGATGTTCATGGTGGTGCCGTTGGGCATCACCATGTCGCCCGGCTTCTGGCCCGCGGGGCACTGTCCAACCCAGCGGCCGGTGCTGGTTACCGTCATTTCGCTGTGCCCCATCATGGCAGGGTCGTACTTGATCTGCGTGTCCGTGTGATAGGCCGTATCGCCTTCAAAACGGGTTTCGCTGTGACTGGTGATGTTCATCGCACCGGAAGGCGCCTGGATGTTACACACCGCATCGGCCACCACCGAGTTGCCCTGCACGTTGATGTTGAACTTGCTGCACATCTGGCCGCTCATCTGCGCGCCCATCTTGTACATGTCACGGTCGGTGTCGGCATCGAGGCAAAGCTTGGTCGATTGCGCGTGACCGCCCATGCCGGAGGTCTGCATTTCCCACAGGCCCGGCTTGCGCTTGGGCATGTTGGCGGGCAGATCCACGGCGGCCACCGTACCGGCGACGCCGAGGAGGGCAATGGTGAGCAACAAACGGCTACGTACGGACATGACGATCTCCTTTCGGCCCAAAGGGCCACGCGGCGAGCAAGGTAGCGCCAAAACGCGCCGACGTCACCGCGCAAGCTTCTCGTCATGTAATGACCCATGACCGCGCCCTGTACCACCCAAGGGCTCTAGACCATTCGCACTATGGCAGCTAGCGCTAGACGAACTGGCTATCGTCGCCTTGGCCGCGATTCATTAGAGTGCAACTCAGGGCTGCTCCATGGGGTGGGCGTGTCCCACCAAGCCGTGCTTATCGTATTCAGCCGCGGGCCCATCACCAATGCAGTCGACTCTCATCATGTCCTGCCAGCGGATCCCGACGCCAGCTCGCGCCGGCTCGCCGTCCCCGCCGTGGGCCGGGGAGGCGTAACGGATGGAAGCGCGCACGCATCTGCTGCCCCGCCTGCTGATCGATGTGGTGCTGCCCGGCACGATTGCAGCGCTGGCATTGATCCTTGCGCTGTGTGTGCAGCAAACCCATAACCTGGGCGAGCGTACCGATGCCGCTGTTGCCTTGCGTCTGGAGCGCCTGGCCGGGCAACTCGGTGACGATCTGAGCCACTCTCCGCAAAGTGTGCTGGACCAGGCGCTACGCGATGGGCAGAACGACCAGTTGGTGCGCATCGAGTTTCATCGCCGGGATGGCAGTTTCTGGAGCAGCGGCCCCATGCCGACAGGTGTTGGCATGACGTACCGAAGCGAGATCAAGCCACGGTCCGATGGTGCCTCCTGGCTGAGCGTGCAGATCGATACCGCCGCGCTTCGCCGTGCCCAAGGCATGGTATGGCTGCTGGGTGGGCTGTGTGCCCTGGGCATTCTGGTGCTGGCGTGGCTTGCCCGCATGACGCTGCGCCACCGCGTGCTGGCGCCGCTCAACTACGTAGGCGAAGCGCTGCATGAGTTGGTCAACGGTCGCCACCCAGCTATCGACCTCTCGCCGAGCAGTGCCGAATTCAGCGACATCCAACAAGCCCTGGGCCGCCTCTCCGATTTGCACGAAGAACAGCGCCGTGACTGGAGCGCGCTGCAGCACGATAACGCGATGGAAGCACTCGATCGCCTGCGCCAAAGCCAGGCTGCCACGCGCAGCAAATCACAGTTCATCGCATTGGTGAGTCATCACTTTCGGCAGCCACTACAGGCGCTGGAGCTATTCGCAGGTAGCGTCGACAACGGATCGGACGACGAACGGCAGGCCTTGTTTCGCCAGATGCGCACCAGCATTGGTTCAATGACACGGCTGCTGGACGCCTTGCTGGAGATCTCTCGCCTGGATGCCGGCGTAATCGCCGTGAAGCCGGCAGGGTTCACCGCGGCCGAGCTGTTCATGCGCGACCGCACCTCGCTCAACCATGAAGCCGCCCGCAACCATGTCACCCTTGCATGGCGTGGCAGCCATCATCAATTGCATGGCGATGCGGACGTTGCCGCCAGCCTGCTTTACCAGTTGGCCAGTAACGCCATCAGTAACGCGCCGAACGGGCGTGTGCTGATCGCGGCGCGGCGACAAGGCCAGGCGGTCCGCATCGAAGTGCGGGATAACGGGCCAGGTATCGCGATCATTCATCAGCAACGCATCTTCGAAGAATTCGTGCAACTGCAAGCCGCCGAGAGCGAACGCCGCGGCGGTTACGGCCTTGGCTTGGCCATCGCCGAACGCCTGGCGCGTTTGTTGGGCACTCGCATTGGCCTGCGTTCCGAACCCGGACGTGGCAGTACCTTCTGGTTCGACCTGCCCCCCATGCCGGTCGTGGAACGCCATTCGACGCCCCGCAAGCACCCGCCCCCGGCCTGGCGGCAAGCCGGCTAAGACAGCCCAGGGCAAGCTTCAAACATGCGCGAACGCATGTACTTGCGAAATGGCGGCAAGGCTAGCAATATCTTGCGGAACAGCTCCTTAGGGGGAGTCATGCTGTTCCAAATACTCGCCAATGGTGCGGCCGTCGCCGCTGTACTCGGTATCGCCAATCTCACGAGCATCGATGGGCGCCTGCTGCGCCTGCGTCGCTTTGAGCACTCCACGCACGACGATTCGGTAGATCGCTGAGCCCTCCCGCTTGCGATCGCCGCGCGTCGGCAAACCTGCCCTTACGCGTTATGCGAGCCCTCCCTCTGGAGGGCTTTTTTTTGTGCACCCACCAAACGGTGGGCGGAATTTGGCGCAAAAAAAAACCCGCGTTGCCGCGGGTTTCTCAACGTTGGTGGGCCGTGATGGATTCGAACCATCGACCAATAGATTAAAAGTCTACTGCTCTACCGACTGAGCTAACGGCCCATCATCAAAAGCGAGCCCGCAATTTTATGGGCTAGCGGCCCCCGGCACAAGCTAAGGGCTAGCGCAGGGCGCCCTGCGGTTCACACATAGCGGGTCGGATCCGGTAGCCCAGCCGCTTTGAACCCCTCCGCACGCAGGCGGCAGGCATCGCAGTGACCGCAGGCACGGCCCTGCGCATCGGCCTGGTAACAGCTCACCGTCTCGGTGAAATCCACCCCAAGTCGCTGACCTTCACGGGCGATGTCGGCCTTGCTCATGCGCATCAGCGGCGCGTGGATACGCAGGCCCGCGCCTTCCACGCCAGCCTTGGTCGCCACGTTGGCCAGTCGCTCGAACGCCTCGATGAACGCCGGACGGCAATCGGGATAACCTGAGTAATCCACCGCATTCACGCCGCACCAGATATCGGCCGAACCCAACACTTCGGCCCAGCCCAGCGCGATGGACAACATGATGGTGTTGCGCGCCGGCACATACGTCACCGGAATGCCGTGCTCGCCACTGTCTTGATCCAGCGGTACGTCGATGTCCGCGGTGAGCGCCGAACCACCGATGCTGCGCAGATCCACCTGTACGGTCTTGTGCTCAACAGCGCCAAGCAGGCGTGACACGCGCTCGGAGGCTTCCAGCTCCGCACTGTGGCGCTGGCCATAGGCCACGCTCAGCGCATGCACCTGATAGCCCTGCTCACGGGCGATGGCGATGGTAACTGCCGAATCCATGCCGCCGGAAACGAGCACGACGGCCTTGCGGGGAGACGATTCAGACATGGGTTGTATGCACTCCTTCGGTTCAAGCCGGTGATCCGGCCGATCAAGCGCTACCGGCAAGAGAGGCCGATGCGCGAAAAGCGGGAGACGCATGAAGGGAACCAGAGAATCAGCGTCGGCCCAAAGGCCCGGCGCCGCTTACTCACCGCACTTCAGTCGCTCCGATATTCAGTGCCCGGGTTCGTCGTTCCAAAGCAGCTTGTGCAGCTGCATCTGGAAACGCACGTCGAGCTTGTCCTCGATGATCCACTCGGCGAGTTCGCGCGGTGTGATAGCCCCATGCACGGGGGAAAACAGCACCATGCAACGCTGGGTGATCGCATGCTCGGCCAGAGCCGCACACGCCCACTCGTAGTCGGCACGGCTGGCGATGACGATCTTGACCTGATCGTGCGGCAACAGGTGCTCGAGGTTCGACCACAGGTTGCGCTTGGCTTCGCCCGAGTCGGGCGCCTTCAGATCCATCACCTTGCGCACACGCGGGTCGACCTGGGACACATCGAGCGCGCCGGAAGTCTCCAGCGATACGTCATGTCCAGCATCGCACAGGCGCTGCAGCAGGATCAGGCAGCGCTTCTGCGCCAAGGGCTCGCCACCCGTCACGCAGACATGCCGTGCGCCATGCGAAGCCACCTCGGCCACAATGGCATCGATATCACGCCAGTCGCCGCCGTAGAACGAATACTCCGTATCGCACCACACGCAACGCAGCGGGCAGCCGGTAAGGCGCACGAACACGGTGCGCCAGCCGATGGCATCGGCCTCGCCCTGGATCGAGTGGAAGATCTCGGTGATGCGCAGCCGCTCGGCCGGGGCCGTGGTCGGCGCGGCCGACGCCACGGTGGAGTTACTGCCGCTCACCACACAAACCTCAGTTGGCCGGCTGCAGCTGCAGGCGACGCAGACGTTCCTGGGCCAGGCTGGCCGCCTTGGAGCCGGGATACTTGCTGCCCACGCTCTTGAGCGTGGCCTTGCCGGCATCGAGCTGCTTTTGTTCAAGCTGGCTGTAACCCAGCTTGAGCATCGCGTCCGGCGCTTTCTCGCTTTGCGGGAACTGGCTGAGCAGACGCTGGAATGCCTCCTGCGCCACCGCATAATTCATGGTGACGTAGTAGGACTCGCCCAGCCAGTAATAGGCGTTGGGCAACAGCGGACTGTCAGGGTATTGCTGGATGAAATTGCGAAAGCCGCGCGAGGCGGTGACGTAATCACCTGCACGCAGCGACTTGAACGCCTCATCGTAAGCTGCCTGCGCACCGGCGGCATTGGCCTGCGCAGCGGCGGCCTTGCCACCCTTGCCTGCATCAGCGGCGACCGGAGCCGGCGCCGGGGTTGCAGGCGGCGGCGTGGCATTGTTGCCATTGCCGCCGTTGTTGGCCGCATTACCCGGATTGCCCGCCGCTGCACCGGCACCGCCTTCGAGGCGGCCCAGGCGCGAATCGAGATCCACGTACTGCGCCTTGTTCTTGTCGTTCGCCTCCTGCAGCTGATGCTGGAGCTCTTCGATCTGCCCCTGCATCTGCTGCAACTGCGACTGCAGCGCCTGCACCTGGTTCACCAGGGTAGTGCCGCCTTGATTCTGGTTCTGCGCCTGCTGTTCCAGCCGCGATACGCGGTCGGCCAAGCTCAAGCGGGAATCCTGCGCCATGGCCGGAACGGCAAAAAGCATGGCGGACGCGAATGCGCCCGCCATGCTCATCCTGGCCGTAAAGCTGTTAGCCAGTTGCTTCTTCATTACTTCGCCGTGTAGACGATCTCGACGCGACGGTTCTTGCTCCAGCAGTCTTCGTTGTGCTCACGGCACACCGGCTTTTCCTTGCCGTACGAGATCACGTTGATCTGGCTGGCCGAACCACCGTTCGACTGCAGCGCGCTGGACACGGCATTGCCGCGACGCTCGCCCAGGCCGAGGTTGTACTCGCGGGTGCCGCGCTCGTCAGCATTGCCTTCCAGGCGGATCTGCGCCATCGGGCGATCCTGCAGGTACTTGGCGTGGCAAGCCATGATCTGCTGGAACTCCGGCTTGATTTCATCCTTGTCGAAGTCGAAGTACACGACGCGCTGACGCAGGCAAGCGTCGGTGTCGAGATCAGCCGGGGTGTACTTGTTGGAGGTCGCCGGAGCGGTGGTCACCGGGGTCTGTTCCGGAGCCGGCTGCGGCTTGACTTCCTGCTTCTTCGAGCATGCGGCCGCGCCAACGCAGAGCAGGGCGACCAGGGCGACGCGAACGGTCTTATTCATGGTGGACGTTCCTTCAAACGGGTTTGAGTTCCGACAGTCAATAATGATTGCGGTTTCGGGACAGTTTTCGCCGGTGAACCGGCTGTTATTTTGACATTTTGCTGCCGGCGGCGCGCTGTCTCGCAACCGCCTGACCCGCCAGCCGCGACGCATTGCCGCAGCCAGCAAGCTGTTTGACCCGGTGTGTCGTTTGCGGCTTCACGCCCGGGTCACGTCGTCATGACGCTTACGCTTCACGACACCAACTGGTTAACGCTGACGATAAGGACCCCAGGCCGGCTCGCGGACGTCGCCATCGGCGAGCACCAGACGTTGCCGCACCAGACCATCGGCCGACACGGCGTACAGCACGCCACGGCGGCCTTCAGAGGCGGCATAGAGCAGCATGCTCGCGTTGGGCGCGAAACTTGGAGTTTCATCGATCGGACCCGGCGAGATGAAGCGCAACTGCCCACCCAGACTGCGATCCATAATAGCAATACGATACACGTTCCCGTTGCCCTGCACCATCGCGATCTGCTTGCCGTCGTAGCTGATCGAGGCGTTGGCGTTGAACTGGCCCTGGAAGGTGATGCGCTCGGCCGAACCACCGCTGGCCGGCATCTGGTAAAGCTGCGGGCGACCGGAGCGATCCGAGGTGAAGATGATGCTCTGGCCGTCCGGGGTCCAGCGCGGCTCGGTGTCGATGGCCAGGTTGTTGGTCAGGCGGGTCTCCTGGCGGGAACCCACGTCCATCACATAGATCTCGGGGTTGCCCTGGTAGGACAACGCCAGCGCCAGCTTGCTGCCGTCCGGCGACCAGTTCGGCGCACCATTGATGCCCTTGGCACGAGCGGAAACCAGCTGACGCGAACCGGTGGTGATGTCCTGCACATAGATGGCCGAATTGCCACTCTCGAACGAGACGTAGGCGATCTTGCGGCCGTCCGGCGACCACGAGGGAGACAGCAGCGACTCGCGCGAACGAGCCACCACCTGCGGATTGAAGCCATCCGAATCGGCCACGATCAGCGAGTAGGTGGTGTTGTTACCCAGGCCCACGGCGGTGATGTAGGCAATGCGGGTCCAGAAAGCGCCCCGCACGCCGGTGATCTTTTCGTAGATGGCATCGGCGATCTGGTGGGCCACGCCACGCAGGTCACCCGCCGGCGCGGTAAAGGCCTGGGCCAGCAGGCTCTGCTGCTTGTTGACGTCCCACAGCTCGTACTCGACGCGCAGCATGCCGCCGCCGGCGTCGCTGATGCGGCCGATGGTCAGGTAGTCCTGCTTGAGCAGGCGCCAGGTAGCGAAGTTGACATCGGCGCCCTTGGACGGGTTTTCGACGATCTCGCTCTTGGCCAGCGAGCGGAATTTGCCCGACCGGTTGAAGTCGTTGCGGATCACGTCGGCCACATCGGTGGGCAGCGGCGCACCGCCGGCCTGGGCAAACGGCACCACCGCGATCGGCGTGGCCGTCTTGAGGCCGCCGACGATATCGACGTTGAGCGACTGGGCTGCGGCCGGGCCTGCGATCAACGCAGACACGACGAGCAGGACGAGGGCGAGGCTTGTGCTCAGTTTGCGCATGGGCTTCATCACTGCGGCCTGAAAGTGAAATCAATTTGGCGTTGGAACACGCTTTCGAAGCCCTTGTAGGGCAACGGCTGCGCGCGCAGCACGGCATTTTCGATGGAGCGTTTGCCGGCTTCGTCGTAGGGACAACTGGAGTCGGCCTTGGCGCTCATCACGTCGCCGCCCGGCAGCTGCACGATGTGCACGATGCACGGCGTATTCGGCATGTTATCCGGGCGAAGCCAATTCTGCGTGACCGCGTTCTGAATCGCGGCCAGGTATTGGGCCAGCAGCCCCGCATCCGGACCGTTCTGACCGGTCTGGCGCTGGTTGGCCACGGGCACGTTCTCCAGGCCGTTGTCCTGGGCGTTCTTCAGGTCCTGCATCTGCTGCTTGGCCTGATTCGCCTTGCTCTGGGCCTGCTTGACCGATTTGTCGGCCGCGTCCATCTTGGCGAACAGCTCGTCGATCTTCTTCTGCTCTTCCAGCTTGTGCTTGGCCGCCTGGGCGTCCAACTCGGCCGCGCGCTGCTTCTGCTTCTCTTCCTGCTCCTTCTTGGCGTCGTCGGCCTTCTGGGCAGCATCGGCCACCACCTTCTCCTGATCCTTCACGTCCGGATGCTCAGGCGGGGGCGGCAGCGTCTTGATCTTGGGCGTTTCTTCCGAGGGCGGCGGGGGCACACTCGGCGGCGGCGGCACGGTGGCGGGCGTCGGCTTGGCGGGCGCAGCCTTCGGCGGTGGCGCGCCCGTGGGACCCACCAGGGTTGCCTCGATCACTTCGCCCGCCAGTTGGATGGGCTTGGCGCAGGTGATCGGGTTCCAGCTCGCCGGCAGGTGCAGCGTCTCGAACAGACTTTCGTAGAACGAGCACGGCACCACCGCGAGGGCCAGGAAGCCCACGATGCCGAGATGGAGAATGGCGGAGAGTACGACAGCGGTAGACGTACCCTTGGGGGAGTCGGCCCTCATTTCTTGTTGCTCGACTCCGGCGCACTCATCAGGCCGACCTTGGATACGCCGGCCTGCTGCAGGTCGGCCAGCACCTGGTAGACGCCGTCGTACTTGCCGTCACGATCGCCCGCCACCAGCACGCTCACATCCGGGTTGGCCTTCACGAAGGCACCGACCTTGGTCTTCATGGTGTCCACATCCACCGGCTGGCGCTTCTCGGTGCCCAGCGTCAGGTACAGCTGGCCGTGCTGATCCACCGCGACGATCACCGGGTCCTTTTTGTCCTGCAGCGATTTGGCGTTGGCCTGCGGCAGGTTGATGTCGACGTTCTTGTTGATCATGGGCGCGGTGACCATGAAGATGATCAGCAGCACCAGCATCACGTCGATGTACGGAACGACGTTGATCTCGGACTTGAGCTTGAGGCGCTTGTGGCGCGCTGAGCTACGCATGGATCAGTGCCCCGCCTCGTCGGTCTGGATCTGGCGCTGCAGGACGGAGGAGAACTCCTCCTGGAACACCTCGTAGCGGGAGGCCACGCGTTCGACCTTGTTGGCGAAGCGGTTGTACGCCCACACCGCCGGAATCGCGGCGAACAGACCCATGGCCGTAGCGATCAGCGCCTCGGAAATGTGCGGCGCGACCACGGCGATGGTCACGTCCTTCATCTCGCCCAGGCCCTGGAAGGCGCCCATGATGCCGATGACGGTGCCGAACAGGCCCACGTAGGGGCTGATCGAACCGACGTTGGCGAGGAACTCCAGGTTGCGCTCCAGGCGACCGATCTCGCGGGTGCCGGCCACGCGCATGGCGCGTTCGGAACCCTCGATCACGATGCGCATGTCATTGGTCTTGCGCTGGCGCTGGCGGACGAATTCGCGGAAACCCGACTCGAACACGTTCTCCATGCCGCCGTTCTGAGAGCCGCGGTTGCTCACCTCGCGGAACAGCTGAGCCAGATCGGCGCCGGACCAGAAACGCTCCTCGAAGTTCTCCGCTTCTTCCATCGCCGCCTTCAGCTGCGAGACCTTGCGGATGATGATGACCCACGAGAGAAAGGAGAGCACCAGCAGCGCCAGCATGACGAACTGGACCAGGATGCTCGCTTCCGCGACCAGCTTGAAAATATTGACTCCACCGTTCATTGCTCGAAGGTTCTCCAGCGCACGTACATAAAATTAGGGGGAAAGGCCGGGGATGAAATCGGCCGGAATCTGCACCGGACGCATGCGGCGAACGTCGACGCACGCCACACGCACTGTCGCGCGGATCAACTCCGCACCGTCCGCCCGGCGGATCGTCTGGGCGAAAAGGATACTGGCTGCGCGCCGTTCTTTGACTTCCACGCTTACGGACAGTTCATCATCCAGCAGGGCCGCCCGCAGGAAATCGATCTGCATCTCGCGGACCAGGAAGGCCAGGCCGGTGGTTTCCTTATAGGTCGACTGGTTGATGCCCATGGCGCGCAGCCATTCGCTGCGGGCACGCTCCATGAAACGCAGGTAGCTGGCGTGATAGACCACCCCACCGGCATCGGTGTCTTCCCAATAGACGCGAACCGGCCACTGAAAGGGGTCGGTGGCGGGACCTTGCGCCAGCTCAGACATCGGCATTATCGGCAGTAAAGAGGTCGGCGGCCGCTGGATTGCGCGGCGGCGGGGTCAGTCCCAGGTGGCGCCAGGCCTTGGCGCTGGCCATGCGGCCGCGGGCGGTCCGCACCAGGAAACCCTGCTGGATCAGGTACGGTTCCACCACGTCTTCCAGGGTGCCGCGATCCTCGCTGAGCGCGGCCGCCAGCGACTCCACGCCCACCGGGCCGCCATCAAAGTTGTCGATGATGGTACTCAGCAGGCGGCGATCCAACTCGTCGAAGCCCTCAGCGTCCACCTTGAGCATGCTCATGGCGGCGCGGGCGGCATCGAAGGTGATCTGGCCGCCCGCTCGCACTTCGGCGTAATCGCGAACGCGGCGCAGGAGGCGGTTGGCGATGCGCGGCGTGCCGCGCGCGCGGCGAGCGATCTCCTGCGCGCCCTCCGGGTCGCAGGCGATGCCCAGGATGCGGGCCGAACGCCGCACGATGGCGGTCAGCTCGTCCGGCGTATAGAACTCCAGGCGCTGCACGATGCCGAAACGGTCACGCAGCGGCGCGGTCAGCAGGCCGGCACGCGTGGTGGCACCGATCAGCGTGAACGGCGGCAGATCCAGCTTGATCGAGCGCGCGGCGGGGCCCTCGCCGATCATGATGTCGATCTGGAAGTCTTCCATCGCCGGGTAGAGCACTTCTTCCACCACGGGCGACAGACGATGGATTTCGTCGACGAACAGCACGTCGTGCGGCTCGAGATTGGTCAGCAGGGCCGCCAGGTCCCCTGCCCGCTCCAACACCGGGCCGGAGGTGGAGCGCACGTTCACACCCAGCTCGTTGGCGATTACATGACTGAGCGTGGTCTTGCCCAGGCCCGGTGGCCCGAAGATCAGCACGTGATCGAGGGCGCCGCCGCGCTTCTTGGCGGCCTCGATATAAATCGACAGCTGCTCGCGCACCGCCTGCTGGCCCAGGTATTCGGCCAGCCGCTTGGGACGGATGGAGGCTTCCAAGGCCTCGTCGTCCATATGGGCGGCGGCAGTAACGATGCGGTGTTCGGTCATGGGGCGAAATTATGGCAGACCCGGATGACGCGGGCTTTAAAAAATCCCGTCCGGACAGCCCTTCGCATGTAGGAAGGGCGCCCTTGGGCGCCCTTCGGGGTCAGATCTCGACCTGGGCACCCAACTCGATCAGGCGATTGCCTGGAATTTGGAAGAACGCGGTGGCCGGCAGGGCATTGCGCGCCATGAAGGCGAACAACTTGTCGCGCCACAACGCCATGCCTGGACGCTTGGCGTCGGCAATGATGGTTTCGCGCGACAGGAAGAAGGTCGTATCCATCATGTCGAACGGCAGGCCGGCCTTGGAGCACTTCGATAGCGCCAGCGGAATGTTCGGGTCCTCGGCGAAACCAAAGCGCAGCTCCAGACCGTAGAAATTGCCGCCCATTTCGGTGATCTCGATGCGCTCGCCCGGATCGGCGGTAGGCGTTTCCAGCATATCCACCGTCAGCAGCACGTTGCGCTCGTGCAGCACCTTGTTGTGCTTGAGGTTGTGCAGCAACGCGTGTGGTACCGCATGCTGGTTGGCGGTGAGGAACACTGCCGTGCCCGGCACGCGCAGCGGGGGATGCTCGGCGATGTTCTCGATGAAGGGGTCCAGCGCCAGGCCGGATTGCTTGATCTCGCGCACCACCAGCTCGCGACCGCGACGCCAGGTGGTCATCACGATGAATATGCCCACGCCCAGCACCAGCGGGAACCAGCCGCCGTACTCGATCTTGATCAGGTTGGCGCCCAGGAACGACAGGTCGATGGTGAGCAGGAAAATGCCCGCCGCAATCACCGCCAAACGGCTCCAACCCCACTGACGACGCGCCACGATCAACGCCAAGATGGTGGTGATGGTCATCGTGCCGGTCACGGCAATACCGTAGGCCGCGCTCAAATTGTCGGAGCTACGGAAGCCCAGCACTGCCAGCAACACCATGACCAACAGGAAATTGTTGACCCAGGGCACGAAGATCTGGCCCGACATTTCGCGCGAGGTATGCACTACCGGCATGCGCATGGAGTAGCCCAGCGACATCGCCTCGCGCGTCATGGAGAACGCACCGGAGATCACCGCCTGCGAAGCAATCACCGTCGCCACCGTGGCCAAGCCGATCATCGGATATAGCAGCGGCTCCGGGGTCAGCTTGAAGAACGGACTATCGATAGCCTCGGGGTGAGCGAGCAGTAAAGCGCCCTGACCGAAGTAATTGAGCACCAGCGCCGGCAGCACGAAGCTGAACCAGGCCAGGCGAATCGGGCGCTTGCCGAAGTGGCCCATGTCCGCATACAGCGCCTCTGCACCGGTAAGCGCCAGCACCACGCCACCCAGCGCAATGAAGGCCTGCATGCCATGGGTGAAGAAGAACTTCACGCCATACATCGGGTTGAGCGCCAGCAGCACGTGCGGATTGCGCGCCACCATGTTCCTGTCGCTTGTGGACATCTGGGGGGGGGGGGGGGGGGGGGGGGGGGGGGGGGGGGGGGGGGGGGGGGGGGGGGGGGGGGGGGGGGGGGGGGGGGGGGGGGGGGGGGGGGGGGGGGGG
>NZ_JAELTT010000431.1 GCF_016428975.1 Dyella sp. ASV21
GCCGCGGGCCCCGCCTTCAACCTGATCTTTACCTTGGTCGCGTTCTGGCTGATGTTCCTCATCCTGTCTCTTATACACATCTCCGAGCCCACGAGACCCGTGACCGAATCTCGGTTGGCGGCGTGTGGGGGTAAAAGGGGGGGGGGGGGGGGGGGGGGGGGGGGGGGGGGGGGGGGGGGGGGGGGGGGGGGGGGGGGGGGGGGGGGGGGGGGGGGGGGGGGGGGGGGGGGGGGGGGGGGGGGGGGGGGGGGGG
>NZ_JAELTT010000432.1 GCF_016428975.1 Dyella sp. ASV21
TTGCCGTTGAAACTCTCGACGAAGCCGTTCTGCCACGGGCTACCCGGCGCAATGAAGGCGGGTCCGATGGCGGCGTCGCGCAACCAGCGCATCACCTTGGTCGCAGTGAATTCAGCGCCGTTGTCCGGTAATCCCCCCGTTTTCCACGGGGCTCAGAAGTAGAAACTAAGCGGCCATGGCCAGCCGTTGCTTTGGTGTAAATCCGCCCAGGGCCATGTTCGGGCGGTCGTGATTGTACGTCCACATCCAGTC
>NZ_JAELTT010000059.1 GCF_016428975.1 Dyella sp. ASV21
GCATAGAGCAGCGCGGTAATGGCCCCGACCACCAGCAAGGCCGGCAGGTTGATCAGGGCGCCGGTGGCCACGAAATGACCGTCCTTGAAACTCAAGGGAGCGTTGGCGAGCGCGGCGGGCACGTTGACGCCCAGGCTGTGCAGCAAACCGACACCGTAGCCGGACCAGCCCACGGCAACGGAAGACACCGCCAGCAGGTACTCGGCCACCACGTTCCAGCCGATGAACCAGGCCAGCAACTCGCCGAAGGTGGCATACGCGTAGACGTACGCGCTGCCCGACACCGGCAGCATGGCGGCGAACTCGGCGTAACTCAGCGCGGCCAGCGCCGCCGCCAGGCCCGCCAGCACAAAGGAAATGGTCAAGGCCGGCCCGGCATGCTCCGCGGCCGCCTGTCCGGTGATGACGAAGATACCCGCGCCAATCACCGCACCCACGCCCAGCACGATCAGGTCCTTGAGCCCTAGCGTGCGGCGCAGGTTGTCGCTGGCGCTCAGCGAGTCCTCGATGGGTTTGACGGTGAACAGCGAACGGAGCAATGACATCGGCGAGTCCCGGGCAGCGCGGAGGCGGCTGCCGTCCAAACGGAGAAAGTCCCCGACCATGCCAGCCCCGACAGCCGATCGCAACCTGCCGGAAGTCGTCCATGGGGTCTGTCCTGACACCGCCGATGGGAGCGAAAAGCCCACAACGGCGCGGTGAAAGCCGGGATTGGCCCCCTGTCAATTCTTGCCCGTCCCGGGCCGCGCCGTTAGGCTGAGCCTCCATTCTGCGCGTGCGCCATGTCCGTCCGCTTCGCCCACCTCCATTTGCACAGCGAATATTCGCTGGTTGACTCGACCATCCGCATCAAGGCGCTGGTTGAGGCTTGTGTACGCCTTGGCGTACCCGCCGTTGCGCTGACGGATGACAGCAACATGTTCGCGCTGGTGAAGTTCTACAAGGCCTGCAGCGCGGCCGGCATCAAGCCCATCGGTGGTTGCGACCTGTGGATCAGCGCGCCGGACGATCCGCGCCCGTGGCGACTCACCCTGTTCTGCCAGAACCGCGAGGGTTACCTCAACCTGTCGCGCCTGGTGTCGCGCGCCTGGCGCGACGGCCAGCACAGCGGCCGCGCCATGGTCGACATGGCCTGGCTCACGCCCGAAGCGACGCGCGGCCTGATCGCCATGATCGGACGCGAAAGCGAAGCGGGTCGCATCGCGGTGAACCAGGGCGTGGACACAGCCGTCGCGCGCCTGCGACCGTTCGCCACCCAGATGGCGGACCGCCTGTACCTGGAGCTCACCCGCACCGGACGCGAAGGCGAGGAGAACTGGAACGCGGCGGCCCTGGCATTGGGCGCCGCACTGGATCTGCCGATACTCGCCAGCAACGATGTGCGCTTCCTCAAGCAGGAGGATTTCGAATCGCACGAAGCACGCGTGTGCATTAACCAGGGACGCGTGCTGGCCGACCCCAAGCGCCCCCGCGACTACAGCAATCAGCAATACCTCAAGTCGCCCGAGGATATGGAGGCGCTGTTCGCCGACCTTCCCGAGGCCCTCGAGAACACCATCGAGCTGGCCAAGCGCTGCACGCTGGAACTCAGCTTTGGAACGTACTACCTGCCGGACTTCCCGGTGCCGGAAGGCCATGACCTGGCCAGCTATATCCGAGAGCTCTCCCGCGAGGGCCTGAAGGAGCGACTGGCGTTTGGCGGCGTAGCGCCAGGCCGCACGCGGGAAGAGTACGAGGCGCGCCTGGAGCGCGAGCTGGACGTCATCATCGAGATGGGCTTCCCCGGCTACTTCCTGATCGTGGCGGACTTCATCAACTGGGGTAAGCAGAACGGCATCCCGGTGGGCCCGGGCCGTGGCTCGGGCGCAGGCTCGCTGGTGGCATGGGTGCTGAAGATCACCGATCTGGACCCGATCCAGTTCGACCTGCTGTTCGAGCGCTTCCTCAACCCCGAACGCGTGTCGATGCCCGACTTCGACATCGACTTCTGCATGGATCGCCGCGATGAGGTGATCGACTACGTGGCGCGCAAGTACGGGCGCGATCACGTCAGCCAGATCATCACCTACGGCTCGATGGCCGCGAAGGCGGTGCTGCGCGACTCCGGTCGCGTGCTCGGCATGGGTTACAACGCGGTCGATCGCATCGCCAAATTGATTCCCGCACGCCCGCTCGACCTCACCCTGCAATGCGCGCTGGGGCGGTCGGACAAGGCCAAGAAAGAACCCGACCGCATCGTCAAGGACTTCTGCGACCTGTACGACCAGGACGAGGAAGCGCGCACGCTGATCGACCTGGCGCTCAGCCTGGAAAGCCTCACGCGCGGCGTCGGCAAGCACGCCGGCGGCGTGGTCATCGGCCCCAAGCCCCTCACGGAGTTCGCCCCGCTGTATTGCGAACCGGGCGGCGGCGGCGTGGTGACCCAGTACGACAAGGACGACGTCGAAGCCGTCGGCCTGGTGAAGTTCGACTTCCTGGGCCTGCGCACGCTCACCATCATCGATTGGGCCGTCAAGGCGATCAACGCACGCCGCGCCACCACGGGCGAGGAAGCGCTGGATATCGCCGCCATCCCCACCGACGACCCGGCGGCCTACGAGGTGCTGAAGAAGGCGCAGACGGTCGCCGTGTTCCAGCTCGAATCCTCGGGCATGCAGCGCATGCTCAAGGACGCCAAGCCTGACCGCTTCGAGGACATCATCGCGCTGGTGGCGCTGTACCGCCCCGGCCCGATGGACCTGATCCCCAGCTTCGTGGCGCGTAAGCACGGCCGCGAAGAGGTGGTCTACCCCGACCCGCGCGTCGAACCGATCCTGAAAGAGACCTACGGCATCATGGTCTATCAGGAGCAGGTGATGCAGATGGCGCAGATCGTGGGCGGTTACTCGCTCGGCGGCGCCGACCTGCTGCGCCGCGCGATGGGTAAGAAGAAAGTCGAGGAAATGGCGAAGGAGCGCGCCAAATTCCGCGAGGGTGCGGCCAAGGACGGGCTCACCGGCGACAAGGCCGACGAAATCTTCGACTTGATGGAGAAGTTCGCCGGCTACGGCTTCAACAAGTCGCACGCCGCCGCCTACGCGCTCGTCTCCTACCAGACCGCCTGGCTCAAAGCCCACTACCCTGCCGAGTTCATGGCCGCGACGATCTCGTCGGACATGGACAACACCGACAAGGCGGTGACCTTCATCGACGAATCCAAGGCCATCGGTCTCACCGTGCTGCCGCCGGACGTCAACGCCTCCGAATTCATGTTCGTGGCGGTGGAACCGAAGGTCATCCGCTACGGCCTGGGCGCCATCAAGGGCGTCGGCCAAGGTGCCTGCGAAGCCATCGCCGAGGAACGCAAGCGCAACGGGCCTTACAAGGATCTGGCCGACTTCTGCCGCCGCGTCGATTCGACCAAGCTCAATCGACGCGTGCTGGAAGCGCTGATTCTTTCCGGCTCGCTAGGCGCGTTGGCGCCCAACCGCGCCAGCCTGATGGCCCAGCTGCCCAACGCCATGAAGGCCGCCGAGCAGCACCTGCGCAACGCGCAAAGCGGCCAGAACGATATGTTCGGGGCCATGATGGGCAGCGCGGCACCCGTGGTGGACGTGGAACTGCCCACCGTGCCCGAATGGCCGCTGGAGCAACTGCTGCAAGGCGAGCGCGACACACTGGGCCACTACCTTTCCGGCCATCCCACCGACCCGTGGCGCGAGGAGCTGGCCCAGCTCTCGACCTGCCCGCTGGGCGAGATCGCCGACCGCTACCAGCCGCCCAAGCCGCGCAAAAACGACGGCGACGACAACCGCTTCCGCCGCGGCCCCGACACGCCGTGGACGGTGGCCGGCATGGTCACCGCCATACGCAAGCGCGGCGATAGCGACGCGTTCGTGCGGCTCGAAGATGGCACCGGCATCATCGAGGTGAGCTTCTTCGGCGAGCTGTACCAGCAGGTGGCTCCGATGCTTACGCGCGATGCCCTGCTGGTGGTCGAGGGCGGCCTGCGCATCGACGACTTCTCCGGCGGCGGCTTTGCCCTGCGTGGCCGCAGCGCATACACCCTGGGTGATGCGTGCCGCCGCTTCGCCCGCCTGCTGCGCTTGAAACTGAATGGGGTGGGCCCCGGCTTCGTCGACGACCTGCGCCGCACCTTGAGCGGCTACCGCGGCGGCCGCGCCAGCGTCGTGCTGTACGGCTATCACAACCAGGTCGCCCAGGCCGATCTGGAACTGGGTGAGGACTGGCGCGTGGACGCCATCCCCGAACTGCTGCGCGCCATCCGCGCGGTGCCGGGGGTGGAGGCGGCCAAGCTCAAGATCGTGAAGACGGATGACCGCCCCCGAGGGGATTGACTCATCCCTGATAGCCGTCATTTCCGCGAAAACGGGCACCCAGCGTCAATGAAGGCGGTGCGATGAGAACCAAAGGCACCCGATTCCCGCTTTTGCGAGATGGCCGGACGTGTGAATCCCGCGATACCACCCCATACGCCGCCGTTCCCGCCTTTTTCCGCAGAACGGTATACTCCGCCGCTTCCGTGTCATGAACTGCACCGAATGAATCCCAACTTCCTCGATTTCGAACAACCCATCGCCGAGCTGGACGCGAAGATTGAAGAGCTTCGCCACGCCAGTCACGGGCAGGCGTTCAACATCGACGAAGAGGTTGGCCGCCTGCGCGAGAAGCTCAAGCTCAAGACCAACGAGATCTTCCGCAACCTCACGCCGTGGCAGGTCACCCAGTTGTCGCGCCATCCTGGCCGCCCCTACACGCTCGATTACATCAGCGTGATGTGCGACGAGTTCCACGAGCTGGCTGGTGACCGCGCCTATGCGGACGACGCCGCCATCGTGGGCGGCCTCGGTCGTATCAATGGCCGCTCGGTGATGATCATCGGTCACCAGAAGGCGCGCGATACCAAGGGCAAGGTGCGCCGCAATTTCGGCATGCCGCGCCCCGAGGGTTACCGCAAGGCGCTGCGCCTGATGAAGATGGCCGAGCGTTTTGGCCTGCCCCTCATCACCCTGATCGACACCCCAGGCGCCTACCCGGGCGTGGGTGCTGAAGAGCGCGGCCAGTCTGAAGCGATTGCGCGCAACCTGCTGGAAATGGCCGACCTCAAGACGCCCATCGTGTGCACGGTGATCGGCGAAGGCGGCTCCGGTGGCGCGCTCGCCATTGGCGTGGGCGATCGCACGATCATGCTGCAGTACTCCACCTATTCGGTTATCTCGCCCGAAGGCTGCGCCTCCATCCTGTGGAAAAGCGCCGAAAAGGCCAAGGACGCCGCCGAAGCACTGGGCCTTACCGCCCCGCGCCTGCTGGAGCTGGGCCTGATCGACAAGATGGTGCGTGAACCGCTGGGCGGCGCCCATCGCAACCCGCACTCCATGGCGGTACGCCTGAAAGCCGTGCTGCTGAACCAGCTGGACGAGCTGGAAGCCTTATCCACCAAGGATCTGCTGGATCTGCGCTACAAGCGCCTGCGCGGCTACGGCGCCTTCAACGAGTAAGCACTTCGTCGCGTGAGTGATGCGTGGGCGACGGCCGTTTGCGCCACCGCGTCACTCACTGCCTCTTCACTCACCCCGCCCTCCGGCACGCGCTACCATCGGCCGCAACACCGCCGGGATAACGCGTCATGGCTAACGATCACGCTACCAAGCTCGCCGTGCTTATCGACGCGGACAACGCGCAGCCGGGCATCGCCGAGGCACTGCTGGCGGAGGTAGCCAAGTACGGCACGGCGCACGTCAAGCGCGCCTATGGCGACTGGACCAGCAACCATCTCAAGAGTTGGAAGGAACAACTGCTCACGCAGTCGATCCAGCCGATCCAGCAGTTCGGCTATACCAGCGGCAAAAACGCCACCGACTCGGCAATGATCATCGACGCGATGGACCTGCTCTACTCCGGTCGCTTCGATGGCTTCTGCATCGTCTCCAGCGACAGCGACTTCACCCGTCTTGCCGCGCGCATCCGCGAATCGGGGCTGATCGTCTATGGCTTTGGCGAACGCAAGACCCCCGATCCCTTCGTGGCGGCCTGCGACAAGTTCATCTACACCGACATTCTGGTAGCCAAGCCGGACGAAGAACAGCCGTTGGCGCCGCGCACGGCCGCCCAGCTCAAGCAGGATTCCAGCCTGGTGAACCTGCTGCGCAATGCGGTGGAAGCCGCCTCCGACGACGATGGCTGGGCCGGCCTCGGCGGGGTGGGCTCCATCATCACCAAGCAGCGCCCCAACTTCGACTCGCGCAGCTATGGCTACAACAAGCTGAGCGAACTGATCACCGCTACCACGCTGTTCGAGATCGATCGGCGCAGCCCCGGCGAAGGTCGACCCAAGGTGATCTACGTACGCAACAAAACCAAGAAATCCACCGCCCGTGACTAGACTGGTCGACTTGCTACAACGCGCCTTGCAGTTGCATCCCCCTGGCGCGCTATGCGTGGCGTACAGCGGCGGCCCCGATTCCACGGCACTGCTGCATGCACTGGCCTCGCTGCCCGAGGCGCAGGAGCGGGGCCTTCGCGCGCTGCATATCGATCACGGCCTGCATGTGGACAGCCACACCTGGGCCGAGCATTGCCGCCGCCTGGCGGGTGAGTGGCAGGTGCCTTGCCTGGTGATGCGGGTAGAGGTGGATCACGCGCGCGGCTACGGTTTGGAAGCCGCTGCACGCGAGGCGCGCTATCGCGCCTTTGCGCTGTCGCTGCGCGACGGCGAACATCTGCTGCTGGGTCATCATCGCGATGACCAGGCAGAAACGGTGTTGCTCAAACTGCTGCGCGGCGCAGGCCCCGACGGCCTGGGTGGCATGCGCGCGCAACGTCCGCTGGGCCGTGGCGCGCTGTGGCGACCGCTGCTGGACTTGTCGCGCCAGCAACTGAGGTCATATGTCGAGCAACACGGGTTGCCGTGCATCGACGACCCGTCGAATGCGGACAGCCGCCTCTCGCGCAACTTCCTCCGCCACGACATCCTGCCACGCCTCAGCCAGCATTGGCCTCACGCGGTGGAATCGATCGTGCACGCGGCCGGCCTGAGCCGCGCCGCCGCCGATGTACTGGAGCAGCAATGGCGAGCTGCGCAGCGCAAACTGCTCGACCCTGCCACCGGTAGCCTGGAGGCCGCCGGATGGCTGGCCTTGTCGCCCGCCCTGCGCCACCCGCTGCTTGACGACTGGTTACATGCGCGCGGCCTGCGTGCGCCTACCACCGCACAACGTCAGCAGATCGAACGCCAATGCCGGGCCCGCGACGGTCAGTTGCCCTGCATCCGCTGGAACGGCACCGAACTGCATGTGTGGAAAGGCCGCCTGTGGGCACTGCCGCCGCAAGCAGCCATCGACCCGCAGTGGCAGACCCAATGGCAAGGCGAACCACTCGCCCTGCCCGATGGCGGCAGCCTGCGACTGGACCCGCCAGGACAACTGAGTCAGCCGCTGATGGTGCGCCTGCGCCGCGGCGGCGAGCAGCTGCGCCCCATCGGCCACGCCCACACACGCGAACTGCGCGATCTGTTCCAGCAAAGCACCATGCCGCCATGGCGCCGTCTCGCCTGTCCGCTCTTGTACGCGGGCGAGGAACTCATCGGCGTGGCCGACCGCTGGTTCACCGAGCGCGGGCTGGCCCTGCTCGGCCCAGCGCGCCCCTTATGGCAACCGGCGTACTGAAATAGATTGCCAAACCCGCCGATTCTCGTCATCGACAGGGCCTCGCGCACGTCGCGCCGATTGATTCCACACGTCCCCTGCGTTAGCTTTGCGGGCCATGGCCAAGTCCGCTCCCGCTCCTGCCAGTCCCGCCCCCGCCGCCGATTTCGAACACTCGCTGGACGAACTCGAGCAGCTGGTGGCTCGTATGGAAGGCGGCGACCTGAGTCTGGACGAATCCCTCTCTTCCTTCGAGCGTGGCATCGGCCTCTATCGCCATTGCCAGCAGGCACTGGAAAGTGCCGAGCTGCGCGTGCGACTGCTGCTCGATCCCGATGCTCCCGACACCGCCGAACCGTTTGAACCCGAACTCTGAACTCGGCAGTGCCCTCAAGTCGCTGATCGCCCGCGCCGACCAGGCGCTCGCCCGCTCGTTGCCGCCGGAAGATGCCTCCCCGATCGAATTGCATCGCGCCATGCGCTATGCGGTGCTGGGTGGCGGCAAGCGCCTGCGGCCCTTGCTGGTGTATGCCGCCGGTCATGCGTTCGGTGAAAACGGCGCCGTGCTGGACGCACCGGCCTGCGCGGTGGAGCTGATCCATGCCTACTCGCTGGTGCATGACGATCTCCCGGCGATGGACGACGACGATATGCGTCGCGGACGCCCCACCTGCCACATCGTGTTTGGCGAGGCGATGGCGATTCTCGCGGGCGACGCGCTGCAAGCCCTCGCTTTCGAACTGCTGGCTGACGACGTTGAACTCGGCGTGGCGCCGGCGCGCTGCGTGGAAATGCTGCGCGTGCTCGGCCGCGCCTGTGGCGCCGAAGGCATGGCGGGCGGTCAAGCGCTGGATCTGGCCGCCGTGGGCCGCAAGCTGTCGCTGACCGAACTGGAACATATGCACGCCTGCAAGACCGGCGCGCTGATCCGCGCCTCGGTACGCCTGGGCGCATTGGCGGCAGGTGCCGACGACGGCGCCCTGGCCTCCCTGGACCGCTACGCCCATGCCGTGGGCCTGGCCTTCCAGGTGCGCGACGACATTCTGGACGTGGAAGGCGAATCGGCAGTGATCGGCAAGACCGCCGGCAAGGACGCGGCCGCGGACAAACCTACCTTCCCTTCGATCATCGGCATGGATGCTTCGCGCGAGCATCTCGCCCGTCTCACTGCCGACGCACTGGACGCCATCGCGCCACTCGGCGAACGCGGCAGCCTGCTGGAAGAGCTGGCGCGCTACGCCGCCGCCCGCGCGCACTGACGTCGATTGCGTCAACACGAGCCAAACTGGCACGTTGACTGATCGACCTATCGATTATTCGGCTTCCGCCATGCGACGTCGTACCGTGCTTGTCCTGATCGCCGGCCTGCTGGCCCTGAATGCCCACGCCAGCGCACCGCCGGGCGCCGATTTCAGCGGCGCCTGGCGCCTGGACGACCGCAACAGCGACAACGCCACCACGCTGGCCGCCGCCCTGCGCGACGAGGCCCACAAGGAGCAGCAGGCCAGCACCCAGAACACGCAAGGCACCCCCAGCCCCGCGACCGGCTCGTCAGGCAGTAACGCCGGTGGCGGTCGCCACGGTGGCGCGGGTGCTGGCGGCATGGGCCACGGGGGCGGCATGGGCGGCTCTGGCGGCGGTCACAGCCGGCATGGCGGCGGCGATACGAGTAACAAGGACAACGCCAGCAAGGACGGCGATGCAGGGACCTATCCGCTGCCGCCTACCTTGAGTGCCGATTCGGTGCTGTTGGTACAGCAAGACGCCAAAACGGTCGACGTCCACCTGGGCAACGGTGACCGCCTCACCGCCACCCTCGATGGTCAGCCACATCAATCGCTCAACGGCAATGCGATGGTGCGCGGGCACCTGGAGGCCGGGCACATGGAGGTGGCGATCGAATACGCCGATGGCACCCAGCTGGTGCAGAACTGGGCATGGTCCCCGGATGGTCAGCAGTTGGTGGTAACCGGCAGCTGGAAGCTGCCGACGCTGCAAGCGCCCGTCAGCTTCAGGCGTACTTACGTGGGGCTCCACTGATCAGGGGGCGAGGCACTCCCGCTGCCTCGCCCCTCGGGGCGCCTTACTTGATCAGGCGCAGCGTGAACGGGTAACGGTAGCGCACACCCTCGTTCGCGCGGATGGCCGCCAGAATGGTCAGCACCAGCCAGCCCACGCCCACGACCACGCCAACCGGAATGGCGATCAGCACGCCCAGGCCCAGCGTAATCACCGTGAGCAGCAACAACGCCACGCCGATGATGGCGATGGTGATGTTGAAATTCAGCGCCTCCTTGGCCTGGTCATCGACGAAAGGCATGGTGTCTTTCTTCACCAGCCAGATGATCAGCGGCCCCAGGAAGCAGCCCCAGCCAAACCAGGCGCCCGTGAGGATGCAACCCAGCAGGGCGGACAGATGAGCGAACAAGGCCCACTGCCGCTGTTCGGCGGAAGGTGTATCGGACGGCGCGGAGGGGCCATTCGACGGCGGCGGTACGACAGACTCCGGTGGAACGCTCATGCGCACATCTCCTGGTGTCGTAAAAGCCAGACTTCATGGTCGCCAGCGGTGAGCCGGCAACCGGGATCGTAGCAAGTGTTCGCTGGCTTTTCCCTTGTCAGAAGTCCTACCCGCGTTACTCGCCTGCGATGGTCATCTGCTCGAGCAGAATCGAACCGGTGAGCAGGTGCGAGCGATGGTCCACATCCGCGCCCACCGCCACGATGTTGGCGTACATATCGCGCAGGTTTGCCGCGATGGTGATTTCCTCCACCGGATAAGCGATCTGGCCGTTCTCCACCCAAAAGCCGGAAGCCCCGCGCGAATAATCGCCGGTTACGGTGGACACGCCCTGCCCCATTACCTCGGTGACCAGCAGGCCGGTGCCCATACGCTTGAGCATGCCGGCGAAGTCGTCCTGGCCCGGCTCCACGATCAGGTTATGGATGCCACCAGCGTTGCCGGTGGATTCCAACCCCAGCTTGCGCGCCGAGTAGCTGCCCAGCACGTAGCGGGCCAGCACACCGTTTTCGATAAGCGCACTGTCGCGCGTGGCCACGCCCTCGGCGTCGAACGCACCCGAGCCCTGACCGCGCACCAGGAAGGGCCGCTCCACGATGTTCATCCATGCCGGCATCACCGGCTTGCCCACGTGATCGAGCAGGAAACTGGCCCGGCGGTACAACGCCCCGCCGCTGACTGCACCGATCAGGTGACCGATCAACCCGCGCGCCACTTCCGGCGCGAACAACACCGAACACTGGCGCGTGGACAGGCTCTGCGCGCCCATGCGCGAAAGCGTGCGCTGGGCGGCCTTGTCGCCCAGCGACTGGGCGCTGATGAAATCATCGGCCGAACGCACGCTGTCGTACCAATAGTCGCGCTGCATGCCGTCATCGTCGCCGGCGATCAGCGAGAGCGAGAGCGAATGGCGCGTGCCGCGCTCACGCCCCAGGAAACCGTGGGAGTTGGCATAGACGGCCACGCTTTCGCCCATCTGCACGCCCGCGCCATCGGAATTGCTGATGCCCGCGTGCGCGCGCCCGGCCGCTTCGATCTGCTGGCCCAGCGCGATGGCACCGGCCGTATCGATGCGCCAGGGATGCCACAGGTCCAGATCCGGGAAGTGGGTCGCCATGCGCGCGGGATCGGCCAGGCCGGCCGCGGGGTCTTCCTCGGTAAAGCGGGCAATGGCACAGGCCTGCTCCAGGGTGGCCTGGATGGAGTCGGGGTTGAGATCCGCCGTGCTGGCCGAACCCTTGCGCTGCCCAAAGTAAACGGTCAAGCCAAAGCCGCGGTCGCGCGTGTGCTCTACGGTTTCCACCTCGCCCAGGCGCACGTTCACGCTCAACCCGGTATCGATGCTGGCGGCCACCTCGGCCTGGCTGGCGCCGGCCGCGCGGGCGCGGCGTATCACGTCCTCGGCCAGTTGGGACAGTCTGTCGAGCTCTTCGAGGCTGCGGTCCTGGGTGGTGCTCAGTTCGGTCACGCGTGAATTCCTGCAAACGGGCGGGTAACGGGTAGAATACGCGGTCCTACCCGCGCAACCGTCCCAGATGGGGGCGATGCGGCCGATTTGCAAAGAGCGTCCCACGGAGAACGCCATGTCACCGACAGCCGGCATCTACCGTCACTACAAAGGCCAGCGTTACCGCGTACTGGGCACGGCCCGGCATAGCGAAACCATGGAAGAAGTGGTGGTGTACCAGGCGCTCTATGGCGACTACGGCCTGTGGGTCCGTCCGGC
The DNA here is from genome assembly GCF_016428975.1 of Dyella sp. ASV21. Classification (GTDB taxonomy): domain Bacteria; phylum Pseudomonadota; class Gammaproteobacteria; order Xanthomonadales; family Rhodanobacteraceae; genus Dyella. The sequence continues at coordinate 11,891 of NZ_JAELTT010000059.1, forward strand.
CTCGATGTTTTGCGAAACGGTGGAGCTGGAGGGCGAGCCCATTCCGCGCTTTGCGCTGGAACGGGCGGAACCCACCCCGTTGGACAACCTTGATGCCGCGCACTGAACCAGGCCGACCAGCCGGAAGAATCCCGTGAACCGTACCTACACCGACAATCCCGAGCACGACTACGGCCCCACCCGCACCCAACAGCGCCGCGACGCGCTGGCCGTGCTGGCCCTGGCAAACCAGCTGATCGAGCTGCCCGCCAGCAAGCTGGCCAAGCTGGAACTGCCGGAAGACGTGCTGCGTGAGATCGCCAACACGCGCCGCATCACCGCGCATATCGCACGCAAGCGCCAACTGGCTTTTCTCGCCAAGGTCATGCGCCGGCACGAGCAGGAAGTATTCGACGGCGTGCGCGCCGCACTCGGCGAAAACCGAGAGCGCCAGCGCCAGGAAACCGCCGCCATGCACCGCATGGAAGCCCTGCGCGATCGCCTGCTGACGGATACCGATGCCGCCCTCGGCGAGCTGATTGCGCAGCACCCGCAGGTGGACCGCCAACATCTGCGCTCGCTGATCCGCCAGGCCAAGGCAGAGAAGGACGGCAACAAGCCGCCGCGCGCCTACCGCGAACTTTTCCAGTTGCTCAAGCAACTGGCCACGGCCAACGGCGCGGAAGAACCCGCCGACATCGAGATTGTCGAAGAACCCGAAAGCGACGACGAGTAAGTCACTTCGCAGCGCGCGCGGGGCGCGGCGTTCTCCCCTCCCGCGTCGATGCTAGATCGGCGCAAAACGGGAGCAGTGATCCTGGGGCGACACCCAGCATTCGTGCAGCGTGCACAGTCGGCTGGATGCGATGCTCGCGCCATAGGCTGAACCGAAGACACTCAAACCGGCCATGCGCCGCTCGAGCTCATGCCGATCCGTCAGGCGATGACGGCACTGCGCGCAAGCCGCCGGCCGCTCCCGCGCAACAGCACCCCCCTCGGCGAGGCTCATCCGCCCAGTCCGTTCCAGAAATCGGCAAATACGTGCACCGAGAGCACGTAGCCGATCACGATATTCACGACCACGCCCACCGTAAACGCCAGCAACGGACGCCAGCCGGTAGTGGCGAGCGAGCGCAGTCGTGTAGTAAGGCCGATACTCAGAAAACAGAAGGTAAACACCCAGGTGCGCAGCGTGCTGATGGGTGCCACCAGGTCGGGCGTGACCACCTTGCGGTAGTCGGCCAGCGAATAATGACCAGCAACCCAGGTCACCAGCGCCGACGCCAGCACGAAGCCAAACACGAACTTGGGAAAGCGTGCCCAGATCTCGCGTATGTCTGCCTTGGCCTGCACGCCATCGGTTTCCGTGTTCCAGCGCGTGGTAGCGACCCAAGCCAGGACAAAGGCCCAGATGCCAATCCAGATATCGCGGCCCACCACCTTCATCAGCGTAAACGCCTGCACGGCCGCGTCTGGCGCACCGGCGATCGCACCACCTGCATTGCGCGCCGCATCGCCGTAGGCCTGCGCTGCGGCCACACCTGCCGCGTCGGCAAATTCGGAGGTGCCGATCCATGCGCCGGCCACGGCCGTGGACAGCCCCAACGCGCGTGAGGCAAAGGGCAGTACAAAAATCATCGCGATGGCCCACACCACCACCAGCGTGATCGCCATGGAGGTCTGTTCCCGCTTGGCCCGCACCGCACCGCCCGTGGCAATCGCCGCCGATACGCCGCACACCGCGCCACCTAGGCCGAGCACGGCCGCAAAGCGGCGATCCAGCCCCAGCGCCTTGCCGGTAAGGAAGATGGTGAAGAACGTAACCAGGGAAACGATGGTGGCCTGCCCCGCGGCCACCGGGCCGGCCCACACCAGCAAGGTCAACGGCAAGGTGGCACCCAGCAAAACGATGCCGGTCTTGATGTAGAACTCCACGCGCAGGCCGCCCTGGAGCCACTCGGGCACGCCGACCGTATTGGAGAGGAGCAAGCCCAGCGCCAATGCCAGCAAGGGCGCCTCCAGGTTGTAGCGCGACGCCTGCGTCCACGCCGATACGGTGAAGATCATCAGCGACAGCCCGAACAGGATCAGAAAGCTGGGCACAAACCGCGTCAACGACTGACCCAGCACCGCCAGCGCCGAGCCGAACAGCAACGCGAAGGTGGCGAACAGCGCCAGATAGTTAGGCCAATGTCCAGCCAGCCCCTGCGCGGCTTCCGCCAAGGTTTTCCACTTGGCTGGCGCCACCGCCAGCCACTTGAGACTGCTGCCGTTGGCGAACAAGGCCCAGGCCACCGCGATGACCAGCAAGCCGATCCATACGGACCACCAGTCTTCGTTGGCAAGCCATGCGAGCCGGGCGCGCGGCGGCTCGGCCGCCTGTTCGGGCTGGCCGCGTCGCGGCCATGCGTGGGAAACCTCGCTCATGAGCCTGCCCCTCTCGTGCGGAATGACTTGGACGTCCAGACGTCCTCATAACCATGGCGGCAAGACACGCCATGTTCCGCACTTTCGGCGCCAGGGCCTGGGAAGCGAAATGAGCTTTTGTTCTATCGACATGCCGCTATAGCGGCGCTGTCACATACACAGCTCGCGCAGGCCGGGCTGCACCGACTCAGGACGCCGTGCCGCCCACCGTCATCGCATCGATCTTGAGCGTAGGCTGACCCACGCCCACCGGCACGCTTTGGCCGTCCTTGCCGCACACGCCCACGCCTTCATCCAGGGCGAGGTTGTTGCCGATCATGGAGACGCGGTTGAGCACTTCAGGGCCTGCGCCGATCAAGGTGGCCCCCTTCACCGGACGGGTGATCTTGCCGTCTTCGATCAGGTAGGCCTCGCTGGCGGAGAACACGAACTTGCCGTTGGTGATGTCCACCTGACCACCACCGAAGTTCACCGCATACAAGCCCTTCTTGACCGAGCGGATGATCTCTTGCGGATCGTGCCGGCCGGCCAGCATGTAGGTATTGGTCATGCGTGGCATCGGCAGTTGGGCGAAGGATTCGCGGCGGCCGTTGCCGGTAGGGGCCATGCCCATCAGGCGGGCATTGAGCTTGTCTTGCATGTAACCCTTGAGGATGCCGTCCTCGATCAAGGTGGTGCACTCGGTGGGCGTGCCTTCGTCGTCCACGCTGAGCGAACCGCGGCGCCCGGCCAGGGTGCCGTCGTCCACCACGGTGACGCCCGGCGCCGCCACGCGCTGACCGATGCGACCGGCGAACGCGGAGCTGCCCTTGCGATTGAAATCACCTTCCAGGCCATGGCCAATGGCCTCGTGCAGCAGCACGCCCGGCCAACCCGGCCCCAGCACCACCGGCATGCTGCCGGCCGGCGCTTCGACCGCCTCCAGGTTCACCAGTGCCTGGCGCACCGCCTCATCGGCGAAAGCCATGGCTCGGCCGTTGTCGATCAGTTCGCGATAGCCATAACGGCCACCGCCACCGGCGCTGCCCTGCTCACGCCGATCGCCCTGCTCGGCGATGACCTGCACGTTAAGGCGGACCAGCGGACGCACGTCCGCCGCCAGCGTGCCATCGGAGGCGGCCACTAGCACGGTGTCCATGGTGGCCGCCAGGCTTACGATCACCTGCTTGACGCGCGGATCGCGCGAACGCGCATAGGCGTCCACCTCGCGCAGCAAGGCGATCTTGTCGGCATTGGGCAGGCTCTCCACAGGGTCGATGGCCGGATAGAGCTGGCGGGCGCCGTTGAGCGCCAGTGGCTTGCCGGCGCCGTTGCCGCCATGGGCGATGGCGCGCGCCGCCCTGGACGCTTCCAGCAGCTGCGGCAGCACGATCTCATCGGAGTATGCGAAACCGGTCTTTTCACCACTGATCGCACGCACGCCCACGCCTTGCTCGATGGAGTGGCTGCCGTCTTTGACGATGCCCTCCTCCAGCACCCAGGACTCGCTACGCGAATGCTGGAAATAGAGGTCAGCGGCGTCGATGGACGGGCCCATCAGCTGGCTGAACACGCGATCGAGATCGCTGGCGGCGAGGCCACCCGGGGCCAGCAAACGACGTTCAGCCAGGGCGATCAGGGAATCCATGAAATCTTTGCCATGTGTAAAGGAGTCGATTTTATCAAGTGGGGGCCCGCCTCCGGTGTTTAAAGACCGTCGCCGGCTGCGACGGGGGCACGGTGCGGCTAGGATGCGCGTATTCCCGTTAGTGAAGGATCACGCATGAGCGACACCCCGCGCCCACCCCTGGCCCATAAGGTGATCGACCGCGCCCTGAAGGCGCCGATCGAGGAAACCCGCGAACTGCTGCACCGCGACGGCGAACTCAAGCCCGGCCTGGGCAAGATCAGCAGCATCGTGGCGCTGTCGCTGGGCATCCTGAGTTTGCTGGGGGTGCTGGCGTTCCATTTCCCGGAGTACCTCACCACGCCGGACCTGCGCCACAAGTATTCCGTCGATGTGCTGCGTCAGCTGTTGCTCGGCGCGCTGCTGGTGGCCGGCGGCATGTCGCTGGCCAATGTGATTCTAGGGCGCATGCGCCGAATCAGCATGGTGGCGTTTGCGCTGGTGGTGATTGCGACCGCGCTGGGTGGCTCACGCGTACCGGTGGGCGACTTTCCCGACCACACGCCTTACATCGGCTTGGACTGGTTCATCCTGGACCTGCTCGGCTCGACCCTGGTATTCGTGGTGATCGAAAAGTTGTTTCCGCTCTACAAAGGCCAGTCACTTTTCCGCAAGGAATGGCAAACCGATCTCAAGCACTTCGCGGTGAACCACTTCATCGTAGGCCTGGCGCTGCTGGTGGTGAACTTCCTGCTGCATCATCTGTTCGGCTGGATGGTGAGCGGCCAGTTCCAGCAAGCCGTGCAGCACATCCCCTTCGTACCGCAATTGCTGCTGTGCATCCTGGTCGCGGACCTGGCGCAATACTGGACGCATCGCGCGTATCACGAGGTACCCCTGCTGTGGCGTTTCCATGCCGTGCATCATTCGGTGAAAACCATGGATTGGCTGGCCGGTTCGCGTCAGCACATGCTCGAGCTGATCGCCACGCGCGTATGCGTGCTGGCGCCGCTGTACATCCTGGGCTTTAGCGAAGCGACGATGAATGCCTACATCATCGTGGTTGGCTTCCAGGCGGTGTTCAATCACGCCAACGTGCATCTGCCCTGGGGCCCGCTGAAATACGTGATGGTGACGCCGGATTTCCATCACTGGCACCACGCGTCCGACGAGGAAGCCATCGACAAGAACTACGCCGCACACTATGCCTTTCTCGACTACCTGTTTGGCACGGCCGTGAAGTCGACCAAGAAGTTTCCCGAGAGCTATGGCGTGGTTGGTGATTACATGCCCGACGGCTTTCGCCGCCAGCAACTGTTTCCATTCACCGGAAGTACCAAGCCGCGCGAACCGGCGGCCTGAAACGCGGCGGCCTGCCCGTGGCGCGCGCCGCGGGCAGGCCGCGCCAGCGCCGTTTAATGCGCCACGCTGCTCGCCGCCGCGGGCAGCGAGTCGGGCAAGATCAACGTCCCGCCTTCGAGCGGCGACGGCGTTGAAGGCACCGGCACGTCTTTCTTCTCGGTCAGTGTGATGGTGGGCTTATCCCAGCTGCCGGTGACCTTGTAGCGAGCACTGGCCGCGTGATTGATGCCCTTACCCAGCAAGCCCTGCGCCACGAAGCCAGCCGCCACGCCGATCGGACCACCGACCACCGCACCCACGATCGGCAAACTGTTGCCCGCGTGCGGAATGGCGACGACCTGGAGGTCGTAATCCTTGGCGCGCACGCCGGTGCGGCCCTTGATGGAAATCTCCGCGGCGGGGCTGCGAATCTGCAGGTCGTCCGTCGTGGCATTGCCGTCGCCGAGATGGAAATTCCCGGTAATGGCATCGAAAGCCAAGCCCTTGCCGAACACATCACCGAAGTCGAATGAAAGGCGACGCGGCAGCTCCAATACCGAGATCAGCCCGAACAAGCGCGCCACGCCCGGCGTCACTTCCGGCATGCGGCCATCGGTGACGTTGATGCTGAGCTTGCCGTCCATGTTGCCCAGTTCCATCGCCGAGGGCGCACCCGGCCACGCGGCATCCAGTTGCGCACGCACCTTGCCGCCCGCCAGCAATCCTTCGTAGCCGAAGGCACCCAGCATTTCGCCAAGGTTTTCCGCCGCGAAATCAATGCGCATATGCGAATGACTGTCGCCCGCCGTGCCGTTCCAGTCACCGCTGCCGTTGATCTGTACGCCGCGCGTAAGCGTGCGCAATTGGTCGATATGCATGCCGTGATCGGTAGGCCAGGTCTCCAGTCGAGCATCACCCAGCTTGGAATCGCCAAAGCGCAAATCGCTGACCCACAAATGGAACGGTGGCAACGCAGACGGCGTGATGCCGGTATTGGCCGGATTGCTCGGCGGCTCCGTTGGCGTAGCGGGATTGCTCGCAACCGGCGGCGCACTCGATGCGCTGCTTGATGCGGTTGTATCGTTGACGCCCTTCTTGGGTGCGGGGGCGACATCCTTGGGCCAGTAGAGCCGCTGCAAACGCGCCGTAACCCCGCGTTTGTTGAGTTGCGCCAGCGGAATAGCAAAACGCCCGGCAATGCCGGCGCTGTCCACATCCACGGTCAGGCCATCCGCCGAGTTGGCGGCGAGCAAGCGCATATCGGCAAATGGATGGCCAAACAAGACAGCCTGATCGGCATTCACATCGATGCTTTCCAGCCCCGGCCCGTTCCCGCTGCTGCCGGAAGCGGCATATTGCACCCAACCGGTGACATCGAGCTTGGCCGCGCGTCCACGAACACGGATGCCACGCTCAGGCAAAGCATCGGGCTGCTTGGTACCAAAGGCGAAGGTGGCGGCGAACGGCTGGTTATCGTTCTGCGGCAGACGCATGCGTGCGCGCACCACTTGCGCCACGGCCAACTGAACTTCACTGCCGGCCATGGGCAGATTCATGTCTACATGCAGCGGCAGCGCCCCCTCGGCGGCCTTCTTCATCGGCACAGGGAAATTCAGCGCCATGCCCACCAGGCTGGATTCGACACTGAGCTGCTGGGTGGTCGCCGCGCCGCCGTTGGCATGTGCGATGCCAAAACCGATGGTGAAGTCGCTGCGCCCGTCAGCCACCTGGTTGAGCCACTCCAGCTCTTTATAACCCTGGGTCAGCTCGCTCATGCTGTAGCGACCGTTGAGCTTGGCTGACAACACCGTATTGGGCTGGCCGGTGGCGCCAGCGATGGCCAGGTCCAATTTGGACGGCTGACCACGAAAGCTCGTATCCAGCGGGCCGGCGTGGAAACCCGCTTTGTCGAAAGTGGCCGGGCCGGTCAGCTTGTCGAGCTTGAGGTTCCATTCCGGTGCATTGAAATCCATGCCTTTGAGTTGTGCGTGGCCATTGAGAACAAGCGCTTCCGCATCGGCCACAGGTAAGGAGAGGTGGAAATCGAACGCACCAGTGCCACCCAGGTTCAATTTGGCCAGCGTGTCGGCCTGATGGCTGCCAATCGGGCTCTTGCGCACGAACTCCAGCATGCTCGCCCCGGTACCGGCACCGCTGACGTTGAGGTCGAGCACGGTGTTGCCGAACTCGGGGATCAAAGCTACCGCGTGATCCACCTTGTTACCCAACGACTCGCCCGTCGACGCCTCCACCAGCATGCCGTTGTTGATGAAGTTGGCCACCGCGCTGATGTTCTGTGCACGCGGCCAGTCCTTGCCATATTCCAGTTCCAGGCCGCTCATTTCGGCGCGTGCCTCGAAACGTCCTTCGTTGTGACGGAACGGCCAGTCCTTGAGGTCGCCGCGAACCAGCACGTCGGCCTGATCGATCTTGCCATCGACCAAGGCCTGGTCCAGCCATTGCACGGCCGAGGGCGCCATGGAGTCGATCGGCCAGAACAACTTGGCGGCGACTACATCCGCGTGGCCGATCGAGGCATAGAGATCGAGGAACGGGCGCCCACCCGCATCGGGCAGCTGCGCTTCGCCGCGCGCCTCGCCACCGAAACCGGCACCCTCGAACTGCAGTGAGTCGGTGCCGATGTGCCAGGCATCGTCTTCGTGCCAGAACACGACATCACCAGCCAGCTTCTGCATCACGAACGGCTCGCGAAACGTGTGCGGAAAACGCAACACGGTGGCTTGCGCCGGCAGGCTCAATGCCATCGACTGCGCGTCGCCACGCAACTCGCCCTGTACACCATCGAGGCCGGGCAGCTTACCCACCGGGTTGATCGCCAGCCCACTGAAGCCGACATCGAGCAGTTGCAGGCCATCGGCATGGTTCCAGCGCGCCTGTGCATGCGTCACGCGTCCGCGCGGCTTGCCGCTGCCCACCCATTGTGCGAGTCCGGGCGACAGCTGGGGCTTGAGCGCTAACCAGGGCACCAGCGGCGCCAGCTCCAGGTTCTGCGCCACCGCCTCCGCATGGGCCTGATCGGTATCCACGCCATGCAACTGGGCCACGACCGCACCGCCATCATCGGCGGCCCAACGGATGCGGTAGCCGTCGCTGTCATTGGCAAGCTCACCCATGCCATCCAGCGCGGCCACACTCGCGGTGGACCCGTCGGGACTCGACACCGCCACGTCACGCAGATGCACGCGACCGAGTACGCGCACCACCTTGGCGTCGCGCCAATCCAGCCAGCTATCGAACGAGCCCGAGCCACTGTCGGCCGTATATCCGCCCAAGTCGACGCCTGCCGACATCGCATGCAGGTCAAGGTCGCTGCCACTCAACCAGAGACGGCCATCGGCGCCGTCATCGCTGAAGTTGCCGGCGCCGCGCAGCACGCCGGGCGCGCCTTCGCGCCGCAACAGCGCCCCCACGCGGACCCGATTGCCCTGCCGGCTCAGCCGCAACTGGTCGGCCAGCAGTGTGTAATGACGATTAAGGCGGTTGTCGGTGATATCCAGCCGCACTTCGCTTAACCACAGCCCCACCGATAGCTGGCCGAAGCTCGGGTTCTGGCGCTCCTGCCCGCCAGCCAGACCAATGCCGTTGATATGCCACGCGCCGTCCGGATCACGGCTGAGGTCAAGCTGCAGGCCGCGTGCACGCATATTGAGCAGGTGCCGCGAGGGCAGCAGCAGCCCGCCGAAGTCCAGTTTCAACTCGGCTTCGGGCACGTGCACGGGTTCGCCCTGCTCGCCGGGGCCATCACCGATGGTGACGCCGTGCATCACGAACAAAGGCCCGGCGGGCTGCCAGTGACCTTCCAGGCGCTGGAAAGTCACCGGCCGGTGCAGGCGGGCGCTGAGCTGCGCGGCCACCCATTCAGGATGACGCGCCAGCTGTGGCAGCAGCAACTGCGTCAGTGCCATGAGCACAGCGAGCGAAATCACGCCCACGCCAGCGACCCAGGCGATTGCCCGGGCGCTTAGTTGCACGCGCTTGTGCCACAGCGGGTTCACGGCCCTCTCACCGCACCGCCCAACAGGCGGTGCGTGGAAGCCTTAGAGGAGAACCACATCGAACTGTTCCTGCGAATAATGCTCTTCGGCCTGAAAGCGTATGCTTTTGGAGATGAACTCTTCCAATTCGGCCACCGCGGCGGATTCCTCCTCCAGGATGCGCCCGACCACCTTGGGGCTGGCCATGACCAGTAATTTCTCGGTGTTGAACTGGCGCACCGCCCGGGTGATCTCGCGAAAGATCTCGTACGTGACGGTTTCAGAGGTCTTGACCGTGCCGCGCCCGCCGCAAGCGGGACAGGGCTCGCACAGCTGGCGCTCCAGGCTTTCGGTGGTGCGCTTACGTGTCATTTCCACCAGTCCCAGCGCCGACATGGGGTACACGGTGGTTTTGGCATGGTCACGCGCGAGGCCCTTTTCGAGCATGCGCAACACCTGGCGGCGGTGCTCCTCATCGACCATATCGATGAAGTCGATGATGATGATGCCACCCAGGTTGCGCAGACGCAGTTGGCGCGCCGCCGCCTGAGCCGCCTCCAGATTGGTGCGGTAGACGGTTTCCTCCAGGTTGCGCGTACCGACGTAGCCGCCGGTATTCACATCGATGGTGGTCATCGCTTCCGTCTGATCGACGATGAGGTAGCCACCCGACTTCAACGGCACTTCTTTCTTGAGCGCGCGCTGAATTTCGTCCTCGACGCCGTAAAGATCGAAGATGGGCCGCTCGCCGTTGTAATGCTCCACGCGGTCGTCGAGATGCGGCATGAACTTGTGCACGAACTTGACGACCTTCTCGAAGGTCTCGCGCGAATCCACGCGCACCTTCTCGATATCGTCGTTGAGCATATCGCGCAGGCTGCGCAGCGGAAGCGACAGCTCTTCGTAGACGCGCTCGCCCACCTTGGCCTTGACGATGTTTTCCTGCACCACGCGCCACACCTTGCCCAGGTAGGTCACGTCGAAGGCCAGCGATTCGGCGGTCTGCCCCTCGGCATTGGTGCGTACGATGTAACCCAGCGGGTTTTCACCGATCAGCGGGGTCAGCACGTCTTTAAGCCGCTGGCGCTCGGGCTCCTCCTCGATGCGGGCGGAAATGCCCAGCGTCTTGGCGTGCGGCAGCAGCACCAGGTAGCGCGAGGGAATCGACAAGTGCGTGGACAGCCGCGCGCCCTTGGTGCCGATGGGGTCCTTCACCACCTGTACCACGATTTCCTGGCCCTCATGGACCAGCTCGCTGATCGAAGGCACATGGCCATTGCCGTTGCCGTTGCCATGGGGCACCGGCTCGGCGCCCTCCGCGACCGGCAAGGGCGGCCGGAGGATGTCCGAGGCATGCAGGAACGCCGCGCGCTCCAGCCCGATATCGACGAACACCGCCTGCATGCCGGGCATCACCCGCTGCACACGCCCCTTGTACACATTGCCGACGTAGCCGCGACGGGAGGCCCGCTCCACGTGCACCTCCTGCAACATGCCGTTCTCTACCACGCCGACGCGCGTCTCGCGTGGGGTCACGTTGATCAGGATCTCTTCGCTCACCGGGTACTCCCTGGATGGAGGGTCTTTATAGCGGTAGGACGCGCACACTGTCGATGCGTCGTGAAGCATGGGCGTGACGCTATGGAGCCCACCGCCAACTGGCGCCCGGAAATCCACGAATCACCGACATTTCGTGAACTGACCGGTGTTTCATTCACTGGCCCGTGAACACGCCGGCTATGCTGCACACAATGCCCCAAACGATTCTCCCCGACCTGCTTCAACCCGGACTCACATTGGTGTTCTGCGGCACCGCCGCTGGGCGGCGCTCCGCGGCGGAAGGTGCGTACTACGCGCACCCGGGTAACCTGTTCTGGCGCGCACTGCATGAGACAGGACTAACCCCGCATCGGTTCGCACCGGCCGAGTTTCGGCAATTGCTTACGCTGGGTATCGGCCTCACCGACCTGGCCAAGCATCACATGGGCAACGATGACGAGCTGCCGCGCGATGCATTCGACGTCGATGCGCTGCGCGCACGCATCGCGCTGCATACGCCGCGGGTGCTGGCCTTTACCAGCAAGGCGGCGGCTCGAGCGGCCCTGGGCGCGGTGACCGGCTATGGCCTGCAGCAGGAGCGCTTCGGAGAAACGCGGCTGTTCGTGCTGCCTTCACCCTCCGGTCAGGCGCGAGGCCATTGGAGCCTGACGCCGTGGAGCGAACTGGCCGCCCTGGTGCGCGAGCCAGCTCAGCTGCGCGCATAAGCCGCCAACGCACCGACCAGATGATCGAACAGCCGGCGCACGCGCAGGCTTTGGCGAAGGTCTTCATGCATCACCACCCAGGTGTCCATGGGCAGCGTCATGGCCTCGGCCAGCACCCGCACCAGTGCCGGCTCCCGCTGCGCCAGCGGCACCTGGGCGAAGCCAATGCCGAAGCCCGCGCGCAAGGCGGCCAGGGCCGCCAGATCGCTATCGGTACGCAGGGCGAACTGATCCCGCGTGTAGGGAAAGCCACTGGGCCGCATCCGGCGCACATACACCGGCTCGGTATCGAAGCCGATCAGGCTGTGCGCGCCGAGCTCTGTCAGGCTACCCGGTGCGCCATGCTGGTCCAGGTAGCGACGATGGGCGAACAACCCCAGCGGAATCTGGCCCACATGACGCGCCACCAGGGCGTCCTGGCTGGGCTGGACCATGCGAATCGCAAGATCGGCATCCTGCCGTAACAGGTCGGCGGTCTGATTGGACACCACCAACTCGATCGCGATACCGGGATGCTCCCGACGAAATTCAGCAAGCAGCGGCGGCAGCACTTCTACCCCGATCACCTCACTGGCACTCAGACGCACCGTACCCTCGATGGCATCCCGCCCCGCCGACGCCGCACGCTGCAGCGCAGCCGAGGCCGAAGCCATGGCC
>NZ_JAELTT010000005.1 GCF_016428975.1 Dyella sp. ASV21
CGGCAGGCCGCTCACCATGATTGGCGAGCAGTTGAATCTTAGCCCCAAGACTGTGTCGACCTACAAGCAGCGCCTGATGGAGAAGTTGCAGGTGGATCACGTGATCAGCCTGGCGCATCTCATGACCATCCACGGCCTGCTGGATACCCATAATAATCAGGTAGGTAACTGATTAGGTCGCCCAGGCGACAGGCACAAAAAAGCCGGACCATGGTCCGGCTTTTTTGTGTCCGAAAGATCGCGCGGTGATTAGCCGTGCGATGCATCCTTCTTGGACTGTTCGGCATCGGCCTCGTCGGTGCCTTCGGCATTAGCCGGTGCATGCGCCGGTTGCACGGCAGAGACATCCGAGTGCGCGAGGAGATCGCCCTGGCGCGGAATCACCGGCGTAGCAGTCGGCTCCGGTACCGCTACCTGCTCGGCCTCGACCTTTATGTTCTCTGGCCTGGGCTGTGCCGCCACGGTCGGTTCGACGTGCGAAGTGATCTCCGTGTGGTGGAGAACGTCGAGCGTAGCGGTGCTGAGCGTTTCGGCGTGCACGGGCTCCGGCGCGGCAGCATGGGTCTGAGGCGCATGAGTGACCGAAGCCTCCACGTTAGTGGTGAGCGTGTGGTCGGCGCGCTCTGTTTTTTCCGCCTTGATGGGCTCGGGCTTGGCGGCCGGTTCGGCTGCTTCGACCATTACCGCAATTGTGGCGGGCGCGGGAGCTGGCTGGGCGGCTTCCGCGGGCGGCGTGACGGATTCCACTGAGGCTGCCTCCACGGACGCCGCCTCGATCTTCACGGTTTCGACGTGAATCTCCTCGGCCTGCTTCTCGGGGATGGGCGGCAAGCTGGGGAGGTTGAACGATGCGGGCGAAACCGCGCTCATCACATCCTCGGCCGCAGCGTGAGCCAGCCTGGTGGTTGGCGCAGCGCTTTCGCTGATCGTCGCGGCTGCCATCGAGGCTGCCGCGACGGTGGCGGCGCCCGATGCCGGTGCGGTATAGGCGGCCCGCTCGGTGCTGGTGCCTTCCTCGTCCCGATCCTCATCATCCAGATCGAATTCGTCGCCTGCACCCTCGGTCGACTGACCGTTGGCCTGCTGTGCGGCGTCCTCGTGACGACGGCGGCGGCGGCCGCCGCGACGGCCGCGGCGACGGCGCGTCTGGCCGGCTTCGCCTTCGGCGGGCGCGTCAGTGGGCGTATCGTTGCTGGCTATCGCGTCGATGACGGGCAGGGCGGTGACGGCCTCTTTGGCGGCCTCGTTCAGCGGGGCGGTCTGCGGACGCTCAGCGGCGACAATGGCTTGCTGCTGGGGCTGCGTCGGCGCGGCGGCGTTCTGCTGGGCCTGCGGCTGGGCGGCGCGCGGCTGGCGCGGCGTCTGCTCCTGTCGGGGCTGCTTGCGCTCGGCCTGGGCCGTCTGGTTGGCATCCGCCTTGGCTTGCTGCTGACGCGGCTCCTGCGGCTTGCCGCCCTGGGCTTGCTGCTGGCGCTGCTGTTTGTTGCCCTGCTCGGCGTTGCGCTGATCCTGGCGGCCGCCCTTGCCCTGGGCTTGCTGCTGCTGACCCTTCTGGCCTTGCGGCTGCTCGCGGCGCTGCTGCTGTTGCTGCTGGGAGCGGTTGCCCTGCGTATTGCCCTGGTTCTGACGGCCACGTTCGTCGCGGCGATTCCCGCGTCCCTGGGGCTGCGTGGTCGCTTCGGCCGGGGTGGCGGCCGGTGCGGGCGTAGCCGGGGCACCTGTGCCGCGGAACCAGCCGAACAGGCGGGAGATCACGCCGCCGGCGGGCGCCGGGGCTGCGGCTGGCTGGCGGGCCGGCTGGCGGGCCGGCTGCGGGGCGGTCGGTGCCGGGGCGCTGCTGGCGGATTCTTCGCGGACCGGCGCCGGCGTGGCGGGAACGATGCCGCTCACGGCGGGCTGTTCGCTGCTACCCAGGGCTTGGCCCATCTTCGGCAGGGGCGAGGCTTCCACTGCGGTGAGGCGTTCGTAGCTGGGCTTGCTGTGCTCGCCCATATCCGCTTCGCGGATACGCTGGATTTCGATATGCGGGGTTTCGAGCTTGTCATCGGCCACGATCACTACGTGAACCTTATTGCGCAGCTCGATTTCAACCACGCTGGCGCGCTTTTCATTGAGCATGAAGTTGGCCACGCTCGGCGGGACCTGCACCAGCACCTGGCCGGTGTTGTCCTTCATGGCGTGCTCTTCGATCAGTCGCAGCGTCGACAGCGCCAGCGATTCCACGCCGCGAATGTGGCCGTGGCCTTCGCAGCGGGGGCAAACGATCTGAGTGGCTTCGCCCAGGCTGGGGCGCAGGCGCTGGCGCGACATCTCCAGCAGGCCGAAGCGGCTGATGCGGCCGATTTGCACGCGGGCGCGGTCCAGCTTCAATGCGTCCTTCAGGCGCTCTTCCACCTCGCGCTGGTGCTTGGGGCTGTCCATGTCGATAAAGTCGATCACGATCAGGCCGCCGGCATCGCGGATGCGCAGCTGGCGGGCGATTTCCACCGCCGCCTCGAGGTTGGTGTTGAACGCCGTTTCCTCGATGTCACTGCCCTTGGTGGCCTTCGACGAGTTGATGTCGATGGCGGTCAGTGCTTCGGTCTGGTCGATCACGATGGAGCCGCCGGAAGGCAGGCGCACCTGGCGATCGAAGGCGCTCTCGATCTGGGTTTCGATCTGGTAGCGCGAGAACAGCGGCGTGTCGTCGCGGTACAGCTTGAGCTTGCGCAGGGCGGTGGGCATCACCTGCTGCATGAACTCGCGCGCATCGTTGTAGAGCGATTCCTCGTCAATGAGGATTTCGCCGATGTCGTTGCGCAGATAGTCGCGCAGGGCGCGGATGAACAGCTTCGATTCCTGGTAGATCAGGAACGGTGCCTTCTGCGCCTGGGCGGCGTTGGAGATCGCCCGCCACAACTGCAGGAGGTAATCGAGGTCCCACTGCAGCTCTTCGGCGTCACGGCCGAGGCCGGCGGTACGCACGATCAGGCCGACGTCGTCGGGGACCGTGAGGTGCTCCAGTGCTTCCTTGAGCGCCTGCCGGTCTTCACCCTCGATGCGACGCGATACGCCGCCCGCCTTAGGGTTGTTCGGCATCAGCACCATGTAGCGGCCGGCGAGGCTGATAAAGGTGGTCAGCGCCGCACCCTTGTTGCCGCGTTCTTCTTTTTCGACCTGAACGACCAGTTCCTGGCCTTCCTTGAGCAGGTCGCGGATGTTGGACTTGTTGGGGTCCAGGCCGGGCGTGAAGTACTCGCGGCCGATTTCCTTCAGCGGAAGGAATCCGTGGCGTTCCGCGCCGTAGTCAACGAAGCAGGCTTCGAGCGATTGCTCCACGCGAGTGATGCGGCCCTTGTAAATATTGGCCTTTTTCTGTTCGCGGGAGGGAATTTCGATATCGAGATCGTAAAGGGTTTGGCCATCGACAATGGCCACGCGCAACTCTTCACGCTGAGTTGCGTTGATCAACATACGTTTCATTGTAATTTTTCCTCGGCTTGCCGCGCGTCGCGTGCCACGGTGGCGCCGTAACGTCGGCGGCCTGCCGGGGATCGCGCCGCTGCGGTTAAGCGGCAACATGTCGGCATCGTTTCCGGTGCCGGGATGATTCGTGGCAATGCGCTCGTCGCCCCGGAACCACATGGAACCGGACAAACGACAACCCGAACCGTTACGATGAAAGGGAGCAGCGACCGGCTGCCGGAGAAGGCGACCGGCGCTATCCTCGCCGACGTCACGAGCGGGCTTCCCGACACCAGCCGAACTTCGGTAGGGCGGGACGAAAGCGCCGGCCGAGTATCCTATTACGCCAGGTTTTTTTCAATGCAGACGGTAACTTCCCCAGACGCACCTCACGGTGTGCGTCAAGTCGAGATTGGCCCCGAGCGGGACGGTCAACGTATCGACAACGCGCTGATGACACTCCTTAAAGGGGTGCCTAAGAGCATGATCTATCGCATCCTGCGTACGGGGCAGGTGCGCGTCAACGGGAAGCGAGCCAAGCCCGATACGCGTCTCGCCGCCGGTGACATGCTGCGCATTCCGCCGGTGCGCACGGCTGAGAAGGCGCCCGATAAGGGGCCAGCCCCCGGTCTCGTCTCAAGCGTCACTGAGTCGATTATTTTCGAGGACAAGCACTTCCTGGTCATCGACAAGCCGGCGGGAATTGCCAGCCATGGTGGCAGCGGAGTCAGTCACGGTGCCATTGAGCTGCTGCGCGCCGCTCGTCCCAGCGAGCACTTGGAGCTGGTGCACCGCCTCGATCGGGATACCAGCGGCGTGCTGGTATTCGCCAAGACACGCGCCGGCCTGATTGGATTACAGGCCGCCATTCGCGAAGGTACGGTCACCAAGCAGTACCTGTGCCTGATGGTGGGTCACCCGCGCAAAGCCAAGTTCAGCGTGAATGCGCCACTGCAAAAGTCGGTATTGCAAGGGGGCGAACGGATGGTAAGAGTGTCCGATAACGGCAAGCCCTCGCTCACTTTTTTCCAGGAAATGGAGCAATACCCTAGCGCTCGTCTGATGCAGGCGACGCTGGGTACCGGGCGCACCCATCAGATTCGTGTGCACTCGGCGCACGCGGGCCACCCGCTGGCGGGCGATCCCAAGTACGGCGACAAGGAAATGAACAAGCGATTCAAGGATCTGGGCCTGAATCGCCTGTTCCTGCATGCCTCCCACCTGAGTTTTGAGTTGGATGGGCGTGCCTACAGCTTCTCCGCACCCATGCCAGATGACTTGAAGGAGTTTCTGGATGTGCTTGCTGTAAAAGGGAAAAAGATTCGCTACGTGCAGGAGCAACGCTTACTGGAAAAAGCGCGCACTGACCTCAAGTGAGCGCAGCCAGTGGCCGGTGAGTCCGCTTTCCACCAGGAGCGCGGACAAAGCGTGGGCTACGGCAATCGGCAGTAGTCGCGGTGCCCGCAGGAAGCACCAGGCCCACCACAGTTCGGCCATGAAGCAAAGCTGCATCAAGGCGCCATTGGGCGTGTGCAACAGGCCGAACACGGTCGCTGTGATGAGCACGATCACCGGGGCAGGTAGCTGCGTCTTCCGTAATCGCCCCATCACCACCGCCAACATGGCCCATTGCTGGAGTAGCGCCCAGGCGAAATAGGCCACGATGTGCAAGGTCGGCAACTTCGTCAGGCCGTGACCGTCGGCAGCGATAAGCGCGGCGGCAACTGGCAGCGGTACCAACGGCCACAACCAATCGGCCGTGCGATGGCCCAGCCAGGACCACGTCACCGGGCGCCGACGCCATTCGCCCTGGCCGCCGTAGATCAGTGCGGCGACAAAGGCGAGCGCGCCGGGAATGGAGGGCTCTACGCCCCAGCGCAACCCGGCGATGAGCCAGAGTGGGCCGAATGCTATGGCTGCCGTTTCCAGCCATGGGCGTTGAACCTCCGGAGTGTGGCGATAAGCGAGCCAGCACAAAAAGGTCAGGTAAGCGCTCAGGGTGGTCCAGTCCACCCACGGTGGCAGGTTTCCGCGACCCGGTGCGGCGACGGCGCGCCCGCTCGGCAGGATCAAGGCTCCGGGCCAGGTCTGCCGAGCGCTGTCGCGCAGAATGAGCAGGGATTCGGCAGATGCGTCGGCCGGCAGTCGCACCAGGGGCGTGTTTCGGCGGACGTCGGCCGTCAGGGGATCGATGGGAAGTCGAATATCCGCTGCTTGGGCGTCGATCGGCCGAAGTGGCGCCATCGGTTGGGCTGTCAGCAGGGTCACCTGGCGAATGCGCAAAGTAGCCTGGGCTGGTAGCTGCACACGTAGCCGCAACATGTAAGTGACGACATCGGGTGGCGCGCAGGCCGCTCCGCTGACTGCGCGCCACGCCATGGAGCGCAGGTCCTGTACCCACTCGTTCGCGCCGGTATCCCATGGGGTGGCGTCGGTCTGGCACGGGGCGGCGGTTTCCGTCGCCTGATAACTCAGGCTGAGTCGGCCGCTTGCCGAGCTTTGTGCATCGAGCTTGAGGAGCGGCCAATGACGCAGATCCACTGGACCGTTCAGTGGCAGGCCGAGTTCGAAGGGCGTGCCGTCCCGGCTGGTGATGCGAAGCCCCGTGTCGCTTGTGACCAGCTCCGTTGAGCCGAAGACCCGGCGCGCCACCAGATCATCCGGGCGTTGCAGTGGCCATTGCCAGAGCGGCTTCCCTTCACGGAGTGCCGTCCACATGGCTTCGGCGCGCATCGACAGATGCTCGCGGGTGAGCCATGCCGAAAGCGCGGCCATGCCCCACAGGAGGATGCCCGCGGCCAGCAAGAAGCCGGCTCCGGTGATGAGGCGGCCAGGGCGGGGCATGGTGCTCAACGGTCGAGCAAAGCCTCGACGCGTGCGGCGCAAATGAAGTCGTTCATCGACAGGCCGCCCACGTCGTGCGTCGACCACAACACCTGGCAATGGCCGTAGCCCGCCTCAAGGTCGGGGTGATGGTCTTCCTGGTTGGCCATGAAGCCCACCGCATTGATAAAGCCCAGCGTGCGGTGGAAGTCGGGGAATTTGAAGTCCTTGATGATGGCCTTGCCGTCGTTGGCGGTGTGCCAGCCGGGCAGGGTCGCCAGCAGCTCGGCGATGCGAGGGGCGCTCAGCTCGTTCTCCTTGCCCTTGAGCGGGGTGCAATGCTGGGTGGCGAGCGGGCTGAGACTCATGGCGATCGTTCCATTGCGAGATGAAGGCTGCGAAGGGTCCGAGCTTGGCACGCAAAAGTCAAAAATGGGCAGTCGGATCAAAACAGGACTAAAATGGTGCTGTTTCGCCCGGCGTGGTCCGGGTTTGCGTCGGAGTAGACATGATCGACATTTCAGAACGCGCGCAGCAGCACTTCCTGCGGCTGCTTTCCCAGCAGGGTATCGATGGACTCGGTATCCGCCTGCGTGTGACATCGCCTGGTACGGCGGCGGCCAATTGTGAGTTGGAGTTCGTCGAGCCGACCGAGCTCGCCGGCCAGGAATGGACCATCGTCTGTGATGGTTTCGAGTTTCATGTGGATGGCGACAGTGCCGCGTGGCTGGAAGGTGCGTCAATCGATTTCGAGCCGAACGCCACCGGTGGTCAGCTCAATATCCGGGCGCCCCGTATCAAGGGCGAGATCCCAGGTGAGGCGGCGGGAGTGATCGAGCGCGTACGCTACGTGCTGGAGGCGGAAATCAATCCGAAAGTCGCCTCGCATGGCGGTCGCGTGACGCTGCTGGAGGTGGATGCCAACGGCGTGGTGCTGTTGCAGTTCGGTGGTGGCTGCCACGGTTGCGGCATGGTGGACGTCACCCTCAAGCATGGCGTGGAAAAGACCCTGCGCGAGCGCGTGCCGGAAATTACCGAGGTCCGCGATGCCACCGATCACACCAGTGGCAGCGATCCCTACTACAAGCGACAGGAAGGCCAGTCGGCAATCGGCTGAGCCCGCCATGGGTGGTCGATGGTGCATGGCTAATGCATCTCAAGGAAAAGGCCCGCTTGTGCGGGCCTTTTCGTATCGCCAGGGCAGGGAGGCTTACTGTTTGCTGTCGCCCTGGATGTGCCCCTGCAAGGTATCCAGCTTGGTCGGCAAGCTGGAGAAGTAGGCGGCGACATCTTCAATGTCCTGATCGGACAGCGTGGCGACAAAGCCCTTCATGATGGCGTTGTCGCGCTTGCCGACTTTGTACTCATGCAGTGCTTGTTGAATATACATATTGTACTGGCCCGCCAGTCGCGGGTACTGCGGGTCGATCGCGTTGCCATCGGTGCCGTGGCAGGCGAAGCAGGTGGCGGCTTTTTGCTTGCCGTTTTCGATGTTGCCGTTGGCCAGTAGCGGGGTGCAGGCGCACGCCAGCGCGGCGCCAAGCGAAAGCAGGGTGAGCGCACGATTCATGCGGTGAGAGTCCTTGGCTTACTTGGCGAGGCTGGAGAGGTAGGCGGCGATGTCGGCAATGTCCTTGTCGGACAAGCTTTGTGCCTGGGCCATCATGGTTGGATGGGTGCGCTCGCCACTCTTGTACTCGTGCAGGGCATTGACGATGTACTGCTCGTTCTGCCCCGCGATGCGCGGCACCGGATAATTCGGATAGGCATTGGCATAGCCCGGAACGCCGTGGCAGCCGTTGCAGGTATAGATCAACTTTCGTCCGGCAGCTTTGTCACCCTCGGCATGCACGCTGGCAGTGGCGAGAAGAGCGGCGGCCACGGTCAGGCCAAGCAGTTGCAGTCGAGTCATCAAGATCGTCCCCACGATTCTGTGCTGGTACTCGGTGAAAGTTCTGGAAGTATAGTCGTTGCTTTCACAAACGGACAACATGCCGCAAGCCGCTGATTTATATCGGGGCGTGCGGCCTGCGCGGTCGTTCGGTACCGAGGTGCGACGGGTTCGCGCCATCCGAGTAAAGCCAATGGGAGGGGATATGCCGCAGGTGGGAAGGGCGTCGGTGCGATGGGTGGGTAAGGGGCGGGCGATGGCGATGTGTGCGCTGATGATCGGCGCGATGGGAGCGTGGGCGGGTGATGCGCCTACACATCCGCGCATCATTGGCTATGTGGGCGATAGCGCCACGTTGCCGCATGTAAGTGCGCGCAAGCTCGATGTGATCAATTACGCCTTTGGGCGGCTGGAGCCCACGGGTGACGTCAGCTTTCCAAGCCCGGTAGCCGATCGCACGCTGGCGACCTTCGTTGCGTTGCGCAAGGAAAACCCCGCGCTCAAGGTCATCGTCTCCATCGGTGGCTGGGGTGCCGATTACTTCTCCGACGTGGCCGCCACGGAGGCGGGTCGTGAGCGCATGGCCGACAGCGTGGCGGCACTGATCGAGAAACACGATGTGGATGGCGTCGACCTGGATTGGGAGTACCCCACGTTGCCAGGCCCGGGCATCTCGCATCGCCCGGAGGACAAACGCAATTTCAGTCTATTGCTGGAAGCCTTGCGCGCACGCCTGGATACGCTGGGCAAGGCGCATGGCGGTCGCCATTACCTGTTGACCATCGCCGCAGCGGACAGCGAGTTCGTGTCGGGCATCGAGCTGGAGCGTGCAGCGCGTTCGCTCGATTGGATCAACCTGATGACGTATGACTTCCACAACAGCCTCACGCCCACCACGGGGCATCATGCGGGCTTGCATCTGTCCGCGCTGGCACCCGCGGATGATCGTGCCGGCGACAAGGCCGTCGCGCAGTTCCTCGCGGCAGGTGTGCCGGCGAGCAAGCTTAATCTGGGCGTGGCGTTCTATGGTCGCGCGTTCAGCGGCGTGGAGCCCGCGCACGATGGCGTGCAACAGCGTTACGCCAAGTACGCCGGCAGCCCCTCATGGAGCGAGTTGCTCGCTGACTACATCGACAAGAACGGCTATCAGCGTCACTGGGATGCGCAGGCGCAGGCGCCCTATCTGTGGAATCCGGCCACGCGCACGTTCGTTACGTACGAAGATCCCGAGTCGCTGCGCGCCAAGGCGGCCTTCGTCGAAGCCAAAGGGCTGGGCGGTGTGATGTATTGGGAGCACAGTCTCGATCGCAACGAAGCGCTGCTGGATGTGCTGGACCAGGCGCTGGGGCACTGACGTCGGCGTCGTGTCGACGCCATCAATAGCGCGCTCCATTGGCCATCCCCGTCAAGGCGGGGATGGCGTTGGCCGGGTTCCGTGACACGGTGCAGGTTCGCGCCGTCGATGGGCGCGCGGCTATCCAAGCAGGCTTTTGAAGATGTGGATGCCAGCGGTGTACTCGCCGATGATGGTGCCCATGCACACCAGGAAGAAGTTGAGCAGCGTGCGCGCCACGCGATTCTTCCACCAGCCGCTCCAGTGACCAATGTCATCGCGCAGGGATTCGAAATCCGCCACGCGCGGACGGCGCACCCAGGCTTCCACCATGGCACTGATGCCACCGGAGGGGATGCCGGGACGGAACGGCTTGATGGGGCCGGCGACAAAGGCGGCAAGGATGCTGAGCGGATGCCCGCCTGCGATCAATGCACCCAGCGCCGAGAAGCCGCCGGTGAATAGTACCCAGTCGCGCAGCGCCGCCGTGCCTAGCGAAGTGTTGCGATGGAAGGCAAAGGCGATCGCCGCGAACACCGCAATGACCAGGCCGAGCGCGATCCATTTCGGCCAGCGCGCCTTGGGCGGAGCGGCGGCAAGCGTGGTGGCTTCCGCGCCCGGATCGCCCTGCTGCGACCGCAATTGCTCGCACAAGCCCTTCAGGTGGCCTGCGCCGATTACCACCAGCACGCGGCGACCTTCGCCGTAGCTGGACTGTGTCGCCTGCTCGCGCAGGCGAGCCGCCATATACGCATCGCGCTCGGCGATCAGGCTGCGGTAGAGCGGTGCGGACGTGGTGGCGAACTCACTGAAGGCGCTTTCCAGCATGTCGCCTTGCTTGAGTTTCTCGATCTCGGTTTCTTCAATGTCTTGCCGTTCGAACACGCTGGCGATCAATCCGCCGAGCAGGCCAAAACGCTGCCAGAACCCCACGCTGTGCCAGGCGCGGCGCAGGGTGGTGCCTACCTCGCGGTCGACCAGCCACACCGGCAGGCCGCGCTGCTCGGCGCCATCCATGCCGGCCTTCATCTCCGCGCCAGGCTGGATGCCGTACTGCTCGGCCAGGCGCTTCTGGAACGACGACAGCACAAGGCTCGCGGCGACCATGCCGGCCTTGCCCTGGCGGATCACCTGGAACAGATCCATCTGTTTGAACGCTTCCGGATCGCGCATGCCCTGGGCGCGGCTGTCGCATAGCTCCACGGCGACGGCGTCAAAGGTTTCATGCGCCAGCAGTGCTTCCACCGCCTCCACGCTGGTGCGCGATACGTGGGCGGTGCCTAGCACCACGTATTCCACGCCATCGCGGGTCACGCGCTCGATGGGCTGGTCGCGCAGGACGGCGGGCAGGGTGGCGTCGATATCGGTCTGGCTCATGCAGGCTCTGGGCGTGGCGGATGCATCATGGCATGGGGATGCTGGCGGTCGGGCACAAGCCATGACCGCCAGCGCGCGGGCCGCTGTTCAGTCGCGGAAGCGCTTGAGCAGGTCGCTGTAAGCGTCGATGCGGCGGTCGCGCAGGAACGGCCAGATGCGGCGCACATGCTCGCTGCGCGCCATGTCCACATCGACGATCAGCAGTTCGCGCTGATCGGTGCCGGCCTGGGCCAGGAACTCGCCCTGGGGCCCCGCCACAAAGCTGGTGCCCCAGAACTGGATGCCGTTGCCCACGCCGGCCTTGTCGGCCTCGTAGCCGGTGCGATTGCAGGAAAGCAACGGCAGGCCGTTGGCGACGGCATGGCCGCGCTGCACGGTGACCCAGGCTTCGCGCTGCCGATCCTTCTCGGCCTGGTCGTCCTGCGGGTCCCAGCCGATGGCGGTGGGGTATAGCAACAGGTCGGCGCCGGCCAGCGCCATCAGGCGAGCCGCTTCCGGATACCACTGATCCCAGCACACCAGGACGCCCAGGCGCCCCACCGAGGTTTCGATGGGGTCGAAGCCCAGGTCGCCCGGCGTGAAGTAGAACTTCTCGTAGAACGCCGGATCGTCGGGGATGTGCATCTTGCGGTACTTGCCCGCGATGGCCGCCGAGCGATCGAATACCACGGCAGTGTTGTGATAAAGGCCGGTGGCCCGCTTCTCGAACAGCGATGCGACGACGACGAGCTTCAGTTCCTCGGCCAGTTTGCCGATGCGCGCCGTGCTGTGGCCCGGGATGGGCTCGGCCAGGTCGAACTCATCCACCGACTCGCGCTGGCAGAAATACGGGCCGTTGTGCAGTTCCTGCAGCAACACCAGCTCGGCGCCCTTGGCGGCCGCTTCGCGCAGGCCGGCTTCGATAGCGTCGAGATTGGCGTCGCGGCTGCCGCGGTCGGTTTCCTGCAGCAGCGCGACTTTGAGGGTTTTGCGGGTCATGAATGCGGCCTCGCAGGCGTGGCGAAAACGCATAGTGTAGCGAACCCTGTGGTCAGGCTCGTGTTGGGCGTTCAGCGGCCGTAGGTAAGCGTGACCTGGGCCTTGCCTAGCGTATGACTATGAATCATGAAGCCTGCCAGCGCCGGCGATGCGTCATCGGGAAGCTCCAGCGCCGCTACGTCGAGGGCGTAGACCGTGAAGATGTAGTGGTGCGGCGCATCGCCCTTGGGCGGGCACGGGCCGCCCCAGGTGCCCTGGCCATAGTCGTTGCGCACGGCGAGTGCCCCTGCGGGGAGTGCGCCGCCGGTCGGCAGTGCGCTGGTGGTGGCAGGCACGTTGACCACTACCCAATGCCACCAGCCGCTACCGGTGGGCGCGTCGGGGTCGTAGACGGTAAGCGCATAGCTGCGCGTGCCGGCTGGCGCGCCTTGCCAGCGCACCGCGGGTGCGCGGTTGTCACCGGTGCAGCCGAAGCCCTGAAAGCTACTGCTCTGTGGAAGGTGGCCGTGCTCGCCCTCTACCTGTAGTTGGAAGTCCGCGGCGTACGCACTCAGGGCGACGACGGATGTGAGCAGGGTGGCGATCAGGCGGCGCATGGAGAACCTCGTGGGTTGTGAAGTGCAGCCATGATGGGACGCGTCGTTACGACGCAGTGGCCTCAAGCGCGCAACGACTCGCCTGAATCGCTCAATCGCGCAAGTCGGAAGGCAGTGTGCCGAAGCGCTCGCGAAAGCGCGCCGTGAAGCGTGATGGCGAGGCATAGCCGCACTCCACGGCGACCTGTTTGAGTGGCTTGTCCGTACCCTGCACCAGGGCCAGGCCGTGCACGAGGCGCACTTCTTCGAGGATGTCGCGAAAGCCCGTGGTCTCTTCCGCGAGGCGGCGGCGCAGAGTGGCTTCGCTCAGTGCGAGCCGGCTGGCCACGTCTTCGGCGCGCCATTCGTGCGCGGGTTGTGCGCTCAGCAGCAGGCGAATGCGCTCACCAAGGCGGCGTGGGCGTTCCAGCGGCGGCTGGAAACCGGCCATGGCCACCGCAGCCACCAGCTCGGCCACGCGGTGACGCAGCAGATTGTCGGGAAGTTGTTCGGTGACGCCTTGCTCGGCGTGGGCAAAGGCTTGTTCCAGCGCCCGGGTAGCGGGCAGGGGCGCCCAGGGTGGCGTTGCCGCGTCGCCGGGCACCGGCGATGCGTGTTCCAGCATGGCTTGAGGCAGGCACAGGCACACGGCGCGATACGTGCCACCGTCCGGTGGCAGGTTTTCCACGTGCAACAATTGCCCGGGCGCGACAGCGGCGAAGCCACCAGCGATGATCTCGTCCTGTCGCTGGCCATCGCCCAGGCGCTTGCTGCCGGCACGCACCTGAAAAATGGAAAACTCCGCGAAGGGGGCGGCTGCGATGCGCTGCCGACGCCTTGCGAAAATCTCCAGGCGGGCGAGGGTCACGCGTCGACTCAGTCGATCAGGCCCGCCGGAAGCTGCATGGTGATGCAATGCAGGCTGCCGTTCTGCCAGATCAGGGGGCGGCAAGGCACTTGCACCACCTCGCGGCCGGGATGAGCCTCGCGGATGATGCGCGCCGCTTCATCGTCGGCCACGTCGCCATAGGCGGGCACCAGCACGGCGCCGTTGACGATCAGGTAGTTGGCGTAGGAAGCCGCCAGGCGGCGACCTTCGTCGAGAATCGGGCGCGCCCAGGGCAACGGGTAGAGCTGGTACGGACGGCCATCCGGCGTGCGCAGCGCGGCGAGTTCCTCGCCCATGCGCTTGAGCTCGTCGTAGTGCGGATCGGTGTGGTCATCGCAGGCCTGGTAGACGATGCGATCGCCCGGAGCGAAGCGCGCCAACGTGTCGATATGGGCGTCGGTATCGTCGCCTTCCAGGTAGCCATAATCCAGCCACAGCACGCGCTTGGCATGCAGGCTGTCGCTCAGGATGGCGGTCATTTCCTCGCGCGACTGTTCCGGATGGCGCTGGGTAAGGCAGCGCCAGGTGGTGAGCACGGTGCCCACGCCGTCGCTTTCGATGCCGCCACCTTCCAATGCCCAGTCCACGCGCTTGTGTGCGGCTTGGCCGAACACGCCTTCGTTGACCAGTCCGGCAATCAGGGCGTCATCCTGCTCGGCGCCGAACTTGCCGCCCCAGCCGGTGAAGCGGAAATCGGTGAGCTGGAACTGGCCTTCGCCTGCCTTCAGGGTGATCGGGCCGGAGTCGCGCAGCCAGGTATCGTCATAGGGCAGCTCGACGAAACGCACCTGCGACAAATCGACGCCTTCACCGGTCAACAAGGCCTGCGCGCGCAAGCGCAGCGCGTTGCTGGCCACCACGATGATCAGCGGCTGGAAACGGGTGGCGGCAGCGGCGAGGGCGACATAGGTGGTTTCCACCTCGGCGAGGCGGTCGGCCCAATCGGTATCGGCATGGGGCCAGGCGATCAGGACGGCCGATTGCGGCTCCCATTCGGCCGGCAGGCGCAGGTTGGCGTCAGTCATGGCGGGTATTTCTCTGGCAAACGGGAACAGCGGCCGCTTGCCGAAGGCAAGGCCGCGAGGGGGCGAAGTGTAGTCGAAGTGACGTCAGGTCGCCCAAAACACAAGCGCGGCCCGCGTTGCCACGGGCCGCGCCGGCGATGGTCTCAGCGGCTCAGTTGACCGCGGCCGGATTGGTGTTGTTGCCTGCCGGTGTATTGAGCACCGCGTGAATCACGTGGCTGTTTTCGAAATACACGATGAAATTGGCGTAGTCCCAGCGATTGATCACCGGATGCTTGGCGCTATCGCCGCCGCGCGGGGTGAGCTTGCGCTGCGGTGCGCCGTATCTCTTCTCCACCTGATCCATGCTCATGCCGCGAGCGGGCAGGTCCATGCCCTTTTCCTGCTGTACGCGATTGACGAGCAGACTGTCTGCCCGGGCGGCCACGGGCGCGCCAATGGCGGCCAGCGCCACGATCATGGCCAGGCCGATGCCGAACTTGCTGATGCCGTAGGTGTTCACGGGTCCCCTCTCCGCGCAAGGCGTTGCCGCGCCGTTGTAGCAGAACTAAAGGGGCTAATCCACGCGAATTTGCGGCGAATGCGATGGGGTGGGCATTCAAGCCCGGTATGATGGGCGGCTGCGGGCGGCAGGACGCCCGGTACGGATAAGCTCTCCCTATGATTTCCTTTCGTCATTTCGCCTTGCGCCGTGGTAGCCGGCTGCTGCTCTCCGATGTGGATCTGGTGATCCAGAGTGGGTGGCGGCTGGGTGTGATTGGCCGCAACGGTTGCGGCAAATCCAGCCTGTTCGCCGCGCTGCAGGGCCATGTCGAAGCCGATGCCGGCGATCTGGAGTTGCCCAGCAAACTGCGCATGGCCTCGGTAGCGCAGGAAACGCCGTCGCTACCCGATCCGGCCATCGAATACGTGATGGGTGGCGACCAGGAGTTGTCGCTGGCCTTGCGCGATGAGCTGGACGCGCAGGCGCGTGGCGATACCGAGGCCATGGCGATGGCTCATCACCGCATCGAGGAGTTGAACGGCTACGACGCGCGAGCTCGTGCCGGTCGCCTGTTGCATGGACTGGGTTTTGCGCCCGAAACGCATGAAACGCCGGTCAAGGAGTTCTCTGGCGGTTGGCGCGTGCGCCTGAATCTCGCGCGCGCACTGATGGCGCCCTCGGAACTGCTGCTGCTCGACGAGCCCACCAACCACTTGGATCTCGATGCCGTGCTGTGGCTGGAAGAGTGGCTGCGGCGCTATCAGGGCACGTTGCTGGTGATTTCGCACGATCGCGAATTCCTCGATGGTGTGATTACGCACACGCTGCATCTCAATGACGGCGGCGCCAAGCTCTATACCGGCAACTACAGTGCGTTTGAACGCTTGCGCGCCGAGCAGCTGCGCCAGCAGCAGATCGCGCATGAACGCGAGCAGGCTGAGCGCGCGCACCTGCAATCCTTCGTCGACCGCTTCAAGGCCAAGGCGAGCAAGGCGAAACAGGCGCAATCGCGCGTCAAACGCCTGGAAAAGCTGGCTGGCACCGAGGCCGTGCGTCTGGAGCGTCCCTTCCGCTTCACCTTTGCCGTGCCCGATCGACTGCCCGATTCCATGTTGCAGTTGGAAGAGTTGGCCGCCGGTTATCCGGGTGAGCACGGCGGTGCCGCCGCAACCATCCTGCACGATGTGCGGTTTCGCCTGGAGGCTGGCGAGCGCATTGGCCTGCTGGGTCCCAATGGCGCGGGTAAGTCCACCCTGGTCAAAACCCTGGTGGGCGAGCTGGCGCCGTTGTCGGGCGAGCGCAAGGCGCACAAGGACCTCAAGATCGGCTACTTCGCCCAGCACACCGTGGAGAGCCTGCGCGAGGGCGCGTCGCCCTTCGATCATCTGCAAGACAAGGCGCCGGGTGTGGGTGCCCAGGCCTTGCGCGATTTTCTCGGTAACTGGAATTTTGCGGGCGATCGCGCGTTCGAGTCGGTCGACGGTTTCTCCGGTGGCGAGCGCGCCCGCCTGGCCTTGGCGCTGATCGCCTGGGACAAGCCGAACTTGCTGTTGCTCGATGAGCCCACGAACCATCTTGATCTGGATATGCGCGAAGCGCTGGCCGATGCGCTGGCCGAGTTCGATGGCGCACTGGTGCTGGTCTCGCACGATCGCCACTTGCTTGGCTTGGTCTGCGATAGTTTCTGGCGCGTGGCTGATGGCGTGGCCGAAGGGTTCGATGGTGACCTTGACGACTATGCGCGTTGGTTGCGCAGTCGTGGCGCCACCAACAAAAAAGCCAACAAAGAAGTCGCCGAAGCCAAACCGGAGCAAAGCAACGAGTCGGCACAGGATCGCCGTCGCCGTGCGGCTGCTCAGCGTGAGGAAGGCAAGGCGGCACGCCAGCGCGTCAAGAAGATCGAGACGCGCGTGGCGACCATCGAGGGGGAGTTGGGCCAGCTTGAGACCAAGCTGGCCGACCCGGCCACCTATAACGGATCCACCGCGGAGATGATGCGCCTCGGGCAGCGGCAGACCGAGCTGCGCAAGGAAAAGGAAACGCTGGAAGCGGAGTGGCTGGAACTCTACGAACAACTTGAGGCATGAGGCAGACGATGCAGGCGCAGCCAAACCCGATCCTGGAAGTGTGGCTGCCCGATCTGCCGCGCTTTGCGTCCGACCATCCCTTGCGCGCGCTGCTGTACAAGGCCGATGCCTTGCCGACCGGTGCCAAGGGTTATCTCGGCGGTTTGGCGGAGCGCTTTGTCGTACCCGGGGGGCTGCCCGTGGCGGCGCTGACGCGCGAGCTGATGGCGGGTGATGCCGAGGGCGCCAACTGGCTGAGCGCCGACCCGGCTTGGGTGCAGCCCGATCTCAATGGCGCGCGCCTGCTCGCCTGCGGGCAGATGCAGCTCAGCATGGAAGAGGCTCAGGCGCTGGCCAAGCCGCTGAAGCCGGTGTTCGGCGACGCCGGCATGATCCTGGAAGTGTCCTCGCCCGATCACTGGCATGTACGGTTACCGATCGAGTCGCCGGTGCCGGATTTCGCATCACCCGAGCAAGCGATGGGCGAGGATCTTTACGAGCATCTGCCGCAGGGGGCGGATGGCCGCCGCTGGCGAGCGTTGCTCAACGAGGTGCAGGTGATGCTGCATCAGCACCCGCTCAACGCCGAACGGCGTGAGCGCGGTGCCCCGCCGATCAATAGCCTGTGGTTGTGGGGCGGCGGGCGCTTACCCCAGGTGGTGCGCACTGCCGTAAAGGGTGTCGTGGGCGATGACGTGGTGCTCGGCGCCCTGGCGCGTCGCGCCGGTATTCCTGTGCAGTCACGCAGCACAGCCAGCGTGGGAGCCGCGCAGGCGGGTTGGCTGATCGATATGCAAGATCTGGCGGTGGAGGACATCACGCAGCAGTGGTGGCCCGTGCTGCAGGCGCTGCTGTCCAAGCAGCCGGTGCGATGGAGTTTTGCCAGTGGCGAGCGCTGGGATTACCGGCCGACGCATCGCTGGCGGTTCTGGCGACGGATGCCACGATGAAGCCGCTGCATCTGCGTCGTCGCGCACCCCACGGTGCGCCGGTTGGCTGGTCCGCGTCGGTGCATCCGGTACTGCAGCAGGTTTATGCCGCGCGTGGCGTGTTGTCGCCGGAGCAGGCCGAGTATCGCTTGGCACGCTTGCTGTCCCCGCATCAACTGGGTGGCATGAAGGAAGCAGTGGCGCTGCTGATCGAGGCGATCCAGGGCGATTGGTCCATCGTGATCGCGGGCGACTACGACTGCGACGGCGCCACCGGAACCGCGGTGGCGGTGCGCGGTTTGCGCTTGCTGGGCGCGCGTCGCGTGGATTACGCGGTACCCAATCGCTTCATTCATGGCTATGGCTTGAGTCCCGCCCTGGTCGAGTCGTTGACGCCCGTGCCGCAGCTCATCGTTACGGTCGATAACGGTGTGGCCAGCATCGCGGGCGTGGCGGCGGCACGTGAGCGCGGTATCCGCGTCATCGTGACGGATCACCATCTGCCCGGCGAGCAATTGCCGGATGCCGATGCAATGGTCAATCCCAACCTCGCTGGCGAGGACTTTCCCAGCAAGGCGTTGGCAGGCGTCGGAGTGATGTTCTATCTGCTGCTGGCGCTGCGTGCCGCGCTGCGCGAGCAAGGCGTGTTTGCACCGGGTAGCGAGCCGGATCTGTCGGTGCTGCTGGACTTGGTGGCGGTGGGCACGGTAGCGGATCTGGTACCACTGGATTTCAACAATCGCGTGCTGGTAGAGGCAGGCTTGCGCCGGCTTCGTAGCGGCCAGGGTTGCGCGGGCGTCAGTGCCTTGGTCGAGGCGAGCCAGCGTAGCCTGCTTACCTTATGTGCCAGTGATCTCGGTTATGCCGTCGGTCCGCGGCTTAATGCGGCCGGCCGGCTGGAAGACATGCGCATCGGCGTGGAGTGCCTGCTCAGTGACGAGCCGGCGCAGGCGCGTCGTTATGCTGAGCTGCTCAGTTCCATCAACAAGGAGCGGCGCGAGCTTCAGGACGCCATGGTGGCCGAGGCGGAAGTGATGGTGACTCGTGCCGCCGATACCGATGCCGTGGGTGTGGCGCTGTTCGAGCCCAGCTGGCACGCAGGTGTGGTGGGCTTGGTCGCCTCCAAACTGAAAGAGCGTCTGCATCGCCCGGTGATTGCCTTTGCGCCGGCCAGCGACGATGCACCGGATGAGTTGCGCGGCTCGGCGCGCTCCATTGCGGGTTTTCATATCCGTGATGCGCTGGCCATGATCGATGCGCGTCATCCAGGCCTTATCCAGCGCTTTGGTGGCCATGCCATGGCGGCGGGCTTGAGTCTGCGCAGCGACGACTACCCACGCTTCGCTGCGGCGTTTGATGCACTCGCGCGCGAGTGGCTGGACCAGGATGCCCTGCAGGCCGTGCAGCTCACCGATGGCGAACTGCCGCCCGGCGCCGCCACGCTGGAGCTTGCGCATCAGTTGCGCGCGGCGGGGCCGTGGGGGCAGGCGTTTCCCGAGCCGGTATTCGACAACCTGTTCGAATGTGCCAGCTGGCGTGTCATGGGCGAGCGTCACTTGCGGCTGAGTCTGCGGGATCCGCGTGATGGCTCGGTCCATGACGCGGTGATGTTCAACGCCTACGATGGCACGTCGCCGCCCACGGTATTTCGCGCCGTCTATGAGGTAGTGATCAACGACTGGCAGGGTCGTGAAAGCGTGCGCCTGTTGCTGCGGCACATGATCGAGCCGTAAGCCTGGTGCGTGCGTCGATCATGTCGCCGCGTCGCGTTGGGCCATCAATGCGCAAAGGCGCTCGCGACGCTCCTGGCGGCTGAAGCCATTGGCGTCGAGCATGTGCCGCTCGGCCTCGCGTATTTGCAGTTCGCCAGCCGTATGGCGCCGCAACTGCCCGCGCAATAGTTCGTTCTCCAGTTCGAGCAGTCGATACAGTTCGAGCAGGTCATCAAAGGCGCGCAGCATGGTTTCAGTCGCATTGTTCGCTTCCATCGATGTCATCGGTCACCACTCCGTTACATGGGCTTCCGACAGTGAAGGCCCTCCGATTAATCGATGGTGATAGAGCGGCTGGGGCAAGGTGCGATTCAGGCTTTGCGCGGCGCGCCATTCACGAACGCCAAGATCATGTGTATCAGTGATGAAACAGTCGTGGGCCATGCACGCCTGTTTTGCGGGTGCCGTGACCAAAGTAGTCCAAACCCTACGCATTGCTAGGTGAGGGGCTGATAGGCTCCTCAACCAGACTGAGTGCACCCTTGATCGGTCCCGTGAGGACAGCGTGACGAGTTGATCGCTCACACGATTCAGGGGTGGCGGGGCTCTCTTCTAGAACAGGGTTGGCAACATGGTCACCTATTCGCTCAAGCAGTCCGTCGATGGTCTTTGGAGTCTGTGCCGCGCCGAGGCTTCGCTCTTTCATGGCTTGCAGTTGTCGGCCGCCATCCGGCTGGCGCGGGAGGTGGCTCGTGACGAGCACTTTCGCTCGGGGCGTGTGGTGAGGGTGGAGATGCCTGGTACCGGTTCATCCATTCGCTTGGCGCACTACGCACGTTATGCGTTGCCCCTGGAGAAGGCGGCGTAGCCGCTCGTATCGCTGCATCCGTGTGCGTGAATGCGTGGCGGTCGACCGGCGTGGCTTGTCGGATGAGCTTTGGCTAGGCAAAGTCGTGGGACTTTCCAGTAAGGATCTGTCCATGCGCTTGCCGTTCCGTCGCTCCGCTTTGGCCTTGCTTGCGCTGGCCGCGCTGCCGCTTCAGGCGACCACGCTGCTGATCAATGCCCACATTCACACCATGGACCCGGCGCAGCCAGAGGCCACCGCGTTGGCCTGGAAAGAGGACGGTCGCCTGCTGGCCGTGGGCAGTGCCGTCGATCTACAGAAGCGCTACCCGGATGCGACCAAGGTGGATGCACGCGGCGCCACGGTAATTCCGGGTCTGATCGATGCCCATGGCCACATGCTGGGTCTGGGCATGACGCACGTGCAGGTCGATCTGGTTGGCACAACGTCGAAGGCGGACATTCTGGCGCGCCTGAAGGCGGGCGCGGCCAAGCTGCCGAAAGGCGCCTGGTTGATCGGTCGTGGCTGGGATCAGAACCGCTGGGCAGGCAAGCAGTTTCCGACGGCCGCCGACCTGGATGCGGCGTTTCCCGATCGCCCGGTGTACTTGGAGCGTATCGATGGGCATGCATCCTGGATGAACTCCGCGGCCATGAAGCATGCGACCAAGCCGCTGGACGGCGAGTGGCAGCCCGAAGGTGGACGCATTCTGCGCGTGGGCAGTCGGGCCAGTGGTGTGCTGGTGGATGGCGCCATGGGCCTCGTGGCCGAGGCCATTCCGCCGTTGACGCACGAGCAAACGCGTGAAGCCTACAAGGCGGCCTTCGAAGACGCCGTGTCGTCGGGGCTTACCGGTGTGCACGATCCGGGCGTGAGCCTGGGGGACTTCAAAGTGTTGCAGGAGATGGCTGCGGCAGGCGAAATTCCGTTGCGCCTGTATGAGATGGCCGACGGCAATCATGAAGCGCTGGACTGGCTGTGCACGCAAGGTGGTCATTGGGCAGACGCGGGCGGACGCCTGCAAATGCGCACCGTGAAGCTCTATATGGATGGCGCCCTGGGTAGTCGCGGCGCGGCCTTGCTGTCCGACTACAGCGACGATCATGGCAACAGGGGCATCCTGGTAACTTCCCCGGACGCCTATCGCAGCGCCGTGGAGAAGGCCCGTCGCTGCCACGTGCAGGTGGCCACCCATGCCATCGGTGATCGTGGCAACCGGATGGTGCTCGATACGTATCAGGCCGTGCTGGGCGATGGTGCCGCGAGCGATCACCGCTGGCGCGTCGAGCATGCGCAGATCCTGGCGCTGGACGATATTCCTCGCTTCGCCACGCTGCATTTGATTGCTTCGATGCAGCCCACGCATGCCACGTCCGACATGCCCTGGGCCGAGCAGCGCCTGGGTGTGGAGCGCCTCAAGGGTGCGTATGCGTGGCAGCGGTTTCTCCACGAAAAGGTGCCGCTCGCCTTCGGTTCGGATTTCCCGGTGGAGCAGGTCAACCCCATGCTGGGTGTCTATGCGGCGGTAACGCGGCAGGACCTCAAGGGGCAGCCCCCGGGCGGGTGGTTGCCGGACCAGCGGGTGAGTCGCCTGCAGGCGCTGGCGGGCTTTACGCGTGGTGCCGCGTACGCGGCCTTCATGGAAAACGAGGTCGGCGTGCTCAAGCCCGGCATGCGGGCCGACTTCGTGCTGCTGGATGGCGACGTGATGACCGTGGCGCCACGCGACATCGCCGGTCTCAAGCCACTCAGTACATGGGTGGATGGCAAGGCGGTCTATCGCGCCGACCAGGCGGGCGCCCCAAAGACAAACGCCACGCAGTAATGCGTGGCGTTTGCGGGGACGGTGGTGCGGGTATTACGCGGCCTTGCGAGCCACTACGCCAATATTGCTGTGGGCGGACTTCAGCGATTCGGCCTTGTTGTCCTCGCTGATGGCCACGCCCTCGGCGCGTACGAACTCAAGGTCCGTCACGCCCAGGAAGCCAAATACCGCACGCAGGTAGGTTTCCTGGAAATCCATCGGGGCGGCGGCGCTGCCTTCGCTGTAAATGCCGCCACGCGCGGAGGCAATGATCACTCGCTTGCCGCCCGCCAGGCCTTCCGGGCCATTGGCGGTGTAGCGGAACGACTTGCCGGCGACGGCGATGCGATCGATCCAGGCCTTGAGCTGGCTGGGGATCGAGAAGTTGTACATGGGGGCGCCGATCACTACCACGTCAGCGGCCAGGAACTCCTCCAGCATCTGGCTGCCGAGCACCGCCGCGGGGTCGCTGGCATCGGCCACCGGAGTCCAGTGCGGGATCGGGTTGGCGACCAGATCGTGGTAAATCACTTCGGCAGCCGGCTGGTTGTGCGTCAGTTCGGCCACGATGGCCGCGGTCAGGCCGCGCGAGACCGAGTGGCCACCCAGGGCGCTAGCGTCGAGATGCAGCAGTTTCATGGTATTTCCTCAGGTAACGGGCCGGTCGTCCGGCGACAGGGCTAAGTTAGCCATCGGACAATCGCCTGATAAGTCGGGTAAACTTGAACGTATTGTTCTCACAGGGAAACGGCGATGACGGTACTGGAAGGCGCCCTGCAGGATCTGAATGACCTGTATTTCTTCGCTGCGGTGGTGGAGCACGGCGGCTTCTCATCGGCCGGCCGCGCGCTGGGCATTCCGAAGTCGCGCCTGAGCAAGCGCATTGCCCAGTTGGAAGAGCGGCTGGGAGTGCGTCTGCTGCAGCGAACCACCCGTCGTTTCGTCGTGACCGAGGTGGGCGAGCGCTTCTACGGTCACTGCCGCGCTGTGTTGGAGGAGGCGCGTGCCGCCCAGGAGGCGGTGGAAGAGGTGCGTTCGGAGCCGCGGGGCGTCGTGCGGGTGAGTTGCCCGGTTTCCCTGGTGCAGACCGTGGTGGGTCACGTGCTGCCCGATTTCCTGGCGCAACATCCGAAAATGCAGGTGCGCCTGCAGGCGACGGATCGCCGTGTGGATGTGATCGGCGAGGGCTTTGACGTGGCCATTCGCGTGCGCAGCAAGCTCGATACGGATGCCACCCTGGTCATGCGTACCTTTGGTCAGTCACGCGTTTTGCCGGTGGCGAGCCCGGCACTGCTCAAGCACTACGGCTACCCCAAGGTGCCGGGCGACCTGTCCAACCTGCCGGCGCTCACGATGAACGAGCACGAGGGAGCGCAGAGCTGGGAGCTACTGGACGCCCAGGGTGAGCGCGTGGTGGTGGACATCCAGCCGCGCCTGATCTGCGGGGATTTTGCCGCGCTGCTGGAGTGTGCCAAGCGAGGTGTCGGCGTGGCCATGCTGCCGGAGTTCGTCTGTGGTCCGGCGGTGGGGCGCGGCGAGCTGGAGGTGGTGCTGCCCGAGTGGAGCGTGCCGCAGGGCACCATGCATTTCGTTTACCCCAGCCGTCGAGGCTTGCTGCCTGGCGTTCGCGCCTTTGTGGACTTCCTGGCGGAGCGGCTGCCCGATACCGTGCGGGAAAAGCATGCCGAGTGCAGTAAATACGTTTAGTCGTAGCCCAGTCAAAGCCTCGTGCTAGCATCCCAGTTTGGCCTTTTAGACATCCGGATCATGCAGATCGACACCAAGCTTCCGAAAGTAGGCACCACCATCTTCAGCGTCATGAGTCAGTTGGCGCTGGAGCACAAGGCAGTGAACCTGGGGCAGGGCTTTCCGGACTTCGAGCCGCCGCAGCCGCTGCGCGACGCGATCACTCGCGCCATGGCCGAGGGGCGCAACCAGTATGCGCCGGGCATCGGCTTGCCGGGCCTGCGCGAGCAGATCGCGCTGAAGACGGAGCGCCTGTACGGCCATCGCCTGAGCGCCGATGCCGAGGTCACCGTCACCTCAGGCGCTACTGAGGCGCTGTTTGCGGCCATTGCCGCCGTGGTGCGCGCGGGCGATGAAGTGATCGTGTTCGACCCGGCCTATGACAGCTATGAGCCGGCCATCGAGTTGCAGGGCGCGCGTGCGGTGCATATTCCTCTGCAGGCGCCGACCTTCGCCGTCGATTGGCAGCGCGTGCGCGATGCAGTCACGCCCAAGACGCGCATGATCCTTATCAACAGTCCGCACAATCCAACCGGCGCCGTGCTTTCCGCGGCCGACCTGGACGAATTGGCCGCGATCGTTCGCGATACGGAAATCGTGGTGCTGTCGGACGAGGTGTACGAGCACATCGTGTATGACGGCGAGCAGCACCAGAGTGTGCTTCGCCATGCTGAGCTCGCAGCGCGCAGTTTTGTGGTGTCCTCCTTTGGCAAAACCTATCACTGCACCGGCTGGAAGCTGGGCTATGCGGTGGCGCCCAAGGCGTTGAGTGCGGAATTTCGCAAGGTGCATCAATACCTCACGTTCTGCACGTTCCATCCCGCGCAGGTCGCTTTTGCCGAGTTCATGGCGAGCACGCCGCAGCACTACCTTGAGCTGCCGGCGTTCTACCAGGTCAAGCGCGATCGTTTCCGCGAGCTCATTAAGCCGTCGCGCTTGAAGTTGCTCGACGTGCCGGGCGGCTACTTCCAGTTGGTCGATTACTCGGCCATCAGCGATAAGGACGATGTGTCCTTCTGCGAATGGCTGGTAAAGGAGGGCGGCGTGGCAGCGATTCCGCTTACTCCGTTTTACGATAAGGCGCCGGGCACGCATTTGCTGCGCCTGTGCTTCGCCAAGAGCGATGCCACCATGGAGGCGGCCGCGGAGCGTCTATGCAAGCTCTAACCCTCAGCCTCGTCCAGGGCGCGACGCGTTGGCACGATGCCCCGGCCAACCGCGAATACTACGGCGAGTTGGTGCGCCGCACGGCAGGACAGACCGATTTGGTGGTGCTGCCGGAAACCTTCCTCTCGGGCTTCAGCAACGATACGCGGGCCAGCGCCGAGACGATGGATGGCGAGGGTGTGGCCTGGATGCGCGCGCTGGCGGAAGAGGTGGGCGCAGTGCTGTGCGGCAGCCTGGCCATTCGCGAGGATGACAAGGTCTACAACCGTCTTATCTGGGCGCGCCCTGATGGAACCTACGCGCAGTACGACAAGCGTCATCTGTTTCGCATGGCCGGCGAGCACACGCGTTACGGCGGCGGCAGCGAGCGCCTGATCGTGGAGTTGAAGGGGTGGCGCATCCTGCCGCAGGTTTGCTATGACCTGCGTTTTCCGGTGTGGCTGCGCAACGG
This sequence comes from Dyella sp. ASV21, assembly GCF_016428975.1. Lineage (GTDB taxonomy): Bacteria > Pseudomonadota > Gammaproteobacteria > Xanthomonadales > Rhodanobacteraceae > Dyella. The sequence goes on from NZ_JAELTT010000005.1 coordinate 25,542, forward strand.
TCGCCGCGAATCCGCGACAGGCGGGATGGAATATGACCTGGCCTTGTTCGTTGCGAACTGGCCGGCGCCGCGACGTCAGCCTTGGCGCACCTTGCTGCGCGCACGTGCCATTGAAAATCTCAGCTACGTCGTGGGCCTCAATCGCGTGGGCGTGGACGGCAATGATCTGCCTTATGCGGGCGACAGTGCCGTGCTCGATCCCATCGGTGAGCCGCTGGTGGAGTTGGGGCCGCAGGAGCAGGTGGTGACGGTAACGCTGGACCCCGCGCCGTTGCTCGCGCATCGCGAGCGCTTTCCTGCATGGATGGATGCGGACACATTCACGCTCGACGTCTGAGCGTGGAGGCATAGATGCGAAAAGAAAAAGGGGCGTCGATCGCCCCTTTTTCTGGTTGACTGGTTGCTCGCCGCTGTCGGCGCAAGCTCAGAGTATCGCCAGCACCGCTTCAGGCGGGCGGCCGATGGCCGCCTTGCCGTTGGCCACCACGATGGGTCGTTCGATCAGGCGTGGATGACTGGCCATGGCCTGCAGCAGGCTGGTGTCATCCAGCGACGGGTCATCGAGCCCCAGTTCGGTGTATTCCGCCTCGCCCTTGCGGATCAGCTCACGCGGCGTCATGCCGAGCTTGCCGAGCAGGTCGGCAAGTTCGGCAGCGCTGGGTGGCGTATCGAGGTAATGGATGACCTCGCACGTCAGCCCGCGCTCTTCCAGCAGCGCGAGCGTGGCGCGCGACTTGGAGCAGCGGGCGTTGTGATAGATGCGCGGTGTCATCTCAGCTCTCGGTATCAGCGGTTACCGTGACGGTTGCCGCCGCGACCGCCGCCGCCCTGCGGGCGCCCGCCACCACCGCCTTGCGGGCGACCACCGCCCTGGGGACGGCCACCGCCGCCCTGCGGGCGACCTGCGCCACCACCTTGCGGACGGCCACCGCTGCCCTGCGGGCGGCTGCCACCTTGGGGACGGCCACCACTACCTTGCGGGCGACCGCCCTGGCCGCCTGCGGGACGCCCCTGGCCGCCGCCGGAGCGGTTGCCGCCACCATATCCGCCGCCACCAAAGCCGGTGCCGCCATAGGGGCTGCTGCCGCTGCGGCCTTCGCCGCCGGCGCTACGGTTGCCGAACGGCTTGCTGCCGCCGCGGCGCTTGCCGGCACCCGCACCCGCACCCGCACCGCCGCGAGCGCCACCGCCCTCACGCGCATCGCCAGCGAACCAGGTGCGCACCGACGGCAGCTCCTGGCCCGGTGCCACGCCGCGCTTGTTCTTGCGCTGCATGCCGCCGGCCGGGCGGTCCGGACGGGCAACATTGCCATTCACTTCCTTGCCGGGCTTGCGGCGCTTGGCGCCACGCACCGGTTCTTCGCGGATGCGGTCATAGGCGCGCAGTTCGCGTGCTTCGTCCTGGTAGCCGCCGCTCCATGCATTGGAGCTGCCGCGCTCGGGGCGATACTCGGTGACGTTGCGCGGTGCGCGGCGCTGATGCAGCACCGGGCTCAGCGTGAGCACCGGCTGCGGGGCGCCAAGGCCGGTGACCTTGCGCAGGTCCTTGACGGCTTCTTCGCCCAGTGCCTCGCAGTCGCCGCGACGCAGGTTGCGCGGCAGTTCCACCTTGCCGTAACGGATGCGCTTGAGGCGACTCACCAGAAAGCCCTGGGAATCCCACAGGCGACGCACTTCGCGGTTGCGACCCTCGCAGATCACCACGCGGAACCAGCTATGGCTGCCGCCGCGACTGATGACGCCGATCTCGTCGAAGCGGGCGGGGCCGTCTTCCAGCTCCACGCCGGCCTTGAGCTTTTCGATCACTTCATCGGGCACTTCGCCGTGCACGCGGCACAGGTACTCGCGCTCGAGGCCGCTCTTGGGGTGCATCAGCGCGTTGGCGAGTTCGCCGTCGGTGGTGAGCAGCAGCAGGCCGGTGGTGTTGATGTCCAGGCGGCCCACCGCGACCCAGCGTGCGCCCTTGAGGCGCGGCAGCTGCTCGAACACGGTGGGACGGCCTTCGGGGTCTTCGCGGGTGGTCACCACGCCTTCGGGCTTGTGGTAGACCAGCACTTCGGTTTCGTCACGATTGTCGGTGGCGACGACGAACTGCTTGCCGTCCAGCACCACGCGATCGCCGGCGTGCACGCTGGCGCCAATGGTGGCGGGCGTGCCATTGAGCTCGACTTCGCCGGCCTGGATGCGCTGTTCCAGCATGCGGCGCGAGCCGAGGCCGGCGTTGGCCAGCACCTTGTGCAAGCGCTCTTCGATGGCGGGGGTGTTTTCGTCGCGCGGAGCGCGCTTAAGGGTCAAAACGGATTTCTGCGGCGCAGTCATGCGCGGTACTCCTCGGTATCTTGCGTAGCGGCGCCTTCATCGGCGGTCGCATGGGTCGCTGCCTCATCGGCAGTGTTGTTCGTGGTATCGGCGTGCGGGGCAGCGCCGGGTTCGTCGTTCGCGGCAACTTCCGTTGCCTGCGGGTGTTCCTGGTGCGAGGTGGGCGTGTGATCCGTGCCGACCTCTGCGCTTTCGGTGTGGGGTGAGTCGGGTGTTTCGTGAGTGCTTGTGTCGGAGGCGATGTCTTCTGCCTCGTCCGCCTCGGGGTCGATCGGCAGGTCGCGCACCACGCGAGCCGGTAGCGGCTCGGGCGCAATGCTCATCTGCGGATCTTCCATGTCGCGGATTTCCGACAGTGGCGGCAACTCGTCCAGCGACTTGAGGTTGAAGTAATCGAGGAAGGCGCGGGTGGTGCCGAACAAGGCGGGCTTGCCCGGCACGTCGCGGTAACCCACCACGCGAATCCACTCCCGCTCTTCCATGGTCTTGATGATGTTGGAAGACACCACCACGCCACGGATCTGCTCGATTTCCGGCCGGGTAATCGGCTGGCGGTAGGCGATCAGCGCCAGCGTTTCGAGCAGGGCGCGGGAATAGCGGCTGGGCTTTTCGGTCCACATCCGCGACAGCCACGGATGGATGTCCTGCTTAACCTGGTAGCGCCAGCCCGAGGCCACCTCACGCAACTCTACTCCGCGTTCGGCGCAATCCTCGGTGAGTGCGGCCAGGGTCTGTGCAACCTCTTCGCGCCCGACCTCGTCCTCTTCGCCGAATAGCTCCAGCAATTGCGGAATGGTCATGGGCTGCGTGGCTGCCAGCAGCGCCGCCTCGATGATGGGTTTGAGTTGCTCGATCTGCATGGCCTCAGGTCGGGTGCGGATTCATGGGTGCTGCTGCCATCATTCGGTGGCAGCGGCCGGTTCGTCGGTAACGAATTCTTCGGCGTGTCCGGCCTTGGAGCGGACGTAAATGGCCGAAAGCGGTTCTTCCTGCACGATCTCCACCAGCATCTCCTTGGCCAGCTCCAGCATGGCCAGGAAGGTCACCACCACGCCAAGGCGCCCTTCGGTGACATCGAACAATGTCTCGAAGCGCTGAAAGGTGTGGCTGTCCAGTCGGCTCAGCAACTCGCCCATGCGCTGGCGCACGCTGAGTGCTTCGCGCTTGATGGCGTGATGCCCGAACAGTTCGGCGCGATGCAATACATCCTTCAGCGCCAGCAGCAGCTCCTTAAGTTCGAGCGGCGGCGGCAGCTTCACCACGTTGCGCTCGCCTACGTCCGCGTGGACGGGCGCCATGTCTCGCTCCATGCGGGGCAGGGCGTCGATGTCCTCCGCCGCACGCTTGAAGCGCTCGTATTCCTGCAGCCGGCGAACCAGCTCGGCGCGAGGATCCTCCTCCACGCCTTCCTCGGCCGGCGGCCGCGGGAGCAGCAATCGCGATTTGATTTCACCAAGAATCGCGGCCATCAGCAGGTACTCGGCCGCAAGCTCCAGGCGCATCACATCGCGCATCATCTCGATGTAGTCCATGTACTGCCGGGTGATCTCGGCGACAGGGATATCCAGAATATCCAGGTTTTGCCGGCGGATCAGGTACAGCAACAGATCCAGCGGTCCTTCGAAGGCCTCCAGGATGACTTCCAGCGCATCCGGAGGGATGTACAGATCCTGCGGCATCTGCAGGATGGGTTCGCCGCGCACGATGGCCAGCGGCATTTCCTGCTGTTGTGGTACCGACGCAAACGCGTCCTGCGGTATGGCGGCCGCCTGAGGCTCGACTGGCTCAGTGCTCATCAATGCATGTCATTGGGCCGTCCACGACGGCGTGCGTTGCGTTCAACACGTAAGGAGACGTTCAGTTCCACCGGCATTCGATCGACGAATGTCCCCGCTCGGATCACGATCACCGACAAGTGACCCGTTGAAGCTAACTTGCGCGATGCCTAGCCGGTGCGCCTAGCGTCACCGTCGCGGACATGCATGACGAAGACGCTCCAGTGGCGTTTCGATCAGGCTGGCCTTGAGCGACCCTTGAGCGTCCCTGGCAGGCCTGGGGCCATGGCTGGGAAGCAAGCCACAAAGCGACATATCCCGTGTCACTGGGCTCTGCAATAGGTCGGCTGGTTGCATCGGGACGGGTGCCGTAGCGGTCGATCTTGGCCGATCGTGCGCGCACCCTAAGACCCACGCGAAACCTAGATTAGCCGCTGCGCGCCGGCAAGTCCAGTGCGCATGCCACGCATTTCCTCGGCAAAATAGTGGCGCATGCCGCTCACTGAACGCTCGATCATTCATGTAGACATGGACGCCTTCTATGCGTCCGTGGAGCAGTTCGACCATCCCGAGCTGCGCGGCCTCCCCGTGATCGTGGGCGGGCTGGGGCCGCGCGGCGTGGTGTCCACCTGCAGTTACGAGGCGCGACGCTTTGGCGTGCGCTCGGCCATGCCCACCGCGCAGGCGCGCCGGCTATGTCCGGTTGGCGTGTATCTGTGGCCTCGCATGACCAGGTATGAAGAAGTCTCGGCGCAGGTGTTTGAGGTATTTCACGAGGTGACCCCGCTGGTGGAGGGTCTCTCGCTCGATGAGGCCTTCCTGGATGTGGGTGCCAGCTTGCGCTTGCTGGGTTCGATCGAGTCGATCGGGAGGCGCATCAAGGAGGCTATCCGGGAGCGCACCGGACTGGTTGCCTCGGTAGGCATGGGGCCCAACAAGCTGCTGGCCAAACTGGCCGGCGAGGTCGCCAAGCCGGACGGGTTTCGTCGAATCGCCGCGGCATCCGCGGCGCAGGAGCTTGCGCCCTTACCGGTGGGGCGGCTGTGGACGGTGGGCAAGGTGACCGAGCAGGCGCTGCATCGACTGGGCATCCACACGATGGGGGAATTGGCAGCTTGTGACACGGCGCGTCTGGCCGGTGCGCTGGGGCGTCATGCGTCGGCATTGCAGGCGCTCGCACGCGGCGAAGACGCGCGTGCCGTCACGCCTGAGCAAAGGGAGCTGTCGGTGGGGGCCGAGCACACCTTTGATGTGGATCTGGCTGAGCTTGCGCTGGCCGAATCGTGGCTGCTCAGGCACTGTGAGCGCATTGCGGCGCGCGCGCGCGAACGTGGCCTGGCGGGTCGCACCGTGACGGTGAAATTGCGTGAGCCGCCCTTTGTGACCCATACGCGGCAGACCCAATTGGCCGCGCCGAGTGCGGCGGCGCCTGCGATCTATGGCGTGGCACGGAGCTTGCTTCAGGCGTGGTGGAAGGCGCAGCGCCATCCGCGCTTGCGCTTGTTGGGTGTGAGTCTGTCGGGCTTCGGGGAGCGGCGACAGGAGGATATGTTCGACGTATCGAAATCCCATAAGGAGGCCGATGCGCTGCAAGACAGGATCAACGAGCGTTTTGGCTCGGGAAGCCTGGTGCGTGCCGGCGTTTTGCGCACGCGGAAGCAGGATTGAAGTTTAGTAGAAGCGCACCACATGCTCTGAGTGAGGTGGCGCTTTCAGGATGAAGCCATGGGCGCCCGGTGCATCCGGTGCGGGGAGGCAAGGCAGGATGAGCAAAGCGGAAGACAATGCCAAGCGCGGCCAGGATGCCGAGCAGCTGCGGCCGGCGCGCATGCGTATCGAGACCACGGTGCTGATGAGCCGTGTCAACGAGTCGCATCCGACGGAGCTGGTGGATATTTCCGCGACGGGCGTGTTGCTGCGGCGACCCTTGGGCTGGAAGGGCGAGCTCGGTCAGAGTTGGATCCTGGATATGATCTTCGGGCACGACCTGCATATCCATCTGGAAGCGCAGGTGGCGCGTATTTCCGAGCGACACCTCGGCTTTGCCTATACGCGCATCCCGGAGGACAAGCAGGCGCCGCTATGGAATTTGCTGGGCGGTTACGCCGACATCCTGGAGCTTTGGCACGACGAGTAAGCTGACTTGCCACGCCAAAAAAAGCCCGCCTTTCGGCGGGCTTTTTCGTTTGGAGTGCCGGCTCAGCTTTGCGCCGCGGCGACCTTCTTTTCATCGCGCAGCTCGCGACGAAGGATCTTGCCGACATTGGTCTTGGGCAATGCGTCGCGGAACTCGATCATCTTGGGGCGCTTGTAGCCGGTGAGGTTGTCGTGGCAGAACTTCTTGAGTTCCTCCACGGTGAGGTTCGGGTCCTTGCGCACCACGAACAGCTTCACCACTTCACCGGAATGTTCGTCCGGCACGCCGACGGCGGCCACTTCGGCCACGCCCGGGTGCAGCATCACCACGTCCTCGACCTCATTCGGGTACACGTTGAAGCCGGACACCAGGATCATGTCCTTCTTGCGATCGACGATGTAGACGAAGCCATTCTCGTCCATGCGCGCCACATCGCCCGTGTGCAGCCAGCCATCCGCGCCCAGCACCTTGGCGGTTTCGTCCGGGCGTTGCCAGTAGCCCTTCATCACTTGCGGGCCGTGCACCATCAGCTCGCCCACTTCGCCCAACGGCAGCGGTTGGCCTTCTTCCGACCATATGGCGACATCGGTGGAAGGAATGGGCAAGCCAATGGAGCCGTTGTACTCGGTATTGTCCAGCGGGTTGATGCACGCGGCCGGCGAGGTCTCGGTGAGGCCGTAGGCTTCGACCAGGGTCACGCCGGTGACCTTCTGCCAGCGCTCGGCCACTGCGCGTTGCACGGCCATGCCGCCGCCCAGCGTCAGGTGCAGGCGGGAGAAATCCAGCTCGGCAAATCCCGGCGTGTTGAGCAGGCCGTTGAACAGCGTGTTGACGCCGGTGAGCGCGGTGAACTTGGACTTGGCCAGCTCCTTGACGAAACCTGGCATATCGCGCGGATTGGTAATCAGCCAATTGAGGCCGCCCAGGCGCATGAATACCAAGCCGTTCGCCGTAAGCGAGAAGATGTGATACAGCGGCAGTGCCGTGATGATCACTTCTTCGCCCTGCTTGGCGTTCTGGCCGATCCAGGCGCCAGCCTGCATCATGTTGGCGACCATATTGCCGTGGGTGAGCATGGCGCCCTTGGCCACGCCGGTGGTGCCGCCGGTGTATTGCAGGAAGGCGATGTCGTCATGGTTCAGCTGTACCGACGGCAGCGGGTGCTTTGCGCCTTGCGCCAGTGCGTCACGGAAGCGAACCGCCTGTGGCAGCTGGTACGGAGGCACCATCTTCTTGACGTGCTTGAGCGCGAAGTTGATCAGCACGCCCTTGGCGCCCAGCAGGTCGCCGATGCCGGTGGTGATGATGTGCTTGACGCCCGTCTCGGCTACCACTTGTTGCAGTGTGGACGCAAAGTTATCCAGCACCACGATGGCCTTGGCACCCGAATCCTCCAGCTGATGCTTGAGCTCGCGCGCGGTGTACATCGGGTTGGTGTTGACCACCACAAGGCCAGCGCGCAGCGCGCCAAACAGGGCGATCGGGTACTGCAGCACGTTGGGCATCATGATCGCGAGGCGATCGCCCTTGCCGAGCTTGAGCGTGCCCGTGAGGTAGCCTGCGAATTGGCGGCTCTGGGCATCTATCTCGGCGTAACTCAGCGTTTTGCCAAAGCTGGCGAAGGCGGGGCGCTGGCGAAAGCGCTCAAACGCCTCTTCGAGGACCGCGGCAACCGAGCTGTACTGGTTGGCGTCGATCTGCGCAGGAACCCCTTTCGGGTAATGGGCCAGCCACGGGCGCTCGTTACTCATGTTGGATCCAAAGCTCCTAAGTTGATCTGCCCGTCAGTGATGTTGGCACGGTTAGGGCAAGATGATGACGCGGCATTGGAGCATACGCTCGCGTATAGCAGCAAGCCGCGCTGCAGCGTGATCCTGGAGCGCCCATAATGCAAAAAATGCCGTTGCTTCTGTTGTTTGCGTTCCTGTCGTCGCTGGGGCTGACGGGTTGTCATCGCACCTCCGACGAAAGTCGAGTGCGCGAGGCTGTGGCGGCGGGCGCACAGGCGGCAGAGCATGTCGATGCATCGGCACTCGATGCTTTGCTGGCTGACGACTTCGACGGCAATGATGGCTCGCTCGAACGCCGCCAGTTGATTGGTTTGCTCCATGCGGCGGCCTTTCGTGGCGAAACCCTCCATGCCGTCACCGGCCCCGTCGAGGTGGAGTCGCGGGGTGAGCGCTATCTGGCGCGTTTTACCGTGACGCTGACCAGTGGCGGCAAGCTGCTGCCTGAGCATATCGGTATCTATAAGGTAGAAACCGCGTGGCGGCGGGACGGTCGATCCTGGCGATGCTATTCGGCCCACTGGGAGCCGATGGGCGGCTGACCGTCGCGCTAGCCTCCCGGGGCAAACGTCCCGTAGGCAAAGAAAACGCCGCGCGAGGGCGGCGTTTTCTCTGAGCAGGTCAAAGCAACATGCTTATGCGGCCTTTTTGCTCGCCAGCTGGCGCAGCACGTACTGCAGGATGCCGCCGTGGCGGAAGAACTCGCGCTCCTTGGGCGTGAGCAGCAACACCTTGACGGTGAACTCCTTCTTGCTGCCGTCGGCGGCGGTGGCGGTGACCTTGGCGGTCTTCGATTCGCCGCCATCGAGGCCGGTGATGTCGAACGTCTCCTTGCCGGTGAGGCCCAGCGACTGCGCGTTCTGCCCATCCTGGAATTGCAGCGGCAACACGCCCATGCCGACCAGGTTGGAGCGATGGATGCGTTCGAAGCTCTCGGTGATCACGGCCTTGACGCCCAGCAGCAGGGTGCCCTTGGCGGCCCAGTCGCGCGACGAGCCGGTACCGTATTCCTTGCCAGCCAGCACCACCAGCGGGGTGTGCTCCGCCTTGTACTTCATGGCGGCATCGTAGATGGCCATCTGCTCGCCACTGGGCACGTGGAGCGTGTAGCCACCTTCCACGTTGCTAAGCATCAGGTTCTTGATGCGGATATTGGCGAACGTGCCGCGCACCATCACATCGTCGTTGCCGCGACGCGAGCCGTAGGAGTTGAAGTCCTTCGGGTCCACGCCCTTGGAGATCAGGAAGCGGCCCGCCGGGCTGTCCTTCTTGATCGAGCCGGCCGGCGAGATGTGATCGGTGGTGATGGAGTCGCCGAACAGGCCGAGCACGCGCGCGCCATGGATGTCCTCGATGCTGCCCGGCTCCTTGCTCATGCCATCGAAGTACGGCGGGTTCTTGATGTAGGTGGAGTCGTCCCACTTATAGACGGCGCCGTCCGGCGAAGCGATGGTGTTCCAGCGGCTGTCGCCCTTGAACACGTCGGCATAGCTCTTCTCGAACATTTCCGGATTGATCGCGCCCGCGATGGTGTCGGAAATCTCCTTGTTGCTCGGCCAGATGTCCTTCAGATACACCGGCTTGCCATCGCTTCCCGTGCCGAGCGCCTCCTTGGTGAGGTCGATATCCAGCGTGCCGGCAATGGCATAGGCCACGACCAGTGGCGGCGAAGCCAGGTAGTTCATCTTCACTTCGGGGTGTACGCGGCCTTCGAAATTGCGGTTGCCCGAAAGCACCGAGGCAACCGCCAGGTCGCCCTCGGCGATGCCCTTGCTGATTTCACTGGGCAGCGGGCCCGAGTTGCCGATGCACGTGGTGCAGCCGTAGCCGACGATGAAAAAGCCGATCTTTTCCAACTCCTTGAGCAGGCCGGTCTTCTCCAGGTAGTCGGTGACCACCTTGGAGCCGGGGCCAATGGAGGTCTTCACCCACGGCTGGGCCTTGAGGCCCTTGGCGGCCGCTTTCTTGGCGAGCAAGCCCGCGCCCAGCATCACCGCGGGGTTGGAGGTGTTGGTGCAGGAGGTAATGGCCGCGATCACCACGGCGCCGTCGCCGAGCTTGAAGCTCTCGCCATTCTTCTCCACCCGCACGCCACTATCGGTGATGTCGTTGGCCGGGTTGCCGATGGCTGAGGAGCCGCCTTCGGCGATAAAGGCCGAGGTTTCATCGTTGCGCGGCTTACGATTGGCGGTGAGCGGGCCCACGGCATCGTGGAAGCTCTTCTGCACACCCTCCAGCAGTACGCGGTCCTGCGGGCGCTTGGGGCCGGCGAGCGAGGGCTTGACGTCGGCCAGGTTCAGTTCGAGCGTGGTGGTGAAGCGCGGTTCCACTGCGTTTTCGTCGTGCCACAGGCCCTGGGCCTTGGCGTAACCCTCCACCAGCTTGATCTGCGCCTCGCTGCGGCCTGACAGGTGCAGGTAATTCAGGGCTTCCTGATCGACCGGGAAGATGCCGCAGGTGGCGCCGTACTCCGGGGCCATGTTGGCGATGGTGGCGCGGTCGGCCAGCGGCAAGTGCTTGAGGCCGTCGCCGAAGAATTCCACGAATTTGCCCACTACGCCGAGCTTGCGCAGCATTTGGGTGACGGTGAGCACCAGGTCGGTGGCGGTAACACCCTCCGCGAGCTTGCCGGAAAGCCGGAAGCCCACCACCTGCGGAATCAGCATGGAGGACGGCTGGCCCAGCATGGCGGCCTCGGCCTCGATGCCGCCCACGCCCCAGCCCAGCACGCCGATGCCATTGATCATGGTGGTGTGCGAGTCGGTGCCGAACACGGTGTCGGGGTAGGCCCAGGCCTGGCCGTCCTTCTCTGCGGTAAACACCACGCGGGCCAGATGCTCCAGATTCACCTGGTGCACGATGCCGGTGCGCGGCGGCACGACCTTAAAGTTGTCGAACGCCTTCTGGCCCCAGCGCAGGAACGCGTAGCGCTCCTGGTTGCGCTGGAACTCGATCTCCACGTTCTTTTCCAGTGCCGACTCGGAGCCGTACGCATCCACCTGTACCGAGTGGTCGATCACCAGCTCGGCCGGCGCCAACGGATTGATCTGCTTGGCATCGCCACCCAATTTCACCACCGCGTCGCGCATCGCGGCCAGGTCCACCACGCAGGGCACGCCGGTGAAGTCCTGCAGCACCACGCGTGCCGGCATAAAGGCGATTTCGGTGTCCGGCTCGGCCTTGGCGTCCCAGTTCGCAATGGCCTCGATTTCCTTGGCGGTCACATTGACGCCGTCCTCGTGGCGCAACAGGTTTTCCAGCAGGATCTTCAGCGAATAGGGCAGCGTCTTGAGGTCAAAGCGTTGGCCGAGCTTGGTCAGGCTGGCGATCTGATAAGGGCTGCCGTTGACAGTAAGGGTGTCGCGGGTGGCGAATGAATCCAGCATGGGGCTAACTCCTGATTGCTTGAGTCTGGCGAGCGCACGGGGCGCAGCTTGGGGATCCTAAGGCACCGAACGTGAGGGGAATTGCAAAGGGCGAAGGGGTGGCGCTTCGTCCCGGGGCGCTCCGTCCGATGTGCTGCTTTCCAGTTTGGGCCAAAAGATGGGTCGTGCAAGAGACCCGATCGGGGATTGCGCCACATCGACATTGCAAGATTTCGAACGCAGGCGGAAGCGTTGTCTTGCGTTGCGGCGTTTGTGCTGCGACTGGCAAAATAAGGAGCTGTCAGGCCGCCCCAGAGCGGCATGGCGACAGGGCTTCACGCCTTGTCGAGCCTCGGCGGTTGCCGTCGCTTGCTGCCCCTTTTCGTTGTTCACCGGACGAGATCACATGCTTAACGCCTACCGCCAACATGTTGCCGAGCGCGCCGCGCTGGGCATTCCGCCGCTGCCGCTGTCGGCCCAGCAGACCGCCGAGTTGATCGAGCTCCTGAAGAACCCGCCGGCTGGCGAGGAAGCGTTCCTGGTCGACCTGATCACCCATCGCGTGCCCGCGGGCGTGGACGATGCGGCCAAGGTCAAGGCGTCGTACCTGGCGGCCGTGGCGTTCGGTACCGAGAAGAGCGCGCTGATCTCGCGTGAAAAGGCGACCGAGCTGCTCGGCACCATGCTGGGTGGCTACAACATCCATCCGCTGATCGAGCTGCTGGATGACGCGCAGGTCGGCACCGTCGCCGCCAATGCACTCAAGCACACCCTGCTGATGTTCGACGCCTTCCACGACGTCAAGGAAAAGGCTGACCAGGGCAACGCCAACGCCAAGGCGGTGCTGCAGAGCTGGGCCGACGCCGAATGGTTCACCAGCAAGCCGGAAGTGCCCGAGAGCCTCACCGTCACCGTGTTCAAGGTGCCGGGCGAAACCAACACCGACGACCTGTCGCCGGCACCGGACGCCACCACGCGCCCGGACATCCCGATGCACGCGCTGGCCATGCTCAAGAACAAGCGCGAGGGTGCGCCGTTCCAGCCGGAAGAAGACGGCAAGCGCGGTCCCATCCAGCAGATCCAGGATCTCGCCAAGCAGGGTCACCTGGTGGCCTACGTGGGTGACGTGGTCGGCACCGGCTCCAGCCGCAAGTCCGCCACCAACTCGGTGCTGTGGTGGACCGGCGAGGACATCCCGTTCATCCCGAACAAGCGCTTCGGTGGTGTGTGCCTGGGTAGCAAGATCGCCCCCATCTTCTACAACACCATGGAAGATGCCGGCGCGTTGCCAGTCGAGCTTGACGTCTCCCAGATGGAAATGGGCGACGTGGTCGAGCTGCGTCCGTATGACGGCAAGGCCCTTAAGAACGGCAAGGTCATCGCCGAGTTCCAGGTGAAGTCCGAGGTACTGTTCGACGAAGTGCGCGCCGGTGGCCGCATTCCTCTCATCATCGGTCGTGGCCTCACCGCCAAGGCGCGCGAGGCGCTGGGTCTGCCGGTGTCCACCCTGTTCCGCCTGCCGCAGCAGCCGACCGATACGGGCAAGGGCTTCACCCTGGCGCAGAAGATGGTCGGTCGCGCCTGCGGCCTGCCGGAAGGCGAGGGCGTGCGTCCGGGCACCTATTGCGAGCCGAAGATGACCTCGGTGGGTTCGCAGGACACCACCGGTCCGATGACCCGTGACGAGCTGAAGGACCTGGCGTGCCTGGGCTTCTCGGCCGACCTGGTCATGCAGTCGTTCTGCCACACCGCCGCTTATCCCAAGCCGGTGGACGTGAAGACTCACCACACGTTGCCGGAATTCATCAGCACCCGTGGTGGCATCTCGCTGCGCCCGGGCGACGGCGTGATCCACTCCTGGCTCAATCGCATGCTGCTGCCCGACACCGTGGGTACCGGCGGCGACAGCCACACGCGCTTCCCTATCGGCATTTCGTTCCCGGCCGGCTCCGGCCTGGTGGCCTTCGCGGCCGCCACCGGCGTGATGCCGCTGGACATGCCCGAATCCGTGCTGGTGCGCTTCAAGGGCGAGCTGCAGCCGGGCGTCACCCTGCGTGACCTGGTCAACGCTATCCCGCTGTACGCCATCAAGCAGGGCCTGCTCACGGTCGCCAAGCAGGGCAAGAAGAACATCTTCTCCGGCCGTATCCTGGAAATCGAAGGTCTGCCGAACCTCAAGGTGGAGCAGGCGTTCGAACTGTCCGACGCCTCCGCCGAGCGCTCGGCGGCCGGTTGCACGGTGCACCTGGATAAGGCGCCGATCATCGAGTACATGAACAGCAATATCACGCTGTTGAAGTACATGATCGCCCAGGGCTACAAGGACCCGCGCAGCCTGCAGCGCCGTATCAAGGCGATGGAGGCGTGGCTTGCCAACCCGCAGCTGCTGGCACGCGATGCCGACGCCGAATACGCCGCCGTCATCGAGATCGATCTGGCCGACGTGCACGAGCCGATCGTGGCCTGCCCGAACGACCCGGACGACGTGAAGACCCTGTCCGACGTGGCTGGCGCCAAGATCGACGAAGTGTTCATCGGTTCGTGCATGACCAACATCGGTCACTTCCGTGCGGCCTCCAAGCTGCTGGAAGGCAAGCGCGATATCCCGACCAAGCTGTGGGTGGCTCCGCCGACCAAGATGGACCAGCAGCAGCTGACCGAGGAAGGCCATTACGGCGTGCTCGGCACCGCCGGTGCCCGCATGGAAATGCCGGGTTGCTCGCTATGCATGGGCAACCAGGCGCAGGTGCGCGAGGGCGCCACGGTGTTCTCCACCTCCACGCGCAACTTCCCCAACCGCCTGGGCAAGAACTCCAACGTGTACCTGGGTTCGGCCGAACTGGCGGCGATCTGCTCGCGTCTGGGCCGCATCCCCTCCAAGGAGGAGTACATGGCGGACATCGGCGTGATCAACGCCAATGGCGAGAAGATCTACAAGTACATGAACTTCGATCAGATCCAGGATTACAAGGAAGTGGCCGATACGGTCACGGCCTAAACCGGATCGGAAAGGGCGGCGCAAGCCGCCCTTTCTTTTTGCGTGACGGAAGACTCCGCGCTACTCCTTCGCTGTTCCATGGCGAGAACTGCGCCGCCTCGCTGACTTGCCGTGAAAACCACGCGCCACCACCACTGCCGTCATTCCAGCGAAAGCCGGAATAACGTGAGGGACGAGTGGCGGTGAGTCAGGAGTGGAGCGGGAAGTGGCGGTGAGATGGGATGTGGCGAAAGCAGGGGCTGGAGGGCGCGCCGGTAAAGCACGGAGTGCCGCAAGCTTCACCACGCCGGCGCGTCAAGCCGGTTTGCATCAGGATGGCGCCCGTCAGGATAGATCGTGTCTCCACGCGCAGATGGGACGGTTCTCACTCCAGTCGTTTATGCTTTCGCCTCGACACACGGCAGGCCCCAGGGCGCGGATGATCTCTTCCCATCTATCGGTAGTTTCGCTGCGCGACCTTATGCTGGTGCAGGCCGTGCGTCGCCACGGCAGCTTCAATAGTGCGGCGCGGGCCATGCATATCAGCCCCTCGGGCTTGTCCCATCAGGTGCAAAAGGTAGAGCAGGCGCTGGGAGCGCCCTTGTTCGAGCGGGGCGGTCGTCGCGTGGTGCCGACGGCGGGTGGCGCGCGTCTGCTGGAGCAGATCGACGCCGTATTGGCGTCCGCCGAGCACTTGCAGCAAGTGGCGCGGGCAGGTGAGGTGGCCTTTGGCGGCGAGCTTCGCCTGGGTGTGCCGGCCTCGTTGGGGCCGTATCTGCTGCCGCATCTGATTGGTCCGTTCCCGCAGCATTTCCCCGGTACGCGTCTGAGCCTCTCGGAAGGCAAACCGCGAGGTTTGCTGCGTCGCTTGAACGAGGGCGAGCTGGATGCCGTGCTGGCGCCGCGCGTAACGCCGGTCAGTGGTACCGCCATGCGCTCGCTGTTCTTCGAGCCTTGGGAGGTCATGTTTCGTGCCGATCACGCTTTGGCTGGCAAGCGCAGCGTGGGGCTGGAGCAACTGGAGGCCAGCGAAGCTACCGTGATGACCGAAAGTCATTGCGAAGACATGCTTGGCGGCGGCCATGTACAGGATGTGAGCCTGGAAAGCTTGGCTGCACTCGTCGGCCTGCGTGGCGGCTACGCATTGGTGCCTGCGCTGGCACATGATCGCCTGGCTTCCATGCCTGACATCGTACTGTCCAAGCTCAAAGGGCAGGTGCCGGGTCGCGAGATTGCGCTGTATTGGCGCGAAGCCACCCCGTGGCACGAAGATTTGCAGAACTTCGCCGTGCTACTACGCAAGCTTGCCAAGCAACGGCCCGGGTTGCGGTTGGTGGATGAGGCGGCCTGAGGTGCGCCTGCGCCTACCGAGCCCCCGCCGATGAATCAGGGTAAGTCGCCGGACCCCGGCTTTTGCCGGGGTGACGGCCTTGCGGCGTGCGGCGCCTCTCAGGGTGTTGGTCACGTCGCACGCTTCGCCCTGGGCACTTCGCCCCAGCGAAGGTAGAGCGTGCTCTAGGGAGGCGTTGGTTTTTGCCCGTTATTCCCGCGCAGGCGGGAATCCAATGCCGTCGCATGCAAAGGCTGAATCCGTGGCGCGCGGATGCGCGCCGCGCCCACTCAGAAATCCAGTTCCTGTGATGCACACAGGTAGTCGATCATCGGCGCCAGTCGCTTATAGGTGTCCACCAGCCATGGCAGCAACTCGCTGGAGCAGGCAAATTTTTCGTCGAAGCCCTCGCCGCAGGCGAAATCCTTGCGCTTCAAGTCGTCGATCAATTCGTGCTCGGGGTCGAAGCCGCGTGGCGGTCGAGTGAGCGATTCGCCCCAGAAATTGAAATGCTCGCGAAACGTCTTGCTGCGCGTGGCGCGCTTCCATGCATCCGGGTTATCGACGAGGAACGCGCGAATGCGCTTGAGTGCATCCGATTCCGGGTGCCACATGCCGCCACCGGCGAAGCAATCGCCTGGCTGGATGTGCACGTAGAACGACGGCGCGGGAATTTCGTGGCGTCGCTCGTGGAAGAAGCGGGCACCCTGCCACGGCTTGTAGGGCTGTTTGTCGTTGGAGAAGCGCGTGTCGCGATAAATCCGAAACAGCGAGCCGCCGTTCTTGCGCGCGTCGGCGCGATAGTGCGCGCTGATCTTGCTGAGCGGTGCCTGCATGTCGCCAATCAGGGCGAGAAACGGATCGCGCACGTGCTTTTCATAGTCGTCCTTATGGTCCTGGAACCATTCGCGGCTATTGTTGTTGGCAAGTGCGCGCAGGTAGCGAAACGTGGCGGGCGAGAAATAGGCAGTCGGCATAAGTGGCGTCAGGCAGAAAGTGGCGTCAGGCAGAAAGTGGCGTGGCTTCGGCGGCGAGGATTTCGCCCCAGGCTTGCAGTTGATCGAGAATGGCGAGCTTGCCCTGGTGGGCGGGCTCCAGACGCAGTTCGGCGATACGCGCGAAATACTCGTCGAGCGTAAGGTGGGTGAGTGGCGTGCGTTTGAGCAAGCGGTTGCTGCAGAACGCGGCCCAGCGCGCCCGTTCCTCGCCGTTCAACGTTTCCGGCCAGTTGCGCGCGCGATAGCGAAACAGCAATTCGGCATAGCGCGGGTCGCGGAACGCAAAGCTGTGCTGGCCCAATTGGTCCGGCGGCGTGGCGCGTATCTCGGCGAGCAGGCGCTTGTCGGCGTCGGGCAAGAAGCCGCCATACAGTCCCAGCTCCGGGTCGGCGGCGGGTGGCAGGTCGGCGGCACGGGCGAACACGCGACGGAGTTTTCCGGCGAGCCCGTCCGCGGCGGCCAGCAGGTCACGATGTGCCTGCGCACGTTCCAGGTCGATCTGCAGTCGCTCCAGATCCACGCCCTTCAGCGTGGAGAGCGGCGCCAGGGCCGGCGCGCGATTGGCACGCACGGTGCGCAAGGGGATGCGCTCCACGCCTTCGGGCAGGTCGGCGCGCGCGGTGAATATGCGATCGGCGATCTCCTCTTCGTCCAGCGCCAGCCACTCCGACGGGTCGGTGGCCAAGTCGTAGACGATGATCTCGCCCGCGCGGCTTGGGTGAGCCGCCAGGGGCGCGATCACGGCCACGCAATGACGGCTGGCCGGATAGCGCGAGGACACGTGCACCACAGGGGTGATGGCGGCCACATCCAGCATCTCGAACACGCGTTGCTTGCGACGCAGGCTGAAATGCCAATCCCACAGGCGCGGCTGGCGCACGCGGATCAGTCGCGCCAGGTCGATCAGGGCATACACGTCCGAGAGTGCGTCGTGGGCGCGCTCCTGCTGCAGGTGATTGGCGGTGGCCAGGTGCTCCAGCTTGAAGCTGGGTGAGCCGTCCTCGCGGAGGGGCCACACGATGCCTTCCGGACGCAGCGCCTGGCACATGCGCACCAGGTCGATCAGGTCCCAGCGAGAGTTGCCGTTCTCCCATTCGCGCCCGTAGGGCTCGTACATGTTCCGGTAGAACAGCTGCCGGCTTACTTCGTCATCGAAGCGCAGCGAGTTGTAGCCCACCCCGCAGGTGCCCGGTTGGGCAAGCTGCTCGTGCACGCGGGCGGCAAAGTCGGCCTCGATCACGCCCTCGCGCTCGGCCTGTTGCGGTGTAATGCCGGTAATCAGGCAGGCCTCGGGGTGCGGCGGCATTTCGCGCGGCGGCTTGCCGAAGAACATCACCGGCTCGCCCACCACCTCCAGCTCCATGGTGGTGCGAATGCCCGCAAACTGCACCGGGCGGTCACGCCACGGGTCGGCGCCGAAGGTTTCGTAGTCGTGCCACAAGAAGGTCTGCATGGCGCGATCATCGCATGCCCCTGCGCGCCGGCTCCACGCGTTGCCACTGGCCCAGGGGCTTGCCCATGCCGAAAATCGCGGTAGGGGCCGCTGGGCAGCTGTTAGACTTCAACGCCAGGAGGGCGCATGAGCCAAGCCAACGAAGACAATCTGATCTGGATCGACCTGGAAATGACCGGACTCGATACGGATAACGACTCCATTCTCGAGATCGCCACCATCGTCACCGACAAGGACCTGCGCATCCTGGCAGAAGGTCCGGTGTTCGCAATCCATCACCCGCTGGACCGACTGGAAGGCATGGATGCGTGGAACCGCAACCAGCACCGCAAGTCGGGCCTGTGGGACCAGGTGGTGGCCTCCGCTGACGATCACGCCGCAGCCGAACTGGCCACGCTGGAGTTTCTCAAGCAGTGGTTGCCGGCCGGCAAATCGCCGATGTGCGGCAACTCGATTTGCCAGGATCGCCGCTTCCTGCACCGCCAGATGCCGCGCCTGGAGCGCTTTTTCCACTACCGCAACCTGGACGTGTCCACGCTGAAGGAGCTTGCGCGCCGCTGGGCGCCAGCCATCAGCAAGGGCTTCGCCAAGGAGTCGGCGCACACGGCCTTGTCCGATATCCGCGACTCCATCGACGAACTGCGTTACTACCGCCAGTTCATGGGTGCGCTGGGCGGCGAATTCTGACCACCGGAGACCGGGAAACCTGATGTCCATCGACCTGTTCGCTCCCGTGCTCGACTGCGCCGGTCGCCCGCTGCGGCTGGATCGACCCCGGGTGGTCGGCATTCTCAACGTCACGCCCGATTCCTTCTCCGATGGCGGCAGTCACCACACCGTCGAGGCGGCGGTGGCGCATGGCTTGCGCCTGGTGGAGGAAGGGGCGGACATGCTCGATATCGGCGGCGAATCCACTCGGCCCGGCGCCGAGGATGTGTCGCTGGACGACGAACTGCGCCGCGTGGTGCCGGTGCTGGAGCAGCTGGCTGCGCGCACCTCCGTGCCGCTGGCCATTGACACCTCCAAACCCGAGGTCATGCGCGCGGCGGTGGGCGCAGGCGCGGGCATGATCAATGACGTCTACGCCCTGCGGCGCGAGGGTGCGCTGGATGCTGTCGCGGAGCTTGGTGTGCCGGTGTGCCTTATGCATATGCTGGGCGAGCCGCGCAGCATGCAGCAGGAGCCGCACTACGACGACGTGGTGGGCGATGTGCATCGGTTTCTCACGGATCGTCTGTTTGCCTGCGAACTGGCCGGTATCGACCGACGCAAAGTGATGGTCGATCCGGGCTTCGGCTTCGGTAAAACACTGGAACACAACCTGGCGCTGCTGCGCTCGCTGGAGCGCTTCGCCAGCCTGGGCAGCGGCGTTTATGTCGGCATGTCGCGCAAATCCATGATTGGCGCCTTGACCGGCCGCGAGGTGCCGACCGAGCGTGTCTCCGGCTCCGTGGCGGCGGCCCTGATTGCCGTGCAGCGCGGCGCGCGCATGGTGCGCGTGCACGACGTGGCCGCCACGGTCGATGCCCTGGCCGTATGGCATGCGGTGCAGCAGGGTGATGCGCCCGAGCGTCGCGATGCCAAGCCGGCCGCGCCGCGCTGGCCGGACGACGAATAACCCCTTTCATCACTGGCGGCGCGCAACGTTCTGTCGCGACGTCATGGAGTGCACGCAATGACGCAACGCAAGTATTTCGGAACCGACGGCATTCGCGGGCTGGTCGGGCAATGGCCCATCAGTGCGGATTTCATGCTGCGCTTAGGGCGCGCGGTGGGTATGGTGCTGGGGCGTTACGGGCATGCCCGGCCCAAGGTGCTTATCGGCAAGGACACCCGCGTGTCGGGTTACATGTTCGAATCCGCGCTGGAGGCTGGGCTGGTGGCGGCTGGCGCCGACGTGGCGCTGCTGGGGCCGATGCCTACGCCGGGCGTGGCGTTTCTCACGCGCTCCCTGCGCGCGGATGCCGGCATTGTTATCAGTGCCTCGCACAATCCGCATCACGACAACGGCATCAAGTTCTTCTCCGCCCATGGCGAAAAGCTCTCCGACGAGGTGGAGCTGGCCATCGAGCAGGAGCTGGACCTGGAATTCACCACGGTGCCATCCGAGCGGCTGGGCAAGGCCATTCGCGTGGCGGATGCGGTGACGCGTTACGCCGAGTTCTGCAAATCCACCGTGGCCGAAGACTTCAGCTTGCGCGGCATCAATGTAGTGCTGGACTGCGCCAACGGCGCGACTTACCAGGTGGCCCCCAAAGTCTTTGCCGAGCTGGGTGCGCACGTGGTCACGCTGGGCGACAAGCCCGATGGCTTCAATATCAATCGTGACGTTGGCTCCACGCATCCCCAGTCCCTGCAGCAAGCGGTGGTGGAGCAGGGCGCCGATATCGGCATTGCCTTCGATGGCGATGGCGATCGCGTGCAGATGGTGGATCGCAACGGCAAGCTCGCCGATGGCGACGATCTGCTCTACGTGCTTGCGTGCAATTGGCATCCGCGCGGCCTGCTGCATGGCCCCGTGGTTGGCACGTTGATGAGCAATTACGGTTTGCAGCTGGCGCTGGGGCAATTCGAGGTGCCGCTGATTCGCGCCAATGTAGGCGATCGCTATGTGCTGCAGCAGCTCAAGGCGCACGGTGGCAACCTGGGTGGCGAAACCTCCGGCCATATTCTGTGCCTGGATCGCGCCACCACCGGTGACGGCATCGTGTCGGCCCTGGCCGTGCTGGAGGCGCTGGTCGACGGCGGCCAGGATCTGGCCCAGGCCCGCCAAGGCCTGCACAAAATGCCGCAGGTGATGATCAATGTGCGCGCGGAGGGTGCGCGTGAGGCTCTGCAGACCGACGCCGTGCGCGCGGCGCTCGCCGAGGCGGAGCAGGCATTGGCCGGCCGTGGCCGTGTAGTGCTGCGAGCCTCGGGCACCGAGCCGCTGGTACGGGTAACCGTGGAGGCCGCCAACGAGGACGAGGTGCGTCAGTTGGCGGCAAGGCTGGCCGATGTCGTAAAATCCGCCGCTCAACGTTCGTGAGCCTGTAACACCCAGGTCGCCAAGGATTGGCCCGACGTGCCCCGCCCCTGCGGTGGCGGACTGACAAGTGGACCGCACGCACTACCTGTGGACAAGCCATGAAGAAAGTACCGACCCTCGACATCCGTCGTTACGAGACCGATCGCGCCGCCTTCGTCGCCGAACTGGGCGCCGCGTATCGCGAATTCGGTTTTTGCTGCATCAGCGGCCACGGCATTCCCCGTGAGCTGATCGACGGCGCCTACGACACTTTCCAGCGCTTCTTCGCGCTGCCCAGCGACGTGAAGATGAAGTATCACGTGCCTGGCAGTGGCGGTGCGCGCGGCTACACCCCGTACAAGGTGGAAACCGCCAAGGACAGCAAGTACGCCGACCTCAAGGAGTTCTGGCACATCGGTCGCGAAATTCCGCGCGACTCCCAGTTCGCCGATGTGATGCCGCCGAACATCTGGCCGGCCGAGGTGGAAGACTTCAAGCAGAACGGCTACGGCTTGTTCGAGGCGCTCGATCAGCTTGGCTCGCGTGTGCTGCGCGCGCTTGCGCTGCATATCGACCTGCCGGAGCACTTCTTCGACGACAAGATCGATCAGGGCAACTCCATCCTGCGCCCCATTCATTACCCGCCGATCACCGAGGAAAACATTCCCAACGTGCGCGCGGGTGCGCATGAAGACATCAACTTCATCACCCTGCTGGTCGGCGCAAGCGCCGAAGGCCTGGAAGTGCTCACGCGTGAAGGCGAGTGGCTGCCCATAACCACCGAAGGCGATGCCATTGTGGTCAACATCGGCGACATGCTGCAGCGCCTGACCAATCATGTGTACCCTTCCACCTCGCACCGTGTGGTGAACCCGCAGAACGACAACGCGCGCAAGCCGCGTTACTCGGTGCCGTACTTCCTGCATCCGAACCCGGACGTGGTGCTCGATCCGCTGCCGCAGACGATCACCGCAGAGAATCCGAGCCGGTATGACACCAGCATCACCTCGCACGAATACCTGTTGCAGCGCCTGCGCGAGATCAAGCTGATCTAAGAAGGTCGTCATCCCCTCGAACGCGGGAATCCAGTGCCGTTGCCCTCAAGGCTTAACGGCACTGGATTCCCGCGTTCGCGGCGATGACGCTTATTGCTCAGTGCATCTTTAAGCGCCATGCCGGCCGCGCGTCGTCTTTGCGATAGCCGCCCAGCCAGCCTGCACGTACGCCAGCGAATAACGGGTGCCGTAGCTACTCACTCCCGCGAAAGCAGGAGCCCAGCGACTTCATGCAGCCGTGCGGCCCCGCCACGTCGCCGGGATATCAGGCGCTCGCCTCCAGCGCGCGATAGCGCTTGGATTCGCGGGCCGACAGCCACAGCGTAAGGCGATCGGGCAGCAGTTTCGTAAGCGCCTTGATAAAGCGATTCACGCCGCCGGTGACATGCGTGGCTTCGCCGCGTTCCACAGCATCGTAAGCCTCGCGCACCACGTGTTCGGCCGTCTGCCACATAAAGCCTGGCAGCTTGTTCATCAGCTCGCGCGTGCCGGTAACGTCATGAAACTCCGACCAGGTAAAGCCTGGGCATAGCGCACACACGTTGATGCCCAGGTGGCGATTTTCCAGCGCCAGCGACTGCGAGAACTTGATCAGGTACGCCTTGCTCGCCCCGTACAGCGTGTGCCCGGCTGAGCCCGGCACATAGCCGGCCAGCGAGGCCACATTGATGATGCGGCCGTAACCGCGTTCGCGCATGCCGGGCAGCAGGCGCCAGGCCAGCTCCGCCGGGGCGGTCATCAATACCTGGATAAACGCCGCATGCACGCTCCAGTCGCAAGCCTCGAACGTGCCCGGCACGCCGTAGCCGGCATTGTTGACGAGCCAGTCCACCGCCAGACCACGGGCGGCCAGTTCCTGGCATAGCTGGCCTACTGCGTCGGGTTGGGCCAGGTCGGCGGGCAGCACGGTGACAGTGCCGCCGTGCCGTTGGCGCAGCTCATCGGCCAGGGCCTCAAGGCGCTCCACGCGGCGCGCTGTCAGCACCAGGTCGTGCCCTCGGGCTGCCAGGTCGCGGGCAAAGGCCGCGCCAATGCCGGCCGATGCGCCGGTAATGAGGGTGAGTGGTCGGGTGGCTGGCATCAACTGGTCTCCTTGTGGTGTTGTTGTTTTTTGCCGTATTCACAGTGGCTTGTCCGTGCTGCATTGCCACTGGCATGGTCGATCGGTAAGCTTTCGGGTTTACATGCAATGGATTCATGGACATGCGCAAGAAACTCGTCGCCGGCAATTGGAAGATGCACGGTAGCCGCAGCATGGCAGTGGCCTTGGTAGGCGACATCGTGGCTGCGCTTCCCGGTTCCATCGACGTGGCGGTGTTTCCTCCGTTTCCATACCTTGGTGAAGTGGCCGGCCAATACGCGGGCTCGGGCCTGGGCTTTGGCGCACAGGACGTGAGCGAGCATGTCGGGCAGGGCGCCTATACCGGCGAAGTCTCCGCCGCCATGTTGGCCGATGTCGGGGCGCAATGGGTATTGGTCGGTCACTCCGAACGCCGCCAATATCACAGAGAAAGCGATGCACTCGTCGCGCGCAAGTTCGCTGCGGCGCGCGCGGGTGGCCTCACCCCGGTTCTGTGTGTGGGCGAAACCCTGGCCGAGCGCGAGGCCGGCCTCACCGAGGCCGTGGTGGCGCGCCAGCTCCAGGCGGTGATCGAGCACAACGGCATTGCTAGCTTCGATGCGGCGGTGATTGCCTACGAACCGGTGTGGGCCATTGGCACGGGCCACACGGCCTCCGCAGAGCAGGCGCAGCACGTTCATGCGTTCATCCGTAGCCAACTCGAAAAAGAAGATGCTATGATTGCCCGTCTGACCCGGCTGCTTTACGGCGGCAGTGTCAAAGCGGCGAATGCTGCGGACTTGTTCGCGCAGTCGGACGTGGATGGAGGATTGATCGGTGGCGCGTCGTTGACAGCGACCGATTTCCTGGGAATCTGCGCTGCGGCGCATTGAGCGCAACGGACTCTTTAGAGAACCATGTTCGTCATCTTCAGCGTTTTCTACATTCTGATCGCCGCGGCGATGATCGTGCTGATTCTGTTACAGCGCGGCGCAGGTGCTGATGCCGGTTCCGGCTTCGGTGGCGGCGCTTCGGCAACGGTATTCGGTGCGCGTGGCTCGGCCAGCTTCATGACCCGCGCTACGGCGGTGTTGGCGGCGCTGTTCTTCGCGCTCAGCCTTGGCATGGGTATCTACCTGGGCCATCACGGTTCGTCGTCGTCCGACGGCAGCGGTGATCTCGGTGTGATGTCGGGTCTTGCCAATAAGCCGGCCGCGACGCAGAATGCGCAGCCCGCCGCACCGGTCAACGCGGAAGTCCCGCAGGCCAGCGCCCCGGCGAAGAGTGATGTCCCCGCAGCAACGGCTCCGGCCAAGCCCGCAGGCGATGTCCCGGCCGCGACGGAACCGGCAAAGAAAAATTAAGTAAGACACCTGCCCAGGTGGCGGAATTGGTAGACGCACTACCTTGAGGTGGTAGCGCCGTAAGGCGTGGGGGTTCGAGTCCCCCCTTGGGCACCATTACAAACTTGCGATCAGTTGCCAATGATCGCAAATGCCGAATAAAACAGGCACTTAGAAGCCCCCTAGCGGGGCTTTTTTGTTGCCCTGAGTTGCAAGAAATTGCGTTGAGTTGCACCATGGTGCACCGGAATTGCACCAGCGACTGCACCAGAGGACGCACCAGATGGCCAGCTTTCAACGAGACGGTAAACGCTGGAAGGTCCAGGTGCTGGTGCACGGCCAGCGCCGCAGTAAGCGGTTCGACACCAAGGCCGAGGCGGCCCAATGGGCACTCGAAGTTGAGGCTGAGGGAACCAGCAAGCCGCAGTTGGGCCAGGGCTTGGTCGTCAAGGATGCGCTGAAGAAGCTGCACACGGCCTACGTCAACGAGGGCAAGAGCCGCTCGGACATTGGTCGGTCGCTGCGTCTTCAGGAGGATCCGATTGCCAAGGTGCGCCTGACGGATCTCAACTCCGATCACCTGGACGACTTCAAGGAGCGCCGGGCCAAGGCGGGTGTCGAAGACGCCACCATTCGGCGCGAGATCAACGTGATCCGCGGCATGTGCCGTCGCTGCCGGGAAGACTGGAAGCTGATGGCCAAGACGAGCAACCCCTTCAAGGGGTTCAAGCCGCCGAAGGATCCAGAGAGCCGCAAGCGTCGAGTGACGCCCGGGGAGATTGAATCGGTGCGGCATGGCTTCGGTATCACCACGCAGTTGCATGGGGATACGGAAACCGCCCGCGTGGGGCTGATGTTTCTGCTGGCCTGCGAGTCGGCGATGCGCTCGGGAGAGATGGTCAGCCTGACCTGGCCAGAGGTTCACCTGGATCGCGGCTTCGTGCATCTGCCGAAGACGAAGAACGGGGACGAGCGGGATGTTCCGCTGACACCGTTTGCGATCGAGATCATGAAAGCGCTGCCCGTGATCGAGGGCGAGCCGTGCTTCGGTACGACGGACGCATCGCGGGATGCGCTTTGGCGCAAGATCCGCGACACGTTGCCGGTTGTCGATTTGCACTTTCACGATTCGCGTTCCGAGGGGATCTGGCGTCTATCGAAGAAACTGGATGTCCTGCAGCTGGCGCGGGCTATCGGGCACCGCGACATCAACTCGCTGCTGATCTACTACCGTGAGTCTGCCGAGGACATGGCAGCAAAGCTGGCCAGTTAACCAGCTTTGCTCGGCGCCTCGAGGGCCTTCACTTCGATGTTGCAGCACATCTGCCGGCTGTCAGGCTGGTCCGCGTAGTCAATCGCATAGCTGCGCTTGACGACGACGTACCACTTGCCTCGAATGGAGATGCCTTCGCCCTTCATCGGGGCATGCGATGTGTTGACGGAGACCAGGAAGGTCTTGCCCTCATACACCTCAAGACGGTCAGGCATGCTCATCGTGCTCGCGCCATCATCAAGCGGCGGACACGCTGCTCGAACTCAGTGCTGTGCGCCTCGAGCAGATCCTTGGTGGCCTGCTCGATGATGTCGTCAGGGGCTTCCACCATGCGCTCGTAGTACGGATCGTTGGTGGGGTTCACGTCCACGTCGAAGGTCTCGATGTGGACGCAGACCAGGTTGAGTTTCGGTGGGGTCATCACGCAGTCTCCTTGGGCTGGCGCCAGATGACCTGACCGTTCTCGACGTGCAACTCGCATCCTTCCGGAAGCGCGTTATCAGCGAACGATTGAAGGCGCTGTTGCATGGCGGTGACCTCCGCGACATTTGGTTCGTCACGGGTTATGCGACCAACCTTGCAAGCCGCATAGGCCTGCTCGACGGTAACCTTCATGGCACCACCTCGTAGCCCCAGCGCTGTGCCAGCAAGGTCTTCTGCTCGGTGGTGAGCACCTCAGTCATGCTGCCCACGATCTGGGTGAGCATGTCGAGCTTGGCGCTCAACTCCCGGATGGTGTCATCGCGCTGCTCGTTGTTGACCTGTTCGATGACGCACTGGTCGAGGGTGTACGTGCCGTCCCTGGTGGGGCCGTAAGCGTGTTTGTTTTTGAAGCGCATCAGCGGCCTCGTCGGGTCTGGTAGTCCTTGATGTCTTCCGGGAGCCAGCGACGCATGCGACGACTCATTTCGACGTGGGGCTTCGGGAAGCCCGGCTTTTTACTGAGCCGGTTCACGAAGGTCCAGCGCGAGATCTTGAAGTACGCAGCGCAGTCGTCGCTGGTCCAGAGACCATCGGGGGTGTCATTGGCCGCCGGGCGGTTATCCCCGGCGGTCAGTGTGGTGGGCGCTGGTTCCAGCGTCAGCGTGTAGTTCTGCTTGTTCAATCAATGGCTCCAAAGATGGCAGCCGACTCTGCGTGCTGGCGGGCGAAGTCGCGCAGCGCGTAGAACATGCGGTTGTGGTGTTCGCTGGGCTGGCGCCAGCACAGGTGATTGATGGCACACAGAGAGGCCACGATGCCGGCGGCGTCGCCGCTCATCGTTCCCTCGTAGCCGTTGGTCATCACCTCGATGTGCAGCGTCTCGTAGTCAGCGGGCGCGATGTAGAAGCCGCCGTTCGACAGGTCGTAGAAGTTCCACATGCCACCGTGATAGTCGGCAGCCTGGGTATCGAGCACGGCGTAGCACGTGTTCTCGAACTTCAGGTATGCGCCCGGCAGCTTCTCAGGGAGGAATGCCAGGCGCTTCTCATCAGGCACCACCGTCGCGGTGACGCGCTCTTCGATCTCGTCGCTCATGGTTGTTCTCAGTAGATGGGTGTGAATGGGAAAGGAGCGATCGGCCCGGTTGGATCCCCACGTCCTCGCTGGTTCGTTGGGTGGTTCGGGGTACGGACGCATCGTTTTTCAGTTGCGAGCCGCTCCTTACAAACTCAGAACAACCAGCTCACCCAGCAGTAGAAGCCGTGGATGATGCCGATCGGGAAGAGGAGGGCGCCGGCGATCAGGATGCCGATCTTGGCCTGGGCCAGGCACACGACGATGTGCGTGATCCAGGCAAGCATGCAGGCGACGACGATGGTCGGGATGAGCTTGTCCATGGGGGAGTCTCTTAGTTGGTGCCGGTGGACCCGAAGCCACCTTCACCGCGAGCGGTGTCGTCGAGCTCGGCCACGGCTTCCCAGCTGGCGGCCGGGATGGGAAGGAGGAGGGCTTGGGCGATGCGATCGCCGACACGGATCATGTCGACCAGCTCGGAGAACTTGAGCTTGTCCGAGCGCAGCACGACCTTGAGCGGGCCGCGGTAATCAGCGTCGATGACGCCCACGCCGTTGGCCGGGCGGATGCCGTGCTTGCTGGCCAGGCCAGAGCGGCCGAAGACCAGCATCACGTGGTTCGGGTCGAACGAGACGTTCAGCCCGGTGTCGACGACCAGGTGGTGGTTGTTCCAGTCGACATCGATCTTGGCGGCGTACAGGTCGTGACCCGCTGCCTGCTCGGTTCCCTTGGTGGGAGCCTTCGCCGTGGGCAAGCGGGTGGTGAAGCGGATTTGCTGCATGAGTGAACCCCTGTGGATTGGTGGTGTAGGAACCACAAAACAAACTGGCCTTGGCCAGCTGGGGCGCAACATACAGCAATTGATGGACTCCAACAACAAATGATGGAGTTGTTACAGGGTGTCGATGCTCTCCAGACGCCCCAGCGTCGTGCGTAGGGCGTTGCGGGTGCGCAGTAGGGCAATGGCCAGCTTGTCCGCTTCGGCTTGCTTCTGGGCGGCCAGGCGCTGGAAGTAGCGTGCGTTGTCTTGGCTCTCCACCGGGTGGGTGGAGTCAATCAGAAGGCACGACTGTGCGTGAATGATCGCATCGACGCTGCCGTGTACGAGGAAGCTGTGGCCGAGGGGGAGAGAGACCATCCCCTCGGGCGTGTTATTGCTGCCCTCGGGCTGGTTCGAGATACGGTCATGCAGGCGTATGGCAGCATCTTTCGCCGACGAGTTCACACCGTTGCCGGCGTGGTTCATAGCGAAACGGATGAGCTTTTCGACATCAGCTCGGCGCAGGCTGACGGTATCGCCAACGGTTGGGGTGTTCATGAGGTTCCTTGAATGAAGTCGACATGCGGGTGGTATTCCCGCAGCTGTTCGATGGTGATGTCTTCTCGAGGGATGGCGGTGAAGCCGGTGCCGTAGCAGACGTTGCATGGCAGTCCGGGGGACCAGTGGCAGCGTGGGCATTCCCTGGTGAACCAGAAGCGTCGATGGATCAGGTCACCCTGCCCACATCGCGGGCATGCTTGCCCCGCCTGGTTCAAAGTCATGCAGCTGTGCCCGCAGCCGTTACAGACGGCCGCTGGCCCTAGCAGGTTGGTGTCGCGTCGATGTCCCATCGACGGATCGTACAAACTCCCGGGCTCACCGGCCGAGACACTAGGCCTCGACCGGGCGGCTGTCGTACTGGTGGATCGCCCAGGCGATCGCACGCAGGCACCAGATGAAGTGCCAGGTGTATCGCTTGAAAGCGCTCGTGGAGATGTCCTCGAACGGACGGTGGTGAGTGTTCTCGATCTGGAAGTGATAGGCGGCAGCCATGGCTGCGTGCTCACCATCGTCGGCCATGCCCAGCACCTCTTCGCGCAACTGCTGGAAGCCTTCTTTGGCTTCGGTGAACTGACCCGAGTCACGGAAGTAGTCGCGGTACCAGCGGACGATTTGGCTGCGGAATATTTCCGGCACGAACTCTTCCAGGCCTTTGTCGTAACCCTTACCGCCGCTGACCACTTTCTCGCTCCAGTAGCCGGCGTTGATGTAGGTGCCTGGTTCCTCACCGTCGCGAGGCGTGGCGCGGAAAAACTCGAACATGTCCGTCAAGCGACGGAACACGTGCGATCCGCAGTCCCCGTCGATACACAGGGCACCGGGCCACGTGAGGATGTCGAACCAGTACGCACTGCAACCAGGCGCACGAAAGCGCAGATGGCGATGGACACCGTCATCGCGGATGACTTCCATCTGGTGGTTGCCCACGTCCTTGAGGAAGCGATCTAGCGTAGGTTCGTGCTTGTCCATCACTCGCTCCACTCGGTCAGGATGAACGTGCAGTCGCAGTCCATGCAGCGGTAGTCACGGGATTCACCCATGTGCTCGGTGAACTCTTCACCGTCCTTGGTGTAGGTCAACGTGCTCTCAGGGATCTCGGCGTAGCGCAGGTAGCCAGCGGATGCACAGTCGGGGCAGGTGCGCCCCGGATCTCGTGTGTAGATTTCAAACATCTCAGCATTCCTTTCCGTTGGAGTCGCGGTAGGCCTTAAGGCGGCCTACGACGTAGTCGGCATGTACCTCCGGCTCCGTCAGGGAGACCACGGCCTCTGAAGACCGACCTTCGCCCCAGTCCACCTTGATGAATTGGTCCGGGTTGGTCTCGGCGACCGGCGCATAGTCGATGACCATGCAGTCCATGGGCACGGTAGTGATGGCGTCCTGGATGACGCCGTCTTCCATGACGATGACGATGGCAGGGCGTTCTTCGCGCAGCTCAGCGAGGAGCGCTTCGTCGATGGCACTCTTGAG
Organism: Dyella sp. ASV21; assembly: GCF_016428975.1. Classification (GTDB taxonomy): domain Bacteria; phylum Pseudomonadota; class Gammaproteobacteria; order Xanthomonadales; family Rhodanobacteraceae; genus Dyella. The sequence continues at coordinate 55,709 of NZ_JAELTT010000005.1, forward strand.
ATTGGCCCTGGTCGTATCGTCCGAACGAATCAGGACCATCTCGGCGGCATGCCGCAGTTTGCTGTGTGCGTTGCTCATGTCAGCTCCCCGTCTTCGCACTCGTTGGTCACACCGGGGATACCGAAGGCAGGGTCGCCAACGTTCTCCCCGCTGGACGCCTCCATGCAGTCTTCGCACCAGGTATCGTCGAGCACGGCGATGTTGTCGAACTCGCTTGTCTCCGGGTTGTATCGCGCGACAGCGTCGTGGCGAACATCCAGCCCGCCGCAGGTATTGCAATACCAAGTTTCCTTGTGGGCCATGTCAGTTCCTGGGTGGATAGAGCTTGGTGATGAGGTCGGCCAGACGCAGCGCCTCGTATTTATCGATGAAGACGTCAACGTGTTTGGTGCCTTCCTCGAAGGCAAAGGTGATGCCCTCGCGGTACGGCTCACCGCGGTTGTCGTAGCTGACGCGGAGGCTGTCGCCGTCCTCACCGGTGAACGTTTCATGCGCGCTGAACTTGTCGATCTGGCGCATGTCAGTCCTGCTTCTGGAGGAAGTGCTGGTGCAGCAGCGTGTTGATCGCACGCAGGCCGATGGTGCTGTCGCGATAGATCTCGCGCAGCTTGGTCGACACGTGTTTGATCACCTGGTTCTTCTGGATCTTGGGATAGAGCTTCAGGTACTCGGTGAGCAGCTTGGCCTTGGGCACCAGCTGCAGCATGCTGTCGAGGCTGATCTTCTGGGTGTTGTAAACCAGGCCCACACGACCCACGAACTCGGTGCGCAGGCCGCGCTCACGCAGGTCATCCAGCGTCATCTTGTCCTGGCCACCGAAGGCGCCGGCGAAGACGTACAGCACGCGGTTTCCCTCGTAGGCCTGGTACTTGCCGTAGTCAGTGAAAATCGACACGTGCGTGCTTTCGAGCACCTTGAGGAACTCATCCTGCACGCCGAGCGTGTGCTCCATGCTGCCGCCATTTTGGTTGAGCAGCTTGTCGAACTCGTCGACGAACACGATGGTCGGGCGATCCCAGCTGTTGATCAGCGGGCGCATGGCCTTGCTGAGGCTGTTGCCGCTGAAGCCTTCCTTTGTCAGCTGCGCGGCGTTGATCTCGAAGTACGCGGCACCCTTCTGCTCGGCGATGGTCTGGATCAGGTAGCTCTTGCCGGAACCAGACGGCCCCGTCAGGAAGAAGTGCGGACGGATCTCGCACTCGCTGTTGATGAAGACATCGAAGAGGTGGTTGATGGTGCGGGCGATTTCCTGCTGCTCGGGGATCATGGTCATTTCCGTGTGTTGGGCTGGCGTGGCCAGCAAAGTTGGCAGTAGAAGCCACGGCCGTGCGGACACGTCGGGCAGGTCTTGATCTGTTGCTGCTGTGCCCAGGAACCTTCCCAAGGCGTGATGGGTTTTTGCTTGCCGTTGACGATCGGGCCGTATCCCATCAGGCAGTCCTCAACCAGTAGGTCCAGTGGTGGAAGTGTTTGCCGAGGTAGACGGCCTTGCTCATCAGGCGCGGGTTCCGTGCGCCGCCGAGTGCGCAATAGCCGAGGTAGGTGATCTGTTCCATCAGCTGGCGCCCCAGCGGTGCTTGCGGTTGCGGTGTTTGTCACCTTTGCTGCGCCGGCGGCGGTCGCAGGTGTCGGGCTCAGGGAAGTGGGGGAATTGCACGTGTGTGATGTCGGTCAGCTCATCAAGGAGAACGACATATCCCCTGGAGCCGGTGAGCTTCGCTGGTTCGTCGACGACGACGACCACAGGTGTTTTGCGCAGAGCCTCAGCTGCCAGTAATGCAGCGATGAGCTGACCAGCGTGGCGGCCTCCGCCGAAGACCAGAACTTTCATGGCAGGTTCTCTAGTGGTGAAGGGACAAAGCAAAAAAAGAACCCCCACCTCCATGTAGGAGGTGAGGGCAATTGGGAAAGCATCAGCAGATTGCGTAATCGCTGGCCAAGATCTTGGCCGGCAGTTGCGCGGAGGCTTTGTTGACGGTGATGGTGCGGCCGGTGATCTCCGACGCGATCGACGGTAGGATGTCCGATGCCGCGATCTCGCTGAGGATCTGCTTGTACTGGCGACGCACGTCGTTGCCGTAGGTCGGGTGGAACTTGAAGCAGTCGTGGATGCAGATCAGCGGGAAGCTGGTGTTGGGCATGGTGTCGATGAGCTGGATCAGCTTCTCGCGCATGTCCGGTGACACCAGACCGTAGTTCGCCTGGTCGACGTACTCGAAGATCACGGCCGAGACGAAGCCGGTCATGTCAGCCAGGTGCAGCAGACGGAGCAGCTGCACGTCCATGACACGTGCGGTGGATTGCCCACCGGTGGTGCGGGTGTAGTAGAGCTCCTGAAAGGCGTTGATGGTCTCGGCGCTGTAGTTGCAGCGGCGGCCCATTTCACGCACGACCATGCCGTCGATTGAGTGCACGATGTTGGCGCCCATGCACAGGCTGGTGGCCTTCGGTGCCTGCACCTTCTCGGTGACCGCATAGACGGTACCGAGGAACGTGACGTCGGACTCGACCGTGACCATGGACTTGATCACGACCTCGAAGCCGTCGGGCAGGGTCCATTCCATGGACATGGCTTCCGGGTTCCACAGCGTGATCAGGTCACGGTTAAGGGCATCGGCTCCCGGGATCAGTTCTTCGACCGCGGAGTAGAACGCGCGCAGCTCAGGGGTGTCTTCGCCGAAGGTGCGCTTCGGTACCGCCTTGCTGCCGTACAGGTGCGTCATCAGGCTGGCCTTGACGTCCTTGCGCGGGATCGTGCCATCGGTGCCCAGCTGGGCATTCATGTGGTTGTAGGTGGCGGTGTAGGCGTCTTCACGACGGCCGGTGTCGATGAGGTTGCAGATGCTGGCGCTGCGCTCGCAGCCGCTGAGGAGCGACAGGAGCTGGAGGCCAGAGGCCGTGGCATCGAGGCCGCATAGGTAGGCAATGGGCTTGCCTGCCTCGACGTCCTGGAATGCCATGATGCCGGCCAGCGCCTGAGCAGGTTCGTCTGCCTTGGCGGCAGCGCGAACAGGATCATGCAGCAGGTCAGCCTTGTTAGCCTCAAACCATTCCAGACGCTCGTTCCACGTTACTTTGTCGAAGCCGAACGATGCGGCGATGTCCATCTTGAGGTACTGCAAACCGGTGAAGTGCTGCATGAGGATTCTCCTGAACTAGAAATACTGATAACGATGACGGTCGTGTGCCTTGGCCAAGCGTTGCTTGACCTCAGCGATGGTCTTGCCGCTGATGTGCGCGGCTATGCAGGGATGTGTGCGCCATTGGCTCTTCCAGCGACTGCGGAACAGCCGCCAGAGCCCGTCGTAGAAGACAAGGTGAGCCCTCTGTGGATGGATCACTGGCTCGACGTACGGTTTTGGTAGGCGCAGCCGGTACTGATGCGGCCTCAACTGAGGCCGCTTGCGTGAAAGCCTGCGTTGCATGGGGTTACCCCTGTGAGTTACGTGCGGACTGGCAATAGCGACCGTAGGCGGCCCAGTACCAGTGGCGTGGACGAAGCTGCTGCTTGTCCTCGATGAGCTGCTGTTCCTTCCACGCATGGAAGGTCATGGGCTCGCCGGCGTACCCACGTGCGTACGCATCCTGGTGCGCCTGGCTCAAGCGAGTGAGCTTGTTCGCAGCCCAGCCATAGGCCTTGTGCTCTGCACCCTTGCGATAGCACATCCGCAGCGGCGGGTTGTCGCTATCCCAGAGCGCCTGGTTCTCGGCGAAGTTGGGCTCAGCCATCTCACACCTCCATGTAGCCGGTGAGGGTGTAGGTGTCGATCCACTCTGCGTTGCAGGTGTTGCAGCCAATCTCCTGGGTGGCGCCGCCTTCATTGATGTCTACTTCGCTGCCTTCGACATCTTGGCTATGGCAGTACGGGCATTGGGTGCCGCGCACGGTGAGGTACTCCGATTGGGTCATGGCCATGGCTCATGCCCCCAACAAGGCGAGTTCGCCTTCCTGTGTCAGGAAGATCTTGCCGTGCTCATCGGTGGTGACGAGCTTTTGCTGGGTCAACGTGCCCCAGATCTGAATGCCCACGGGCTCGTGGTCATCCATGAAGTGCATCACAGATGCACCTCCGTTGGTGTTCTTCACGTACTGCAATGCACGTTTCGTTGTTGCGTTTACCATGGGTCAATCCTCCTTTCGTTGGGGGTCATCGGTCCCCCTGTTCAAGGGGCGACCGTATTCGTTGGTGATGTGTAGGCCGTGCTCCACGAGCGTCTTCCACAACAGGCGTGAGGGCCTGATATTGGTCGACGGGTCGGAAAGAGAGACGTTCTTCACGTACTGCATGGGCTTGGTGATTGCGCGGGCTGGCTCCGGCCAGTCGTCGTAGGGATCAAGCCGGTGGGTGTAGGCATCCATGCGTGTCAGGTGCGGTGGCCACACGATGGTGTTGGCCATGCTCGCGCAGTGGCTTCCCTTGGGTGCGCGACAGAGCGGGCAGTCCACCTTGATGATGGCTGCGCACTCGCGCTCGATGTCGTCCTGGTCGAGTGGACGTCCGGCAGAATCGCGCAGGTATTTGATGTTATGCGGCATCAGGCGGCGCCCTCATAAAGGTGTTATGCGAACCGAACGAGCGGCTGTCCTCCGGCGTCTGAAGTGGCAGGAGGGAAAGGACATCAAACTGGTACATCAATGTGCTCCGGTGCCCATAGGCAACTGCTTGTTTAGAGTGGAGCGTCCATGAGGTGCTGTGGTCACAGCACATATTCCGGTTCGGCCAGCTCGACGACTGCCTTGTTCCAGCAGTTGCCTTGCGTAGTGATGTGGTAACCCTGCGCGTAAGTACGCCCGCGCTTGTCCACCTTGTGGGTCAGGTGGAACCGGTTACCCATCTCGGCCATGAGGGCGATGGTGAAGAAGGAGTCCTTCTCGTAGCGCTCGAAGGCCTTGAGGCGCTTCTGGTAGTCCTCGAAGGTCTCGTCCGTCTTGGGCTTGTCGATGCTCTTCCAGCTATTGCGGATCTTCCGGACCACGTCCAGGTTGGCTCGCAGTGGGATCCGGTTGAACCGGTTGATGCTGTCCAGGCACAGATCGCCGTCATGATGGTTGTCCTTCAACAGCAGGCTGTCGTGGGTGACAGTGATGTAGCCCGAGCCGCGGTTGGAGGTGACCTCCAGCGGCGGGACGATCATGGGCGGCAGGTACTGGTACTGACGCAAGAGCTGCTGGGTATCAGCGTCGACGTCGAAGACCAGAATGAACTGCTCGGTGGTTGGGTCAAAGTCGACCAGGTCAGCATGAGCAGCTGCCTCCAGTGCGTTGGCCGTTTCCTGCAAGGAGCTGAAGTGACCCTTCATTAGGCCAATCATGGTGGGCACATTGGCCCGCTTGTGCAGGACCATCTGGCTCAGCAGATCGAGGGCGAACTCATGGTTGAGTCCGCTGCGCTCGATCGTGGCCAGCACGGTGGCGTCGGCGGTGAGCTCACGACGCAGCAGCGCAAAGGTCTGCTTGTCGTTGAACATCACCTCGAGCATTTTCTGGTTCTCGAAGTCCATCGTTGATACTCCCTGTTTGGTGAATAGGTGTGCGCCCAGGTCAGACCTGGTAGCGCACGATGTGTACGGGCTTGCCGAGCGTCTGCATGGTCTGCACCATGTGCTCGGTGCCGCGGGACTTGCCGTCCCAGAAGGCAATCAACTTGTCGGCGGTCTCGGCCATCTGCCTGTTGCGGATGAAGCCGGCGCCTTTGCCAAGACGATCCCAGTCAGCGGGGAACTTCTCGACCGGGTTGTCGTAGCGCTCGGTCCACAAGGTGTACGCGAGCATGTCTGCACCCCTGGCCATACCGCACACGAGCGTGCTGTCGTCGGCCATCCATCCGTGCTGTACGAGATGGGTGATGTGGTCGTGCATGAGTTCGATGTTTGCGAAGTCGCGTCCACCGGCCACGATGATTTTCATGGTTTAGGTTGCCTATAGTCAGAATGGGTCTTGGAGTTAACTGCTGGTATTTAGGTGTTGCGGTCTATCCCAGAGTGAAAAAGCACACCTCTGTCGATGTGCTGACAGAGGTGTACGTGGGACATCACGCAGCCTTCTTCCCGGCCAAGGTGGCCATAAGAGAGGCGACCAGCGGATTGCCTTCGGTGGTGCCGTGCTGCGCCGGCTCATTGCGGCGATACAGCTCAACCTGCAAGCAGTCGATCGGCTGACGGGCACCCGGCTCCATGGACGCAGCGTGCTTCTGGAGGGCTTCCAGCAGCGCGTTCTTCGTTTGGGCCAGATTGATCCAATCCTGGTTCGTGCCCTTGATGGCCTGCGGCTTCATGTCATCGAGAGCGAGGCCGACGGGCAGCGAGACGAACAGCGGCTCACCATCGGGACCATCAATCGTGATGCCGATGTTCAGCCAGAAATCGCTGTGCTTGCGATCGGCGATGGGCGTGACGTTGGCGGTAGCTGCGGCCTTGGCGGAAGCAGCGGCGACGTCATTGCGGAGGTTGTTCAGAACGGACATGGGCAGATCTCCTATTCAAGTGGGCAAGCACGGAATGCGCTTTGCTCCATCACGGGCGAAGCCCGACGCACGCAGCACGAAATAGGCGGCCCCCAGTCGAGCCGGGGACCGCCACATGCGCTACGCGCTTAGTTGAAGAGAGAGATCAGCCGGGACCATATGCCCTTGGTGCACCGATTCTGCTTGTACTGCCTCAAGTTCTTGCGAGCCCGCTGAGACTGGATCCTCAACGATTCTCTTGCAGCGATTGCCTCCCGCGAATGCTGTGCGTGCCAGTAAAATTCGGCATGGCGGCTCATTCCGGCCACCCAATAAAAGCGCACATCGCAGCAAAGGCGGCGAAATATATTACGACGCCTACACGCAGCCAAGCTGCGCGGCGACGTGCTTTGGTCGTAGACCTGTGATAGTGCTCGTTCAGCGAGACCGGGATGTAGTCTCGGCTCCGCTTACGACGGCGATTCCGAGTATCCCTTCGGAACAGACCCACTGTTGCAGTACGCATAAAGCTCTCCCGAAGTTAACTTTGAGACGCAGTTGTCCGGCACACGCAGAAACTGCGTATGGTTTAGAGACCCTTTAGATGAGGGTCATGAGTTTGTTGGAGTTGAGGAAGGTGGAGATGCAGCAGTACGAATACTGCTATCCAGCATCTCCCTGACCATCTCTCGCATGAGCGAGGTCGATGGTTACCATCCCAACTATCCCTAGAGGTCTATCTAGGGGTTGAGCCTTGCCACCCTTGCGGGTGGCTTGGCCAGTTATGCAGCTTGAGCTTCCACAGCAGCGACAGCGTTCTGGACCTGCTCGAGAGCCTTGTCGTAGGCAGCCTTGAGAGCGGCGTTGCCAGCGAGAGTCTTCTCACGCTCGACGATGCGAGATGCGATGGAGAAGGTGACTTCGTCGATGACAGCGACCTTGCGGTCTTCAGCGGATGCAGCGCTACGCAGACGGGTGTCAGCGAGCCAGTCGTTGGACTTGACGTTCATGACGTCGAACGCATTTCCCACAACCGTGACAGCAGTGGTGAAGGCGTTAGCAGTGGTGCCGACAGCACCGAACAGCAGAGCAGCGGACTGAGCAGCGGACTTGGTGACAGTAGCCATGGTGGTGATCCCTAGTGAGTTGAGTAGAGGCAGATGCCCAACACGGCCGAAGGCCAAAGGGGTACCCCTAGCCAAAACGAAATCGCAGATACCCGGGGGGGCGAAACGTGTTTTGTGTAAACGTGTGACGTGTACCCTGCACTGAGACATCTGCATCACCTGGTCAAAAACCGGATCGGCCTAGCCACCGGGGGTAGGTCCGCTTCGTGGGGGCGCACGTTAATGGAGTCCTCCACAAATATCCAGCATTGTTGTTGCTTCCTGGTTCCCGCCTGGCTACTCTGGCCACCTTCTTTCTTCCCTAGCGATAGGGTTCTTTCTTCAAAGGAGAGGGGGAGGGTCTTCTATAGAACAGGCTTCTATAGGGGGAGGGGGGATATGTAGAAAGAGCAGGATTTCTATACAGAACCGGGGGTTATATATGAGCAAGGAGTTCTGTATTAGGGCGGTTCTTTGGGCAGTAGTCCTAGTGTTTGTAGTGGCTTGGGTGGGTACAGTAATCCGGGGTTGATGGAGTCGTTGTTGCTCATCTAGGGTTAATGGGGAACCTACAGGATCCCTAAAGCCCATGTCCCATCAGTTGATGACGGTGGCCGACCTCAAGCAGGCGCTGCCGAAAGGTCTCCAGCACCAGGCCAATCAAGAGTTCGCTGACAAGGTGAACTCGATCGTGGCGGACCCGGAAGCGGCGGAAGAGGTGAGGAACAACTTCCTCACATACGCCAAGGTGCTGCAGGACGGGAAGTACAAGACCGAGGACTACTTGAACGCAGTCACGTACTGCACGTTCAAGATCATGGGCTACACCAACAAGGACGCCTACGCCAAGACGTTCGAGGATCGGTACAAGACCCTGGTCCTGCGTGGCGCCAGCGACAAGGACATCAGCGCCTACGTCGCCGCGTATCACAAGAACAAGCTGGTGAACCAGATCCTGGAGCAGGCCACGATCCCGACCTGGTTGCTCAACCAGGACGTGTTCCAGAAGGCGATCAATACCCAGCTCGAGCTGATGACGTCGGCTCAGTCGGAGAAGGTGCGCACGGACGCTGCCAACTCGCTGCTCACCCACCTGAAGCCGCCGGAGACCAAGAAGGTCGAGCTCGATGTGAGCGTGAAGAACCAGGGCGGTATCGCCGACCTGATGGCCACCATGGAGCAGCTGGCACAGACCCAGCTCTCCCTGATCCAGGGGGGCGCCAATGCGCGAGAGGTGGGGCGTACGCCGCTGCTGATCGAGGGCGAGGTGCGTGATGTGACTGCGGTGCCCGCCGTCTACAGCGGCCCGCCGGCACAGGCTGTGGCGCTCCCCCACGTCGGTCCCCCGGCCCAGGCCGTGCCGTTGCCTCACGTCATGCAGAGCACTTGCGTGCACGGCGTCGATACCCGCTTCCCCTGCGAGGTGTGCTCCAAGATCCCGGCCCAGAAGCCGAGCTTGTTCCCCGCGACCACGGCTGCGCCGGCGGTGGTGACGACCCAGCCCGTCGGATGCACATCGTGCTTCGGCAGTGGCACCACCATTACCGGCCAGCCGTGTGTCTGCGGCCTTGCACCCGCTGCCCGCCCGAGCATGTTCAGCGTGCCGGCGCCTGATCCCGAGCCGGCCGCACCGGAGAACAGCAGCCCGTTCGCCGGGCTCGAGGATCTGCGCACCGGTGGCGACTTCGAGTACCGGGAAGACGTGGTGCAGCCGAAGCAGCAGACCGTAGCGCTGTCGCTGTTCGATGGTGACTGGGCATGATGCTGCTCCTCCTGCTCCTCGCCGTGCACGCGCTGTGCGACTACCCGCTGCAGGGTGACTTCCTCAGCCGCGCCAAGAACCGAGCCAACCCGATTCCGGGTGTGCCGTGGTACCAGGCGCTGGGCGCGCATGCCCTGATCCATGGCGGTGCCGTGGCATTGCTCACCGGGATCTGGTGGCTGGGCGTGCTCGAGGTCGCCGCACACTTTGCGATCGACGACGCCAAATGCCGCGGGCGCCTGACCTTCAACCAGGACCAGGTGCTGCACGTGCTGTGCAAGGTGATCTGGTTCGCCGTCGTCTGGTGCATGGCATGAGTGCACTGCTGGCCCAGACGATCCGCGAGACCGTCCACAAGCGGCAGGACGTCGACACCTGGCTGGACCAGGTCGACTATGCCTGGCTCAACAACGGCAGCTACGTGCCGAGCGCTTTCGCGCTGAACTTCGTCAACTTCATCAAGCTGGTCAACGGCGGGGAAGGCGAGAGCCACCCCACACCTGTCGTGCACATGGCCATGCTCGACAAGCTGACGGGCAAGGACACACGCCTGGCCAACCTGGTCTTCCGTGGTTCCGGCAAGACCACACTGTTCATCGAGTACCTGTTCCTCTACATCGCCGTGTTTGGTGAGATCCCCGGGTTCGGCGACATCTCCGCGATGATCTACGTGTCGGACTCGATGGAGAACGGCGTTAAGTCGGCACGCAAGAACATTGAGTTCCGCTACCACAACTCAGCGTTCCTCCAGTATTGGTTGCCGGACGTCAAGTTCACCGACAACTACATTGAAGCGCGCAACCGCGACGGCCACCGTCTAGGCATGAAGATGTTCGGTGCCAAGACCGGTCTGCGCGGTACCAAGATCTTCGGTAAGCGTCCGGTGTTCTGCGTGCTCGACGACCTAGTCAGCGACGACGACTCCAAGTCCAAGGCCGCGATGCAGGCGATCAAGGACACGGTCTACAAGGGCGTGGACTACGCGCTCGATCCGACCCGCCGCAAGATCGTCTTCAACGGCACGCCTTTCAACAAGGGCGACATCCTGTACGAAGCGGTGGAGTCCGGCGGCTGGGTGGTCAACGTGTGGCCGGTGTGCGAGCGCTTCCCTTGTTCGCGCGAAGAGTTCCGCGGCGCCTGGGAAGAGCGCTTCAGCTATGACTTCGTGCTAGAGCAGTACAACCTGGCGGTGAGCACGGGTCAGCTGGCCAGCTTCCGTCAGGAGCTTCTGCTGCGCATCACCAGTGCTGAGGATCAGCTGGTTCCGGCCGAGGCGCTGCGCTGGTACAACCGTGCGAACCTGCTGGCCAACCGCTCGCGCTTCAACTTCTACATCACCACCGACTGGGCCACGAGTTCCAAGCAGGGCGCCGACTACACGGTGATCGTCGTGTGGGCACTGAACAACAATGGCGACTGGTTCCTGGTGGATGGCATCCGCCACCAGAAGACCATGGACAAGTCGCTGGATGAGCTGTTCCGCCTGGTCGCCATGTACCGACCCATGAACGTGGGTGTGGAAGTGACCGGTCAGCAGGGCGGCTTCGTACCGTGGATGCAGCAGGAGATGATGAACCGCAACGTGTGGTTCACCTTCGCCAGCTCGAACAACGGCAAGCAGCCGGGCGTGCGCCCCGACACCAACAAGCTGGCCCGCTTCCAGCTGGTGGTGCCCCTGTTCAACACCGGCAAGATCTACCTCCCCGAGGAGCTGCGCACCACCGAGTTCGTGGCGGCCGTCGTGGATGAGGTCACGCACGCTACCCCGGAAGGCTTCAAGTCCAAGAACGACGACTGCGCGGACAACATCAGCATGTTGCCGCTGCTGGGTGCGTGGAAGCCAAGCGAAGAAGCTCCGATGGCGCAGAAGGACGATCGCTGGGAAATCGACGATCCCGAGCCCGATGTCGGGGGCATGGCCGGGTACGTCGTCTAGTCCTCCATTAACCCGTCCATCTATACTTGTGGGGTCTCCATCTATTCGGACTGGGCCTGCCTCCATGAACCTGAGCGAGCTGCTGCAGAAGCTGTCGTACGGCCAGTTGTCCGAGCTGCCCATTGCGGGTGAGGGCACTGGTGTGGTGCCCGAAGCCAACATCCCCAAGCTGGTCGTCCGCATCAACGACGCCCTGGCGAAGCTATATGCCCGCTTCGACCTGCAGAAGCGCACGGTGATCCTGGAGACGGTAGACGGCGTGTACGCCTACCAGCTGGCGCCGCAGTTCGCCCAGACGTCGGGATCCAGCGAGCCGAACAAGTACCTGAAGGACACGGTGGCCAACCCGTTCCTGGACGACGTGCTGCAGGTGACCGCCATCCTGGCGAACCAGGCGGCGCTGCCCACCGATCCGAACTACATCACCACGCCGCGCCTGGATGAAAACGACTACATCCCAATGCCGCTGAACGATGTCGAGGATCGGCTGAGCTGGCACACCCTCAGCTTCGACACGCTGGCGATGGACTACCCCAAGACTGGGGACCGGTACTTCATCCAGTACCGCGCCAAGCATGCTCCGATCCCGCTCAAGCCTGACGACCTGGACAAGGTGCAGATCCGCATCCCGTCGCAGCTGGAGACCGCACTGCTCTCGCACATCGCAGGCAACGTCTACGCCGGCATGAGCATGGAGATGTCGCTGGCAAAGAGCCAGCAGCTGCTGGCGTTGTATGAGGCCGAGTGCAAGTTCCACGAGGAGCGTGACACCTTCACCCAGTTCAACGAGAGCGGCAATGTGAAGCCGCTGTTGGGTGGCTGGGTATGACGGCAAAGCTCGCCGGGGCGCCGGCGCTCGATGCTTACCTGCACCAGAGCTTCGAGGTCATCCAGTACGTCGCCGACAACATGCCGGCGATCAAGGCGGTGGCCGGTCACCTGACGCCGGTGGAAGACTTGGTCGACTTCAAGGCCACGATCGACGATCTGCACGCCAAGCTCGGCCTACTGGTGGAAGCCAGCGAGCTGATCATCCAGACGACGCCGGCCGGCATCCGGCTTCTCCTGGCTCCGGATGCGCCGTCGCAGCGCCTGGTCATGGGCCTCGGTAGCGCGTCGGTCAAGGATGCGAGCTACTTCGCCAAGACCACCGACTTCGATGCACTGTCGCGCTACGTCGGCGAGATCAAGCTGATCACCGACCAGCTGACCGAGGACTTGGCCAAGCGCGCCACCAAGGTGGAGCTCGATGCCGCGGTCGACGGGCTGCAGACCCAGATCACGGACCTGGCTGCGGTCGTGGCCTCCGGCGCGCGCATCAACGAGATCATCGAAGGCCTGGCCAAGGGTGAGTACACCGACTTGGTGAACTCGCAGATCTCGCTGCTCACCTCCCGCGTCAACGATGCCGAGGGCAATCTCGCTGGCCAGGCCATCACCATGGGCCAGCTGTCGAGCCAGGTGAAGACCAATGCCGGCGGCATCACTGCGCTGTCCCAGGACTTGGTGTCGCTGCGCACGCAGGTGAGCGACACGGAAGCGCAGCTGGCCGGCAACACCACGTCGATCCACGAACTGTCCGGCCGCACCGAGACGCTGGAAGGCAAGGTCACGACGCAGGCCGAGGATCTGACCCAGCTGTCGGCGAAAGCGGACAACCTGGCCAGCAACATCAGCGCGCAGAGTGATGCGCTGCATCAGCTGCAGACGTTCGCCAGCAATACCGACGGCGAGCAGAAGTCCACCGCCAACGAAGTGAGCCAGCTCGCCGGCCGCATCACGGTGGCGGAGGATGGGATCGCCGCTGGCGTTGAGGCGATGCACTCGCTGAGCACGGAGCTCGAGGCGACGCAGGCCGGGCTGTCGGCTGCCGCCACCGACGTCACCAAGCTGAAGGCCTCGATCACCGGTACCGGTAACTTGCTGCCGAACACTGCGTTCGAGGCGGACACCCGTGCCTGGACGTTCTTCTCGCACGGTACCGGATGGGTGGCCTCCCAGCTGAAGCTCAACCTGGATCCGACCCGGTTGCCGCCGGCGCTGAATGTGCTGAGCACGAGCGCCAATGGCGTGCCTTCGGGTACCGCCGGCATTCGCTCGCAGCGGATCCCGATCAGTGCGCAGACCAAATACATCCTGTCCGGCTACCTCGCTGCCGAGAACTGCACGTTCGCCATGGAGTGGCGCCTGTTCAACGCAGCGGGCGTGCAGGTCGGGCTAGGTGTGGTGGGGCAGGTCACCAACGTGGCGCCAGCCAACAACCTGGTAAACTGGGCTCGAGTGTTCAACGGCGTGCAGACCTCTGCTGACGCCGCAATGCTGGAAGTGCAGTTGTGGGTGACCAACTGCAATACCGCGCCGCCGAAAGTGTGGTTCCTCCGCCCGATGATGGAAGAGGCGGTCGGTACCCAGACGGAGCCAAGTCCGTGGGTGCCCGGGGTCAGTGGCCTCGAGGAGACCATGGCCACCGCGATCAACGAACTGACGGTGCGTGTCGAGTCGACCGAAGCGGGTCTGCTGGCCCAGGCCGAGAGTGTGACCAAGCTCCAGGCACGCATCGGCAACGTCGTGCACTGGCGAGTAGTGACCATCGCTGGTTCCGGCAATGCCGCTTCGGTGGGCGCTCCGCTTGAGCCGACCATCCGCGTGCTAGGCGATCCGAACGCGCTCGCTGCCTACACGTTCCAGCGTGGCCTGACGCTGATCCGCTTCAGCGCTAACGGTGAGATCGAAAGCGCCACGCGCTTCGACACGTATGCGAGCGTGACCGAGCGCCGCAACCTTACCGCTGCGCTCGAAGCGCTCGGCCCGAACGATGACTTCCTCCTGGTCAGCGAGAACAACCACGGCATCAAGGATGCGCCGCTCACCGCGGCGATGGAGCGCTGCGGCGCCAACCTCTTCTCCACGATCTCTGGTTCCACGCCGTATGCACTGCGTGGTCGTGGTGGCATCGGTAAGGGCGGTGGCATCGAGAACTTCCCGACCAGCGAGAACCAGTACATCGACTTCAGCCTCACCACCGTCAACGACAGGGTACAGGGACTCGGTGACCAGGCGGTGCTGTCGGGCGTGGCTGATGCCGTGCAGCAGATGTCCACGAAGGTAGAAGAGATCGCCGGCGAGATGACGGCGGTGGCTGCGGCCAACACAGCACTGAGTGCCCGCACCGATGGATCCGAAGCGGCCCTGGTCAATGAGCTGATCATCCGGGCGTCGCGCAACGCGCTGGTGACGAGCCAGGTCAACCTGATGGACAGCCGCCTCACCTCAGCAGAGACCGGGCTGACGGCAGCGGCCACCACGGTCGCAGGCTACGAGACGCGCATGACCAATGCCGAGGGTGCGATCTCTTCGCAAACGCAGAAGATCGACCACCTCAGCAACGTCGTTGATGGCGAGCTCGCCGGTACCAACGAGACGATCGCGGCACTGAGCTCGAAGGTAGACCGGCAGGGCGACACCATCACAGCGCAGGGCAGCTCGATCACCTCGCTAACCTCCAAGGTGGATGACTCGAAGACCGGACTGGCAGCGACGGCCTCGGGGCTGTCGGGGCTCACCACTCGGGTTAGCTCGGCCGAGGGATCGCTGAGCTCGCAGGCGACGCAGATCTCCAGCCTTGACACCAAGATCGGCAGCGTATCCACGTCGTTGTCCTCGGAATCCACGGCACGCGCTAGTGCTGACACAGCGCTCGGCAGCCGCATCGACACCCTGAAGACCACGGTCGATGGCAACACTGCGGCGATCACCGCGGAGCAGACGGCACGTGCCAATGGCGACTCGGCAAACGCCGCCAGCATCACCTCGTTGTCGACGACGGTGGGTGGGCACACCGCCAGCATCACGACCATGCAGCAAAGCATCGACGGTGTGCGAGCACGCGCCGGCGTCATGTTGGACGTGAACGGGCGAGTCACCGGTTGGTCGCTCAACAACGATGGAAAGTCCGGCACCTTCGACGTGGTGGCTGACCGTTTCAGTGTGAGCAACCCGGCGGGCGGTGATTCCCTCACCTGGACCGGTGGTGTGCAGATTGCGCGCTCGGGTGCCTACATGAAGGTGACCGGGCCTGGCTTCGGCAACGCCGGTCAGTTCATCGAATGGTACGGCCCGGTCATGCAGACGTGGCAGTGCTCGGAAGCCAATGCACTCTACTACCTGAAGAAGGATGGCTCGGCGTACTTCGGTGGATCGCTGTCGGCCGGCATTCTGAAAAACTCGATCGCCACTTCGATCGTGAGCAACACGGCACAGGTGGAGACCAGCCCGTTTGGTACCAACGGTCGCTCAAAGGTCATCGTGGCCTCGTTGTTCTACGGCGTCAACGGCACCGTCAATGGCAATGCTGCCGGCTACTACAACGGCTTGCAGACCGACGCCGTTATCACGCTCTATCGCAGCTATGCCGGCGGTGGTTGGCAGTGGATCAACGCGATCACTGTCTACGGCAGCTGCCAGGCCGACTACGACGGCGAGTTCAAGCGCACCAACATCACGCAGCGTCTGGATGGCGCCATCACCATGACTGACTCGCTCGGCGGCACGGGCACCTTCAACTATCTACTTCAGGTGAGCAACGCACATGGGTGGCCAACACAGATGGCCAACGGCAACACCGGCAACCAGCGTCTCACCATCGTCTCTACCGAATCGTGACCCCGGCTGCAGGAAAGGAACACGCATGAGTGCATATAGCGAACTGCAAGCCTGGTTGAAAGGCACGCCTACCGGCGGCCCGTACGGGGATGGCAGGTACCCGCTGACGGGTGCTGACGGCAAGACCTACCTGCTGCTGTGCCCGGCCGCTGACCAGCTGGCCCAGGACAACCTGGCGGTGGCGCCCATGACCTATGCCATTGCAGCGAAGGACTCGGCTGATGCAGCAGCAGCCTCTGCGGCGACCGCTGCCGCTTCGGAATCTGCGGCGGCCGGGTCTAAGTCAGCAGCTGCGGGTTCGGAGACAGCTGCGGCCGGTAGTGCCACTGCAGCGAAGACCTCCGAAACGAATGCCAAGACCTCGGAGGGCAATGCCAAAACGTCGGAAACGAATGCGAAGACCTCCGAGACCAACGCCAAGGCTTCGGAAACGGCGGCGGCTGCATCGAAGACCGCAGCGGCCACGAGTGAGTCGAATGCGCTCGCCTCGAAGAACGCAGCGGCCACATCGGCTACCAACGCAGGAACCAGTGAGACCAATGCTGCGGCGAGCAAGACGGCGGCTGCTGGATCGGCCACTGCCGCTGCAAACTCTGCATCCGCGGCTTCGGGCTCTGCTACTGCCGCTGCAAACTCTGCGGCAGCGGCCAGTGGGTCCGAGGGGCGGGCTAAGACGTCCGAGACCAACGCCAAGACCTCAGAGACGAACGCCAGCACGTCTGCCTCCAACTCAGCGGGCTCAGCTTCGGCTGCAAGCGTAAATGCTGGCAATGCCTCAGCATCCGCCACTCAGGCAGCGGCCTCAGCGTCAGCTGCCGCGAGCTCGACAGCTCTTGCTCAAAAGTGGGCTGAGAACGGCGTGGACATCGAAGTCACCTCGGGCATGTACTCGGCGAAGCATTGGGCGACCAAGGCGAAGACTTGGGTCCAGGGCGTTACGACGGTTGCTGGCCGCGCAGGGGATGTCGTCCTGGGCATTAGCGATGTGGTTAATCTACAGAGCGCGCTCGACGCCAAACTACCCAGCACAGGCGGCACGGTGACGGGCAACTTGATTATGAGTAATGCCAGCATCGCCGTGGTGAGCGGAGCGTACACAAGCTACCTGAGCGCAGACGCTTCTGGCGTCGTTGGCTTCATCAACAAGGCAAGGACTGCCTGGAACATGATGCTGGACGACTCTGGAACTGCGACGTTTCGCAGCGGAGTCATAGCAACCGGGGCGCTCCGTGCGAGCGGTTGGGGTGGTACGGCCACCGACGGCGTCATGTATTTTGGTTCCGGCGACTCGTACCTCTACAAGAACAGCGTTAACTTTACGTTCAAGAACGAGCAGGGTGGTTGGACGGCGACGTTGAATGCAGGCGGAACCATTTGGACGTCCCTCAACTTCAACCCAGCTAGCAAGTTGGATGCGCGAGGTAGCCTCGCTGTTAGCGGCTCAATTATCACCGACTGGAATAGTGCGGATACCAACGGCTGGTACATGGCGTCTGGTGCGGCAAACGCTCCTGGCAACGCCTGGTATATGGGGCGCGTCACGAAGCACAACGACGCGTGGATTCAGCAGGAGCTGTGGGACTTCACGAACATCGCCGAGACCGTCCGCTACCGCCGACACAAGCTAAGTGGTACGTGGGGGCCTTGGACAGGGCGCATGCGCTTCGATGGCAATGCTGATCCCGCGCTGGGTGAGGGCAATTGTGCTCTGGTAACCACCGGTTGGGGCGGCGGCGGCTGGAGCATGATCGACAACGGAGTGCATGGCCGCATCTACATGAATGCAGATGGCGGCATTCGTATCGGCTCCGGGGGCTCCGGCGCTGGCATCTCTGTGGGTCTCATCGTCTATAGCAACGGTATCCAAATCCCTGGCGCCCCGAGGATGGTCAACGAAGGCGGCGTGCTTCGCCTCGAAGGGCAGATGCGTTCCTATAACCGCTACCAGTCGCTGGCTAACGATGGCTCCCGCTGGGTGGAGAACCCGCGCGTCTTCGTTCAAGGCAATGATCCAGGTAACTCTGCTGGTGATGGCGATCTGTGGTTCTGGTAAATGGCTAACACTCGACGCTCAGGTGGTGGCTGGACCACCAACACAGTCAGCCGTCGGCGCAACGGTGGCGGATGGTCGGACATACAGAACGGCTACCGTCGCTCGGGCGGTGGCTGGGTTTTGATGTACTCCGCGCTATCTGCGTACGCCAACGGCACCACGGCCAGGTTCAGCATCGGCAATACGACAACCCCACGCACGAGGGTCATGTCGACGACCGCCACAGCGACTGCGAGCGGTGGCGGTACGATCACGTACAACTGGTGGATTACCGGGTACACGGGGGTGGGTAGCCCCTCGCTCAGTGGAATCAACTCAGCGTCGGTCTCGGTGTCAGGCACCATCACCTTGAACGAACCTGGCACGGTCTACCTCAACTGCACCGTGTCGAACGGCGGCTCTTCGGTGACCGTATCCACATCTGTTGCTTTCAGCTACTACAACACTGTCTAACGAAGACGAGGGACGTATGGCCTACATCGGTACCGAAACGGGTGACCTCACGACCGAAATCGTGGCACCAAAAATTGAAATCCAGTGGGACTCGGTCAAGCAGGATGGCCAGATCCTTTTCTACACACAGCGCCTGATGTCGCTCAACGGTGTACCGGTGGCCGCACAGGATCTAAACCACCTGATGATCGTGCCGGTGAAGGAGTTGCTACCGCGCAGCTTCAAGGTCGAGGGGCAGGACGCTGAGGGCAACTACTTCGCCATGGACGTGCCGACGACGCTGATGATGGGGTACATCAAGGCGTGCTTCGACACGTTGTACGAGGAGAAGATCGTCAACTATGTGCCGCCCACTGTGGCACCAGGCGCATTGCCCACCGAAGTACCTGCCGCAGAGTGATCCAAAGAAAAGCCCCTCATTCGAGGGGCTTCTTCTTTCACGGTGTGTGCGGTGGACTTAGTCCAAGTGCCCGGACGTACCCTTGCAGGTAGTCGAGCTTTTCTCGGTCGCTGATGATGTCGGCTCGCAAATCGAAAACAGCGTGTCGAGTTTCTGTACTGAGTTCGACGCCGGCAGCATCGCCCAGGCTGCCGGGGCCGCTGGCTTGGGAGCTGCTGGTTCCGCTTTGGGGGCACGTGGTGCCTGTGAGGCGCATCCGCTGAGCAACAGCAAGACTAGAACTGAGAGAAGCATTCGTGGTGAGCGCATCGCTTAGGGCCTTCGTTTTGGTGGTGTCGAGCTGGGTGAGTTGGTTCTGTAGATCCTGTGCCCTGGCCGACAGCTCGGTGAACCTGTTGATGTAGTCCGTCTGATCAGCGTACTTGGCCTGGAGATCAGCGAGCTCGTGGGCGGTACTTTGTGCCGCCGCTGTGTAGCTGCGGATGCCATACCCAGTACCAAGCCCGAGTAACAGAGTAACCAAGCTCACGATAAGCACGCTTCGTAGTGTCATGGCTGCAATTCCCTGGAAGATATTCGGGCCGCATCAGCATCGACCCGATGAACAACCCAACGTGGAACAGCGCCGCCAGCACATGCACGGGCTCGTTGGGGAAGAAGACCACCGTGATCACCTGGCGACCGACGTAGATGGCTGCCAGGAACAGCAGCAAGCGATAACCCCAACGGGACTCCTGTCGATCTTTGTCGCTGAAGAACAGCAGACGGATGCAGAGGAGAGCGTTGGCACTGGCGAATAGAAGAGTCCAGACATTCACTTGGTTTGGTCTCCCGACTTCCGCGTCCATAGGTACGTGGGGTTATCCCGAAACCACCCCAGCATGTTGATGATGCAAGCCGCGGCGATGAGCGCGCCGAAGCCTTCGGGTACCTCTGCGGTGATCCGCACCATGGACAAAAGCTCGCTGACGACCTTGGCGACGGTGTGCGCCCCCAGCAGGCCGACCAGGAAGGCCACGATGAAATAGAGCACCCACTGCCACTTGGGCTTGTTCGTTGCCCCCAGCAGGAAGATCACGGAGCCTGCAAAGGCACCGAGAACGACCTCTGGGGCCAAGGCACTTAGGAAGGTCAGATACGTGATCCCCACAGCAACAGGGACTGCCTCCTGGTTCATCTCGTTCACGTTCATCAAGCACCCCTGCGCGAAGAAAGCCGGCTCCAACAACAACCGACTGTCTCATGGTAATTGATGGAGTCCGTACGGGTCTTCCCACCCACCCCATGCAGCGCGCAGCTTGGCCAGCTCTTCGGGCTCCGGTGCGGCGTTTGGTTTGACCTTGATCTGTACCAGGGGGGAGCGCACGCAGCCGTGTCCGCCACGGCTCAGGCGCAGAGTGAGGTCCATGCCGTAGAGGGTGGGGAACTCTGGATCAAACCCTCCAACTTCGAGGAACTTTCGGGTGTCCACCAGGAGGCAAGTTGGAGAGAGCATCGACACCGAATGTAGGACGGTGATCTGGTTGAAATTTCCGCGAATGTTCCACGGGGATCCATCCAACAATGCCCCGGGATCTGCCAGGTGAGTGGGGGTGATCGTCATGCCACCCACCGCGGTCACTCCCGGCAGCAGGCTGGCGCCGATCAAATGCTTGAGCCAGTCCTTGCTGATGGGCTCGCCCCGCAGGAACAGGATCAGCTGCGTGTCGGCCAGTGAGGCTTCCTGGTTCAGCGCCTCTGGTGTCTTGCCTGCCGTGTCGATGAAGGTGAGGGACGGCGGCACCTCTACCGGGATACGGATGTCGAGTGTGCCGTTGAGCTGCTTGATCCTGGCGAAGATCCCCAGCCGCTCGAAGTGCCGACGGACAGCATCGAGGTCATAGCGGGGCAGGTAGGGGCTGATGCGCGGATCGTCGCTGCGCTCGGTCATCCGATTGCGGTGCCGGCGATAGAGCCTGGCCGGCGTGTAGGCGAAGCCGCTGATGCCCTCTGCCTCCAGCAATCGCAGGTAGATGTCGTGTGTGGGGCAGTCCGATGCCAACCGATCGAAGCCGCCGGCCGTGATGAGCAAGCTCTTCTGGATCAAGGCGAGATCCTGCAGGTACTCCTCCGACTTCAGCCGGATCGGGTCAGGTGGTCCCTTGGCGGTCTGTAGGGAGATCTGCCCCCAGGTCCCCAGCGCTTCCTGGTCCGAGTAGATGACCCGGGCACCCGGGTTGTTGGCGATGGCAGTGGCCATGGCCTCGAGTGCTCCGGGGATGAGCTGGTCGTGCTGACCCAGGAAGGCGACCCAGTCGCCCAGCGTGTCGAGCAGGGCATTGCACGACCAGGCCAAGAGTTCACCTTCCGGCCGCACCTCCACCCGGACGGTGGGCTGACCCTCGGCCAGCCGCTGCGCTATCGCGAAGTCACCGGGGGAATGGTTGCTGACCACCAGCACGAGCTCCCAGTCATGGCTGGTCTGGGCCAGAACGCTGGCCAACATCCGCTCGAACAGCATCGGGTTGGGGCTCTGGACTCGCACAAGGATGCTGACCGTCTGCATCAATTTCTCCGAATTGGTGGAGTTTCCGTATAAACTCCTCCATCAATACTACCGACTTGCCTGCAGAGAGTCCTTCATGGCCGAAAACGCGCAGCCCATCAATGCACAAGGCCAGCCGGCACAGAAGCTGACGAACTGGGTCAAGGAACCGGACTTGGCCATGCTGAAGGCTGATCTGGAAGCGGCCAAGCCGACTCAGAAATCCCAGATGTCCAAGATCGCGGTGTGGCTGGATCACCTCAACATCACCGGTGACGCCAAGATCAAGCCGCGTACAGGGCGCTCTTCGGTGCAGCCGAAGCTGATCCGCAAGCAGGCCGAGTGGCGCTACTCCTCGTTGAGCGAGCCGTTCCTGTCGACGGACAAGCTCTTCACCGTCAGCCCGGTGAGCTGGGAAGACCAGGCTGCCGCCGAGCAGAACGAGATGGTGCTGAACTGGCAGTTCCGCACCAAGCTCAACAGTGTGGCCTTCGTCGATGAGTTCGTCCGCACCTGTGTGGACGAGGGCACCGTGGCTGTGCGTGTGGCCTGGGACCGCGAGACCAAGATGGAAAAGGTCATGGCGCCGGTCTACCAGTACCTGCCGATGCAGGATCCGGATCAGATCCAGGCGCTGCAGCAGGCCATGCAGATGGAGGAGGAGAACCCGAACGAGTTCTTGAACCTTCCGCCGGAGATCATCGAGTCGGTGCGCTACTCCATGGAAGTGGGTGCGCCGCACCGCGCCGAAAAGATCGGCGAACAGGAAGTGGAGCAGGAAAAGGTCGTCCGAAATGAGCCGACGGTCGAGGTGATCAACATCAACAACCTCATCGTTGATGTGACCTGCGGCAGCGATCCGAACAAGGCCATGTTCATGGCCTACAGCGATGAAGTGACTCGCGGCTACCTGCGCAGCGACAAGCGCTTCAAGAACCTCGACGCGGTGAACTGGGGCAACAGCATCCTGGCCGAACCGGACCATGTGACCAAGGGTCCGCAGGAGGTCAACTTCAAGGATGACTCCCGCCAGAAGGTGATCCTCAACGAGTGGTATGGCCTGTACGACATCGAGGGCAATGGCCAATTGGTTCCGATCTACTGCGCGTGGATCGGCAACACGATGGTCCGCTGCGAAGAGAACCCGTATCCGGATGGCAAGCCGCCGTACGTGATCATCCCGTACCTGCCGCAGAAGCGGTCGATCTACGGTGAGCCGGACGGCGCCCTGCTGATCGACAACCAGAAGATTGTCGGCGCCGTCACCCGCGGCATGATCGACACGATGGCCCGCAGCGCCAACGGTCAGCGCGGCATGGCCAAGAGCATGTTGGACATCCCGAACAAGCGTCGCTTCGACGCTGGCCAGGATTACGAGTTCAATCCGAACGTCCACCCGTCCAACGGCATCGTCGAGCACAAGTTCCCAGAGATCCCTGGTTCCGCCATGGGCATGGTGCAGATGATGAACGGTGAGGCCGAGTCGCTCACCGGTGTGAAGACGTTCTCGGATGGTGGCCTCAATGGCAATGCACTCGGCGCCACCGCTACCGGCGCCAAGGGTGTGCTGTCCGCCGCCAGCACGCGCGAGATGGGCATCCTCCGTCGTCTGGCCAAGGGCATGTCGATCATCGGCGCCAAGATCGTTGCCATGAACCAGGAGTTCATGAGCGAAGAAGAAGTGATCCGCGTCACCAACGAGAAGTTCGTGACCGTGCGCCGCGAAGATCTGAAGGGTTCCTTCGACCTGAAGGTGACGATCGCCACCACCGACGAAGACAACGCCAAGGCGCAGGGCCTGGAGTTCATGCTTCAGACCACTGGTCAGTCCATGGATCCGAACGAGCGCCGGATGGTGATGGCCGAGATTGCACGCCTCCGTCGTATGCCGGAGCTGGCGCACTCGTTCAAGACCTATCAGCCGCAGCCCGATCCGATCCAGCAGCAGATCCAGCAGCTCGAGATCGAGAAGCTGCAGAAGGAAATTGCTCTCCTCGATGCCAAGGCTGCCGAAGCTGCCGCACTCGCACAGCGCTCCGGTGCGCAGGCTCGCAACCTCGATGCCGGTACCGACAAGACCAACCTCGACTTCGTCGAGCAGCAGACGGGCACTGCCCATGCACGCCGCATGGATGAGCTCGCGCAGCAGGCCGACGCGAACCAGAACCTCGCCATCACGAAGGGCATCCTCGCCCAGCGTCCTGACGGTGCACACCATCCCGATAACCCCACGCCGGATGCCCCGACCAGGGACAACCTGCTGGAGGCCTTCGGCTACCACCAGCTCACCAAGAGCCAATCGCAGCATCCCTCCCTGTAACCACGTCTCTATCCAGAGGAAACGATGAACGACCTTCAGTCCCAGATCCAGCAAGTGGAAGTGTCCCTCGAAGAAGCTGAGCGCATCGCAGCGTTCGGGGAAGCACTCAACCGCCTGGAGAACAACCGCGACTTCCAGACGGTGATTCTCGAAGGCTACTTCCAGAAAGAGGCTTCCCGCCTGGTGATGCTCACCGGCGAGATCAACCTCAAGCCCGAGCAGAAGGAAGCCGTCTACGCCGGCATCCGCGGTATCGCTGAACTGCGTCAGTTCTTCATTGCCCGCCGCACGGCAGGGCAGATGGCTGCCAAGGAAATCCTCGATTTCAAGGAAGCCCTCGATGAAATGCGGGAAGAGGCTTAATCCATGACGATCAACACTGAAACGCAGGCGACCGAAGCCAATTACTTCGCCATGTCCGATGACGAGGTCATGGGCATGATGCCGCCGACCAAGACGGTTCCGGCTGAAGTGGTCGAGACGAAGGAAGAGGTGGTTGATCCAGCCGCGGTCGTTACTGACCCGGTCGTGGATCCTGCCTCTGTCGTGACCGATCCCGTCGTCGAGGATCCGACCGTCGTCAAGGATCCCGTAGTGGATCCGGCGACGAAGACGGACCCGGCACCGAAAGAGGATGCCACCACCACGACAACGGATCCGGTCGAGCCGAAGGAGGACGAGCCGACCGCTGTCGAGGAGATCGACTACAAGGGTTCCTACGAAAAGATCATGGCCCCGTTCAAGGCCAATGGTAAGGACATCCAGCTGCAGTCGCCGGACGAGGCGATCAAGTTGATGCAGATGGGCGCCAACTACACGAAGAAGATGCAGGCTTTACAGCCCGCGCTTCGCGTAGTTAGGATGCTGGAGAACAACCAGTTGTTGGACGAGTCCAAGCTCTCCTACCTGATCGACTTGCATCAGCGGAAGCCGGAAGCGATCCAGAAACTGCTGGTGGACAGCAAGTTCGATCCGCTCTCCGCCGACGTTGAAAAAGCTGCAGCATACGTGCCCGGTGACCACCGCGTTAGCGAGACCGAGATCCAGTTCCAGACCGTGTTGGACGACGTTGAGTCCACCCCAACCGGACCCGCACTGATCGCCGAAGTCGCTCAACAGTGGGACGCTGATAGCCGGCAAGCTTTGTTCAAGGATCCGCGACTCCTCGCGGAGATCAACAACCAGAAGGCCAGTGGCCTCTACGGTGTGATCTCCACCGAGCTCGAGCGCCGCAAAGTCCTTGGTGAGTTCCAGGGTGTTCCGTTCCTTGCCGCCTACGAAGTCGTAGGCAAAGACCTCCAGGCCAAGGGCCTGCTGGCTCCCAAGCCCACGGAAGCACCTCGGCAGGATCCCCCCGTCACTCGTGTCGTTGCCCCCGCTCCGCAGGTGGCCAACAACGATCGTGCGCGTGCAGCCATGCCGACCAAGGTCACCCCCACGCCGTCGAAGGAAGAGTTCAATCCGCTGGCTCAGTCGGATGAAGAGTTCTTGAAGTCGATGCAGGGGCGCCTCTAACCACAAACCTTTCCGCCCCGTCAGTACGTCCAAGGAAGCCAACACATGAAGTACAACGATCCCGCCGGTGGTACTCCGTCCTCGATCGGCCCGCAGCACATCACTGCGTTCCACCTCAAGAAGGCCATCGTCACTGCCCGTAAGGAGCAGTATTTCACCCAGCTCGCTGACGTGAAGAACATGCCGAAGAACTTCGGCAAGACGATGAACGTGTTCGAGTACATCCCGCTGCTCGATGCGCGCAACGTCAATGACCAGGGCCTCGACGCCGCTGGTGCCACGATTGCCAACGGCAACCTGTACGGCTCCAGCAAGGACATCGGCACCATCATGGGCAAGCTGCCCACGCTGACCGAGAACGGTGGCCGCGTTAACCGCGTCGGCTTCACCCGTATCCTGCGCGAAGGTTCCATCCACAAGATGGGCTTCTTCACCGAGTTCACCCAGGAACAGCTGGACTTCGACTCGGACGAAGAGCTGTTCGGTCACATCTCCACCGAGCTGCTGAACGGCGCGGTGCAGATCTCCGAAGCGCTGCTGCAGAAGGATCTGCTGCTGAGTGCCGGTACCGTCGTGTACTCGGGCGCTGCCACCAGCAACGCCACCATGACTGCGGAAGGCGCCACCCCGTCGGTGGTGGACTACAAGCTGCTGTCGCGTCTGGATCAGATCCTCAACGACAACCGCACACCGAAGCAGACCAAGGTGATCACTGGTTCGCGCTTGATCGACACCCGCACTATCGCGTCGGGTCGCGTCATGTATATCGGCTCCGAGCTCCAGTGGACCTTCGAGACGATGAAGGATCCGTTCGGCAACCAGGCGTTCATCCCGGTGCAGAAGTACGCCGACGCCGGCAACGTGCTGGAAGGCGAGATCGGTACCGTCGGTCACTTCCGCATCATCGTGGTGCCCGAGATGCTGAGCTGGGCGGGTGCTGGTGCAGCGGTCACGGCGAACCCGGGCTACCGCGCCACGAACAACAAGTACGACGTGTTCCCGATGCTGGTGGTCGGTGACGACTCGTTCTCGACCATCGGTTTCCAGACCGACGGCAAGACGGTGAAGTTCAAGATCACCACCAAGATGCCGGGTGAAGCCACTGCGGATCGCAACGACCCGTACGGCGAAATGGGCTTCAGCTCCATCAAGTGGTACTACGGCACGCTCGTGTACCGCCCGGAGCGTCTCGCCCTGGCCAAGTCGGTGGCCACGATCTAACCTCCAACAATCATTGTTGGAGTGCAGTAAGATGGAGGGGCCGGCTGTCCGGCCCCTCTTTTTATTCCACCAACGAGAACACCAGAATGTCGGAAGAACTGACTCTCCTGAAAGAGCGTGCGACGGCGATGGGTATTGCCTACTCGCCGAACATTGGCCTGGAGGCCCTGAAGGCCAAGGTCAACGCCAAGCTGAACTCGGAAGATGAAACCGCCGGCCATGGCGAAGGTACGGGTGAGAGCGAAGCGGAAACCGCTGCAGCTCCCCCGGCACCAGCAGCCAAGCCGCAAAAGGCTGACAAGCCGGCACGTGAACCGACGGCCGCGGAAGCGCTGCAGGCCGAGACCATGAAGCAGCATGCCGAGCAGATGAAGCTGGTCCGCATCCGTGTGACCAACCTCAACCCGGCCAAGAAGGATCTGCGCGGTGAGATCTTCACCGTGGCCAACGCCATCCTCGGCACGGTGCGCAAGTTCGTCCCTTACGGCGAAGACACCGACAACGGCTACCACGTTCCGCAGATCATCTACAACGAACTCAAGGAAAAGAAGTTCGTGTCGGTGAAGACCAAGAAGGGCGAACACGGTCAGATGCACGTGGAGCAGCGCCTGGTTCCCGAGTTCGCACTCGAAGTGCTGCCACCCCTGACCAAGGAAGAGCTGAACCAGTTGGCACGCCAGCAGGCTGCTGCACAGGGGCTGGACTGATCCAGTCCGCCCCCCTGACCTGACCCCATCGGAGACGCCGCGTGTCCCAGACCACCACCATCCCTGTCGTTGCCGACGAAGCCAACCAGCTGTTCACTGCATTGGCCGGCGACCTGAAGGTCAACCTGGATCTTCCTGATCTGGTTCTGCCGACTGATTTCCAGATGCCCCCGGAAGCGGACAATCCCGCTTACACGGTGCTGGAACCCATCACGGTCGAGCAGCTGACGACGAAGGATGTGGCGGGCACCGGCGTCTTCGATGCGCTCATGGCCACGATCAACACTCACCTGGTGGCCCAGTTCGAGAAGGGCCGCATCACCGGTGGTGACTACGCCAAGTCGTACACCGGCGCCATCACCGCGGCCATGCAGTTTGGTGTGCAGTTCCTCCTGGGCAAGGACCAGGCGTACCTGCAGAACCTCCAGACGCAGGCCAATATCCAGCTGGCTCAGGCACAGAAGGTGCGTGCGCTGGCCGACATCCAGGTCGCTCGTGCACAGGTCCAGCAGATGGCCTTCACGTCGATCGAGATGCGCTTCAAGGCGTACACCGCCCGCAATGAATATGCCGGCTCAAAGATGCGCCTGGTGACCGACTACAACGGCATCCTGACCTCCGAGGCGCAGGCCAAGCTCATCACCGAGCAGGTCGACAGCGCTCGTGCAGAGACCAAGGACACCCTGCAGGACGGCAAGCCGATCATGGGTGTCGTTGGCATGAAGAAGGCCATCATGGAGGCCGAGCAGCAGACGGCGCTCGAGCAGCTCGATGTGGCCCGTGCCCAGACCAAGGACACCTTGCTCGATGGCTCGCCGATCAGCGGTATCACCGCCGTCGACAAGGCGTTCAAGGAAGCGCAGCAGATCCAGATGGAACACCAGGGCCAGCTCACCCTGGAGCAGGTCGAGACGCAGCGTGCGCAGACCCGTGACACGCTCACCACTGGCCAGGCGATCGGCGGCCTGCTGGGCGTCGAGAAGCAGACCAAGGTCGCAGCGCTGAGCCTGGTCACCGAGCAGGTGGAGACCCAGCGTGCCCAGACGTGGGACAACCACACGAACGGCCAGACCATCACCGGCATTCTGGCAGCCGAGAAGGCGCTCAAGAACAACCAGGCCAAGCTGGTGCTGGAGCAGTACGAGACTCAGCGTGGCCAGACTCGCGGCACCTTGTCGACCGGCGAGCAGGTCGGCGGTGTGCTCGGTGCACAGACGAAGCTCTACAACCAGCAGGTCATCTCGTACCAGCGTGATGCTGAGTCGAAGTACGCCAAGCTCCTGCTCGATACCTGGACGGCTCGCAAGACGATCGACGAGGGTGTGGCTGTGCCGGGCAACATCGACACGCCGGCGATCAACAGCATGATCCAGACCTATCGAAACAACCTGCAGCTGTAACCGATGGGACTCTTCAGCTCCAAGAAGAAGATCTATGTGAGCTCCGTCGTCTACCCCCTTGGGGAAGACGGCGAGAAGCGCACGGACATGATGAAGCACACGGTGCTCAACGCGATGCTCCAGAAGAAGGGCATCGCCGAGAGCATCCGTGAGTCGTACCTGCGCGGGCAGGGCATGATGCTGCGCAACGCCTTTGCCTATGCCCGCGACAAATACACCAACGGGCTGCCGACCAGTTCCGCCCGGTACTCGGATCAGCCTGACCTGGTTCCGCTTAAGGCGGTCCTGGATTCGCTGCACCCGGGCTACAGCATCAACGTGGTCAACGCGCTGATCAGCACCGGTGACTTTGAGTGGTGGGCAGAGCGCTACCTCACCGACACGTATGGCTACGACCGTACGATCAAGCAGTTCGATGCGCCGCCCAAGGGTGTCGAGGTCAACGCCACGGTGGCTTATGACCTCGAGCCCAACGGCGACATCCGCATCCTGCTGATGAATGCCAATGGCGCCACGACGCTGGTGGACTACCGCCCGACCGATTACGTGCGCATGGGCAACTACGTGCAGTGCGTCTACCAGACGGTGCGTACCTTCGACGGTGGCACGACCACCAGCACCCGCCCGGCAAATCCTGGTGAGGTCGATACCACGATCTACTCCTCGGACGCGGCCCAGCGCACCGGCGAGAGTCAGCTGACCACCACCAAGACGGTGACGAGCATTTCTGGTTCCACGGCGACGGTGACCGTGAGCAAGCAGATCGACGTGACCTCCCGGCCGAAGTACCTGCTCTACCTGATGGGTACCGGCAAGTACCCGTCGCTCGATGCGATGCTGACGACCAGCAAGCTGACAGCGCCCTATTTCCCGTCGATTCCGCTGCGTGTGGACAACGTCAGCTGGACGACGAAAGACCGGAAGAACACGCCGCTCTACAAGACCGCCACAGCCCTGCTGAAAAAGGTCGGCCTGAATTACCAGGAGCTCGGTGACAAGGTCACCGCAAACAAGAACATCAAGGACATCGACTACTGCTTCGTCACGTTCGGGGTTCGGCTGAACACTCGATCACCGGAAGGCAAGCGGTACCTGTTCCGGTATTTCAGCTACCTGCGCAGCATCTCGAAGGCGACGTCCGCCCAGTACAACACCTGGGTGGCCGGCTTCAATCCGCGCTCCAGCGCACCGCCGATCAACTCCGTGGAGATCTACTCGGAGCGGGACCGCTCCAACAACCACGACGTGAAGCTGCAGTGGCAGTACATCGACACCCGTCTGGTGGCCGGGCAGGTGAAGCCCAATGCACTCATTGGTGACGTTGAGATCGTGGCCGGCAGCTCGCGGCAGTTCAACCTGCTTAACGATATGGTGCTGGATGGTTCGACGATCCTGGCTCGCCGCCAGGTCGACGCCAACACCTACGAGGAGCTGGCGATTAGCGGGCTCACGTACGAGAATTTCATCTACAAGGGCAAGTCGGTGATCATCACCGCGCACGAGGCCATGGCCAACCAGGATGAGGAAGGTTTCATCATCCCGTTGAACCAGGAGATCGTACGTGCCACGCCGATGGTCGAACTGACGAACCTCTCGTACCAGTGCATGTATATGGTGTTCAACTGCTACAAGGTCGTGAAGCAGAAGTGGTATCAGACCGGCCTGTTCAAGATCATCATCGTGATCGTGTCGATCATCATCATCGTCTGCACGTGGGGCGCAGGCACGCCGGTGGCAGCAAGCATGATGGCTGCAGCCTTTGTCGCTGCTGGTGTGGCCATCTCTCTAGCTATAGTGCTCGCCGCCACGTTGTACGTGCTGGCGGTAATGGTGCTGATGTCGCTGTTGATGGACGTGTCGACCGACGTGTTCGGCGAGAAGTGGGGACCGATTATCGGTGCCGTGCTCTCGATCGTGGCGATGAACTACAGCGGCCTTGGTACCGCCGCAGCCGGCAGCACCAACTACCTGACGGCGCAGAACATCATCAACGCCTCCAGTGCGCTGGCTCAGGGCTACGTCGCAGACCAAATGGGTAAGGTCGGTAACGAGATGGCCAAGGCGACCGAGGCCTACAACGCCAGCATGAAACAGGTCGAGGATCTCGCCCGAGAGAACCTCGGTACCAACCTGGATCTGATCGACGTACAGGGCCTCACCCAGGCCACGTTTCAGATGAACTACGAGCAGCCCGACACCTTTCTCAATCGCACGCTGATGACAGGCAGCGATGTCTGCAACATCACCACTGGCTTGATTGAAAACTTCGTGGACGTTGGCCTGCGCCTACCCACCACTGGATAATAAATCGACTGTTCTTGGAGCCGCATTTATGAGTTACCAGCCCTTCGGAAGCATTTATGGATTCGGGCAGCCGAACCCGACTGCCAATGTGGCCATGCCTGGCGCGGATTTGTCTGCCTACGCAATGCCGACGAGCCAGAGCCTTTCCTTGCTCAGCGGTGGCACGTACAGCCCGGATGCCGGTTGGGGTGCCCTGTCCCGGCCAGGAACGTCGATTGCCGGCGGTGGCTTTGGCAGCTGGCTCGCTAAGGACGGAAACCTCGGCACTATGATGCAGGGCATCGGTACCTTGGGTAGCTTGTACCTTGGGCTGCAGCAACTCGGCCAGGCGAAGGACGCACTGAAGTTCCAGAAGCAGGCGTACAACACGAACCTGACCAACTCGGTGCAGACCTACAACAACTCGTTGGAAGATCGCATCAACGGTCGCACGGCGGACTACGCCGGCAAGCAGCAGGATGTGCAGAGCTACCTGGCTGCCCACCAGCTCAAGAAGCCCGGCAGCTAAGGAGCAACTATGCCCAACGTACTCCAGTGGCAGCAGGTCGATGCGCCTCGTCTCGATACGCGAGACCTGGCCATCGCCGGCCAGACGGTCGATAACGCCTTCAATCGTTTCGCCGACATCCTCAATGCGCGTGATGCGCGCCTCAAGAAGGGCGCCACGGACAACGCAGCGGCGCAGCTCATGGCTGCGCAGACACCGGAAGAGCTGGCTGCACTGCAGGCACGTGCCGCAGCTGGTGGCTTCGGCCCTCGTGCGGACATGCGTGAGATCCTCTCTGTCGGCAACCAGCGGCAGGGCGACATGCTGCAGAACTCCGCCCGCCAGCAGCAGATCGACATTGGCCACGAGGACCTGCTCAACCGGCAGGACATGGCCCAGCACGCTGAGCTCTACACAGCCTACGACGGCGCCATGGCGAAAGGTGACGTCAAGGGTGCTGAGGCAATTGCCGCTCAGATCAAGGCCAATGGCGGTGGTCGTAATCTCTACAGCGTCGGGCTCGATGGTCAGAAGGCCTACGGCGACTGGCGTGATGCGGCCGAGCGTCACCGCAGCAACGTGGCGAACGAGGCCAATGCCGCGGCTCGTCTTGGCATGGAGCGTACGCGCTTCAACCTGGAGCTTCAGGACCGCAAGTCGCTGCAGACTGGCATGTCGCTCTCGGGGCAGCTGGCGGACAGGCTGGGCGCGTATAACACGGACGATGCCATGAGCCTGGTCCGCGACTTGCCGGAGTACAAGGCCCTGGATCCGATCGCCAAGCGTGCGTTCGACCAGGACTTCAAGACCCAGCATGCCGCCATCACGCAGATCACGCAGGACGTGCAGCGAGCGACGGCCGGGTCGACATCGGAGGTCAACCGCAAGGTGGCCGACCTCAATTCGCAGAAGCTGCAGGCGCAGGCACCGATCCTCAATAACCCGCTGTACCGCACGCTGAACCAGGGCTCCAAGCCAGATACCAACATCACCCGCCAGTCGATCTCAGAGAAGGTGGGTAGCCTCGATGGCAAGTGGACGACGGCCGGCACGCAAGCGGAGGTCGACAAGATCCTCAACGACGTGCGGGGACCGGATGGCAATCCGATCTCCCTCGAGGATCTCAATGCGGTGATCGACAACTACGCCATGAAGAATGGCGGATTGCTGGGCAAGGTCAGCGGCTCGGACGCTTTCTGGGCGAACATCAGCAAGCGTGCGAAGGAAGTGGCCGATGCTCGTGCCACTGGGCAGCAGCAGTTGTTCGAGCAGGATCTCAACTCGTTGGGTGCTCCGTACGACAGCCATGCCTCCTCACTCGCAAGCCAGTTGCATGAGAAACAGCAGAACATGCGTCGTGGGTTGGACACCTCCAAGGTGGACGCTGCGCTTGCTGGTTCGCTGAACCGTACGCATGAGACCAAGGCCGATGTACAGAAGCGCCAGAACGCGGTGATGGACCAGCTCGACGCGTCCTATACCGACCCGCTGAAGGCCACGCCCGCTGGCAATACGGCGACTGCTCCGGCACCCGCTCAAGGTGGGTGGACGCCGGCGGACCAGAAGGAGTACCAGAGCATCCTGGATAAGCGCATGGCGCACATCCGCGGTGGCGGCACGGCTCCCGACATCACGCAGGCAGAGTTCGATCGCATGAATGCCTTGCTCAAGAAGAGGGGCTCCAACTAAAGGCCCCAACAACTCCATAAACGCTTTAAGATACGGGGGCTGCTTGCAGCTCCCTTCTCTTTTGGTGGATGCCTTATGGACCCGAATCAGCCTGTTTTCTCGCGTGATGGTGCACTTCCCGAGGGGCTGATTCGTGATACGTCTGGGGTCCAGCAACGCGGTACCGGTGTCGCCAATGACCTGCTGCCGGCCAAATACGCCGAGGTAAAGGCGGCTGGCTTGGCCAAGCGTGCTGAGCTTGCTGGCGTCTCGCCGGCCGATCAGCTTCGAGCTGAGTTCCAGCGCGATCAGCAGACGATGTCGCTGGGCCAGCTGGCCCGTACCTATGGCAACGATGTTGCGGCCAGCGTGAACCAGGAGCGCTCGGCCCGTGATCAGCTGTTGAACGAGGCCAACCGCAGCCGTACCGGCAATGAGCTGACCAAGGACACCGGCCTGAGCTTGCTCTCCGGTGGCGTCAACCTGGTCGGTGGTGGTGTGGTCCTCGGCGAGGATCTGCTGCATCGCGCTGGTTCGGCCATGCTGACGTTCCCGGCCATGGGCCTGCATGCCACAGGTGTGATCGACGATGGCCTCTTCAACAAGGTGGCCGACGACACCAATGCGGGTCGTGCTGCCTTGCTGGGACCGCAGCAAAGGCTGCTGGGCCAGTTCAACCAATGGCGCGACCAGACCGCCTCCACGGTGAAGCAGGCCGACCAGACCCTGATGGGGGAGGAGAATGCTGCAGCAGCTGAGCAGCACAAGGCTGACTATGAGCGAGCCGTCGCCAATGGCGAGGATCCCAATGTCGCTGCCGCAGCACGTGTCGCCAAGGACTACGGCCACGACTTCGGCAACGTGTTCTCCCATCCGACCACCCTTCTCGACACGGCGGTGGAGCAGGTACCGACGTTCGGCATCGGTGCGGTGGCGAAGGGCGCTATCACCGCGGAGCAGGTAGCCGCTGGCGTCGCCAAGCAGGTAGCCAAGGAGACGACCGCAGCTGGTGCGCTCAAGGCCATGGGCGCAGAGGGTGTCCGGAAGGTCGAGGAGAGCCTGGCTCACGCCAATACCCGTGCACTGGTCACTGCCACTGAGATGGGCTCGAACTACGGGCAGGCAGCCGGCGACATCGCTACGGCGCCGATCGACGAGTTGGCCAAGCGCTTCCCGGATGTGCAGCGCCAGCTCGATGCTGGTGTGCCGGAAGACCAGGTGCGTGCGCAGCTCGCCTCGGACAATGGCCTGATCACGGCTGCCGTCACGGCGCCGATTGCCTATGGCAGCTCGTACCTGTCCCAGGACTTCCTGGCTCACCCGACGGGTAAGGGCCTGGCCACCACGTTAAAGGCGGCCGGCAAGAACGTCGCCGAGCTTGCGGGTGAAGTCGGTGAAGAGTCGTTGCAGGGTGCCGGCGGCCAGCTGGCACAGAACATCGCCAATCAGCAAACCGGTGACGTCACGGCAAATGATCTGCTGGACGGTGTCGGCGGTGCTGCAGGCCAAGGCGGTGCTGCGGCACTCGGTGCGGCAGGCGCATTCCGTGCACCAGGTCTGGCCGTCGGTGGCGCGGTGCTGACTGGGAAAGCGGCACTTACTGCAGCCAAGGTTGCCGGCAAGCCGGTGCTAGATGCTCTCGCTGCCCGAGGTGAGAAGGTCAAGGCAGAGAATGCCGCTTCGGTCGATGAGCAGAAGGCGGCCGTCGCTTCGGGCCTGGCTGAAGATGCCAGCACCCTGAGCAAGGGCTTCGAGAACCAGAAGGCACCGAACGCTGATGGCGTGGTGCCTGAGAATGTGTCGCCGGCGGCTGAAGTGGCCACGGCACCAGCGGAAGCCGATCCGATCCTCACCCCGGCAGCCAAGCAGGCGCTCAACGAGGGTGTCGATCAGACCGTGCCGCTCAACAAGGTGACGGCACTGGCCCAAGCGGTGAATCTCCTTGGTTCCGGCAAGCCGATGGATGCTGAGACCGGTGCCACGTTGCAGCTGTTTGCGCTGAAGGCGGCACGTGAGCTGCGCCAGCACGTCGACACCATCACCGATCCGGCGATGAAGCAGGCGGCGAACAACCTCCTCGAGAACGACGGCATCCGTAACCTCGAGGAAGCGGTGAAGAACCAGGATCCGGCCTTCATCCAGAGCTTGCTGGATCAGGTGCCGGAAGACGCTATTCCCGCCGGTACCGAGCCCACACCGGAAGTGAAGGCTGCGCTGGCTCAGCTCAGTGAAGTGGCCGCTGTCGCACCGGAGAAGCTCTCCAGCGAGCAGGCCGCTCGTGTGCTGTTCCATTCCGAGGGCCTGACGCCGCAGGAAGTGAACCAGGTGAAGCTGGCCGAGAGCCTGGCTAAGGTCCGTGAGGATCATTTGGCCCGTGCCGAGGAGCTCGCCAAGCAGTATCCGCAGATCAAGTCGCCGGACATCGTCTCAAGCGAGATCGCCAACGACGGTTTCCAGCTCGGCAACAAGCGCCTGCCGTCGCTCAACGATATGGCCCGCAATGTGGTGCAGGCCATCAACAACGGTCACACGCAGGTGGCCGTGCAGGCGATGGCGGATCTAGCAAACTTCGCGCAGTCGCGTATCGACCGTGCCATGGCCTTTGACCAGGCTGCCCGCCAGCACGTGGAGAACGGTTCGGCCAAGGGGCAGGGCGTCGAGGTCCAGAACACCCGTCAGCTGAAGACGGACAGCTCCCTTGGCACGAAGGCCAACGTGGTCGACATCACCAGCCCGGGTAGCCGTGGCCTGGTCGACATCGTGCACAACGATGCGCAAACGGCGGCCGGCATCTACAACACCCTGGCTCAGGCGAACCCGAGCCTGGTGCAGGCTGCTGCCGGCAATGCCGAGCCGCTGCCGTCGTCGCTCACTGCGCCGAAGGAAGCCAGCTACAAGTCCATGACCAAGGGCGATGGTGTTGCTATCCCTGGTTTCGCGCCCGCCGCGACGCAGCCGAAAACCGAGCTCGCACCGAAGTCGAGCACCGTCACGGCACTGGAAGCAAAGGTCGCTGCGGCCAGTGACTTCGCTGCGAATCTGCCGGCCGATGCCACCATCACGCAGGTGGAAGACCACATCGCCACGATGAAGCGCATCGAGGCTGTGGCTGGTGCGAACCATGGGGATCTCGTGACCAGCGCCAGTGATGCCCGTGCGCAGCTCGAGAAGATCCTCGCCACTGACATGAAGAATCGTGCGGCTGGTGCCGACGGCAAGCTCGTGGACAACACCACCGATCGTCGTCAGGCTACCGAGCAGCGCGCTGCCATCGACAACCTGCCGCCGGCGGAATCGCGGCAGGCCAAGCTCGAGGCGCGCATTGCGCAGCTGGAGCAGGAGCAGCGCACCTCGGAAGTGACCGGACTGCGCAACAAGAAGGCCTTCGAGGAAGACACCGCGCTGGGCTGGAGCACGGTCGGCGCCGCTGACATGGACGGCCTGAAGAAGCTCAACGACCACGTGGGCCATGCAGCGGCTGACGTGGTGCTCAAGGCGCTGGGCGAAATGCTCAAGGGCTACGAGAGCGACACCGTGCGCTTCTATCACCGCAGTGGTGACGAGTTCGCAGCGCGCTTCAAGAACACCGACGAAGCGGCGAAGATCATGGCCGATGTGCAGGCCAAGCTGGATGCCGCCCAGGTCTCGTTCGAGGTCGACGGCAAGCCTTTCATCTACAATGGCATCGGATTCTCCGTAGGCCATGGAGCCACGTATGAAGCAGCAGACACGGCCGTCAACGCCGACAAGCAATCCCGCCTCGACGCAGGAAAGCGAGAATCTCCCCGTGAATCTGGGGCGCCTCGACGACTCCAGTCCGCCGCCCCCGCAGGGGAAGGTCAGCAACGTCAAGGTGACGTTCCCAAGTCCGTAAGCGAACGCTTCGCCGGCCCGGCACAGACGCTGGGCGAGATCTCCGCTGATGCGTCGCCGGCCGAGCGCTACCTGCGCACCAACAAGTTCTTCTCTGCGTTCAAACTGAACTCGAAGGCAACCGGCTTGTTCGCTCGTGTGGCTGGCGGTCTGGAGACCGTAGCCAGTGCGCTGATCAAGGCGGAGAAGGATCCGCTGGCGCTGCGTGAGGTCTATGCCGAGCAGCACCAGTACATGCCGATCGACGCGCAGCAGGTCGGTGCCATGCGCGAGATCATCGGCCAGTTCGTGCCGCAGATCGTCGACACCCTGAACCAGTCGCTCTACAACGCCGCCGTCGGTCTGAATCCCGATGGCAGCAAGCGCGTGCAGACCAACACCAAGCAGGCGGCCAAGGGCTTCCTCCAGGATCTCCTGGATCCGGCGAAGTACGACAAGGCGATCTGGCAGTACGGCAACCGACTGAGCCTGCATGTAGCTGAGTGGGGTGTGGGTGAAGACGGCAAGCCGTACATCCGCTACCAGCCGGAAGTGGCACAGGCCATGGCGCTCGCTGTGCTCAACTGGGGCCTGGCCACGGTCAACAACCCGACCAAGGCCGACCAGGCCAAGGTGTTGGAGATGTTCCCGAATGGTGTGCCGGAGGCCGTGCAGAAGGCCTTCGATACCAGCCACTATGCCGTGCAGCCGATCAACACCATGGCCGCGGATCTGGTCCGCATCCTTGGCCTGTCCTCGAACAGCAACAGCTCGGTGCTCTACACCGATGGTTTGCCGAAGGCGCTGATCCATGACGCGCTGAATGCGCTGGCACAAACGGGCGCCATCACGTTGAACAACGTGGAAGGTACCGAGAAGACCGCCGACGGTCGTGCCAAGACGCTGCCGTTCATCGCCTTCAACAAGTCGGGCGACACGAACAACTGGAGCACCGACTCGGCACGCAACCTGAAGTCGCTGCGTGATGCACTGGGCAACCAGGCGCTGATGACCTACCTCCTCACGCCGGACGCACAAGATCGCCCGACGTTTGGTGAGCCCAGCAAGCAGGTGCCGACTCGCCAGTCCGGGACCGGCCAGAAGCTGTCGGACACCCAGCGCAAATCGATCAAGAACGAAAACAACGTCCCGTTCCACGCCAACACCGAGTTGCTCGTGTTCCAGGACCAGCTCGGCGACGACAACCTGCTGAGCTTGCTTGGCTACTCCGATCCGGCCGATGCGCTCAATGAGCAGCACCGTCGTCAGGTCGAAGGCGTGAACCAGGGTCTCACCAACGCACTGAGCAATCTGCGTGAGATCTTCGCTCTGTGGCAGGGCAAGGCCGAAGAGGCCGGCAAGAACATGCAGGACGTGCCGGCGTTCTACAGCCACCGCATCGTCTCGAACGGCCGCACCATGGCCAATGGCTTCGGCCCCCAGTCGGACAAGATTGCGCGTGAGCTGATCAGCGCCGTGCGCGAGAACCTCGATCTGAAGAACAACGAGGACCACAAGCTCGCGTATGCAGTGACCCTGGCTCAGGCCTTGGGTATCAAGACCGAGAAGGTGAAGAACGCTGCTGCTGCGGTGCAGATCCAGCAGGAGCTGGCGCACCCGGCATTCAAGCAGCTGTTCGCCGACATGGCGCAGCTCAACGCGCTCGATGGACAGGACCAGGCTGACCTGGCCAACAGCATCACCCGGCAGATCGCAGCGCTGCAGAAGGGTGTCGACGGTACCCGGCCCATTCCGGCCACGGCCCGTGCCATCCATGCGCTCTTCACCCATGCACGCTTGCTGGCGCACCCGGATCCGTCGAAGTTCGAGACGCATCTGGCAGTCGAGCTCGACGGCAAGACCGATGGTCCGATCAATGCGATCGTGCACTTCGGCCTGCATACGGCGAACCTCGACAAGCAGATCGACCAGCTGCGCAAGGGCGGCTGGTTCCTCAACGAGTCCGATCCCAAGGTGCTGGCGGATCTCGGCGCCAAGGCGGCCGACCTCTATACCGACACGGCGGAGGGTCTGCAGCGCGCGGTGAATAATGCGCTGGCGAAGAAGACGGGCACCGATCACCAGATGCTTTCCGCGGCGCTGCATCTCCTCCAGCGTGTGGGTCACGTGACGCTGGCCGATGACGGCTCGGTGCAGGTGACCCGCAACATGCCGAAGGGTGGCTTGGTCAGCATGAACTACGGCGCCGGCGAGCAGTCGGTGAACCGGGCTATTGCCTACGACATCCTGGACTACGTGCACGAGCAGATGTCCAAGTCGCTGCGTGACAACGTCCCGCTCGATGGCAACTTGCAGAAGGCCCTGCGCCTGATGACCGGCCGCTACCTCGACAAGGATGGCGTGTGGCAGAAGACCGACCCGGTCAACGTGGACGACATGGCCGGCTATGCCAAGGGTCCGTTCTCGCAGAAGCACATCGCCCAGATGGTGCAGAACCTGCGCCAGACCGCTGGCGGCATGCTGACCGACGTCATCCAGTCCGAGATGGATCCGGTGATGTCGACCTACACGCTGCTGTACCAGGCCTCGGCCCTGCAGACGGCACAGCTGCGCAAGGCCTACAACGAGGCCTACGCCGCTAAGCAGGCGGAGCGTGTGGCTGCTGGGGAACTCGGTCCCAAGGAGCCGCTGGGCAAGGGTGATGAGCAGGCGATCCTCGCAGATCTTGCTCACCTGGTTCCGGCGTACGCCTCTCTCGTCGCCGGTGGCGCCAAGGAAGAGCAGGGCGTCAACGTCAGCACCAAGGACCACTCCGGCCAGTACCTGGTCGACGGCCAGGCGCTGGGTGTGGGCTCGATCTTTGGCGGTTCCCGCTCGGACATCAACACGACCCAGATCACGAATCCGGGCGTGCGCGCTGCACCGCTGCTGACCATTGCCGCTGGCGACGCCACGATGATGACGCTGCTGGGTAGGCAGAATCCGAAGGGCACGCTCAACGTGTACGACGGCTGGGAGGTTCCCGCGTCGGAGCTAAAGGATCGTGCGGTCGAAGCGAACAAGGCGGTCTACGACGGCTGGCAGTTCGATCTGCTGGGCTCGGTGGCCAATGCCTTCGGCAACTTCAACATGGACATCTCCAGCCTCAATGCGGCGGAGCTGCAGGATCTGGGTAATGCGCTGCGTATCCCAGGCACGAAGGAAATGCCCCACGCTGACCTGGTCGACGCGATCAATCAGTCGGTCGAGTACACCCGCAGCGAATTGGCGCAGCGTGCTGCTGCCACCGAGGTGAACAAGGCGATCCTGCGTGAGCTGGCCAGCTCGAACGACCACATGAGCACGGGCGAGAAGCCCTACCAGAACGAAGGCAAAGTGGTGGAGAACCTGTCGGCGTACATCGCCGAGCAGCAGGTGCGTGCACGCACGGAGCCGGCCGCTGCCGAGGTCACCGTCAGCGCAGAACCGGCCCCGGCCAAGAATGTCAGCGAGGCCTTGGCCAACCTGGCTCAAGGCGGGCTGAAGACGCTGGGCGCCAGGGACGTGAAGTCCCTGATCGAGAACCAGGGGTTGCAGGGCAAGGTGCGCCAGTTCGTCTACAACCAGATTGCCCACCTGTTCCCGGCGGATCTGCAGGTGCACGTCGGTTCGGAAGCGGAGATCGCGCAGAAGCAGAATGCGCTGTTCCCGGGTGTGGACTTCGGCGGCAAGAACAACGTCGGCGCCACGTACGAGAACCACGTGTTCATCAAGAACGGCTCCGAGGAGACGCTGGTGCACGAGCTCGTGCATGCGGCGACCTACGGTCTGCTGCAGCGCTTCTACGACGGCGGCATGAAGGGGCTCACCGCACACCAGCGTGACGCCGTGCGTCAGCTGGAAGCGATGTCCCGTGAGTTTGTGGCCATGCCTCGCGGCGAGAACGAGTCCGTGCAGCAGGCGCAGTCGGTGATCCGCGGTCTCTTGAACGAGGGCGCCACCGCCGCAGCCGTGAACGAGTTCATGGCGTGGACGATGAGCAACCACCAGATCCAGGATGCCCTGGCCAAGGTGGGACCGCTGGAGACGGTGAAGGCGCTGGCCAAGAAGGTGCTGGAGGTCGTGCGCAAGGCACTGGGCCTGCCCAAGAACGAGCCGATTGACAGCTTCCTGACGCAGGCCATGGGGCAGGTGCATCGTCTGGCTCGCCGGCCGGCACTCGATCCCATGAATGTCACTGGTTTGGCGCTGTTCCAGACCCTGCCCAACGAGAACCAGGCACAGGCAGATCGCCTCAGTGCGCTGTCCGACCAGCTGGAATGGCTGCGCTCGAATCTGCCGACCGATGGTCTGTCGAAGCCGGAGACCGCGCTCAAGGCAGCGGATGCCCTGGTCGCGGCCAATGAGATCCGCGAGCGTTTCGTCGACGCTGGCTTCCAGTTCAACGAGCAGCAGCAGTATGTGTTCGAGCAGATGCAGGCGCTTATGTCCAGCACGATCCAGCTCGACTCGGCGGTGATGGAGAAGCTGCAGCACCTCTACGACGAGGTCATGCCGCAGCTGTCCGCCGAGGATTTCCTGGCCAACCCGAATGACACTAGTGCGATTGCACACAGTGAAGCCGTATCCCGCTTCAACGCGCTGCAGGGCGTGGGCAACCTGACCACCGATGCCGCTGGCCGCAGCAATCTGCTGGCCAACTTCGTAGCCTTGGCTTTGGTGTACGAACCGCTGCGCGAGAAGCTGGCCACGCTGGCGCCGGCGAAGGCAGCCATCGACAAGTCCTCGATCGACGCACGGATCCGCAGCGCTACCAGTGCCGCGTTCGATGTGCTGACTGGCATGGCAACCAACACGGCCCGTGCCACCAACCAGCAGACGGTCCTCGACAACCTAGTCAACCGCCTTGCCGTGAACCAGGCAGCGGCGATCAAGCGCGCGAATGCACCCGCCAGCGTGATGGAGAAGGCCGAGGCCAAGGTGAAGGAACGCATGGCAGTGCTGGGGCAGCGAGCAGACGACAAGCTCACCGCCCGCCTTGATGCTGGCCAGGTCGGTGGCATTGATGGCTGGATCAACGGTGCGCTCAACGCGGTGCGCGGCATCACCTCGAAGGACGGTTCGGCCGCATTTGGCGAATCGCTGCTGAGCTTTGCCAACGAGTCGAAGCTGCCCCGTGCCATCAACCAGCTGATTGGCGAACTGGTCGGTCGTACCGCCAGCAATGAGCACGTGATCGAGCTGCTCGACAAGTCGAAGTCGATGGTGGCCCGTGTCCGCCAGCGTCTGCGCGAGGAAGCGCCGGCACAGGTCCGTGCCCTGTTCACCGAACCGGTGAGCAAGCAGGACTGGGCCACGCTGCACAAGGTCGTCGGCAAGGCCGATATGGCAGCGCTCCTGGGCAACTACAGCCGCACCCAGCTCAAGGACATGCTGAGCAACCCGGCGAGCCTCCAGAGCGCTATCGCGGCGATCGAGAGCAAGTTCACCAAGCACGCCGACGAGTACATCCAGGCGGCGAAGGATCTCGGCCACTACATGGTGACGGGCAACAACCGTGCGAAGGGCCTGCTCTACAGCAACGCCCATGCGATGGCGCACCTGCTCGGTACCAACCATGGCGTCACCGATGAGCTGGCCAGTTTCATGGGGCCGCTGCTCGATCGCCTGACCTCGCTGCGTGCCATGGAGGCCCTGAGCCAGGGTGAGCGGGATGTGGCAGCCAACCTGATGGCCACGCAGGGCGAGGGCATGGAGAAGCTGCTGCGCCTGATGAAGACGCTGGCCAACAACGAATGGTCGAAGGCGGGCGCCAACGAGCAGCTGTTCAACGCTAAGAAGGGCTATGTGCCGGAATCCCTGGATCCGCGCAGCAAGCTCATCCTGGCCAGCTCGGCGAAGGCCGCGGAACTGGTGAAGATGGGTTACCGCAAGGTGGGCGACTACCACGGTGATGTGCACGACGCGAACGCACGCGACATGGCCTACTACGCCATCAAGCACATCGGCGGGCAGGCGTCCTATCGTCAGGGCGCCATGCAGACCGTCGAAGGCACGGTGTCGGGTGTGGACCAGTTCACCGGCCGCGCACTGGGTGTGGCGCTGCAGACCATGATCGGGCACCAGCAGACGGTGGCCAAGATCACGGCTGACAAACTGGCCGGCAACAGCGTCGGTACCCGTAACCTGGTGCCGATCTTCGGCAGCGATGGCAAGGTGGTGGCGTACCAGCGCACGCTGGATCCGAGCATGCTCGATGCCCACCTGCGCGGCAGTCGGGATCTCCCGCAGTCGATCGGTACCTGGCTCGGCCGTCAGGCGGAAGAGACCATCGGTCGGAAGGTGAATGAGCAGTTGGTCGGTGTGCTCCACGATCAGTGGCAGCGTGAAAAGAGTGATCGCAGTGGGGAGTACGTCGACATCGCGGACGCGAAGACGAGTGTCCTGAAGGACACGTGGAACAGCATTCCCCGCGATACCCAGCGCTTGCTGATGCGCACGTTCGATGGCCCCGTGATGGTGCGCAAGGACATGCTCGACAACGCGCTTGGGTACCGTGCCGCGTCCATTGCAGACGTGTTCACGGGAATGTCTGATCTACCGACGTCGGTACAGAAGAACATCGCCGACGCGGCGTATGGCTTGCTGGGCAAGAATGCCTACCAGCACCTGGTGTTCGCCGAGCGAGCAATCCAAGGCGTGGTGGGTATGGCCAAGGAAACCATCGTGGTGAAGTCGGGCATCGTGGCCTTGGCCAACGCCACCTCGAACCAGTACCAGCTGGTGATGCACGGTGTGAATCCGCTGCGCCTGGTGCAGACGCAGGCGGCGAAGGTACGTGAGGTCGAGACCTACCTGCGGCAGGAAAAGCGCCTGGCCCAGATCACGCTGGAACTGGCCTCGGCCACCCGCCCGGACGTGCGCAGCAAGTTGCAGCGTGAGCAGCAGGTGTTGCAGGACGCCAATAGCCGCCTGTCGATCTGGCCGCTACTGCAGGCCGGCGAGCTGCCGTCCATTGCCGAGGGTCTGTCCGAGCACGACCAATACACGCTGCTCAATGACTTCACCGGTTGGCTGGCCAGCAAGACGAAGGGCTTGCCGCCGGGCCTGATCACCGCGGCGAAATACGCCACGATCGCCAAGGACACGGCGCTGCATCAGGGCCTCAATCGCGCGGTGCAGTTTGGCGA
This sequence comes from Dyella sp. ASV21, assembly GCF_016428975.1. Taxonomy (GTDB): domain Bacteria; phylum Pseudomonadota; class Gammaproteobacteria; order Xanthomonadales; family Rhodanobacteraceae; genus Dyella. Next base: position 99,652 of record NZ_JAELTT010000005.1, read on the forward strand.
CTTCATGGCGAAGGCGGCCCTCTACGATCACCTGATCTCGAAGGGCAAGACGCAGGCCGAAGCGCTGGCCTACGTCAACGACCGGTTCGTGAACTACAACCTGATGGCCGGGCGCACCCGTGACTACCACGAGAGCATGGGCATGACCTGGTTCTGGAACTACAAGATCCGGATCCAGAAAGTGATCCTGGCCACCATCCGCGACAATCCGCTGCGCTTCCTGGCGAGTGGCATCACGGCAGAGACATTCATGCACGGCACCAATACGCTGATGTCGGACAACGCCCTGAACACGAACTGGCAATACTCGATCGGGCCGGGCCAGCTTCTGCACTCGCGGCAAATGCTGATGTGGGACCAGCTGCTAGGGCGCTAAGCCCTAGCGGCAGATGGTCGAGATACCCGACGTGACACAGGACGTGCCGTCGGTACCGATCAGGGCGTTGCCGGCCTGGTTGTAGCCCACGCCGCCCGAAGTAGGGATGCCTTGGACGGCGGGCGGCAGAATAGAGGGAGATGTCTGGCCGTACCCACGCATGGTTTGTCCCAGCTGCTGCAGTGATGCGTTCAGCTGGGCATTCCTTTCCCGCTTCCGCTGCTCGTCCAGTTGGGCTTGTAGCTGCTCCAACTGCGCCTGTTGCTGCGCCACCAGTGCTCGTTGCTGGGCCTGCTCCAGTTCGGTTTGCCGTTGCGACTGCACCAGTTGGGTGAGGCGCTGATCCGCCTGTAGCTCTTCAGGGGTCATGGCGTCCCGATATACCCCGGTGGGCTTCATGTTCTCGTCGTAGCACATGAGGCGTGTTGGGGTCACATGCTGTCCGTTCATGCAGGCAGGATCGCCCACCATGTAGTAGTGCCCTTCCACTAAATGTGGGGTGGGCATACCGGCAAAGCTGACGGCCGGTAGCAGAAGCATCGCAAGCAGTGCGGGGATGGTACGACGGTCCATGGCTACCTCTCCTGTTGGACGCAAGATCCTACGGCCAATGCCGCGGAACCGGCAAGTGACCAATAAAAAACCCGCCGATGGGCGGGCCTCTGCGGGTAGCGTCGGTGGTGCGGGGGTCAGCTCTGAGTGAGTCCGTAGCGCACGAAGCCATAAATAGCCGCTGCGAGGCACACGAAACCAAGTAAGGCCACGACAGTGCCAGACACCTTTCGTATGAGGATGCGCGTCTTGACGTCGGGATCGAACAATGTGGCGGATACCCGCGCATGGAGGATCCAGCAGCCAGTGCCAATCAGGTTGGCGCCGCCGCCCAACAGAGCGACAGGCCCTTTGGGAAACTGTAGTTCCCGAGTCAGCGCCACCGCGAACACGGTAAAGCCTGCGTACGTGAGCCACTTATACCACTGGTCAAAAGGCTTGAATGCGTCCATGCCTGGCATCCTATCATCCTGGTAGTCAGGAACTCGAAGCGGTCACTTCCTGTGCCGGATGGCCCAGCGCAGGGGAGGGGTAAGGGTGTCCTCGTACCGCTGCAGGAACTCCAGGAACCAAGCCAGCAGCACCATCGGGGTGCAAACGAGCAGGCAGTAGGGAAGGATCAGCCACCAGCGCCAGTTCAATGCGGTGTTGCGCAGGATCATTTGGCCTCCTTGGCCTTGGCCTTCTCGACCGCACGGATCTCGCGGAGCGTCTTGCGGATGATCCGGCTGCACTGCATGTCCGCGTGCTTTGTGGCCCGGTGCACGCTCTCGATACCGCTGGAGATCTTGTGGGCGAGGCCCATGTCACCGCGGGATCGGCGCACCAGTGCGAGGGCTTCCTCCATCATGCTGCGTGCTTTGTTGAGCTGGTTCTTGGCTTGCTGGAGGTTGTTTACTTGTTGGGTCATGGTGCTGCCTAGGTAAAGGTACTCACAACTGCGCCCGGCCCACGCTGAGATGTGGGTCGCCGGGGTGTGACGGATTGGGACTGCCCTCCGTATCCAGGCGCATGTGTGAGAACCGTCGTTGCTGTTCATGGTCGTGCCCGGCCCTCTCCACGAGGGTGCCTGGCAGGGCTGGTTTAGGGCTGCCACCCGTTATCCAGGCACGCCCATCAACAGCATCCAGAGAAGCCCGGGGCAGTACCCCGGGCTCCTGATCTTCTGCGAGGCATTCGCAGCCTCCCTGTCGATCAGTCGTGCGCTGGCTTACTGGCTGAACAGGGTCTTGCGGCCACCAGCAGCAGCGGCCTGCTGGAACGGCGGCTCTTCTTCAGCAGCAGCGCCGTCGGTCGACTCGCCATCGTTGGCAGCCGGAGCGTCAGACGCAGCAGCGCCAGCGCCGAACAGCGACTTGCCCGAGGTCTTGCGGACTTCGGTGGCCGGCTTCTCGGGAGCGGCTTCCTCGTCGACGTTGGCGGTCGCCGTGGAGATCGGCGCTTCCTTCACGAGCGTGACGGGGGTCGGCTTGGACACCTTGGCGCTGGTTGCGGGGGCGGGAGCAGCTGCGATCGGCTCGGGCTGAGCCACCACGGCGACCGGTGCTGCGGCGGCGAGGCCAGCGCCAGCGAGCGCCAGGTGGCTGATGTCCACTTCGGCACTGATGCCGTTCTCACCACGGCCCGCCTTGAAGTCGATGGTAACTTCGGTACCGGGCTGCAGGCTGATCATGCCGGTCACGTAGGCGCGGACGGCGAGTTCGAGTTCGTTCTGGGAAAGCGTGAGCTTCATGGTTAGACCTTTGCGTAGAGACGCATGAGATTTTGGAAAACAGACGTCCGTACGCCTGCGTGAATGGCTGCGGTGGCATCGGCCACGTGTTCGGCTTTGCTGCTGATCTTTCCCTGGTGTGTGGGAAAGTTCGCTTCGGGATAGAACTCGATCGCCTTGGCGATCATTTCTTCCTTGGTCGCGTTTTTGTTGCCGGTGAAGACTTGCTTCACCTCGGTGGGTGTCACCTCGATGAGAGGGATGCCCTCGGCTCGGATGGCTCCCAACACGCCGACGCAGATCCCGTAGGACGCCATCGCACGTGCGCTCTGTGAGCCGACCGGAACTTCCACGAACACGCACTTCGCCTTGCGTGCTGCGGCCAGTGCGGCAGCAGCGAGTTGCTCAGCGATGTGCAAGTCCGTGGAGTTCTGCCGCACCTGTTTCCCCTTCAGATCCTTGACCGAAACCAAGGAGAGAAGGGGAGTGGTCAGGCACCCTGTCGTGAGGTCCAGCTGCGCTTCTGAGAGTCCCCAGTTGCGCAGCGAGGGATCCATGCCGACGACAGGGATCAACATCAGCCGAACAGGCTCTTGCTGGCCTGCTTCTGGCCGCCGCCGATGGCGTCGTTGGCAGCCTTCTGGCCCGGTGCGCCGACCTTGCCGGCCTTACCGGTGGAACGGTCACGGGTGACGCCCTTGTTCTTGGCGCCCCACTTGCCCTGGAACTCGGCGTTCTCGACCTTGAGCGTGAACTCGCTGACCGTCTTGCCGGTCTCGGCGTGGAACACCTTGTCGATGATGTTCTCTTCGCGGGTTTCGCCGCTCGGCACGTACGTGTTGGTGGCCTCGTTCTTCACGTTCTTGTCGACGATCTGCTTGAGGATGCCGAGCGTGATCGGCTTGCCGTGCATGCTGACGACGGCCTGCACCTTGGTCGGCACTTCGGCCTTGGCGTCGAAGTCGTACAGCTTGACCACACGCTCCTCGATCTCCTGCTCGTTCAGCGGCACGCCGGTGGACAGGAGAGCCAGGTCATTGGCGGTGGTGAAGCCCGGCAGCGGGTTCTTCTTGCCAGCCTTCTCGTAGTAGTTCTGGCCCTGCTTGTTGGTGACGTACAGGGTCTCGCGGTACTCGCGGCCTTCCAGGTCGACGACCACGGTCATCGAGTGGGCACCGCCCGAGGACTTGCCGGCGTAGGCCAGCTTGATCGTGCCGGTGTAGAGGCCCGAGTCCATGGCACCGCCGCCGCCGAGGACGTCACGGGCAGCTTCGAGGCCTTCGGACTTCAGGCCACCAAACGGATTGTTGTTGCTCTGGTTCATGTGTTTTCCTTACGCGTAATACTGGTGGAGGTGGTTGAGCAGCTTCTGGACATCGTTGTCCATGAAGGTCTCGGAGGTTTTGAACAGACCCATCGGCGAACGGATGCGCTCATGCACCGTGTCCTTGGTGAGCTTGGTCTGGAAGACATACTTAAAGCCCAGCGCTTGCTCTTCCTCGCTGATCTCCAGCAAGTCGGAGGCGTAGCCTTCAAGCTTCTTGACGGGCATCTTCTTGGCTGCAACCACGCAGCTGAAGTACGCCTCGATGCCGTTGTTCTTGAGGGAGCCCTTCACAGGCACCTTGGTCTCAAGAATCATGTCGTTCTCGTTGAGCTGGGTCAGGGTGTGCGCGGTGAAGATCACGTTGCAGGTGGACTTGGCCACCTTGTCCTGCATCAGTGCCTTGAAGAACTGAGAGAAAGCACCCCACGCCTGCATCGTGTTCGGCGACGTGATGACGTGCACCGACTCGAACATGTCGAGCAGGAACGTCAGCGAGTCGATGATGACCGTGTGAACGTTGCCCAGCTTGCCCTCGGCGATGGCGTCGAACGCCTCGAGCACCTGGTACGGATCGGTGATGGTGAATTTCTGGAACTTGTTCGGGAACGGCAGTTTCTTGCCGGCCTCGCAGTTCAGGTAGACCACACCGGGCTGATCCACCAGGTTGCGCAGCGCCGCGGATTTACCCGCAGCGCTGGCACCGGCAATCAACACGAGGTTGTCGTTGGTGATCTGTTGCATGTGCTTTCCTGGTTCAGGGGGTTTGTGCGGCCGCAAGCTTGCGGGCCACGGTGATCAGCACCGTCTGACGGAGCTCGTCGTCAGGCAGCTTGTTGTCGAGCTTGGCGTTGAACTCGATGACGCGGCGCTCGATGTCCTGGTAGCTGAGGCGACCGGTGTCCACGAGCATCATGGCGAAGCGCAGCATCTGGTTATTGCGATTGCCGTTCACCATGCGCTGGGCAAACCAGCGTTCCGCGTTGTCGAGGTTCTCGAGCTTGAGGACGGACGCCTTGTACTCTTCGTTCCTCGAGGTCTTCGGGATGAACTGCAGGGCATCGAGCAACTCGCCCTCGTTGTACCAATGCTGGCCGGGGAAGGTTTCCCACTTGCGCTCACGCTGTCCCGTGACGTCATCCACCTCGAATGGCAACCACGAAAAGACGTTCGACATGAACTCGCGGAACTCCTCGCCATCGAGCTCCAGCCGATAGTTGATCGGCATGACGATGCGGAAGCGGTTCGCCTCGTCGGTGCTGCGCTTGGTCGTATACATGAGGAATGTGTAGTCCTTCAGGAGCTCGCGCACCTGAGCGGCCTGGATCCCCTTGTCCACGTCGATGACGACCATGTCGAAGCCCTTGATGACGTTCTCACCAGCGCGGTGGCCTTCGCCCAACTCGCCACGTGCAAGCGCGTGGTTGAGCCAGTGCATGCCCGGTGCCTGGGTCAGCTCGTGCATCCGATCGAACGGCACCCGCTCGCTGCGATAGCGATAGGCGACGTGGTCCGAATACGAGAGGGTGACGGCCTCGAGCGAGGTCTCCTTCAGCGTTTCACCGCGGAAGAAGTCGATGCCCTGCTCGAAGGTCTTCTTGACGATGATGTGGTTCTTGTAGCCCCAAGCCATGGCCAGGTTCATCATTTCGTTGCGCGCCGACTGGCTGCCCTTGTAGAAGGGCAGGGACTCGTTCAAGTCCGCGTGCGTGAGCTCGCTGCCCGCCGTGGCCAGGTACTTGGCCAGCTTCACGTAGTTCTTCTCGCGGCTGAAGATGCGCTCGAAGGACGTGCCCGATTCCTCGACCAGCTTGATGGCGTAGTAGAGGTGGTCCATGGTCAGCTCGGCGGACTCGTCGATGAACGCCAATGCGCCGGCGAGCTTCAGCGTCTTGAAGTAGCGGTGGCTGATCTCGGCCTTCTTGATCTCTTCGTGTTCCGGCAGGCTGTCGGCCAGGCGCTCGCAATCGATGCGATATTCCAGGAGCTCGATGCCTACCTCGTCCGGGAGATAGATCTTCCAGCCGAACTTGGCTGGATCCGCCAGCAGGGTGAAGTGGGTGGCCCACTTGTCGACCAGCGCCTCGTTGGAGGTGTCGGTCAGCTGAGCGTAGATCTGTGCCGGGGTAAGGCTCTCGCCAGCACGGATGCGGTGCCCGTAGGCGAAGATGCAGCGGCGGGCGTAGCCCGTCTCCAACATGCTGTAGAACTCATCTTCTGTTTTGCCGCCGTCGAGTAGCTTGCTCGGCGTGCCGAAGAGCAGCATGTTGGTCGGTGTCTTGCCCTCGAGTTCTTCACTGCGCAGGCTCTCGGTGGTGTTTTTGGTCAGCTTCTGCTTCACGAGGCCCTGGTCGTACAACTCCAGGAACACGTTCAGCACCTCGGTGGCACCCACCAGGTTGGAGCCGATTTCGTCGATCTGCAGGTTGATGCTGCCGGCGTTCGCCATCAGCAGCTTCTGGCGCATCTGCTTGACCGCAGGCGCCGTGCCCGAGTCGAAGGTGAATGCCAGTGCGCCCAGGCGATTAAACTCGCCCTTGACCTTCTCTAGCTCCGTATCGAAGTCGCTGTCCGTCTTGCGCAGCAGGCGCTCGTTGGCGATTTCGTTGAGGCGCTGCTCCGCGACAACCGGGAAGGTGTCATTCATGAAACGATCCCGGAAGCCGCGGATGAAGCTCTCCTCGAGGATGCCCACGGAGTGGCCCTTGCCGGAACCAGACACTGCCAGCGACAGCGCATAGATGTTCACCGGCACAGAGCCGCGGTCCTTGGTTTCGATGGTGGCTCGCATCGAGCTGGCCATCTTGCCCAGGAAGAAGCAGACCATCATGCGGAAGAAGCTGCGGTCAGTGTTCTGGGTCTTTTTGCACAGCACATCCACGATCTCTTCGATGCCGGGATGGTGCTGAATGGTGGCAAGGTCTTTCATGGGGATCTCGTCGTCAGATAAGGAGTGAGCCGTCGGCGATGAGACGGTCTTTCTGTTTGCACACGCTGAAAGCGGCGCAGTAGAGGCAGGCTTTGACGGTGCCGGGCACCATGTCGACGCGGCCCTTTCCGCCTTTCTCCGCCATGAACTGGCGGGCAGCGAGGGCGTTGTCGAAGTTCTTCGTGCTACGCCCCGTCGCGTTGACGTTGGCGTAATACTTGTAGACAGGTTCGGAGCGCCAGAGCTCGTCCTCGTTACACTCGGGGATCTCGTGGTCTGGCGCGTCCATGTACTGCTTGAGGAGAGAGAGACGATTCCGGATCCACTGGTCCGTCTCCTGCACGCTCATCAACGTAATGCTGCGAACAGGGACTGCATGAGGGGGATAACCGGGTGTGCGCTTAGACTCAGCAGAGCTCCAATCAAGGAGCAGATACTGAATAAGAAGCTCATCATGGGTAACTTTCTCCGGGTTGAGCCAGCGATAGATGCTGCCTTGTAACTTCCAACCCTCGACGCTTTTCTGGCTCTGGTAGGCCCAGACCGTGGTGCTCTTGGCATCCCGCAGTCGCCAGTCGATGATGAGATCGACCTGGCCACTGACGATGAATCCAGCGACTTCCTTCTCGCTGCGAAACTCCGTGAATACCGGAATCGTGTCGGGCTCGATTTCCTCCGGGTTGATCCGTACTGCGTCGATCACACGCTTCGGGAAACCCAGCTTCGCCAGTGACGACCGGTAGTGCTCCTTCCAGGAGTGCTCGATGCCACGGTGAAGGACGTGACCGATGGAAGACTTCACGCGATCGAGCAAGTCGACGGTGCGTTCTTCCAGCGGGACTCGGCGAGCCAGCACCGTCTGCCGGATCGGCTTGATCAGTGTGGTGACCGAGATGTAATTGGGGCGGGTGTCGTAGGTGTACTCGTCGGTGGCCAGCCAAACTGCTGCTGCGAGGTCCAGACCGGCGTTATTCGTGATGCGTTGTTGCATGTAGGCTGCTCCGGAAGGCGCGCAACTGTATCAATAAAAAAGGGACACTCCAACAATGGAATGGCCCTTTCTTGGTTTTGCAGTAACGTCAGTTATTTACGGGCGCTGGATCGGCACCACGTTGTTGTCTTTGACTCCAACAACATCAGCCGTGTCCACTTCCTGGAGCTGCGGACGGTTGCCCGGGATGTTGGCCTGGCTGCCCCAGAACTCTTCGTCGGACATCTCGCCCAGCGGCAGGATGTTGAGGAGCACGACCTCGAGGGCCTTGAAGCTCTCGTCCTCGACGTCGTTACGCACCTGCATGGCGGCACTGTTCTGCAGCTGTTGCAGGCGCTGGGCCGGGAAGGTGTCGACGTCGGCCTTGCTGAAGAGCTGGACGCGGTGGGTGCTGACGCCCTTCTTGGTGGAGAAGATGACCTCGGCCAGCACCAGCGAGTAGCGGTAGCGCTGAATCGGTGCCGGCGTTGTCGCCATGTCGATCAGCTGTTCCTGGTTCGAGGCGGTGTCGGTCTGGTTGGTGTCGTTCATTGGTTCAGGTGTTCCTGTGCGAGTGAAAGGATCTGGTCACTGCCCGCCCCGTTAGGGATGGTCAATTCGTTGGCCCACGTGGGGAAGAAGATGGAGAGCTCTCCACCGAGCTTGACTTGGTCGTGCTGGATCTCCGGTAGCTCCTGCCACTGCACCGCCTTGACCAGGCGATCGTTCACCCACGCCAACAAATCGGCATCGTCCCGAACCAGGTAATACTGGGCATCGTGGATGTGGGCGCAGGGACGGATCTCGTGAGCCCACTTGGACTGACGGACCTGGCGCATGAAGTCGGTACCGGCACGGGTGTTGAGCAGGCCGTAGGATTGGCCCAGGGCATTGCCCGCGGTGCGTCCCTCCGCCGATGCCTCGTGAGGCGTGCTGCGCGTTCCTAGGATCGTCTGCGCCAGCATCGGCGTGCGTAGCCGCAGCCCGAAGGCGACGGTCACGTAGCCGCACTGGGAGGCTTCCTCGAGGCGTGCTGCCACCCACTGGTCCGACACCACGTAGAGCTCGTGGTAACGGGCCTCGATCTGCTCGGCCAGCTCCTTGCTGAACCCGCAGTTCTTCATCAGCGTGTGGGCCGTGCCCTGATAGGTCAGGGCGAAGGTCGGTGCCTTGGAGTCCTGGCGCTGCTTCTTGTACTTCGTCTGGATCGAGTTGATGGACTCGACCGTGTCCTCGATGTCAGGCATCTGATTGCCGAAGTAGGCATACGCACGCAGCGAGTGACCGTCGTAGCCGTCGGTGTAGACCTTCAGCTTGTTCGGATCCTTCGTGGTGAGTGCGCTGATGCGGTCTTCCAGAGAGGCGAAGTCCAGGCCGATGAACAGCCAGCCGTTCGGTGCCTTGAACATCTTCTTGATGGTCTTGGCGTACTTGGTGCCGGTGCTCGGGATGTTCTGCAGGTTCGGCTCGTTGGAGCTGAGCCGACCCGACAGCGTGCCGCCCAGGTTGAAGAACCCAAACAGGTAGTGCCAGCCGTCCGGTGCCCGAGGCGCTGCCTCGAATGCCGGGATGAAGCTGGTCAGGATCTTGTCCACCTGCTTGAAGGCCACCAGGGCGCCAAGCAACTCGCGCTGCTCGTCGGTGGTGCAGTGGTGAACCAGGGCCTCCAGATCATCCATGCCGGTGGCGGCCTGGCCGGTCGGCGTCCGAGACAACACCGGCAAGCCCATGACCTCGTGCAACAGATCCTGCAGCTGCGGGCTGGAGTTGAGGTTGAAGACCTCCTTGGCATCCGCCAGGGAAACCCGCTTCACCTTCAGCTCGCTGTTGCGCTTGGCGACCCAGCGTTCATTGAGACGCAGGGTGGCCTTGGCCACGGCATCGGACGACATAATCGCGGCAATGGCTGCATCACGATCGGCTTCCATCTCCGCCTTGCCGGCGGCGACCGCGGCCATGTCCATCGGCATGCCCGAGAGCTGCATCTGGATGATGTCCTTGAGCGCCGGAAGGAACAGGTTCCGGTAGATCTCGTCCTGCTGGTCGTCGATCACCTTCTGGCGCCACTTGTTGTAGACGTACCAGGTGGAGAGCCCGTCGACCAGGTTGTACTCGAGGAGCTGGGGCAGCGGAACCACGCTGATGTCCTTGACCTCTACCGCATAGTTGCCGGCGTATTCCTGCGCCTGCATCTTGAGGCTGAGCTCATTGCCCGCGCACGAGTTGGTGGCCAGGTAGGCCAGCAGCAGCGTGTCGTCCATCTGTCGGGTCAGCTGCTCGATGCCAAACAACATGCCGGAGCTATCCAGCAGGTCGTGCATGAACAGCTGGTACACCAGCACGTACACGTCGAAGTTGCCCTTGTGATAGAGCGTCTGCGCGTTCCGGTGGATGAAGAAGTTCTTCAGCATCTTCCGGATGAGCTGAGCTTTCTCCGGCGGATTGTCCTTGTCCACGGCGAAGGCGATGCCCTCGGTCTGGGACCAACACATCGTGATGGTGCCGAGACCCGCGTTGTAGTGCTTCAGGCCGTAGGTCTCGATGTCGACCGCCAGCGGCACGTTCTGCAGTTTCATCAGCCACGCCGAGATCTCCTCGATCGTGTCGGGATAATCGGCGTAGTGGATGATGGCGCTGCCCGGCGGCATGTAGGTGTTGCTGCGGTGATCACGCACCGCCTTCAAGCCCTGTTCCACTTTCTGGCTCAACGATGGGTCGTAGATGATCTGCGATGGCGATGGCACGTAGACCACCGACATGTGCTTGAAGCCCTCGATCACGCAGGGGAAGACATAGCCGCCGATCGTGCTGACCTTCTGCTGCTTGGTCAGCACCTTGAACAGGGAGGCTTCGGTCACCAGCAGGTAGTCGGTCTGCAGGCTGCACAGCACCGGCAGCAGTTCTTTCAGATACGCGAGTAGCTCAGGGTTCTTTGCTTTCGACGCAGTGGTAATGGCGTAGGCAACCGTGTCCTTGGCAAGGCTGCCCAGGTAGTTGGCCAACTCCCGTTCCCGAAGATAGCGGGTCAGCAAGGCCACCGGGTAACGGTTGGTCTCTTCGCCGAAAACGAGGTACCTCATAGCAACTTGTATCCCAGGTAAAGGTCGATGATGTCGCCCACCTGTGCGTACAGGCGGGTCAGGCTGGCGTTCCAGATGGGCTCGCCGCCCTGTTTGGCTGCTTCCTGCAGATCAGGCGTGGTGCGGGGCAGGTCGATGTGCGTGCTGGTGGAGAACGCCAGCAGGCGATCGGGAAGCATGTCCCGCACGTCCTGCCAGGACTTCGCACGCATCACGATCGAGCCCAGCACCTGCCGGATGCGATCGAGATCCGCCTGCATCTCCTTGGTGGGTTTGAGCCAGGCCAAGAAAGTCGGCAGGAGCTCCGGCGCCAGCGACTGTGGTTTGCCCTTCACTCGCGTGATGGGAAGCACAACGCCGGTATCGAAGTACACGTCTTGCCCGTACAGAAAAGCGTTGGCACCGGTATTACTGCGGTGCGCAGCGCTGATCTGCTCGAACTGCCCGGCCATGGTGCGTTTGAATGGCGCAGGCAAGGCATCACACAACTGCCTGGAAAACTCTCGGAGTTCGTCAGGGGCGCACATGATGGTGTCCTCAGCGGTAGCGGGCGGGGAGCTGCCCGATGAAACAGATGCGGTGGGTGGCACGGGAGCAAGCGACGTACAACATGCGGGCCGCCTGCGCTGGATTCGTGCAGGTGCCGATGTCGCCCAGATCCACGAAGGCGGTGTGGTAGGTCGAGCCCTGTGCCTTGTAGACGGTGCAGGCATCACGCGGACGCAGATCTGCGATGTATTCCTTCAGGTTGAAGTGCGGCACCCACTCCTTCAGGCGAGCCAGCTCCTTGACCATGCCGCGGTATTCGTTCACATCGACCGGGACACGGAAAATGCCCACAGGCGTGTGCACGAGGTAGATCGGCAAGAAGTAATCTTTGCCGCGCACATGGACAGCCCACGGCTCCGAATGGGAGACGTCGAGGATCTCGACGTCCTGCTCAACACGGAGCATGGGGCGGTTGCTCTTCGACCCCATGCCATAGGACATGGAGTTGGAGACCGCCCACTCACCCTTGGTCCAGCGCTCCGGCAGGTTGCGTGCCTGGCGGAGGTACCCGTTCATCGCAAGCACCTTGGCGTTGGTGTAGCAGAGGATGCGTGCATCGGCCTTCATGTCGTGCAAGAAGGTCTTGCGGATCTCCTGCTCGGCCGCCGCTGGATCCAGGAATTGAATGGAGGTGTCGTTGCCAACCATGGGCCGGAACACACCTGTCTCCACGGTCTCACGCAGCTGCGAACACAGTGCGGTGATCTCCGGGGTGTGCTGCGAGCGCACCACGGTGTTGAGGTAGACGGGATCGTTGTCAGCGAACACTGGGCTCATGGTCTCCATGACGGGAGCCATCTGGCAGTGATCGCCGACGTAGATGATCTTGCAGTTGAGCGTGCACTGCTCGATGTATTTGCGCAGCTGCGTGTCGACCATCGAGCACTCGTCGACGACGATCAGCGTGTTCTCGACCACGTCTGAATTGCCCTTGCGGGTGATCTTGGACTGGCCGCTCTCGAAGTCGTTGACGACACGCAGACCAAGGTAGCTGTGGATGGTGCTGGCGGTGATGCCGGTGGCTTCCTGCAGCACTTCCGCAGCCTTGTTGGTGGTGGCGGTGAGCGCCCACTCGGTGATGGGCTTCTTGCCCAGCAGGCTGCACATCAGGGCCGGGTCTTTAAGGCTCATCAGGTGCTTGAGCAAGGTGGTTTTGCCCACGCCGGCGGGACCGGAGATCACCAGCTCGGGCTCGGGTGAAACCATGAAGGCGGTAAAGGCCGCTGCTGCGGCCTGTTGATCGGCATTGAGGGTAAGCATGGATGTTCCTGCGTGCCCTCATCCGGAGGGCACTGATTAGGGAATGAGGTGCGGGGCGTTCTTCTCGGCAGCGGCGTAGTCATCGCGGCAGCCGGCGTCGCACCAGCGTTGTTCGGTATCGGGCATGGGCTCTTCGCACCACAGACACTTCCCGGTCGGCTTCGGGCCGGTGGGCTTGCGTGCTCGCACGAGGGAGGACAAGAGGTGCTCCTCGCGCAGGGAAGTGAGTTCAACGTCGTCCATCTGAAAAATCCCAAAGTGAAGGGGACCGACAAAGCCGGCCTCAAGGTAACGTGTTGTTGGATAGTTTATGGGGTTTTTGTTGGAGGCTGCGCATCATCGTCGGATGCGATGGCCTTGTCCAGCCACCAGAGCAGCATCTTGAGGCCGAGCACGACTCCAAGAACTAAGCCCATGGGAACCAGGATGCTCAGCAGGAACCCACCCAGGACTAGCCAGATCATGGACGGGTCCAGACACCACGGCGGGAAGCCTGGATGACGTAGTTGTGCAGGAGATCCTGGAAGGCTTCGCCAACGTCGTCTTGAGGGATCAGGTCTGCACGGATCCGGCGAGCGAAATCACGCAGCGTTTCCATCAGCAGACCGTGCTCGGTCTTGTACTTGGCGTTCTCGCGCTCGGTCATGAGCGCGGTCTGCAGGTAGTTGGCCAGATCCAGCGCCTCTTCCAGGCCATGCTGGAGCAGTGCTTCATGGCCCAGGCCTGCATCACCAAGGGTGACGCCGTACTTGCCCACGCCGACACGCTCACGCTCAGCGAGCATGTCCATGTTGGCCTGGATCGGCTTGCTGGGGAGCTTGATGTTGACGAATTGATTCATGCAGGTTCTCTCGAAAGTGCGTGGTGCCCAGGGAAAAGGACCGCCCGGTGAAGGGCGGTAAGGACGGCACGGAGGGAAGGTTTACGACTTGGTGTAGACGGTCTTGCCGTTCACCGTGCGTGCGATCAGGAACTCCCGTCGATGCTGGGCGCTGTAGGAGACATGCACCCACTGGCCGAACTCTTCGATCAGCTGGTCGAAGGGGAGGTTGAATTTGCGGATGGCGCTGGCCAGCTCCGCCGGGGTCATTCCCTTGACGTTGATGTCTGCGGCCTGGCCGACACAGTGCTGGCTGTTGCTGGCTCCGCCGATGGCCACGTTGAGTGCCTTGCTGCGGTAGCCCGAGGACACCAGGATCGCCTTGCCCAGCCGCTCACGCAGCGGGTCGAGCACATGGGAGACCAGGTCACGCAAGCACCCGATGTCCCAGTCCGAGGGAACGTTGGCGATGCCACGGCGAGTGGCCTCCTGCGAGATGGTCATCTCGTGGAGGGTGAAGTGCTTGCCCAGCACGATATTGCTGAACTGGTTCTCGGCAGGGGGCACGGCGGGCTCCATCTGTTATTGATGGACGCAAGTCTACAACTACTCCAACAACGTGGTAGCCTGCTGCTTTCCCTGGTGCCGCGAGGAGACGCCTATGTTTGGACGCATTACCAAGCCGGAAGTGGCTGACGTGCATATGCCGGCAACGGCCGCTGACCTACCGCGCCCGCCCAACAAGCGCTGGCCGCACTACCTCGCTGAGGCTGCGGTGGTCATCGTCGCTGGTATCGTGCTGTTCTGGTTGACTCGCTGAGCCCGGCAACCAGGCACAAAAAACCCCGCCAATGGCGGGGTCTCTCTTTGGTGCTGTGGATCCGGTCAGCTGTGCTTGCGGATCTGCATGTAGCGGGCCTGTGCAACGATCAGCTCAGCCGCTGCCAGGGTGACCTCGTCGATGGGCTCCTGGGTGCTGGCGTCAGCAGCCCGGATGACACGAGAGGCGATCTGACGATCCTGCGGATTCGGCTCAGCTCCACGCGGCTTGCTGAAGAGGGACGGGGTGGCACCCATATCTTCCTTGGTGGGCAACGGCAGCGAGCTGCTCGTTCCGGCCGGCGCCGCCTGGTACGAACCGTTGAGGATCTTGTAGAGCGAGCTCTCCGAGATCTTGAAACGCTTCGCCAGTTTCTGGGCGGTGATGCCTTCGTCCTTCAGCATGCGGATCCGTTCGCACTGCTCCTGCGTGAGCTTGGAGGGACGTGCCATGACAACCTCTCTTGCATCATTGGTGGAGGGGCCACGAACGTACATTATCCAATGTTAAAGATGTGTTAAATATAGACCATCACATCAATTATTTTTACGGAATACGTATTCACCCCGCAGAACCTTGCGGATCGTGGTGTCTGACACGTCGAAACGACGTGCCAGATCCATCGTTGAAGCGCCGCCTTTTCGGGCGTTGATGATCCGCCGGCACTGCACAACAGTGAGGGGTTGCTTGTGCCTGGGCCGTGCGCACCGGGCGCTCATACAGCGACAGGTGCCTTGATGGTGGGGTGCGGATCGTACCCGACCAGCTCCAGATCCGAGAAGCGGAACTTGTCGATGTGGTAGATCATTGGGTTGAGCCGCAGCTCCGGCAGCGGGCGTTCCTCACGGGTCAGCAGCAGCTCCACCTGCTCCATGTGGTTGGAGTAGATGTGCGCGTCACCCAGCGTGTGGATGAACTCGCCCACCTTGAGACCGCAGACGCTGGCGATCATGTGGGTGAGCAGAGCGTACGAGGCGATGTTGAACGGCACGCCGAGGAACACGTCAGCGCTGCGCTGGTAGAGCTGGCAGCTCAGGGTGTTGTTCTGTACGTAGAACTGGAACAGAGCATGGCAGGGTGGCAGCGCCATCTGATCCAGCTCACCCACGTTCCAGGCGCTGACGACCAAGCGTCGGCTGTCCGGGTTGCGCATGATCTCGTTGATGACGTCCATGATCTGGTCGATCGTCCGGCTGCTGTAGCCGCCCTTGGGCCAGCTGCGCCACTGCTTGCCGTAGACGGGACCGAGATCACCGTTCTCGTCAGCCCACTCGTCCCAGATAGTGACGCCGTTATCGCGCAGGTACTTGATGTTGGTACTGCCGCTGAGGAACCAGAGCAGCTCATGCGCTACGGCCTTCCAAGGCACGCGCTTGGTGGTGAGCAGGGGGAAGCCCTGGTTCAGGTCGAAACGCATCTGGTAGCCGAACACACTGCGGGTACCGGTACTGGTGCGGTCAAACTTGTCCGTGCCGTTCGCCAGGATATGGCGCAGCAGGTCGTGATACTGCTTCATGTGGGTTTTCCCTGGTGGGGGTTACTCGAACGCGTCCACGCGGTAGTAGGGCAGCGCTTGCGTGCCCAGACCGATTGGGAGAGATCCCTTGCGGGCCACGAGGCTGGGGTTTTCCCAGGCGGCAGGGATGCGTTCGATACGGCCGCCCAAAGCGACGAACTCGTCGGCGTTGCTGGCGGGGATGTTTTGATTCACTGGTTCGGCCGATGCGGTGGTGACACGCTGCTTGGCCAAGGTTGCCGGCGGGTCAGTGACGACCTGGCAGACACGGGTGGTGCCTTGAATATCGCAGACCAGGACACCGCGATCCTCGAGCTGGCTGAAGCGGCGAGAGACGTGCCGCTTTGCGGTGGTGCATTTGACGCCGAGCGCGTTGATGGCTTTGGCTGTCGTGACACCACGCCGGTTTTGGCGAAGCCACGTAAACAACTCAGCGTCTAGACGATCGTATTTCAGCGCCATGCCCACTCACATCGAATTTGAAACCCCCCGTCTCGTGGGGAGCGAACCGCCTGTTCCTGGTATTTGGAAGTCAAACTTTAAGGCTCCCTTCCTTGATCCTTGACCGCCCCGTGGCAAAGCGATGGGGGCAGGGTGGTCAGGACATACCGGGCTTCGATCCTGTCAGGTTGCAGGACTGGAGTAGGAGCCCCCCAGGCAAACGGGATCATGCAGGAATTGATGGAGTGCTGTCTACATAAATGACATCCCCATATGGAGGCGTCCATTTAGGGTTGTCGTAGCACAGCCAGAGCACCGCAACGCCAGGGATTTGTGGAGGGATGTTGCACCACATATCCGAGAACATGACCATGGCCGTGACCTGTAGCTTGCGAGCCAGCTCGAAGACCTCGGTCATGTCGGTACCGCCGCGCCCGGTGATGCACAGCCCACTGATGTCGTCCTCGTTGGAGAACTCCCAGGTGTTCTGGATCTCCGTGTCAAAGGTGACCACGGTCATGCGCTCAGGGTTGTAGGCCTCCTTGGCGCCCTTGAGTTCGGAGTTGAAGATCCGGAGCTGGTTCTGGGTGACGGAGCCCGAGACGTCCAAGGCCCACAACAAGTGAGCCAGGCCTTCTTCACCACCCGGGCTGGGTAGGTAGATGTCCTGGTACCGGCGGTTAGGGATCCGCCAGTTGAAGCCCGACTCACTGCGCTCAGTGAGCCAGCGAGTCATCAGGCTCTGCCACGGCAGCTTAGGGTTGAGCAGCTCGTCTAGCATCTCGGTGAACGTGCCGGGCAGCTGGCCAGCCTCTCGATCGCTCATCTGGCTCATCGTGGTGGCGCGCACCACTGCAGCCATGATCTGGGCCTGCTCCTCGACCGTCAGCGGTTTCGGTGCATCGTCTGAGTCTCCGGAACCACTCCCACCGAGCGGGGAGAAGTCGTTGCCGAAGGGCAGCTCGACCTTGGTGGAGTCAGCCACCAACTTGTCGTAGATCTGCTCGGCGCTCATGTCCCGGTACTGCGGGTCGATGAGGCCCATCTTCTTGCTGGTGCCAGGCACCAGGTCGAAGTGGTAGCCGTTCTCCTCGAGCATGATGTTGATGGCGTAATCGCCGGCCATGTTCCAGATCTGGAAGTTGCGATCACCCACGCGGGCCATGTGCATGTAGGCGATGTGCCACAGCTCATGCGCCAGCAGGGTGACGCGCATCTTTTCCGACAGGCTTACGAACCAGGTCGGATTGACCCGCAGCTCCAGCCCGTTGGTACAGGCCGTCGGGATACTCTCGTCCCAGACGAATTTCAGGCTGCAGTAGATCGTGGAGAGGAAGGTGCTGGCGTGACCCTGAAACAGCCCCAGCACCGCCTTGTCGAGCGCCTTTTGCTTGTCCATCAATTTCGTTTCCCGTTGGCCCGGTTGATTTGCAGAACGAACATCAGCGCCATGCGGTCCTCTGAGTTGAAGACCCAGCTCGAGTAATGACACCAATGCTGGAATCGCCCTGACCACTTGATGCGTGGTTTCATTCGAGATCGTTCCACTCAAGGATTGTGATGTCGCCAGAGGCGACTCCCAGCACGCGAAGATTGCAGGTGGATTCGTAACCCCAGTCGTTGGCCGTTTCCCGCAAAGCTGCCTCAACGGCGCCATCGCTGTTGGTCGCCTCGTGGCTGCTAATGTGTGTTGTGCCGTAGCCGTTCGGCTGCTGAACGAACACGGTGAACTTGGCCAGCGCTTGCTCTTCCATTATTTGATCTCCCGACGCCGCAGCAGTGTCATGGTGGTTTATGGCATTGGCTTGTGAGTGTTGAAGCGTGGGTTGGCATGCATGACATTGCCCGTGCATAGAGCCTTCATTGGGGTGCGGATTGGCGTCGTATTTCGCCAGTGCAGCCAAGGCCATTGGAACGAGGGCCGACGCAATCGGATTACCCTCTGCATTGGCTACGCGGACTCGGGCAACGATCAGCCGTAAGGATTCGGCAAGCCTGTCGGTAACCATGGTTGTGTGTGGCATTGCCGATTCCTCACATATGTTTGAGCAGTTCTTGGAACATGCCGCTGACGGCCTTGTGGCGCATTAGTTGTGGCTGGCGCTGATGCACCATGCGCAACATGACCACGCGGTGCTCCACGGGGTAGCGTTGGATGTAGATGGCCAGGTCATCGGCCGTCTTGTCGGTGAAGTGGTCAGCGACCACGGTGGACATGGCGAACTTGGTGCTCGGTTCCTGCGGTACCGGCGCCGACTTCGGATCCTTCAGGATGTCGCTCATCTTCGGCAGATCCGCGTAGATTTGTGCGAACTGCACGAACTCCTGCGCCACGCCGGCGGAGACGGTACCGGCCAGCAGCGGGATGTCGCTGTTGGTGATCGACTCGCCCTTGACCAGGCGATGTGCGAACTCCCACGTGCGGGGGCAGGCGAACGTCTTGTCCTGGTGATCGGGCTCGAACTTGTGCAGGTAGTCCGGCTTGAACTCGAGGAAGCCGATGATGCGGCTGTCGATGCCTTGCTTGCTGGCCCACTGCATCCACTCGCGGTGGTCGCAGCGCATCTCGATGTGAACTAGACGCGACTGCATGGCGGTACTCGTACCGTGCACCACGGCACGATCGGTCTCGAGGTTGCCGGCGCAGGCCAGCAGCACCTTCTTGTGCAGGTTGCTCTGACCGACCATGCGGTCGAGCAGCAGCTTGTAGGCAGCCGCCTGCATTTGTTTGCCCGCCGAGCTGATCTCGTCGAGGAACAACAACCAGCCCTCGTAAGGCTGGCCATCGGGGTGCAGCGGCAGCTCGTCACCTTCGAGAGGGAAGCTGGAGAACGGGGAATACTCGGCCCGACCATCGTTGGTGAAGCGAGGCAAGCCGTGGAGATCAGTGACGTCGCACTGGCTGAGACGCAGGTCAATCAGCTTCAGGCGGTACTCGTCGGCGATCGACTTCATGATGTCGCTCTTGCCGATACCCGGGCTGGAGCGGACATACGGCACGAGGCCGGCGAGCAGGCAGCGCACCACTAGAGCACGGGCCTTGGAGGGAGGGACAGTGAGGTGGGAAAGCGTTGCCATAGGATTCTCTGGTTCAGGTGGACAAAAAAAGAGAGCCCCTGGTGGGGCTCCCGTTGTTGGAGTAGTTGGAAAGATTACTACAGGAATTTGTAGAGGGCATAGCCCTCCAGTTCCCAGAGCTTGTTGGTGACCTTCTGTTCGGCGTCCTTGCGGGCGAACTGCTCACCCTTGGCCTGGTCGTAGTTGGCCGGATCGACGCACGCCGAGTGGCCGGTGGCCAGGTAGAAGGTGCCGTCCAGGTACGCATGCACGAAGGTGCTGGTGGTGCCCAGGGGGCGGTTCTCGACGCTGTAGATCACCCGGGCCTTGAGGGCGTTGATGTCGTCCAGCGTCACCCGCACGTCGCTGGGCGAGCTGCGGTTGGGTTCGGCCTGGTTCTCGCGGGTCTTGCGATCGGCGTCGGCCTTGACTTGGTAGGGCATCCACTGGGCGTAGCCGCCATCGGACGGCGGAATCACATCCAGGGGGATGATCTCGACCTCCTCGACGCCGGTGATGAAACCCCGGTGGTCGTTGACCTGCAGGTTGACCTTGCCGTCCGGGTGGACGAACACGATGCCGGCATCGCACGGCTGGGTGTCGTCGATCGTCATGACGCCACTGTCGCGGCGGTGCTTGAAGTACCAAATGCGGCGACCGATGGTCGGGGTGATCTGGCTCATGCCTGCTCCCCTTCGACTTCGATCCAGTCCTCAGCCAGCACGTCGGTCTGACTGGCCAACCACGGTACCCGGGCGCCCGGGGTGTTCTGGGCGTCCTTGGGATAGGACATGAAGATGTACGGGAGCGTCATCTTCGAGTGGGCGTCGGGGCGCTGCAGCTCAAGCCACAGGCCTTTGCCGTTCCAACCCTGACGGGCGACACGGCGACCTTCCTTGAGGGCCTTCAGCGCGGCGCCGAAGTCCATCGTTCCATTACTCATGCGGTGGTTCCTGTTGCGAGGGGGACTGGCGTTCGCCATGGACGAAGGTCAGCCCGGTAAGGTCGTGGTACCCGGCGTTGTAGAGCAGGGAGTGGACGACGAAGGCGGGGCGCGGGGGCAGCTGGCTGATCGTGCCGATCAGCTCACCGTGGTCTTCGACCCGGTGATCGAGGAAGTAGATGGTCTCCTCGACGGCGCTGTAATAGACGTATTTCAATGCGTCGCTCCGAATCGGTTCGAGTACCCTTTGGGGACTCGCATTCGGCAACTGGGTACCGGTCTTCAGCAACGTTGGGCAACTTTGAAAAAGCTGCACCAGAATTGCACCAGAACGGCTACAAACCGCGCTAGAATGCGGTCTGCTGATGCCCCCCTTGGGCACCAATAGAAGTTTCAGGGAGTCTCAGTGAGTCTCATGAAACGCACTAAACCCCGCATTCTGCGGGGTTTTTTGTGTCTGCCGTTCTCAGGGTGTCTCAGCAGATCCCAGAATGTTGTGTATGCTCTTGTGCATGAACATGGATTTCATACACAAGATGGTCCCCGCTAATGCCTAAGCATGCAAAGCCTCTTACGGAGTTTGAAGTCCGCAATGCTAGAGCGAAGCAAAAGGCTTACACGCTTCCGGATGGCAAGGGGCTCTACCTTCAAGTCAGCAAGGCTGGATTGAAGACGTGGGTGGTCCGCTATCGACTTCCGGGTAGCAAAACAGCCACACCGGCCAGCATCGGCTATTACCCTGCAATGTCGCTGGCAGATGCGCGTGTACGGGCAATCCAGATTCAGCAGGACGCTAAGGCCGGGAAGGCGACTCCGGGTGTTCGTAAGGCGCAGCAAATGGCTAGTGCGTCTGATGCCGCCGAGGATGAAGCACAGAGGCGTGCTGAGGCAGAGGCCGAACGCACCACACTGAAGGCGACTGCGCGGCGATGGTTGGCGGATAGCCAGCCTCATTGGGCGGAGGAAACGTACCGCAAGGCCCGGCTCGTGGTGGAAGGGTACTTTGTCGAAGAGATTGGTGACTTAGACATCCGCAACTTGCAGGTTAAAGACTTTCGGCCGCTGCTTCTCAGGATGAATGAAGACACACCTCAGCTTGCAAGAAAGGCGAGACAATTTATCGGTCGGATAGTGGACCAAGCTATCGACGAAGGGCTAAGGCCTGAGGAAAGTAGATTACGGCTAGATCGACTGCTTCCCACTCGCCGCGCTGGTCATATGCCTGCGGTCACTGATGATGAGAGTCGACTGGGTGATCTGATGCGGGCGATAGACGGGTACGGCAACCGGGTGGTGCGTGCAGCCCTGCTTCTAGCTGCATGGACCACCGTGCGATCGGGAGTCGTTGCAAGCGCTCGTTGGTCAGAAATTGATTTGGAGCGCGCAGAGTGGCGCATACCCGGCAAGGAGCCAGATGGGCGAAATCGCATGAAGACCGGCGTCGACTTCGACACGTCCTTACCGACCCAAGCCATCGAAGCGCTTAAGGAAATGCAACAACGAAGCCATGGCGCTGAGTATGTCTTTCCTCCGCAGGCTAGGCAGAAGTCAGCACATCTCTCACGTGATTCCCTAAGTAAAGCGCTGCGCGACTTGAACTTTAGAGGTGAGCATACGACACATGGCTTCAGGGCATCATTTCGCACCCTTGGGCGCGAACGGCTCGAAGTCGATGTTGATGTATTAGAAGCGCAGCTGGCGCATGCTCCAAAAAACGAGCTCGATGCCGCCTATGCTCGGGTCAAGTTTCGAGAGAAGCGGCGGCTAATAGTGCAGTCGTGGGCTGACTATTTGGATGAGTTAAAGACCGGAAGCAGTGTGCTAAGGCTTCAGCGTACAGCTGGCTAGAATGTGCTCGGGGCGTCTTCAGTTTCTCTGGATGCCTTCCGCTTGTCGCTCTCTTTGCTTTCATGGCAACCCTGCCTCGGAGCGAGGCTCTGAAGCCGAGACCTTCGGTTTTGCCGGGCTGTCGAGTAAAAGTGAGGATTGCAGCCGCCAAGCTAGCTTGACAGAAGTGTGGCTCCTATACTCCAACCATTCGTTGCGATAGCTGAGGGGAGCATGGACGCAACCTTTGTTCACAATGTGATCTTTAGGAACAGGCTGCACGAAAGCGGCGGACAAGCTTTTCAGGATGTCTTCAATCAGCTGATGTCTTTCGCCTACGAAAGCTATGTATCAGTTGCGCCGTGGGGATCGCAAGGAGATCGAGGCAATGATGGGTACGTTGCCACTGAGCAGCGTTACTTTCAGTTGTACGCACCGACTAGTGCCTTCAAGCCCGTCGATGTTCTCACTGCATGTCATAAGGCAGAAGAGGACTTTTCGAAGCTCTTGTCGACGAAGACAGCCTTAAGGCGTTGGCACTTCGTGCTTAATGACCGCTTCAAGGGATTGCCGGAGCCGCTTGTTCCTGTCCATGAGGCTATTTTGGCGGATCATCCGCAATTGGATGAGTGCTACCCGATTGGCACTCAACATCTGCTTAAAAAGTTCATCGGCCTTCCTGCAAATCAGCAAGAGTCGATTATTGGTGGCGTTCCATCAAACGTTCCCACCAATTTGGACTTGAGCAGCTTGGGTGACCTTCTTGTCGATCTGGCCAATAGTAAGGACTCGCTCGTGATTGGTGGAATAAAGCCACCAGCAATGTTCGAAGCAAAAGCTGTTTTCAACGGCTTCTCCGATGACGCGAAAAGCCTGCTTCTCAATTACGCGCGCCAAAGCCACATAGTGGACAAGTTTCTGGATGCTCGCGATACGTGGTGGCGTCAGACGGTTGCTGAAGACATACGCAGTAGATACATGTCATTGAAGGATGAACTATCGGGTGACGAAAAATTGCTGCAGTTGGTTGATGCTCTTATGCCAGCCATTGCGGGTAGTCCCCCCGCAGAACCCTCGGGATCAGAAGTAGAATTTTCTCGTTGAGAGGATTCTACAGAATGAAGAAGTCGAGATTTACGGACAGCCAGATCATGGACGCGCTGAAGCGCGTGGAGTCGGGGCTGGCAGTACCGGACTTATGCCGGGAGCTGGGTATCAGCACGGCGACGTTCTACAAGTGGCGATCGAAGTACGGCGGCATGGATGTCTCACTGATTGCCCGAATGAAGGAGCTGGAGGCCGAGAATGCCCGGCTGCGCAAGATGTACGTCGAGGAGAAGATCAAGGCGGAGATCGTTGCGGAGGCGCTCGCAAAAAAAGACTGAGGCCATCTCGTCGGCGCGAGATGGCCATGCAAGCGGCGTCTAGTCGGGGCGTGTCGATCCGGCTGGCATGCGAGGCGTTCGGGATCAGCCAGAGCTGCTATCGGTACGTCGGCCAGCGGAATGCCGAGAACGAAGAGATTGCGAACTGGCTACTGCGTCTGACCGACAATCATCGGAACTGGGGCTTCGGCTTGTGCTTCCTGTACCTGCGTAACGTGAAGGG